>NZ_CP043761.1:2572951-3216189 GCF_008386395.1 Paenibacillus sp. 37 | reverse complement strand
AGTTGGCATAAAAATGATTGCCTACATGAATGTTATATCCATAATCCACATGAATATTAGGTTCCATGCCTAGGTGTTCACCTGTTGATCCAAACAGTTCCTTCAATAACTTGGTGCGAAGCTCACCGTCCGTTTCCTTCGTTTGATTAAACGTCCGAGTCATTTTCCTTGCATACTCTCTGTCCTCAGACAATTGAAGATCCGAAGCCATGTACAGCTCGCCATCCAGCATTTTTTGTTTTTCCGTCTTCGTAGTCATGATCACCGCTCCCTCAATACACATCATGTAATTCACATTAAATAATACTTTTAAAAACTATTTTAATTATATAGATTAGTATGAATAAAGCAAGTTTTTCTTGATATGAAAATGGTTTAATCTACTGACGCGTACTCTAGTGAAACAGCAAAAAAACCTCTACACCCATTAGACTATGGGAATGCAGAGGTTCAAGCTGCTGTCTAATTTCTTTATTCTAAGCAACCGCCTGAACGGTTTTTTCCTTCACGCTAATGGCATAGATGGCAGACAGCAAACCAAGCAGAATCAGAACAGAACCAACCCATCCGGTGTTCAGAATCGATGAGTGATCAATCACCATGCCACCGATATAAGTACCCAGTGCAATACCTGCATGTGCAATACCTGAGTTGGTGCTGATTAGCGTTTCGGCTGTTTCCGGTGACGTTTTGATAATCAGACTATTTTGTACAGGCGTAACGGTCCAGCTCAGTGCACTCCAGATGCTTAACAATAACAAGAAGGCGATCAAAGGTAATCCCACACTGAACGGAATGACAGCCATACTTATGATAAAAGGAATCAGCACAAGGACAATGGCTTTAGCAGGATGCAGACGATCGGATAACATGCCACCTATGCCTCCACCTGCAACAGCAGCGATCCCAAACATCATATAGATAAAGGTAACCATCGTGGCGCTGGCTCCCAGCGTTTCTTGCAGAAACGGTGTAAAATACGCATATAAAGTCAAATGACCCGCAAGCACAAGTAAAGTTGTCGCATGGATTGCCAACATTTTAGGATTCCACAGAGCCGTAAGCTGTTTCTTCAAGGATACCGCAGGAATCGGCTGCACACGATCCATCGCAATCCAGATGGCCACCATAACCACTGCGGTCAGAACAGCGATCAACATAAACACCTCACGCCAGCCTGCCAAGTTACCTACAAAGATTCCAAGAGGTACACCCAGGATAAGTGATGCACTACCTCCCATGGTAATGATCCCCACGGCGCGTCCTTTATATTGTGGTTCCACAATGCGAGCTGCAAGGGTCAGGGAGAGTACAAAAATAAGTGAGCCCGTGGCGGCTCCGAGCGCTCTGCCCGCCATCAGCATATAAAAGCTGGTACTGAATGCAGAGATCAGATTACTGATTAGAAATACAAACAGCGTACACATATATACTTTTTTACGCTCGAATCTGGCCGTCATATTTAATAAAATCGGCGCAGACAACGCATAGACAAGTGAGAAAATAGAAATTAAATACCCGGCTTTAGCCAGGGAAAGACGAAGATCCGTAGCAATCAGGTCCAGAATTCCGCCCAAGATCAGTTCAACGGTTCCGACCACAAATGCTGCGATAGCAAGCACATATACTTTCTTATTCATTTTTGAATCCTCCTCAAAAAAGTTACAACTACGATAGTAACCCATAAGATTGAAAGTTTCAATAGTTATTTTCATGAATATTTTCAAACAAAGATATAACAAAAAAACTATTCTCCAAGAGAATAGTTTTAATAGATCAATCTGGTGAGCAGTTTCTCGATTTCAGCATCCTGTAACAGTTGGTCACCGTATTTTTTGGTAATTTGAGTAAGCGCAACATCATGGTAGAAATAATCAGTCATCGCTTTGACAATCGGTTTGGACATCGTCTTGATCGCTCGCCATGAATCGTGCTCCACACCCGCAAACAGCAGATATGCATGATCCACAATAAGCAGTTGTGAAGGTTCCGGCGCATCAAGCAATGGAATCAACGAGTATATCCGGTTTAAGGATGTCTCCATTCCCCCAACGGCAAGCACTTCAACGTACACGCCCTGCTTTTCCTTCTGCTCCAGCAGTGTACGATATTTCTCCATTCGCTCATTCCAGGCCAGAAAAAGAATTGATGAATCTGCTTCCTCGATAAGCTGTTCGATATTCGATGCGATGGACGACTCATCTTTTAACGTCCAAATATGCTCATCCGTAAATGTACGTTTGATTTTGTAACTTTTCAATTCCTCAATATCTTTCTCAAAATCAGCCTTGATCTTATGAATAATGGACTGAAGATCCACAGCCATATATAGTTTTTTCTTCCCATCCATCGTTGTCAGCACCGTTCCCTTGTCGATCAGGCGATTAAGCACTTCATAGATTTTGGCTTTGGGAACGTTGGAGTAATTTACGATCGATGTAGCATCAAGAGGTTCATCCTGTGCAAATATAGCCTCGTATACCTGACTTTCATATTGTGTAAACCCGAATTTCTGCAACATGGTTTAAATCTGCGCATCCCTTCTTAGTATGTCTGGTCTATCTAGTTTAGACGCATGAACTTCCCATGTCCAGTATGTCCCAATTGACCTAGGAATGTGGAATCACAATTAAATTTAACGATGTCACCAAAATAAAATCACTTTCCAGTGGTTATATTAACAATCAGGAATACACATTTTGCTTATGGAAGGAGCTGTAATTTATAATGGAAAGTACTCAAGATTTTGTGAAAAAAGTTAACGAAAATGCCGAAAAAGCGCGTCACAATAAAAACAACGGCAAGGGAACACCAGGGGACAAGTTGCCATCCAAACAGCATTCTACGAATAAGTAAAGTCTATTTATTGAACAGCATGACTTCCGTCTAGCACCCTTTCCTCTACTTTTCATCTACTATTAAGAACCTTTAATAGAAAAGAGATGATTAGTATGGCTCGTGTCAATGCTGTTCCACAACCGGATCTGGTATTAATCTATTGGTCCAGAAATCCGCTCATTCCCGGTTCTGCGCGCAGAATCCAAAGTGTACGTGTGATTGGTAATACGTCTCCATGTACATTCACACTGGTTCCTGGTGCACGGTTGATCAATGCACTGAACTGCTTGCTGGACAATGATATTGGATTCAAAGTGGTATACCGCCAGAAAACGTCAACCATCAGTGGAGTTCTGCTACTGAAACGCAAATAATTAGAAGCAAAAAAATGGTGCCTCCCTTTAAGGAGCGCACCATTTTTCATGTTCCATTCTTGGATAATATGAATCAATCATGCTATTGGTTAGCAGCGATCGTTTCATTCACTTCCTGTGTGATTTGATCCCCGCCAAGTTTCTTCCAATTGGCTACGAAATTATCAAACTCGTCAATCGACAAGTTTCCATAGATGATTTTCAGAAACGTCTCGGCTCTCAGTTTATCCAGTGTAGCTTGCTTCGTATTCATTGTTCTCGTCGGTGCATAGATGAATTCATTCATGACAATGAGGTCATTATCCCGATAATATTTAATCACACCTTGTGAACTCTCTGGGCCAAAGATACGCTCCATATGCCACTTGTCGAGATTCCCATTCCGATAATCCATAATATCGTCATAGAACAGCTTCGCTTCGAGTTCCAATCCGGACGTATCTCCAGTTTTGAGCGCCTGCTCTACTTCGTCCTGCGCCTTCACATTTTTGTTGGCTGGCAGGTTAGAGACCGTTGCATTATGAAAACCAAGACCTGTCAGTCCATTTAAGTAAGCAGCCCGTTCTTCCTTCGCAGACTCACCGAACATTTTTTCAGCCTGGAAATTAAGCAGTTTAATCAACGCTTCTGGATGCTCGTAGCCTTTACGAACGGCAAATATACCGCCCAGACTAAGATGATTCTGTGTTTTGGCTGGTTGATCATCAATCGATTGAACCGGGTAAGCCATCCAGTCGATGTTTTTGTCTTTTTTAATCATGCTGCTAACCTGAAAAGGTGCCCATTGTGGCAGGAAGAACATGCCTGACTTGCCTGCATTCACATCCTCCATCATTTTAGCAAAATCCTTCACGCCAAATTCGGGATCAAGCACACCCTTCTGATACAGAGTCTGAAGCTCACGCAATCCTTCTTTCACTTCTGGTTGGATCGTTCCATTCACGACTTGACCTGAAGCATCCTTAATCCAGGTTTCGAGATAACCATGATAACCGAGCAAGAACGCATTAATAGGTAAATCCTTGTTTAAGGCAATACCGTACGTATCATCTTTGCCATTTCCGTCTGGATCTTCGAAGGTAAAGGATTCCGCAATCTGGATGACATCCTGCATGGTTTTAGGTGCCTCAAGACCAACCTTTTTCAGCCAGTCCTGACGAATCCAGATCATATCCGAGGAATCCAGCGAGCCTGGGAAACTCACCATGGCGTATATTTTTCCATCCTTCGTTACTGGCTTCAGACCTGCTCCATCTTCAGCAGACATGAACTCCTTCACCAGTTCGGATGCATACTTGTCATATACTTGGGTCAGATCCTCCAGCATTCCTGCTTCATGCAGTTGTTCGAATTGAACAGCACTCACTTTCAGGACATCCGGCAGATCACCACTCGCCAATGTGACATTCATCTTATCGTTATAATTGGCATCCGGAACAATCCATTCGTACGTTACATCAATACCAAGTTCATCCTTGTACCCTCTGGTCCAGATGTTATTGGCGTGTGTATCTCCTTGGGCAAGCGATTCTTTCCCTGTTTCATTCATGGTGGAAGTCAATTTAATGGGTGGGTCATATTTCGTAAGTGGTCCTCCCGCATCCTGCTGTGTGTTCGGTTCAGCTTCATTCTCGGCACTTCCCGCACCAGATGAACAGGCAGCAAGCGTGGTGGCCAGTACCATGGTTAATGTTAATAATGAGAACTTCTTAAATGATATATTCATGCGAATCCCCCTTTTTTCTCCTCCCGTGAGGTATAATTTTATATTACAAAGAAAGCGCTATCACTTCGAGTGTATCCCGTTGACATCTGGTATCTTTGATTTACCATTTGAGATATCATTTAACTTTTCTGATCCCGAAACTCTTGAGGGGTGCAGCCTGTTGCTTTTTTGAAGAAACGATAAAAATAATGCTGATCGCTAAACCCAACTTTCGCGGATATTTCATGCATTTTGCAGGAAGAACCCAGAAGCAGCTCTTTGCTTCGCTCCACTCTGCGGTCATGGATGTAGTCGGATATGCCTTTGCCTGTAATCCTTTTGTACCAACGCGACAGATAAGAAGGATTAAGAGAGACTTCCTGTGCGATCCGTGTGAGTGAGAGGTCGTCCTCCAGATGGTGTTTGATATAATGATGGATCGTAATTAGAATCTGTGATTGATCATTCAGGCGAGCATCGCTTCGTTTGGAGATCATCCATTCGTATGCCGATTGATAAAAGATGACCAGATCAGACCATGCGGTATGGATGTCAAAATGCAGCATTCGGGAAAGCGATATTTCTTCCATTGCCGATTCATACAACCCCAGTTCGTGCAGGACTTCAATGAGTACACTCGCTGCACCCGTATACGTTTTCATGCGGAAGAACGGATCTTGAAGCCCTTCCTTCGCAGCCTCGGTCCATTTATGGAAAGACTCCATCCATTCCCGATCCCCGGCGGTTATTCGCTGTTTGATCTGATCCAGATGCAGCGTTACAACACCCTGTTGATTCATGATGCTAGGGGTGTAAGGCAATTCATCCTGGATATTTACACGCAGCAGCTTCTCCATCCCAAGCCCGGGACTCTCATGAATCGACAGGCGTAACTGCCCGATTGCCTGATTAACCCTGCTCCACTCTACCGCCTGCTCGCTGACCATGATGGATACAGACAGGTTCAGACAGTCCGCACAGGATTGCTGCACAGACTCCAGTGTGCCATAGACAAAACGAAGAGTTTGTTGCCAGTTATCCAGCTGACTCCCTCGTTCCCCTTCATTATTAGATATGTGGGACGGATGCGCCCCTTGCGATTGAATAAAGCAAGCGATGACCTGAGTGTCCAGATCAATTGCCTTCACCTTGGCCTTGTCCTGCAGCAACTCCTCCGCAACATTGGCAACGGCATACCGGATGAGACTGCGGTCCGCCTGAGACTGGTAGTTGTTCCACTCCTCCACTCTTATAATCACAGGAATAACAAGTTGATCAGATTGGAAGGGGAGCTGCACGGCATCCAGCTCTTCCTGAAGTGAAGCGATATCAGGTCTATCCGTTCGCTTCAGCACATCCAGCAGCAATTGACGCTGTAACTGGGGCAGCGCTCGTGGCAATTTACTGCGAAACCATGCAGCTTGGTAGCGAAAATCATTCTCTTCCGAGATCTGTGTTAATGCCCGTTCTACCGCAGCCCGAATGTGATTCATGCCCTCTGTCTTTAACATGTAATCAACAACGCAAGGATTCCGAATAGCTTGGTGTGCATAATCAAATTCGTTATGACCTGTCAGCAATAGGACTTTGCATCGTGGCCACCGATCCATAATCTGCTCAATTAACTGCATGCCATCCATGCCAGGCATACAGATATCGCTGAGTACAATATCAACCTTGACCGAGTTCAGCCAATCGATAGCTTCATAGGCAGAGTATGCCTTGATTATCTCCATGTCCTGAAGATTTGCTTTTTGAAAGAACGCATACAGTCCATCTAAAATAACGGGTTCATCATCTACAATAAGCATCCTCTGCATGACATTACTCCCCCTCCCATGGAATCTTCACTATAATGCACAACCCACCAAGCTCACTTCGCTGCGCTGTAAGACCATAACCAGCCCCGAATTTGATTCGTAATCGCTGACTCACATTGATGAGCCCGGTTATCTCTTCGTTTCCATGTTTCCGCTCTGTTTCCTCAAATGCAGATTGCAGATAAATCAATGTTTCATCGCTTAACTGATCCCCATCATCCTCAATGCGAATGGATAGATTGTCCAGCCCCTTTTGGTACGAGATCTGTAGGATACCTCCTTCGCTGCGTTTGGCTAGTGCGTGCTCAAACACATTCTCTACGATCGGCTGAATCATAACTCTGGGAACGGAAATGTCTCTGTATCTTGCGTCCAGATCCTCCAATTCCAATTGAATCCTCGAACCAAACCGAATTTTTTGAATCGATGCATAGACCAGCGCATGGTCAATCTCAGCCCCCAACGATACCTCCGTATGAGAATCCCGAGACATATACCTGAAATATTGACCCAAGTAGTCGGTGAATTCCTGAATGAGCTCCACATTCTCCACCTCAGCCATTTGCTTGATGCTGAACAGACTGTTGTATAAAAAGTGAGGTTGAATCTGGGATTGCAGATGTTTGAGTTCCGCCTCACTTGTTCGAATGCGTGCAACATAATTCTCATCGATCAAAATATGTAGGCGTTCTATCATATGGTTGAATCGGGAGTACAAATAGCCGAATTCATCCCTTCTGGATGAAGGAATATGTACACTTGTCTGGCCCTGTTCAGCCATTCTGAATCCTCGGATGAGCAACGCTAACGGTTGGTGAATCGATCTGTAGATCGAAAACGAGAAGACAATAATAATTACAACTGACATGAAGGTCACCATCCATAACCATACGTTGTATTGTTTCAGCGGCGCACTCAGCACATCCTGCGGTATAGTAGCTGTCAGGGTGAACGAGTGATCCTTATCATGCAACGAATAATAGAGATATGGATCAGATTGGAACTTTGTAACTTGCATGGACTCAGACGGTTCCGGCGAAACTGTTTGGATCGGTTTTACAGGTGCTGGCTGCTCGGAAGAAGAAATCACTACATGTTGCTGTTCACCAAAACTCAGTGTAATCTCACTTTCTCCCGTTTCCGATAGCTGCTGCAAACGATGTTTCAGTTCTTCAGCAGACAAGCGTATTCCTAATATGAAATTGGGTGGTTCCTCATGGTTCATGTTATATGGATTACTTTTCAGGAAATAGAGATCGTTATTGGAATGCGATAATTCGCCATTCAGATTCCCCATCGTCGCGAGCAGATTCTTCCACTCGGTATCCTCTACATCCCGAATTCCGTCCGCCGCACTGACCCGTTTATGCAGAGCGGGAACGTAATACACAACATCACTAATATAAGGACTCGTCACCATGATCTGACCCAACTTATTGTGAATGTTGTTCAGACTGGACGTGACTTCATACCTGCTCATAATTGCGGCTCGTGTACTTAGTGTGGACATGGTTTCATCAAATGAAAATTCGGTCACCAGTGCACTCATTCGCTCCAATTCGAATTGCAGATGATTATGGTAGAAGTACAATTTGGACTCATGTGCCTTCTCCACCTCCGTTTGCATTTGTTTGGAGCTGACTTGCGTAATCATAATGCTTATCCCATACAAGGGCAGAATGACCAGTACAAAAGCAATCATCAGTTTGACAACAATGGATGACTCTCTCCATCTCCCCCGGATGAATCGCAAAGTTTCCCTCCTCCTTTCCTCACGCTCTCTCATCAATAGCAAAAAAGGAGCCAGAAATCGGCTCCTTCCATCGATCGGTTTTCCTCCTATCGATCTTATCCCTTTACACTTCCGACGACAAGACCATGAACGAAATACCGTTGCAGGAACGGATACACAAGCAGGATGGGAATAACGGACAAAAAGATCTGGGAAGCTTGGGTGGTTCTATCCGATACCTGACTTAAGAGCGTTGCATCTTCCAGCGTCATCATCTCGCTCTGAATCATCGTCACCTGCTGCAACATGGACTGAAGATAGGTAGCAAGCGGATAACCTTCCGGACTCTTCATGTAGATCATGCCATCAAACCAGGCGTTCCAGTGTCCTACCATGGCGAACAGCGTAATGGTCGCAATACTGGGAAGTGAAATAGGAAGATAGATGCTGCATAGCGTGCGGAAATGTCCTGCCCCATCCATCCAGGAGGCCTCTTCAAGTTCCTTCGGCAATCCCCGGAAGAAATTAAGCATTAGAAGTACATTAAAGATCGGAACAGCACCTGGCAGAATCAGGGCCCAGATGGAATCCAACAAGCCCGCTTCCTTAACCACCAGGTAACCCGGGATCAATCCCCCACTGAATAACATGGTGAATACGAAGATCCAGGCATAGAACGTTCTTGAACGGAATTTCGTAGCCTCTTTAGAGAGTGGATAAGCCACCAGAATGGTGAATACCAAGTTGGTCGTAACCCCCAGTACTACACGGAGAAGGCTCGTGCCAAATGAGTTCAGGAACTGCTGATTTTCCAGAATGTATTGATAGGAGGACAATGTAAAATCCACAGGCCAGAATGTGACACTTCCCGCTTTGACCGCATCACTTGAACTAAATGAAATCGCTAATATATTCACAATCGGGAACAAGCATAACAAGGCAAGAATCGTCAGGATGACGTAGTTAAACCCTAGGAACCACCGATAGGCTCTTGAAGCGTGGTGCATGACTCTGCCTCCTTTCTAGAATATCCGATAATTCGCGAACCGATAGGCCAAGAAATAACCAAGTCCGATAAAAATGAAGGAAACAACAGATTTGATCAGACCCAAAGCTGTTGATACGGAATACTGTGCATCCTGCAATCCAATCCGGTAGATCATCGTATCCAGAATATCTCCTGATTCATATACCAATGGATTATAGAGGTTGAACACTTGGTCAAAGCCACCGTTAAGTACGTTACCCAGACTAAGCGTTACCATCAAAATCACGATCGGGCGAATGCCTGGCAGTGTGATATGCCATGTCTGCTTCCATCTTCCCGCTCCATCCATAACAGAAGCTTCGTAGAGTGACTTATCAATATTCGTGAGGGCAGCCAGATAGATAATCGTACCAAATCCGAATTCTTTCCATTGGTCTGTAATGACAAGTATGTATGGAAACCACTCGTTACTGGCCAGGAATTGAATTGGGTCAATTCCGAGGGCTTTGAGCAACATATTAACGATCCCCGTGCTGGGAGATAACACATCCACGATGATTCCCGCCAGAATAACCCAAGAGAAAAAGTGAGGCATATAAATTACAGTCTGAATCGTTCTTTTGAAACCTGTCTTGCGAACCTCGTTGAGTAATAAGGCTACAAGTACCGGAATGACCAAGCCGGACACAATTTTCATCGTTGATATAAACACCGTATTCCATACAACTTGCGAGAAACCGGGCAGATCGAACAGATACCTGAAATTATCCCACCCCACCCAGTTCATGTTTTTGAATCCGGCAATGGGAGAGAAATTCTGAAAGGCAATAGAGAGCCCCGCCATCGGAATGTAACCGAATACAATAATAATCAGCAGTCCGGGTAAAATCATAAGATGAAGCGGAACGTTTCGGATAAATTGTTTGTAGTTGGAACGCATAGCTGACTCCTCCTTCAACGTTTATTATAGGAGCAGCCAGATCACCGCAATAGTGTAGGCTATTTACTTTGGGTATCTTTTGTTGACCCTTTGCACAGTTCAACCGCCATACCAAAAAGAATCGAATCAGTTGCAATTCTATTCTTAAGCCATTAGAATGAACTCTTTTGAGATATGCTTAGACATAGACATGACGGACAGGATTTGCTAACTACGATATGAAACCTTACATTCCAGTGTACGTAATGTAATATTTACCATTAGGGTGTAGAGGAAACTGTTATTTATTTTGATTACAATGAGGGATATTATGAAAAAACAATTTATGGTACTTGGTCTTGGACGATTCGGTTCAAGCTTGACACACACACTCATTAAAAATGGGCATGAAGTGCTCGCTGTAGACAAAAGCGAAACTCTTGTTCAGGAGATTTCAACGGTGGCAACCCATGCGGTGCAAGCAGATTGCACTGACAAATCAGTCCTTATGGAGCTTGGGGCAAGCAACTTTTCACACGCTATTGTCGCGATCGGCGAAGATCTGCAAGCAAGTATACTAACCACTTTGTTATTGAAAGAACTTAATGTGCCCAAAGTAACAGCCAAAGCAAAAAATGATAACCATGGCAGTGTGCTTAGCAAGATTGGTGCGGACCAGATCGTTTATCCTGAACGTGACATGGCCACAAGGCTGGGAAATCAGCTTAGCTCAGACAACATTATTGATTCCATTGAATTGTCTTCAGATTATAATCTGGTCGAGATCAAAGCTCCCTTAAGTATGAATCAGAAGACTTTGCTAGAACTCAATATTCGGGCTGAATATGGATGTACGGTTATCGCCATCAAAACAGGGAATAACCTAAATATCTCACCCATGGCGGAAGACACAGTCCGTGCGGGAGATATGCTCTTGTTAATAGGTAGTAACGATGACATTCGAAATCTGGAGAGCGATTATGAGCCAAAGAGATAAACGCGTGATGGGAACTCCGACTCTGACAAACATTGAATCGATTGTAAACAAGTTGAAAAATAATATGAGCCCTCCACAACTCATCATGATGATCTTCTTCACTCTCATCTGGATCGGAGCCATATTGCTTGCACTGCCGATATCTTCAAGTACCGGGAATTCCATCGGTTTACTTGATGCCTTGTTCACAGCAACCTCCGCTATATGTGTAAATGGGCTGATTGTCTTGGATACAGGGAGTGTCTTTTCAACATTCGGACAGGTCATCATCATGATTTTAATTCAGGTTGGTGGACTGGGTTTCATGACACTAGGTGTAATGGTTGCCATTATTCTGGGGAAACGGATTGGTTTGAAACAGAGGCTTCTTATTCAACAAGCCACCAATACCTCCTCTGCTCAAGGTCTGGTTAAGTTATCCATGTATATTGTACTTATAGCCTTTGCTTTTGAAGCTCTGGCTACCGTGGTTCTTACATTGCGCTGGCAGAGCGATTTGGGATGGGGACAAGCTTTCTATTACGCCATATTCCATTCCATCTCTGCCTTCAATAATGCGGGTTTCTCTCTTTGGAGTGATAGCCTTACTCCATTTGTTGGTGACCCGATTGTTAATCTTACAGTCATTACGCTCTTTATCATTGGCGGCTTAGGTTATATTGTGGTTGTGGATGTATTCCGCAAACGTTCATGGAGAAAGCTCTCCCTTCATTCAAAAATTGTGTTAATCGGTAGTTTTTCTCTGTACTTGTTTGGATTTATCACCATTTTTTTACTCGAGAGTTGGAATCCTTCTACGTTTGCTGATTTATCTTACAGTGAACGTATATGGGCTTCTCTATTTCAGGGTACTGCTCCTCGAAGCTCTGGATTCAATACCATTGACATTGGAAGTATGTTGGCCACATCCCAATTTTTCATTATTATCCTAATGTTCATTGGGGCTTCTTCCGGCGGAACAGGTGGAGGAATTAAAATCAATACTTTTGTGGTCCTTGTTCTTGCGACCATACAAACATTTCGGGGCGGCGGACAGATTCATGCTTTTGAGCGTAAAATTGCAGAAGAAACAGTAATGCGTGCACTCGCTGTTGTCTTAAGTTCTCTCGCCTTTGTGCTTGGGATCTCCATTCTGCTATCCATATCCGAAGGCATTCTTGAAAATCATTTTCTGGATGTTCTGTTTGAAGCCACTTCAGCATTTAGCACCACTGGACTCTCGATGGGTCTGACAAGTGAGTTGAGTGTTACCGGTAAAATTATAGTCTCTATTACGATGTTTGCAGGACGATTGGGACCCTTAACTCTGGCTTTTGCACTGGCTCAGAAGAAACGCACATCCAAAATCGGTTATGCAGAGGACCATGTCCTTATTGGTTAACATACCGGACTACTGACATGTTAATCTTATTGCGGAAAAGTAATTTCTTTTTATTTCAAAACAAGTTCAATAGCAAAACGCCCCCTTATCGCAAACAACAGATGTCTGCTTAAGGGGGCCTTTATTTATATATTTGCTTACAGAAGATCCATAATAAGAACATTTACCGAATGAGCTGACAAACCAACGATCACTGATTCACCATTCAATTTTATCTGCTGTTCTTGGGGAATCACTTTCTCATCATTCTTCTGATTCACATTTGGAATATGTACCAAATGATCTTCTCCAGTAAGTGTGATCAGTCTGGCTGAAGCATCAACCTTCAGATCCTGAAGGCAAATCCAGGTTGATTTATCTACACCATCTGCATTGACCAGTTTCACATACACATGACGTTCATCTTTCGTAACAGAGTGGAATACTTCCCGGTTGTAAGCTTCCAACTTGTAATCCAGAACCTTGCTGATATTACGTCCGTCTGTATAGGAACAAATCAGATTTTTTCCTGTATCCCCACCATAGTTAACCGTGATTGTATAATCGGTCCCATTCTCGAGTGGTTCATAATTGGCCGCTCTCAGGTTACCTGCTGCCGAGCTGGATGAATAGTCTCCCAGTGTATAACCTTCAATCCCTTGTTTGTACACCTTCACTCCTGTTGCATTCCCGCCGTAACTGATTGCGTACTCAATGACATCCTTGTTCTCGGGCGAGATATCCGTCAGCCCCACACCGATGTAAAAACCATCCTCACCTGAAATTCTTTCCGCCTCAACGTGCACCTTGTAGTTGGTCCATTCGTCATTCAGCAGGTACAGTCCAT
This sequence comes from Paenibacillus sp. 37, assembly GCF_008386395.1. NCBI lineage: Bacteria > Bacillati > Bacillota > Bacilli > Caryophanales > Paenibacillaceae > Paenibacillus > Paenibacillus sp. 37. The sequence continues at coordinate 3,202,609 of NZ_CP043761.1, read as the reverse complement.
TCAATCCACTAGTTTGTGCGCTCAGGCTGAGCCCTCTTCCTGCGTTTAACGTATATCCTTCCGATCCAGGAATTGGAATCCATGCCTCACTAGGCTCTGTACGTTCCCTGAAATCTTCATCAAACATCAAACTGCCATCCACATTGGACGTGACTGTGACTCGTTTCACCACAATCTCTGCATTCCCTGTTGCAATTTCGATGCCGCCACGCGGAATAAGACTCAGCGGTTTACCTTTGCTATAGGTGGAGAATGAAGTTTCAAGCACCTGATCCCCTACATATTTTGCAAAAAGCTGCTGTACATAATAATTCGGTGTATACCATACTGTTTCATCATCAAACCAGATGCAGTCTGGCGTCCAGCGATAGGTACCGTCCGTTAGTACTTTGTTGAACAATGGCGCATAGGCAGCCAAACGAACAACGTCTGCATTATTTTCAAATCCGGTCATGATCGCAGCTTCTGCGACCGCTCCTGCCAGCGTGTTTTTGTCCGTGGAAGCATATTCTCCAACAAACACTTTGGATGTTTCTTTCCAATCGATACTTCCATCTTCATGATAAGCCCGGTCATAATAGTTGTATCGATCTACGTTATTCAGCAAATATTCATTGGAGCGGTAGTAGTGCTCATCTGCGATGGTGTCCATATAATTGTCCTGATTTTCATACCAGGTTACCGTCTCCTCAATCACCTCAGTACCATCGGCAAAAGCCACTTGAGCTGACCCGGTGAGGTTCCCACTGAGGAATTTCCATCCTTCCTGGTACGCATTATCATCCGCCTGAGCACCAACTGTCGAGATAATGTGCAGTTCATGATCAGGGTAGTTCTGTTTCATGTAGTCATCTATCGAACGTTTGAATACTTCGAAGTTGGCAAAAAATTCAGTGCCCCAGTTCTCATTACCTACGCCGAGATAACGAAGATCAAACGGTTCAGGATGTCCCATCTGGCTTCGTACCCCCGCCCATTCGTTGTGTTCAAAATCTGTACTTAGCGCAAAGTCGATCAGGTCTGTGAAGTTGCGGATATAATAATCCCTTAATGCGCCACCCGCAGGATGAGCATAATCCGAACGTGCCTGACATAACACACCGCAAGCCATCACTGGAACCGGAGCAGCATTCAGATCCTCCGCCAACTGGAAGTACTCCATATAACCAAGCCCCATCGTCATCATGTAACCCCAGACATTATAATTCTCTTTGCGCAGCTCAACTGGTCCTACAGAATCCTTCCAATCATATACGTTGTCCCATATGAAGGACCCTTCCGAGATACATCCTCCCGGAAAACGAAGGAACTTTGGATGCAGATCTGCGAGTGCCTGAATTAGATCTTTTCTCAATCGATAGTTCGGATTACCTGTGTAGTTGGCATGTGCTGTAGCGGATATCCCTTCTTCTGTCGGATCAGATCCCCATACATTCTGAGGCACTAAGGACACCATATCGACAGAGATATCACCTGCAAACGTAAGTGCCAATTGACCAAGTACAGTTTCCGTTCCGGTAAGTGACAAGCCGTATTTCTTCCATGTGTTTCCGCCTTCAACATGTAACGTTACCGAATCACTGATGGAAGTGTCTTCTCTATCCTGCAATTGAACAGTGATCGTTCCTGCCAATTCTGCTTTTGCCCATACGGTAAAGTCATATGTTTCACCCTGCTTGATGGACATGGCACAATACTGGTTAGAGTCTGAGAATCCACGATTCCGAATCGTTGCCCCATCCTGAACCGTGACATAATAAGCATTTACTTCAGGATCTTCCACGTTAAAGTGAACGTTTAGTCCATCCGTATGCTGCACGAGCATTTTATCCGTATCGCCTGACCAGGCAAACAAAGGCTCACGATTTCGACCTGTCGAACAACCACACTCTCCAGAGTCATGCGAGTATGTATCAAATGTAAAAGATTCAAATGATCGATTCTGGACAAGCTCCGCATAGATACCGCCATCTGCCGCGTTATTAATATCCTCATAGAACAAACCATACATCACTTCACTGATGTCAGCCACCTTCTGATCTCCATGGATGGTGACCGTATAAGGCGGAAGATGCGCCGGCACAACAGACACGTCAAAGCTGTGGCTCAGCTTACGATCACCTCTGTTCAGAAGCGCACGGAGCGTAACCTCTTGTGCGGATGTAATTGCCTGAACCTCTCCATTCTCAGACAGGACTTCCGGATTACTGGAACTCCACTGAACCGTCACTTTATCACCCAGCAAATGTGCGGGCAGTGACACATCTTTGGTGATAATTCGGTTGGGGAAGGACAAATACTTGTCTGCCGCAAGCTTCACAATCGCTTCATCTGTCAGTGATTCACACATCACTTCAATAACTTCATCCATGGTGAGCGCTGCCCCATAGATCCGAAAGTCGGATAACGAACCTGCAAAATCCACATCCGCTGCATACTGGGAGCGTCCAATATAATTCTGGCTATAATTCTCAGGATCAGTGAACGAATCAAACCATTCGCGCAGTTTGGCATAATTGCCACTGGATGTCTGACTGATCGAGCCGTCTGCGGCCTTCTCCCCATTCACATATACAATTGGACCCGCACTGCTGAGCGTCCCCCCTTGGCTGCCTGCCACGGAGAGTGCAATATGCATCCATTCACCGCTTGCAACTCCCCCACTTGGATGAACAACCAGATTATCTCCGGCATATAACGTACCCAGAAGCTGACGTGTCAAAAATAAATACGGTCCCTTCTCCCCTTTACCAAAGTCAAAAATGCGTTCCCACACATTGGACCCCTTGCCCAGAAACACCCAAGTGGCAATCGTAACTCCTGTGTTATCGCTTACATCCCGAAGCAGATTCGAGGGTAGTTGCAGATAAGAAGTTCCATTCGCTCCCCCGTTGAAAGTCACCGCGGATCTTCCTTTCAACTCGGATACCACAGGTAGGATCTCACCTTTGGCTATACCATCATGTCCCTTACCGGAGCTGTCCTTCCCGATCTGACCGGCATCTTCGAACGTGTATTGTGCGATTAATTGATTTTGATATGTGCTCATGTTCTTACCTCCTATGTAGTTGGGAATTGTCGATTCACGCTTTTGATTCGTATTAATATAAAATGATTGATAAATAGTTAAATACATTTCTTAAACGTAATAATATCGCATCATCGATCCCCATTTCAATCCTAAATTTGAGAAAGACAACTAGTTTATTTGAATGTAATGACCTTTATCGGCTCTTCCCGTCTCTTATTTATTTTTCAGTTTACTCTTATAAACATTACATTTATGGTTTACAAACATATAAATCAATTGATAATATAACAAATGAAAGCGCTTGATATAATGAGCTACTCAAAGGAGGTCTGCCGAACCTTTTATCGTGTGCTGCCAAGTATCGGTTGATTTTTCATTCCAGGGAATAGGAAAGGGGAAACGTATGAAACGTTATTGGGTTCGCGTACTTAACATTTCTGTACTAAGCACCACTCTACTTACTGCAACAACTTTGGCACCGGTCTCGGTGTTCGCAAATGGTTCAGCGGCAACCGTGGGTAACTCGCAGACTTCCACCACACCTCTCGCAAATCCTGCTACATCATTCAAAAATGTTTCCGTTCATGACCCATCTGTCATTAAGGTGGATGATACGTTTTATATTTTTGGTTCACACTTGCAAGTGGCCAAGTCTAAAGACTTTCTGAACTGGGATCTCGTCGCATCGGGTGTTACGGATAACAATCCTGTTGTCCCCAATGTAACCAAGGAATTCGCTGAAGCGCTGGAATGGGCGCAGACAGATACGTTATGGGCAGCAGATGTCATTCAATTGGCGGACGGCAAATTTTATATGTACTACAATGCTTGTAAAGGGGACTCTCCGCGATCAGCACTTGGCATTGCTGTCGCAGACAATATCGAAGGCCCTTATAAGGATCAAGGCATTCTGTTGAAATCCGGCATGTGGGATCAGATCAGTGAGGATGGTACCATTTACGATGCCACGATCCATCCCAATGTGGTCGATCCTGATGTCTTTTATGATAAAAACGGCAAGTTATGGATGGTGTATGGCTCGTATTCCGGAGGGATTTTCATTCTGGAGATGGATGCAACGACAGGTAAACCACTGCCAAATCAAGGTTATGGCAAGAAGCTGACCGGAGGCAATCATAGTCGTATTGAAGCCCCTTATATGCTCTACAGTCCCGAAACCGATTATTATTATCTGTACCTGTCTTACGGTGGACTAGGTGCTGATGGAGGATACAACATTCGTGTTGCTCGCTCCCAATCACCGGATGGGCCTTTCCTCGATGCGGAAGGAAACGATATGATCAACGTTAAAGCGGACAAGGATAAACCGTTGTTTGATGATCGTTCTATTGAGCCTTTTGGAGTCAAATTGATGGGGAACTTCCTGTTCGAGAGACAGATCGGTGATCCGGGCACAGGCCTGGGTAGCGGCTATGTATCGCCAGGGCATAACTCTGCTTATGTTGATCCGGAGACTGGCAAACAGTTTCTCATCTTCCATACCCGCTTTCCAGGGCGTGGCGAAGAGCATGAAGTTCGCGTACATGAGATGCATATGAATGCAGACGGTTGGCCCGTCGTTTCTCCATATCGCTATGCGGCTTTGGGAGAAGATACCACCCAGCTGACAACTCAGGAGATCGCTGGTCAGTACCAATGGGTGAATCATGGTAAGGACATCACAGCGGACATCAAGCCATCCCAGACCGTTCAGTTCACGGCAGATGGGCAGATTCAGGGTGCCGTGACAGGAACATGGAGTCTTGGTGCAGACAACAAGGTTCAGATCACTTCGAATAACGTTGTGTACAAAGGCGTCTTCACACATGAATGGAACTCGGAATCTCAAAGTACGGTTCTGACCTTTAGCGCCCTCTCCTCCTCCGGGATTGCCATCTGGGGAAGTCAAGGTGTTGAACGGAGTGATCAAGACATTGTAGATGCAGTGAAAAAGGATCTGAACATTAGCAATACGGATCACGTGTTCTTCAATCTGTCTCTGCCTACCAAAGGAACAAGTGATGCAGACATTACGTGGAAAAGCTCCAATGCTTCGGCTCTATCCACTACAGGTGTAGTGCAGCGACCACGCGCTGGTAAGGGCGATGCCAAAGTGAAATTAACCGCCACGATTCGTAAAGGAACTGCGGTAAGCTCCAAAACGTTTAACGTTATCATTCCACAGCAAGCGGTAAGCCCATTGCTCGGGGAGTATACTTTTGAACACAAGAAACTTGGCAAAGTCGCACAGGATTACAGCAAAAACGAATATCACGGGCAAGCCTTTAACGTGGTCAGTTCTGCTGCAAGTGGCAAAAATCAGGCTGCCACATTTAACGGAACCGACAGTTACATTCAGTTACCTGGACTCGTTACAGACACAACAGATTTCACGTTTAGCGCTTGGGTTAATTGGGATGGCGGCGGGCCCTGGCAGCGTATTTTCGACTTTGGAAATGGCTTGACGAGGCATATGTTCCTTACACCATCCCAGCATAATGGGGCATTACAATTCACCATTCATAATGAGGGACGGGATCAGAGCATCATTGCCGCAGATCCACTGCCTTCTAAAGAGTGGGTTCATGTCGCTGTAACCCTTCAGGGTGATGTGGGAACTCTGTATGTGAATGGTACATCGGTTGCAAGCAGCACTGAGATCACCTTTAACCCGAAAGATCTACAGGTAACCGAAGCTTATGTAGGCAAGAGTCGTTATACGGCTGATCCGTTCTACAAAGGCAGCTTGGATAATGTAAAAGTATATGATAAAGCTTTAACAGCCAAGGAAATCCAGCGTCAGGCCAAAGAAAAGCCATAAGTTAGAGTCCTATCATAGGCGTTGGACTCCATAGCGAACAAACCTATAAAGCAGCCAATGTAGAACTGCATCCATTTGTTAGAGACGACTAACAGCGGTGTTGCAGTTCATTACATCAGGCTGCTTTATGTCACTTCGAATAATGAATGACCATGTTTAATTTGTTTGTCTTAGCACCGGAGTTAACATAGGCGTGAGGCTTGTCCGCTCCAAAACGGATCGACTCCCCTGAACTCACCGTATAATCTTCCGCCCCTACTCGAATCGTAACTTCACCTTCAAAGACCGTAATAAATTCTTCCGCACCTTCGATATGCGGTTCAGCATTCAACTCAGACTTAAGATCCATCTCCATCATATATATTTCAAAACGACGCCCCTCTTCAAAAGGAAAATGCGGATAAATCCGAACCTTTCCCTCATCCTCCATCAATACTTGAATATCATCCCCCGTAACAACGGTAGTATCTGACTTCGGCTCGTGGATCAAAGCAGTGAAGGAGGTTTTCAGGCCATTAGCAATCTTCCATACAGTTGCAATGGATGGATTGGATTCACCACGTTCAATCTGACCAAGCATGGTCTTGCTAATACCAGTCATTTCGGCGACCTTGTCCAGACTAAGTTTTCTTTGTTCCCTAAGCTGTTTCAGGTTCTGAGCAAGAATACTATTAATGTTTTTCAAAATCCATCCTCCTCATTTTATATTTATGTTGTGCTTTATAACGCACATATTGTACAATTATAAAGACCGTACGCTGTAACGTACATTTCAGTTCATTATATCACACAACTAAGAAAACGTGGAGGAACCATGAACATTATACCTTTAGTGACCTATGCAATCATTGCTTCATTTACACCCGGACCCAACAATATCATTTCCATGACGCATGCAAGAAATAAGGGTTTCCGCAAGACCCTTCCGTTTATTAGTGGAGTTGCAGCCGGCTGCCTGCTTATTATGTTTCTGTCCAGTTATTTCAACCTTATTCTTCATCAATATATCCCCAAGATCACACCCGTTTTGAACCTGTTGGGATGTGGGTACATGCTTTACCTGGCAATCAAAATTATGCGAAGCAAACCTGCAGATACGGAAGAAAACACAGTGAATCATTATTCATTTCTATTTGGGTTCACCCTGCAATTCATTAATCCCAAAGTCATTCTGTATGGACTTACGGCCATATCCGTTTTTGTTCTGCCTCTTGGGCAATCCCATGTTCAACTCATCGTATTTTCCCTGCTTCTCACCTTTATCGGGATTAGCGCCAATATGACCTGGGCGTTCGGTGGCATGTTATTCCAGAGCTTTCTATTGCGATACGAACGTCCAGTTAATATCGTGATGGGTATAATGTTAATCTACAGTGCCCTATCGATCCTGATGTAAAATGCAACAAGAAAAAGCGTCCACTCATTGAATGAGCTGAACGCTTTTAATTTTACCCTAACCCCGGTCTCCACCATGGATGTGTAGGATAATCCTCCGTATGAAGTACAACCTTCTCGCCAATTTTAGGTGTTGCAATCTTAACATTCATAGTATGTGCAGCTTTGGTAATCCGCTCGACCGGTTCATTCCAAGCATGATAGGCCAGCGTAAATGCGGCCCAATGAATCGGGATGAGCAACTTACCTCCTACATCCAAATGTGCTTGTACCGTTTCTTCCGGCATCATGTGAATGTTGGACCAACGCTCGTCATATTGCCCACATTCCATCAAGGTCAGGTCAAATGGACCGTATTTACTGCCAATTTCCTTGAAATGAGGACCGTATCCGCTGTCCCCACTAAAGAACACCTTGGTATGTTGTCCAGCGATAACCCACGAACACCATAAGGTAGAATTACGGTCGAATAATCCTCTGCCCGAGAAATGTCTTGCTGGCGTGCAAGCCAATGTTAGACCTTTGAACGATAACTCATCCCACCAGTTGTGCTCGGTAATCTGTTCCGAAGGCACACCCAGTTGAATCAGCCGACGACGGACGCCAAGCGGCACGATAAATCGCTTTGTTTTATCCTTTAATCTGCGAATGGAGTCATAATCCAGATGATCATAATGGTCATGCGATATAATAATTGCATCCAGCGTTGGGAAATCCTTCGGTTGAATTGGTAGATTGGTGCTGTAACGTTTGGTACCCACCCAAGACACGGGGGATGGACGATTGCCCAGCATCGGATCAAAGAGCAACCTGTGCCCTTCAATTTCGAGTAAAAAAGCCGAATGTCCGAACCATGTAACCTGTGGATTATCGGATGCACTAAAGATTTCAGCGGGTTCACATATCTCCATAGGCATCGTGCCAGATGGCCTCCGCTCTACATTGCCACGCATGGAATCTCTCAATATACTGATCAGGGACTTGAAGTTCATGCCGGCTGATGTCGGGAGCTGATTTTCGTATTTTGTCATTATACATACCTTCTGTTCTATATAATCAATCTAGGTTCAATATTTGGATGAGAACTATTCATATCGTAGCTATATATTAATTCATTGGCCGGTGATATTCAATTTTCGGCTAATTAAGATAGAATTAAGACTCTGTTTTCTCTCCTATAAGATTGGGCATATATGATAGAGAAAATACATGGAGAGTATGTGAGAGAACATGAAGAAATGGCGTAAAAGATTAGTTAAGTTTTTGATATTTGACCTCGCGGTAATTCTGTTGCTTCTGGGTACAGGCGTGATCTACCAACAAGTGGGTTTAAGGCAAGATGCCAAAATACTCGTCCCCCCTGGAAAACTCTACAAAGTACATGGAGACAATATGCATCTATATACTGGTGGAGAAGGCGATGTAACTGTCGTACTCGCCTCTGGCTGGGGTACCGCTAATCCCTATGTAGATTATTATCCATTATATGAAAAGCTTGCTCCCAACACAAAATTCGCTGTATATGACCGATTTGGCTATGGATATAGTGATCAGACCGATAAGAAACGTGATGTCGATACCATAGCTGAAGAATTACACGAGTTGTTGCAGGTATCTGGACAGAAGCCACCTTATGTATTAGTTGGGCATTCGCTCGGCTCGCTGGAAACCATCCGTTTCGCACAAAAATACCCGGATCTCGTCAAGGGTATCGTCATGATTGATGGCGGAAGCCCCGAATATTATTCGAATGACGATGACTCTTTGGCAGACACAATTGGTGGTTTTGCGAATAAATTCCGTATCCAAACCGGACTATTCCGCCTCTCCATGCAATCTGACTTGGTTGTGGAAACATCCAATGCCAATCGTAATGAACTGAAACTTGTACCCGACGATCTGAAAAAATTGGATACAACTGCGCTGTTGCACAACTATGGCAATGCAAACACGTTGGATGAATTACGTGAAATAGCTGAAAATGGCAAAGTGGTTGTAGATCACAAGCAAACCTTACCGTTTCCACTCACCATACTGACGGCTGATTACTTTGGTGCAAGTGAGCCCGAATGGGATAAAACACAAGTAGAATTCAAATCTTGGTCAGATGATTCGAAACAGGTAACCATCAAAGATACCGACCATTACATCCATCAATATCATCCTGACCTCGTTGCCGATGAAATATTGGCCCTGGTGAAGAAGTAACGTACACTCTACTAAAGTAGGACTATGTTATATCATGAAAGAAACCCCAAAGATTCTCTAATATCTTTGGGGTTTTAAGTATGAGATTTATTGTGCTTTCGCCAGTCTTGGCCGTTGAGACCGGAAATCGCTGAAGGCTTGTTCAATTTCAGATGAGGTGAGCCGGTGACGGTAAAAGTACTGCTGCATCGCCTCCATTTCGGTTCGATCGCCATTGTAGATGTTATCAATTCTTCGTATAACTTGGTTATATAAGCTCTCACGTCTGGAGTTTACAGGCTCACACAACCAAAAGTTCGTTCTCTTCACATCACCTGTCTTGGTCCAGAGCAAATTCTCATATCGGATGACATCCCAGTCCCAATATCCAGCATGAATCTGCTGAAGTTCCGTCGTAAACATATCGTATATCAAGTTGGGAGGAATGTGTCCATATGTCACACGGTACTCTTTCAGCTTGTATGCTTCAATCCACTCTGTCAGGGTGTACTCACCTGGTGAATACGCATACAATGTAGGTGCATAAGAATTACTCTGCAATGCCCTAAGTGCTTCACTTTCCATCTCCCCATCCAATCTTGCACGTGAAGCATATACCTTGAGACAATAGTCTTGCAATCTATATACAACCGAGCTATTACTAATAAGCGAAGCCTGTAGAGTGAGATGGCCATTTTTTTCGTAGTGCAACAGCATCTTTTCAATGTTATTGCCAATGGGATTGATGATGATCATAACGATGTCTCCTTGAGTAAAAATAAAATATAAACCGTTTTCGAATTGGTTAAAAATTGTCCTAATACATTCTATATTACCCTTTTATATTAGTATGAACATATACAATTTTGCCGGAACATGAAGTATTTGCTCTGAAATTCATTCTTTGAACCGCCGTATTCCGGCTACATTTTTACTCTAAAGCCTGTAACCCGTTTCACGTCAACACCAAAAAAGATAGAATACATATGCAAAAAAGCGATGCGTCCTTAGAGTTAAGGGACACATCGCTCTTATATAATATTTAATTATTATTGTTAGTGAATGGATTAATGCATAGGACCTTGTTGTCCTGGCGTTGATCCTACTTTGACCCGTTTCACGAAGAGTGAAGTAATCAGACCGATAATCGACAGAACCAATGCGAATACAAACGCATTCTGTACACCTGACGTGAAACCTGCCAGTTGATTTTCTGGACTTTCCGGATTCGCCACTCCGCTCAAAAAGCGGGATTGTCCTGCGCTCAGTATACTTACCGCAACAGCCGTACCGATTGCTCCGGATACCTGTTGCAACGTATTCATGATGGCAGTACCGTGAGGATAATACTCACGTGGCAATTGGTTCAGACCATTCGTCTGTGCAGGCATCATAATCATCGAGATTCCGACCATCATGAACACATGCAGCGTAATAATTTTGGCCAGTGTCGTTGTTGGTGTAATCCCAGTGTACATGAAGAGTACAACCGTCACGACAGCCAGACCAATAATCACAAGCCACTTCGGACCGAATTTGTCAAACAGTCGGCCCATGACCGGAGACAGTAAACCATTTAGCAAACTACCCGGCAATAGAACCAGTCCGGCAGTTAACGCTGTAACGGCCATACCTTGTTGCAGATACATTGGCAGGATCAGCATGGATGACAGCATCATCATCATACAGATGAATATCAGGATCAAGCCAATCGTAAACATCGGATATTTGAACGCTCGCAAATCCATCATTGGCTGTTTCATTCTCAACTGACGGATACTGAATAACAGTAAGGACAACACACCAATAACGAGAGTGGCAACAACGACCGGACTCGTCCAGCCTCCGCCAGTTTCCCCGTGTCCCCCTGCACTACTGAAGCCGTATACGATACCACCAAAACCAAGGGTAGAAAGGATAATGGACAGTACGTCAATTTTGGGCTTGGTCAATTTCGAAATATTCGGCAAGAACAACAAGCCGCATACCAGTGAGATCAGGAAGAACGGCAAGGAGATCCAGAAGATCCAGTGCCAGCTCAGATTAGCCAGAATCAGACCGGAGATACTCGGACCGCTTGCTGGTGCAAACATGATAACCAAACCAATCAATCCCATGGCCGCTCCACGTTTTTCAATCGGGAAAATAACCAATATGGTGTTAAACATCAGTGGCAACAATAGCGCTGTACCTATCGCCTGTAGTACCCGTGCCACCAACAGAATTTCGAAACTAGGTGCAAGTGCAGCAACAAATGTTCCTGCAATGGAGAAAATCAGGGACGTTGTGAACAGCTGTCTGGTTGTAAACCATTGCAACAGCATACCGGATACCGGCACCAGGATTCCCAACACAAGCAAGTAACCTGTGGTTAACCATTGAATCGTTGTAGGTCCAACTTCAAGCAGACCCATAAGTGGTGTCAAAGCCACGTTTAATGCCGTTTCACCAAACAGACCTATAAAGCCGCTCAGCAGCATTGCGAACAAAATCGGAAATACCTTGTATTGCTTCGTTTCTTGTTGATCCTGTGCAGAATCAGCCTTCATGGAAACCTCCACGATCCCATCCTCCTCAAACGTATCAAACTTTCTTTTTCTCTGTCTCTTGCTATAACTTATTGAATCTGTTTGGCGTTCTTCGTCACAACCGACAAATACTCAGCAGCCGTCAGCAGAGGCTGTTTATCTTGATTTGTCAGGCTGATAATCAGTGCTCCCTCCATCAAAGAAATGATCAGAAGTGCCGTCTCCCGCGCCTTCTCTTCACCAACGCCATCCAGAATCAGATGTTTCTTAATGACATCCTGCCAATCTGCAAATACACCCTGACATGCAATACGTAACTGCTGGCTAATACACGAAGTCTCCACAGCTGCCCAGAAGCTGAATGGGAGAAATCCGGTAAACCCTGCTGCTTCTGTTTCATGAGCCAAATCATGAATAAATCTCTGAATGGCATCCCCCGTATTGTCGTGGGCTGCAAATGTTTTCTCAAATGTCTGCAAGATTTGTTCATTGGCTTTTTGAATACACTCGTGCGCGAGCTCTTCCTTGCCTTGCGGGAAATAATGATACAACGACCCTTTCGGCGTACTACTCTCTTTGATGATCTGATTCAGACCGGTCGCATGATATCCTTGTGAAAAAAACAGTCTCGCTGCTGTGCTGACAATGGACTCTCTAGCATTAGACTTTTCACTCAACGAAAGCCACTTCCTTCAAATAATTATAACAATCGGTCTATATAATTAAACCCGCTCAGATCGGTGCTGTCAATCATAATATTTCACTTTTAATTTGAAAGCATTTTCATATGAGAGGCATCATAACATCCTCTTTTTTTAATTATTACCTTTTATAGATTTCATTCTGAGAAAGTAGGGAACTTTTCCCTGTCTTCGAATACACATACATCAATGCTGAATCACACTTAGTTTCGATTTTTGAGAAAAGGAGTGAGAAACTTGGCAATCCTGCTAACTGGCCCTATTGATAATAGCCCCGTGAATGGGGTAAGGCCAACTCAGATTGTTTCCATTAAAGTTGAAAATCAGAGTGTCGTAAACGCCGCAACTATACTTGTCCAGGGATATTCATTAATTACAAACAGAGCTCTATATGTAAGTGAGCAATTCACAATCTTACCCGGTGCAGTAGCTACACGAACTTATTTTGCTGATCTTAACAGTTTCGAATACGTTATTACCGTTACAGGAGCAACCCCTGAGGACATTTTGGTTTCTTTTTGGGGGAAAAACACTGCCGGCTCTTTGGTTGCTGCTCACCGACTCGTTTATTCCGAATTATTTGGCAGTGAGAATTTTAATGGAGCTACCGGGGCTACAGGAGCTACAGGCGTTACAGGAGTCACTGGCTCCACCGGAGCTACCGGGACAACAGGCGCCACGGGTCTTACAGGCGCGATAGGTGCCAGTGGCAATACGGGCACGACGGGTGCCACGGGCGTGACAGGTCCTACCGGGAGTACAGGTCCTACCGGAGCTACAGGTATTACCGGCTCTACAGGCGATACAGGAGTCACGGGCATTACAGGATTTACAGGAGCTACAGGCATCACTGGAGTAACTGGGACTACAGGTGCCACGGGTGACACTGGCGTGACAGGTCCTACAGGGGCTACAGGCATTACCGGATCCACTGGACTTACCGGAATCACAGGCGCGACAGGAACTACAGGTCCCACGGGTGACACTGGTGCGACAGGTCCTACCGGGGCAACGGGCATTACCGGATCCACTGGACTCACCGGAGCCACGGGCGCGACAGGAACTACAGGTCCCACGGGTGACACTGGACCCTCTGGCGGTCCGGAGGGCCCTACCGGAGCTACAGGTGCAACGGGGGCTACAGGCAATACAGGTGCCACTGGAGCAACTGGCCTCGCTGGAGCGACAGGTGTTACTGGCACCACGGGTGCAACGGGGGCGACGGGTACTGTACTGCCCGATCCCTTTAATGTATATGTTTTACAAGGCGCGGTGGGCGGAAATGGAACACAGGCCAGTCCTTTTGGAACGATTCAACAAGGTGTAACCGCGGTATCTCCAACAGGAACCGTTCATATTCTTGGTGGCACATACCCAATCACTGCGAACATTACCATTAATAAAGCAGGAATAACTCTAAAAGGCTATCCTAGTACAATCATCCTGTTACAAGCTGCTGTTATCCCTTTCACTATCATTGGAAGCGGAGTAACTGTAGACGGATTAACGATCACTAGTGATAACCCTTATGCTGTTGAATTTATTCAATTAGGCGGAACCAATCATACCGTAATAAATAATACGATATTCGGTCCTCCTCAAGCTGGCCCTTCTTCAGGTTGGGTTGTCAATCGTGGTCTCGTGACCCAGACTGGAAATATGACTGGCTTGCTTGTACAAAATAATATTTTTTATTCCTTACGTCAGCCAGCCTACTTTAACCCTAATACGACTGGAGAAGTTATTAGCAATGTTGTTTATAATACCCGAGGATTTGTTAATGACCGGGCCGTCATGGTCTTCTCTGGGAATTCATGGGGCAGCCCGGTCAATGCGGTGGATATTGCACTGCTCGTAGGTACAATAACAGGTCCCCCTTTCGATCCGATTTCCGCCCTGAGCGCCAACAACAGTACGGCAACGGTTCAGGATTCCAGATAAAAATCATTACTCGTTCTTACAAAGCTCCTAATCAAAACAGCCGCCGATTTGGATGTGGAACTCCAGATCGAACGGCTGTTTTTGGATGAGTAGAGCATTATTCCATTATTAATTAATAGGTTACATAACCTCCGTAGGTCACGGTCCATGTATAACCTGTCTGACCATCAACGGATTGTAGTGTGAGTTGTCCCCGATATGGATCAACTTTATAACTTGCTGTCATCGGAATATCGCAAGCGTGAAACATGCTACGACAGTCAGAAGACTACCATACGTTTCTTTTTCATCATCTTTCTTTCATATTTAAGTTTTAATAGATAGATTCTGATAACCCACACTTGTTCGTTTATTACATGCCCACACGTCTTGCACGTAGCGTCCTTCCACCTGAAGCTGAATAAGCCAGTTTTTCGCTTGCTGCATCGTTGCTCCCTGCACCTCCTGATATGATTGCTGTAAAGCCTCTTCTACCGCAGGAGCCATCTGGCTTCCATCCCCGCATACGTAGAGTTTTCCTTTGTTCATCAGCATGTGAATCAACTGTTCGGAATCCTCCTTCATCAGATGCTGTACATACGTTTTGGGCTTGCCATCCGCACGAGAAAAAGCAGTGTGTAACTTAACAATGCCTTCTCGTTCGTATTGTTCTAGCTCCTGACGATAGATGAAGTCTGAATCATTCCTGCACCCAAAGAACAAATGCGCCTCACTCAGTGGCATACCTCTCTGTTTCATGACCGCTCTCGACTGGAGGAAACCTCTGAACGGTGCAACCCCCGTCCCCGGTCCCACCATGATCATTGGAACATCAACCTCTTCGGACAGATGAAATTCGGATTCCGGCGTACGTACAAACATCAGAATACGTTCTCCGGATGGACAACCGGCAAGGTACGATGAAGCAACTCCCTGGTATTCGCCTTTGCCACTCCATGCAGGCTCTCTTACTACCGATACCGTTATGCTCGCTTGCCCGGTATTCAGGCTTGGCGAGCTGGATATTGAATAATATCTGGGCTTAAGCGGAGGCAATAGTTCAAGGAACCTTTCGAATGGCAGCTCACACGCCTCATACTTTTCTAGCAGGTCCAACATCGTGATTCGATTGGCAAGAATATAATCCTTGTAGCTGTTTTCATCCAACATGCCTTCCAGTTCACGCTTATGAGGTGGACATACCGTATGATTAGCTAACTCCTGCAACTGTGTTCTGGAAATTGGTGTCTGCAATTCCACACAATGAGCGAGCAGCTCATGAATCTTGACGGGTCTGTTCAGTGGTAGGTGTGTAAGATGGCTGACGTCCGAAGTTAATTGGATCTGAATATCCCCATTTAGTCGGAACCGACTGAGTATCCGATCCACATTCTGCTTCGGGTTGCTAGGCAACACGCCGAGATGGTCGCCCTCTCTATAACTCGTACCATCAGGCAGTAACACCTCAATGTGACGTGTGCTTCTCCCACTTCCCATCTCCTGAAGTTCTTTATTAACTAATACCGTGGCATAGCTGGCATCATATGTTTGTGCAAGCGGCATCTCAGCTGCCTCATGGACAAACTCCATTTGAATTCCCCTTGTGCTTGGCAGGGTTGGCTTCACTACTTCCGCGTTGATTCCCAGAGCGTTCAACACCTGCGGCCACAACATATGCTGCCATGCCTCGACTTGTTTCTCCATATCACCTCCGGCATCGGCTTCACCGCGGGATAACAGTCGTTTGCCACCTAATTTTTCAAGCTTCTCATCCATTAATCGAGGAATGCTCTGGTACGTTCCAGACCAACTCCGATCTCCACAGCCCAGAACTGCATAGTTTACATCCCTTGTTTCCTCTGACTCTGCTCCCTTCAACCAGTCTACAAATGCCGTAGCATTTTGCGGAGGTTTACCGTTATACGAAGCAGTGACGATGAGAACGACACCTTGGCGGGGTATGCGGCCAGCCCACTCATTCAGAGTGGCTGCTTCACTTGGGATTCCATAAGAACGGCCTTTCTCCACAAGCTCTCGGGCAATGCCTTCTGCCGTTCCCAGATTGGAACCATATAACACCAGAAGCGAAGGGTTACCATCTGTTTCAACGACCAGGATTTCTCCCCTCAGGCTGTCACTTGTTATATTCCTATGAACAACAAGAGCAGGTTTCTCTTTCACGGATACGGTAGACTTATTCATCTTTTGTGACACCTTGCGCTCTTTCACCTGGATCCGGAAGTCTCCCGGCTTCAACGTTAGTGTCTGTTTAACATCCAACTCATAGTTGCTATAATCGATCAGGTCAAAATGTTTGAGGACCATGCCAAGCACAAGTGTTGCTTCATATAAAGCAAACTGCATGCCGATACACGCTCTCTCCCCATTACCAAAAGGTTTATACGCATGATGAGGCACTTTCGCCGTATCTTCAAATCGCTCTGGACGGAAAAGCTCCGCATCCTCTCCCCATGCCTCTCTATCACGGTGTAGCTGAGGCAGGAGAATACTGCAGCTTTCCCCTTTCTTCAAGGGATATTTGCCACCTATGACGGTGTCTTCTTTGGCATATACGTCAAATCCCGGGGCGGTTGGCCAGAGACGTAACGATTCACTGAGAATCATGCGAATATAGGAAAGCTGAAGAATTTCCTCGTACTGTGGTGATTCACTGACCAATATCTGATCCACCTCGTCATACGCCTTTTGAAGCGATTCCGGATTTTTCAGTAGAAAGTAAAGAGCAAAAGATAATAGACCACTCGTGGTTTCATGTCCGGCAATAAGAAAAGTAATAATCTGATAACGGATGTTCTCATCATCCAGCATATCTCCAGTCTCTGGATCTTTGCCATTCAGCATACGAGCGAGCAAGTCAACCTCTTCGGGTGCTGAACTCGCTTTACGTTCCTCTATAATTTGATCTACCAGAGAGAACATCGTCTGAATATCGTCCTGGAACTGTCGTTTGGTTTTCACCATAAGCAGATTCTGAATTTTCAAACGTGAGCTCTTCTGCATCGCTTCATTTAATGCCCTAACCATACTTTCAATAAAAGGACTGTGGTCCTGTCTGTAAAAACTGTTAAACCGATAATTGAATCCACATAATCCAATGGTATCCAACGTAAGGCGTGTCATATCATCCGCAACATCAATCGTATCGTTGGAATTGAGACGTGCCCATTTGTTGATCAACTGTTCGGCAATATCAACCATCATGGGATGATAACCTTTCATGGCCTGTTTGCTGAAGGTGGGAAGCAGAATGTTATGGGCCTTTTTCCAATTGGGCTCCGATGTTCTGCTTGTAAATAAACCATCGCCTCCAAAGGCACGTACATTTTCGAGTTCATTGTATACATATTTGTCAAAACGGGACACATCACATAACTCAGCAACAAGATCTGGTCCAGATACGATTAAACCGGAATAACCGGGAACGGTAAGTCGATATATTGGTCCATGCTGTTCGGCAAGTACTCCAAGAGAAAGCGTTGGTTTCTCTTTATCAATCAGGGGCAGGTTTCCAAGTGGTCCATACGTTCTCGGTTGTGGAATGTAAGTTGCATCACTCATGATGATCACCTCTTAACTGTACGTCGTGGAGCAGGGTATTCGTTAGCCATATGATGGCTGCTCTGCTTTCATTCATAAGTGATCTCTCCTTTAATGATTTCATAAATGATAGAAATATGTATCATTTGATAAAATGATAAACCATAATTGATTTAATATCAAATTTCTCCCGGCTTTATTACTTTCATTTGAATTATTCAACATTTAGGTTGAATAACAACAAATAGAGGATTGCATATGCAATCCCCTACTGTATGAACCAATGACGCTATGATTCTATGACGCTTATTAATTTAATCTAACGATGAGTTGGCTCATCCCACTTCTCGAAATTCAATTCATTATTAATGCTTACCGCAGACAATGCCCCCAGAGACGCAGCCGTGATTGCCTGATACATCTCGGATGCTGCATCACCAGCACTGTAAACACCCGCTACGGATGTTTTGCCGGAAGCATCAACGATAACCGTCCCCGACTCTGTAATTTCACAACCGATGGCCTTTGGCAGTTCTGATCCGGTAAACAGTTTTGGTTGGAAGAAGACTCCTGTGCATGGAATCGCTATACCGTCATTTAGTACAACTTGCTGTACCATCCCTTCTTCAGAGTTAATGGATTGAATCGGTGCATCGAATACAGTAACATTATGCCGCTTCAGCTCTTCACGCTGCTCATCGGTTAAGGAATCTGATCCATTCGTACAGATCGTATATTGTGTTGTCCAGCCGGATATGACTTTTGCCATATGTAATGCCTTATCTCCACTAACGATGATGACCAGCGATTGGTCTCTTAACTCCCATCCATCACAATATGGACACACAAACGCACTTTTACCGTAAACCTCTGTTAATCCGTTAATATCCAAAGGAAGGTCTTTCTTACCTACCGCAAACAAAATCTTTCTCGTGCGATAACTTGCCCCCTGAGTAGTCTTGATTACAAAATCACCATCGTTACCTGTTATCGCTGTTGCCGTATCGGATGCAAATTGAACTGAGGGATACGCTGCAATCTGTTCTTTGGCTGCTTTGCGGAATTCACGTGGACTAGCCCCATCTCTTGTCACAAACCCATGCGACTCCCTTGTTACCCAGTTTCGCGGTGTCTCATCATCGATGACCACAACGTTCTTACGGGCCCTGCCGAGTACTAGGGCTGCATTAAGCCCCGCTGGTCCTCCACCAATAATAAGTACATCCAAGAGTTGATTCATATTACTCATATTACTCACCCTTTCCAGACATTTAATATCTCTAATTAAGTTTTAAAAATAACCTCCGCTCTCTCTTAAGAAAGTAATATCGGAGATTTGCAAGAACACACCAAAAAAAGTCTATTAAAGATATCTTATATCTACAATAAACAAAACCTAACCATTTTGCAACATATATCTTTAACTACCTTCTTCAATCCAGTCTGTGTCAGTTGAATAAAAGATTATTTACACTTACACTACAATGACAGAACAAACTTTAAATCACTGTTATACCCGGATTTTTGGATTCTCTCCTGTAACACAGAAATAATTATTTAACAATTAAAAACAACCTTGTTTTTAAATTGTTCACAATCAAATGACATTATTTTAAATACTAAAACGTTAATTAAATCACATAGTGTATTGAATGGTATAATAGCGACATAATATACAAGTATAGATATAGGAAGTGAGTTCTTGAAAACATTGAATAATGGTTCACAGACCAATATCAGCCTGGAGTATAGCTCGATTCCGAAAGTATTCTTCGATACGATCAAAATCGGAATCATCAAGTCCAACCTGATCGCCATGTTTGCGGGTTTAAGTTTGGCTTTATATGTATTTGATGCTTCAATCTTAGCTAATATTGTACCAATCATCCTTTCCTTTATTGGGTCTTCTCTCATTATTGGAGCTGCAGGGGTGTTTAACAACTTGTATGATCGTGATATCGATGCGATCATGGAACGTACGAAGAAACGCCCTACCGTTACGGGTCGCGTAGATACCAAGTCGGGTCTGATTCTCGGTATTGCCATCACCATCATCGGGGGCATCATGTTGTACATCGCTTCCCCATCCGCTGCTGTATTTGGTATTTTGGGTCTGTTGCTTTACGTGTTCCCTTACACGATGTGGACCAAACGTACAACGATCTACAACACGGAAGTGGGAAGTCTTTCGGGTGCTGTGCCCCCACTCATCGGTTGGGCAGCCATTTCACCGGAACTGGGTCATTTCGAGATCTGGGCATTGGTTGTTACGATGCTCTTATGGCAAATGCCTCACTTCTACGGGATTGCGATTCGTCGTTTTGACGAATACAAAGCTGCTGGTGTTCCCATGCTACCCGTTGTTAAAGGCATCAGACGGACATACATTCAGACAAATGTGTATCTGGTACTGTTACTGATCTCCAGCTTTTTATTCTGGCCGATGAGCCCATTTGTCGCTATTGTGGCATTTCTGGTCAGCTTGGCCTGGCTCATTCTTAGTGTGGCTACCTTTGATAAGAAAGAAACAGAAAAATGGTCCAAACGGATGTTTATCTTCTCCATTAACCATATCACTATTATCTTCCTGGTTATCATTGCGTATTCCCTGATTGCTCAAATGATGAGATAAAAATATTCCATATTTCCACTCGTTATAACGATAAAAGCCTTACAGACTGTACTCTACCAAGGAGTCGTCTGTAAGGCTTTTTTGCTTTGTTATTATCTTTTCTAAATTTTTAAAGCTATCCGACTTTGGCTGGGGTTTGCTCCCCTTGCCACAGTAACTGCATCTCTTCATTGGTGGCAAGCAATTCGGCCAAACTTCCCTCGGCTTCAATACGTCCATCTTTCATCACGATAATGTGATCTGCTTTGGAAAGTGCTGCCCTGCGGTGAGAAACTGCGATGCAAGTGACATCCGGCTCTTGGAACAGCCCTTCCCATACTTGTTGTTCTGTCTCCACATCCAGTGCACTGGACAGGTCATCAAAGATAAACAGGTCCGCCTCCGTCATTAACATGCGTCCTGTGGCCGCGCGCTGAATCTGCCCGCCTGACAGCATCACCCCTCTGGGACCAACTGGAGTCTCAAGCCCCTGATCCAGATGTTTGATATCCTTCTCCATCACAGCCAGACGAATGGCTTTTTCAAGGGCTTGCTCGGTGTTACCCTGTTTGCCCTGGACGATATTTTCTTTCAACGTATCACTAAACAGTCTTGGCACTTGCGGGGTATACGCTGCTCTAGGCGGCATCAGGAACGTGGCTGGATCAACAGCTGCTCCATTCCAGTGAATGTCCCCTTTTTGCTTGGGTAACAGTCCAAGAAGTGTGCGTACAAGTGTTGATTTACCTGACCCGATCCGTCCCGTAATAACAAGAAATTGTCCGCGTTTCAGACGGAAACTGATCTCTTCTATGCCATTTGCAGAATTCGGATATTGATAAGTCAGCTTATTCACCTCAAGAGATTGCAACTTCTCCTTAGGGTCCCTCTGTTCACTTACAAGCTCCGGCGGATCTTCATACAGATAGATTTCCCTCGAATCCATGATCTGGTCTTCTTCTCCTGGGCGGAATAGCTTACGCATACGATCATAGGATACTTTGAGCCTTTTGTGCTGAAATACCATATAACCAAACAGTGAAATGCTAAATCCGATATTGGCCAGATAACTCGTGAATAAGGCAAAATCACCTACGGTAAAGTTCCCTGCTTTCATCTCAGCTGCACACATCAGTAGAATCAATCCGGTACAGATACTTAGAACATGCTGATTCATCGATCTCATCCACTGCTTAAACAGATTGTCCCGGAGTGCAGCCTGACGACGATCCTCATTCAACTGGTTAAAACGTGAAGAGACATTCTCTTCGGCCTGACCCAGTTTCAGGGCTTGCACTGCTCCAAACGTTTCCGCAATAAAACTGGTAATTCGCCCAGTCGCTTCGCGATTAACCTGTGCATACTTTCGAGCCCGATTTCCGGACAGGTTGTTAAGTAAGGTCACGACCACCAATGGCAGCACTGCAACCAACGTGATCTGCCAATTAATGTTCGCCATAATGACGATGGACACAATAGCGAATACAAGTCGTCCCCAGAAGTCCACCCATGATTCTACATACTCGACGACTTCATCGACATCATCCCGAAAGCGACTCATCGCCTCCCCTGGTGAAGCCGGAAGATTACGCCCAGGCCAGCGCATGATCGCTGCGAGCATGTTGGTTCGCAAAATCGCCTGAACATGATACAGATACGTAACCCATGCATAGAAGGCTACAAAAAATGTACCCACCCGTGCCATTCGGACCAAAGCAATAAAGATAAGCGGCACAACAAGCCACATGTAGTCATTTGACCCCACTGTTGTGCGATCAAAAAACCATTGCATTCCAATACCAATGGCTAGCGGCAAGGAGTGAAATATACACCATAACAATCCGTTGATTACAAATAACAAAGGCCTGAATCGAAACAAACGGCCTATAAATCCTGCTACAGTCATGCCAATTCCTCCTCTCGGCCTGTAATGAGCAGTCTGGCATAATGAGATGCCGGGTTACTAGCAAGTTCTTCTCTCGCTCCAAATTCCAGTACCTTCCCATCCCCGAGCACCATAATCCGGTCCACTTTCTCGAGTGTAGCTAATCGGTGAGCAATAATAACTCCGGTGGATTGTTTCATTAACTGGTCAATTGCAGATTGCAGCATGCTTTCAGTCGCAGCATCCAGACGTGACGAAGGCTCATCCAGAATAACCAGACTTGGTTCGGTCAGGAATACGCGGGTTAAGGCAAATAACTGTGCTTCCCCTGCCGACAATGAAGCTCCACCTGCTGCCAGATACGTATCGAGTCCTTCTGGTTGTGAATTAATCCATTGGCTAAGCCCAAGGCGATCCGTCGTTTCCTTGATCATATGATCTGTTACATCCCCATTGAAGAGGGTAAGATTGTCACGCAGCGTGCCATCAAACAACTGCACATCCTGTGTTACCATACCAACGCGGCGATAAAGCGCTTGTAACGAAAGCTTTGTGATATCCGTTCCACCTACGCGGATCGTACCCCGATCCAGATTGTACAGCCGGAGAAGAACACGACTAAGACTCGATTTGCCGCTACCTGTGCGACCAATGATTCCCAGACGTTCACCAGGCTTAATAGCAAAAGTAATGTCCTGCAATACCGGTTTATCCTGGTTATAACTGAAGTGTACCTGACTGAATTCCAATCCAAGCGGTCCTTCAGGCAATTGCTCCTCTATCCCTTCTTCAATCACACTCTGCATGGACAACAGCTCTCTGGAGCGCAGCATGCCTGATTTTGCTTTTTGGAACTCCTGCACCTGATCTCCAAGCATCTCAATCGGATCATTCAGCATCTGCGTATATTGGTAGATCAGAAATAACGTTCCGATACTAATTAGACCTTCCATATAATAATGCACACCCAGCAAAAGCACCGCAGTGACCGCCAGAGCGAACAGAACCACTGTGGTATTCCACGGAATAACCCGTAGCAGCCAGGCTTTTCTCCCCTTACGGAATACCGTGCGCATCGTGCGGTAAAAGCGGTTCATCACATACGGCACATGACCATTCGCTTGCACATCTTCAATCCCGGCGATGCGTTCTTCAATTAATCCGAACAGAGAGGCACTTGCCGCCCGTTCATTTTTGGAAGAGTCCACGCCCAGATTTCGGATGAAGACCATGAACAGGATCGATAATAATGTGAACACGGTCATCACCAAAGCAATGGGCACATTGACACTGAACATGAATCCGAGAATTCCGGCCAGCAGCACAAAACTCCCGATCACTTGCACAATGAACATCGCGAAAAAATTGGAGATGCTCGTTACGTCACCATCCACACGTTCAATCATCTCTCCAGGTGTTTTCACATTATGAAAACGCATATCAAGACGCAGGCAGTGCTTCAGCAGATCTCCGCGCAGTTGATTCGTGGCCCGCCAGGCCACGTCGTTCCCCAAATAACTGACCGCTACCGTAATGAGTTGATTAAACACGGCTACAACCAGAAATATTCCTGCAAGCTGAACAAGATTGGTGAGGACTCCCCCACTTGCTGCTGTATCAATAAATCGTTTAATAATCTGTGGATTCAAAAGCTGAAGCCCCGTTGATGTGAGCAACATGATTAAAAGTAAGGCCAGCCGTCCTTTAACGGGTTTCAGATAACGCAGCAGCCATGACATGGAGCCTTTCTCTGTTTTGGGCACAGGTCCCACCTCTTTATCGGTTTATTTAATTGTTCTTGCCTATTCATATTTATTGATGATCTTAACGATAGCAAATTTGCGATCACTAGGATGAGTCATACATAAAGACATTAAAATCGGTATTTCCCGCCCATAATTGATATGTAGAACCTATGTTGACCATTGTACATTCTCCTTTTTAACAAGTTAGTTTTTTATAAAATAACGCTCCAAACGCTCCTTTCCATGTGAACAAATTGGGTGAAATGCATGCAAAAAAGCCATAGATGAACTAATGTTCATCTACAGCTTGTAGCCAAAAGAGATCGAATGAAATGCAAAGCATTTCCCGTATCTCCTCTGCATCGCAATAATGATGAGCGTCCACGACAGAGGTGCACAAACATGACTGTCCCAACGCGATCATTGCAAAAAAATTGGATTAATGTCACTATGCTCATGCGTATTCAGTTATCGATTCGAAATCTGTATAGGCATAAACATAATCATCATCCCACCCGTTTCACATATTTGTTGTTTATTGTATTCGCTGGACTAACATCCGTCAAGATAATTTTAACTGAATTGTTATTTAATTCATGGCATTAATCTTTCAATTCCTGCTACATACTCAATGATGTGGACTCTGTTTGCTTCTCTCTAACAACAAGACGTCTATGTGCGATCAGAAGAAAAGGTACTCCCAGAGCAGTCGTCAGCGCAATCGGTAGAAAGACAGCGAGCCCATTCTCCGCTCCAAATTGACTTAACAACACCCCTCCCATGACAGGAGCAATGACACTACCGATATTATTGAAGCCGATGGTACCGAAATACGTTCCTTTCCATTCCGGCTTCGCAATCCGGTCAATGAGCATATCCATCATGGTGAACAACAGCACTTCCCCAATGGTAAATAGTATGACACTCATCATCATCATGAGTACACCTTCAGCGATTCCGACCATCATCAGACTGGTTGCGACCAGCAGGTTACCTACAATCAGAGGAACCAGCGGTGGAAAGTTTCGGAATGTTCGCACAAGAGGATACTGAATAATCAGTACCGTCACGGCATTCAGGGAAAGCATGTACGAGAACATCTGGCTTCCATTCTCAAAGATCGGACTCCTTGCCAAGTACTGTGCCAACGTAGAACTAAAGTGTCCGTAGCCCAGAACACAGAATGTGGTACCGATCAATACCGGCAGAAATACCCGGTCGCGACCGGTGGTCATAAGTGCTTCACGCAAACGTGGTGCAGTTGCCTGATGACGCTCTGGCAGATTGGCATGCTGTAACTTGAATTGCAGAAATAATACAAGTCCATAGGCTATGTATACCAATCCGGAAATCACAAACGGAAACGTTGATTCAGATGATCCCAGCTGAAATCCGATAATTGGCCCAAAGACTACACCGAGATTAATTGCAGCATATCTGAGGTTAAACACCAGCAATTTGTTCTCCGGAGAAGTAATATCCGATAACAGCGCTCTGGAGGTGGGCTCAAATACTGCGCGGCATAATCCGTTTAACGTATTGGCAACAAAGAACACCCATAGATGCTCTGCTGCTGAAAAAATGAAAAAAACACCTGCCCAGCTAAATACCGAGATTAACATCACGATTTTGCGACCGATCCGGTCCGAAATATAACCGCCATAAAAGCTGACCATTACACCTGCCAGCGAGCTAACGGCCACAGTAATACCGGTCTGGGTCGGTGTAGCCTCTAGTACACGTGTCAGATAGATGGATAGAAACGGGATACTCATTGACGTGACAAGACGTCCAAACATGGTTCCGATAATGATGGTCCATGCCAAGGGGTGAATTTGCCTTAAATATTGCTTCATGCGAACTTCTCCTATTCATTCTAGATGCTTCCTAAGCGGACTTTTTGAACAACTTCTACTAATTCGTGTTCAAAAAGTTCGGTTTTCAGTACCGAGAAGATGGGATTAAGCTAGAAATGGAGTAGCGGAGCGTAGGGAAAACTACGTGAGCAACGGACATTTCGGCTGAATTCCATCTTCGATGCTGATGATGCCTTTAGGCATCTTTTGTAATCAAAAGCGGACTTTTTGAACAACTTCTACTAATGTATAATTGTAAGGATAAAAGGGGGAAGTAAAAGTGTAAACATATGATCACACTTTTCACCTTTAATAGAGGAGTTATGCACATGGATACCCTACATACACACTTTATAAGGCTCGCCGGGGCCGAACAACTTTCGTTCAAGCTCCATGAACCTGTAGCGGTAACAATTGATAGCCTGTCCGCTGCCTTGTGCTGCACCCCTCGTAATGTGAAGTTCATCATTAGAAAATTGGAGGAGCAAGGCTTCATCCACTGGCAACCCGGGCGTGGTCGTGGGCACCATTCGGAGTTAACGTTACTGCGTAGCATGAATGATGCGCTGGAAGCCAGTTTTACCGAACTTCTCGCTAAAGGCAAAATGAAAGATGCCATTGAACTCATCGGAACCATTCAGATGCATGATTCACTGCGAGAACAGCTCATGCTCTCCCTCCATCAACAGATGGGATTTCACAGCCACGAGGAAACTTCCTCAGGTCAGGATATCCTGCGCATTATGAGGTCTCGCCAGTTAGGTGATCTGGACCCAGCCTTTGTTTATACTGCATTTGAAACCTATCTGCTGAGCCAGGTCTGTAATACGTTGATCACTTATAATGCCAAGATGGAATCATTCCGGCCAGCATTGGCTCATATGTGGGAGTGTAGTGAGGACCATCGATTGTGGACCTTCTATCTCAGGAAAGGTGTACGTTTTCACAACGGACGTATCATGACGTCCCGGGATGTCCAAGCGACGTTGCAACGATTGATAGATGTGAATAGTCCGTCCATCTGGTTGTACCGGGATATCGAACGTGCGGAAGTAGCTGGCGATTACTGTATCAAGTTTGTTCTTCGTCGTCCTAATCGGTTCTTCTTGCATCTGTTCAGTTGTATTCGAATGACAATCCTGCCCTACGATTACAATGTAGCCAATACCTTAATAGGTACCGGTCCTTTTCAGATCTCTGAGCTGAATGAAGATGTGTTGGAACTTACCGCATTTGATGCCTATTACGGCATCCGGCCACATCTGGATCAAGTTCATTTCTGGTTTGTGACTGACCTGAGTCCGAATGATCGCTATTATGAGCTACCAGGTACTGATCGATTGAGTCTCACAACAGGCTGTGAACAGACCAACAGCATCAATTATCCGGCGCTGGGTTGTCAGTATATGCTGTTTAATTTTCACAAGGAAGGCATCCATCATCATCCCCTATTTCGACAAGCCCTGCGTATCGTCTATGATCCGGTCGCGCTTGTCAGAGATCTCGGTGGCAATCGGATCACACCAGCCAGCAGCTTCCTTCCCTGGAGAAGTGCAGCCCAAGACTGGACAGCCGTTTCTCTTGACCATGCTCGTGAATTGCTGCATAGCTGTGGGTACCGGGGTGAGACGATAACTTTATCGTATAAGCATAATAAGGACGCAGACGTTGCGGAGTGGTTCCAATGTCGTGCGCAGTCCATCGGAATGAACATCAGCATGCACGCCGTTGTGGATTATTTCAACTCAGAGGAAACCACGAACGCCCAATTGATCTTGGCTGAAGAGATACTGGAGGAAGATTGGCAGTACGGCATGATTCATTTTTTCAAAAACCTGTCCAATCATTTTCATATGTGTATGTCCCCTGTATTCCAGTCTCAACTGGATGACAAACTGGATCATTTCGCAACGCTTCATCGGGCAGACCGCACAACACTCCTGGATGAAGCTGAAGCCTTGCTACGTGATCACTGCTGGATCTTGCATGGCTGTCACATGAACAAGCAGGCTGAACTGGATCAGAGCATTTTCGGCATGCAGATAGCAGAATTCGGATATATGGACATCTCCCAATTGTGGATCAAAAATCCTTAGGGATATATGTTCACAGACGCAACTGCGAGATACAGGGCTGAACAAAATCATGGATCGGCAAAAAAGCCGCTAGCCTATTTACGATAAGCTAACGGCTCTATTGCCGATCCATTTTGAGTGCACTTAGAGATTATATTTGGTGTAATAGGTCTCCAATACCTGCATAATGGACTCGATTTTAATCGGTTTGCTGACATACGCATCCATGCCTGCCTTCAAACAGTTCTCCATGTCTCCTCTTACGGCATTTGCAGTTACCGCAATAATGTATGGACAACTCTCGGGGGGCAAAGAATTTTTAATCAATTTTGTCGCTTCAAATCCATTAAGCCTTGGCATATGCACATCCATGAAGACAATATCATATGAATTGTGTTTGACCGCCTCGACTGCCTCAACACCATCCACCACATGATCCACGAAGTGCCCTTTTTTCTCAACAATTCTGCTAAGGACGAGCTTATTCACCTCATTGTCTTCTGCGATTAATATTCGCAAGGCTGAAGTTCTGCTCTTCTTCTGCTGTTGATCTAACCTGTTGCTCTCTTCACCGTTATTTAATTTGAATTGGGCAGTAAATATAAATATTGTACCCGGTTCATCCGACTCCTCAATCCAGATATTTCCATGCATAAGCTCTACCAGTTTCTTGCTAATGGCAAGGCCAAGACCCGTACCTTGGGGTTTGCGGGTCATAAAATTCTCCAGTTGGTAGAAAGGTTCAAATAATTGTTGTTTCCTCTCAGCGGGAATCCCAATGCCCGAATCCTTTACCTGAAAATAAAGCTGCACGGTATTGCCCTGCTGCTCCTTAACACCCACTTTAACTTCCACGCCGCCTTCTGAAGTGAATTTGACCGCGTTGCCAATGATATTGGTAAGTACCTGTTTAAGACGATAAGCATCACCATACACTGGAGTTGGAATAGCGTCTTCTACGCACATACGAACATCCAGCTTCTTTTCACGAGCCAGTGGTTTAACGATTTGCACCGTCTCGGTCACGATTTCTACGGAATCAAAAGGATCTTCGACCAGATCAGTTTTGCCTGACTCGATTTTGGAAAAATCAAGAATATCATTAATGATGGCCAGCAAGGAATCTCCACTCTTCTGAATGATTTCAATATATTCCTTTTGTTCCCCGCTAAGTCCAGGAGTATCCAAGAGCAAATCCGTCATCCCAATTACACCGTTCATAGGTGTACGGATTTCATGACTCATCATCGCCAAAAATTCACTTTTGGCCTTATTCATTCTCTCCGCTGTCTCTTTGGCTACAAGCAGTTTTTTCTGCTCTGTAATATCCTTCGCAATCAGGTAAAACCCGACATTGGATTTATTAACAATGATTGGAGCAAGTGTAGCCAAGACTTCTGTCTCAAAGCCATCCGTGTGCCGAACAACGTTGATCTCCTTCTCAGCCATCTCATAATTACTGCCCAGAATCAGACCCAGATTAACAGCTCCGATAAATCTGCTTATGCTTGTGCCGATCATTTCAGCCACGGGACAGCCCGTCATTTTCACCGCTACTGGATTCGCATTCATAATATTACCATCCATGTTAAACGAGATAATGGCGTCATGATTGTATTTCTTAAGCGAAGTGTATCGCTCCACAGATTCCTGCAATTTAAATTCGATACGTTTGCGTTCAGTAATATCCTGTAGTGTTCCGTTTAGCTGGACTGGCTGACCATTCTCATCGAGCGTAACTAACCCGCGTAAGTGAAGATACTTCTCACTTCCATTCGTGCTAATGTGCTTGTACTCGAAATCTAGCGCTTTCCCTTGTTTTACCCATTCCATTTGTTCGTATAAGGAGGCTTTATCCGCGGGATTAATCACATTAGCTATATCACTTGCACGATATGATTTTCGTGTACGTTCGAATTCAAGAATCTCAAAAATCTGATCTGAAAGAGCGATCTGGTCATTGACCATATCCCATTCCCAACTGCCAATTAAGGCGATGCGTTCAGCCTCTGCACTGATGTCTTTATGTTTTTTTCGTTCGGATACATCTCGTCCAATTGAAAAAATCTGCATTCCATGCTCAGCATCACCAAAGACCTTGTATGTGGTTTCAAACCACAGATAATGCCCATCTTTATGACGGACCCTAGTATTCAACAGATTACCCTTGGTCAAGTCCATCTGTGAAATCCGTTCCAGATCTTGTGGATGAAAATATGCATCATTATTTTGGCCAATTACTTGTTCTGGCGAATAACCCAGTAAACCTTGAACGGAGGGTGAGCAGAATCGACAAACACCCTCCTGATCGGCAATATAGATGATCTCCTGAGCATGATCTGTAATAAGTTTGAACATCTCTTCACTATGCAGAAGCTTTTGTTCAGACATTTTGCGGTCAGTAATATCAACAATATGGCAAATAAAGTAAATAGGTTCATCCGTAATTTCGCTACGAACTAATGTAACATGCAATGACGTCCATAAGATGTCACCATTTTTATTGATGTAACGCTTTTCGTATTGATTTTCTTTTATTTTACCTTCAAATAACTCGTAACTACAGATCATATCTTGCGGTGAATCATCCGGATGTGTAATATCCTGATACGTGAGATCCATTAATTCATCACTTGTATAACCTAGCAAACAGCAAAAAGCAGGATTCACTTTCATCCATTGTCCTGTTGGAGCAACGAGTGCAATTCCAATAGGTGCTTGGTTATAGATCTGCTCGAACAATTCATGATGATCGACCTTTTGAACCTGCATTGTAAGTTCTCCTTTTGGCATAGACTCCATGTAAAGTTTGTCGAAAACTAAATTTTTACTGATATAAGATGTTCTATAAAATATAGTCAGTTTTAAAACAACAGTATCTGCTTAATACCCCAAATTTCAGGAGTTGAAACAAATATTTTTAAGAATTTTGTGTCTACAAATTCAAACAAGGCCTGGAATCCATTCATATGGAATCCTGACCTTTGTCAGTATATATCATTATAAGTCATATGCAATAATGAATCGCTAGAAAAATGGATTAGCGCTCACGACCAACAAGATAATCCAATAAATGTCTCAAAAATGAAATCGGTTTTCGCATCTCGTTCAATGCATCTGTAGCAAGACAATAATGCTCCCACATCTCTTTCTTCGCGCCTTCATCACCAAGAATGGATACAAAGGTTGAATTGTTGTTCCGCTCATCCTGACCTGCGGGTTTCCCAAGTATGAGGTGATTCCCCTCGAAATCCAGCAAGTCATCCTTGATCTGGAAGGCGATCCCCGCATGATAAGCGAACTTTTTCAGCGTAGCCATCTCCGGTTCCTTCACTTGGGCAAGTATCGCTGGCATGACCAGGGCAGCTTCAAAGGCAATGCCTGTTTTGTAAAAACAGATCATGTTCAACTGCTCAAGCGTCAGTGCCTTGCCTTTGGAGTTCAGATCCATCGCCTGCCCCATACACATATCCTCTGCTTTTTCAGCCGAATACTGAATGAGTCTGAGCACGGTCGCCGCATCGAAACGATCCAATGAGGATTGCTCTCCTATCGCCTTCTGAATGAGAAACAGACCCGTAAGCTCTGCTGTGGCGCTATTGTGTACCTGATGCAGCGTGGATCGTCCACGTCTTGTCGAAGCATTATCCTGCGTAGGCAGATCATCAAAGATCAGGGAAGCGGTATGCATGTACTCCAGCGATCGTAGCAGCGGAACAATAGACGATTCGGGTAGGCCATACTCGCGCACGCCCATAACCCAGGTTAATATAGGGCGTAACCTCTTTCCGTCTCCCTGCAAGCTATAATTGGCTGCATCGATCAGCGTTTCTTTCATCTCATGAAGTCCACCGGGCTTCGCAATCTGCAACTCCACATTAATCTGTTCGCGAACTGTTCGAATGGTCTGCTTGAACTCCTCTTTCTCCTGCTTGTCATTTTTCAATTGAAGCACGACCTGATCCCGTAACAATTTATCAAGGAAATCAACGTCATCTGCTTTTCGCACCATCTGTTGAACCAGTTGATTGAATTCAGGCTGCCCAGAGGTAAAGATCGACATCACTTCATCATATTTCTGCTGCCCCAACCGTTCTTTACAACGCTTCAGACCGTTAATGGCACGATCCAGTATGACCTCGCGGGTCTTGGCGTCCGAGTTATATACATCATGGATTAGATGAGAGATGACTGCCCAATACAATTCATATGGATTAATCAAGTCGGGACGCAAATCTCGATACTTCAAATAGTACGTATACGGAGTTACTGCCCCTTCTTCCATATCGTCAAACATATCGGCAAAATCATCGGACAACTGATTATATATCCCGTAATAGAACGTCCGCAGATCAAATCCTTCATCCACTGGTGCACTGAGAACAGACCGGACGATTAATCGGGAAGACGAAGATTTGATAATAATCGGAATGTACAATTCTTCATTGGTATAATTCGCATTGGCTAATTTCTTATTGCGATCGATCTCCTGGGACTGAAAGAACACATAGGATTGCTCTAAAAACGTGCGCTGTTTCTCTGGATGCTGATAGTTCTTGATGTACTCAAATGCTTCCCGAAGCTCGGAATGCACATATTCAATCACTTCAAGGTTACTGCCTTTCCACTCTCCCAGATCAGGTACAACCCCGGTAAGAAGTGCTTCGCGTATCATCAGTGAATATTGTTCTTTTTCCTGAACAGTCAAGGCTTGAGAATCCAGCAGGTCATCCACAAATGGATACGTCAAACCGTATGAATAACCGAGTCTGATCGCCGCATCAAATCTTCGGGCCCGTTCCTCAGGTGGGGTCTGCTCGTTCATCTCATCGTCCACATGAAGAACCACGCCGAGAATAATTTTGATAAGCTTCCGCTGCGCCTGCTCTGCATCCAGCTCCTTCGGAATGTTGGATGCTACATTCTTTAATTTGTTCATCACCCAGATGACAGCCGTTTCAATGTGCTCCTTCTGTCCCCACCGGTACAACGCAGCCAGACTGATATAATCGGGCTGTCCTCTGCGCCCAGTGGCAGAGCCCATAAAGTATTTTTTGGTATTCTGGACAACGTGCTGAATTCGGGCTTGCGTATCCGGAGAATCAAGGGCTTGCCCCAGATCTCGCATATAAATATATGAGATACTCCGATCCAGGTAATCATCCAGCTTTCCAGTCGTATTCAGCCAGTGGATATATCTATGGACATCCCGGGGATCCGGTTTTCTTTTGCTAGGTGATAACAGAGAAAGCCAGGCAAAACGATGAATATGTTTTTTTTGCCATACATGAATATCTTGGGTAAGTGCTGTCGTATACGTATGATCCATAAGTTGCTGCCTAAGAGAAGTAAAATACTGAGATGCTTTCTGCTCAGCTAGCCGATATCCTGCATCAGCCTGTTCTGTAAGTACGTTATTCATAGGGTGGATACCTCAAATTCTATTAATGTTAAACATGTATCCATGAAAGGAGATGAGGTGCTCCATGGACGAAAACTGAACTCATTTGATCGTGTATCCAACGCTTCAGCTCATGTTCATAACCTTTATACGGCGATCCAACCGTTTGGTTACGAAATCGTCATTGTTCATTCCCATATATGTGATTTTACAGAATGGATGACCAGACTTTGACCGCTGTGATGGCGATAAGTACGATTAATGCATATCGAAGTACCCTCACATTGATCATCGAACTAACCCGTGAACCAAGGGATGCCCCGAGCAAACTGCCGATCACCGTATAGATGATGGGTTCCATCGGAATGTCTCCACCCGTAATTTTCCCTATAACGCCGCCAATAGCGGAGATAAATACAATCGCCAGTGAAGAAGCAATCGTCGTTCGTACGGGGATGTTGAGAATCGTCAGCATGATGGGAATAAGAATAAAGGCACCACCCGCACCAACAATTCCTGATACAATGCCTACTGCAAAAGCAGTGCCTGCTGCAATCCATCGATTAAACACCAGTGGTGCTGAGGTATCAAGCTTTCCTTTTCCGGGAATCAGCATAAGCACAATCGCCATGATCGCCAGAATGCCATAGATCAGATTAATAACCCTTCCGTCCAGATGACCGGATATGAACCCGCCGATCAGACTGCCAGCAAGAATGCTGGAGCCCATGTACAGCACCAAACCGCGGTGAACGATCGCCCCACCACTTCTACCCGTCTTTACTTTTCTGCGGAATGCAACCACACCTGCAAGTGAACCGAAAAACACTTGAAACATACTGATCGAAGATACCTGATGTGCTGAGAATGGCTCCAGTCCCATCCAGGATGGAACATATAACAGCAGCGGATAATTGATAATGGCCCCACCAATACCCAACAAACCGGAGAAGAATGAACCGACCAGACCCAGTATAAACATGATGACAAAAAGCAGAAGATCCATCGGTTATGCGCTTCCTTTCGTGCAATATAAATCTCATTTCGATACCACTCAAAAGTGCTATACAAGGCGAATATTATCCGTTATAATGAAAACCAAGTAAATTAATCCGAAATGAGTGATTAAGCATGTTTAACGTGTTGAAGACTCTTTTTGAAAATAAATGTCCACAGTGCAACGAAAAATTACAAGTTCATAACGATGCGTTATGTTCGACCAAAACCTGTTCTCAATGTCATTACAAAGAAGAGAGTTATGGGTCTCTCGGAGTTCGAATTGTATATGACACCACAAAATGATAAAAAGCTATAGCCTTGTTAATTGTATCACGATCTCTGAAATTTCGGGATGATTCGACAAACTTATTTCCATCTCACATGCTACGATTACGTTATAATGAAAATACAAAAACGGTGCAAAACGAATAAATCGTTCTGCACCGTTTTTTTCTGTTTTTTGAGATGAGTTGCCTTGATTATAAAAGGGTACTTATTTGGTTTTGAAGCTGAGGAATCCATCATCTACGGCTACGGTTGTACCGTTCACTGCGCTTGCTGCATCACTGAACAGGAATGTAACCACACTGGCTACTTTCTCCGGTTGAATAAGCTCTCCACGCATATGTTGAGTAGCAAGCGCATCCTTCATGGCTTGGTCATCACCCAGAATCGGTGTTTCGATAAAGCCAGGTGCTACACCAACTACACGAATTCCATGCTCAGCAAGTTCCAATGCACCGGATTTGGACATCATAACAACAGCAGCCTTGGCTGCGTTGTAGTTGAAGCTGCCTACTGCAGCAACACTTCCATAGATCGAAGCTGTATTTACAATAGTACCTTGTACATTTAATTCAACCATTTTTTTCGCGCCATAATACATACCGTAGTATACACTGTGCTGATCTACATCAATGACTCTGTGATAGGATTCCGGGTCCATCTCCAGAAATGGCTTCACAAGTCCAATGCCTGCGTTATTGAAAATACCGCTTAACGTACCATATTGCTCTACGGTCCAGTCGATCAGGGCTTTGATCTCGTCCCCTTTGGATACATCCACTTTGTACGCGCCCGCTGTTCCGCCTGCTGCTTCAATCTCTGCCGCAAGCTTCTTCGCTCCGTCTTCATTATAGTCAGCGACCACAATAGTCGCACCTTGATCCGAAAGTTGAAGTGCTGTCTCTTTACCAATACCACTTGCTCCACCTGTAATAATGATTACTTTTCCATTGTGCTCCGTCATGATTTAGTTCTCCTTTGGTAAAATATTTTTATAACTTATAGTAAGTAACTATACTTTATTAACTTATATGCTTATCATACGCCTCTGTCCCAACCTTGTCAAATCATAGATCATCTTCACATAAATATGAGATAAATGTCATATACATCTCCTATTTACATGATATAGTCTAGCTCCTGTGATATTAAATATGCATCCGTTTTCGGAAAATAAAAAAGCGAGCATAACGGTAATTCAATCATTCCGATATCTCGCCCTTATAAAATATGAGAATTTCAAACTGTGTTGTCTTCCATATTGAAAATTAATTCAATTTATTCACCCTGAAGTCCGCTAAGCGGATCTTTTAAATTATTAATGTTGGTGATCAGTTCAGGAATGCCTGTCTTCTCCCAATTTTCTGCCGTAAAACCTTGCTCAGCAATTGTATTCTCGAAATTGTCCACAACTTCTGTTAATTGCGTATTGTAGCTGACCAGATTTTCATGAATGCTCTCTCCTATTGCAGGAGCAGCCAGCTGAGAAAATTCGCTTGCTTCTGCTTGGATCAGATCAATTTTCTCCTGAATCTGCGTTGTTATCTCCGGATTATTCACCGCGCCCGATGCAAGCTCTTGCAGATCAGCCCCGGCGTTTGATACCTGTTCTATATAATCAGTAGCCCCACTCACATAATTTATACTTTGATTGGCTTGTTCCACGACAGAACAGGCTGAAATCAGCAGAATACTTGATGCAATAAGGCCTGTCATCATTAATGTGTGCTTTCTTTTTCTTATAAACATGATCATCTCCCCTTCTCCTAATCGGAATCCTTGTTCCAAGTCCATGATACCTGTTCAGACTGCTGCATTGCAAATGGGTCTGCAGCCAGCGTTATTAACATGTATAATAGTAAAATCACACGGTAAAGGGATGTCATGATTATGCTTCAAGCCTTGAACCAACGCTTGAACCGCATCATGCCACTGATTACCCCAATCAGTATTATTATTGGCGTGTTATGCGGGAGTTTTCTTTCTTCTTATACCTTTTTATCCCCTTGGCTTTTTGCGTTCATGACGTTCGCTGGAAGTATCAGTCTTGGGATACGGGATTTTGTGAACGTGCTTAAGAAGCCGTTCCCCTTGTTTGTATGTCTGTTTATTTTGCATTTGGCGATGCCTCTAATTGCTCTTGGTATGGGTCATCTGGTTTTCCCTACAGATGCGTACACCATAACAGGACTTGTTCTGGCAGCCGTGATTCCGACAGGAATAAGCAGCTTCATCTGGGTCAGCATCTATCGGGGCAATATCGCACTTACGCTTTCCATCATCCTGATTGATACAATGCTTGCTCCTTTCGTAGTGCCCGGGGTGTTATCCCTGTTAATCGGAACCAGCGTCACACTGGACACAGCAGCCATGATGAGCAGTCTATTCTGGATGATTGTAGTGCCATCCCTGCTCGGTATGTTGCTGAATGAGTGGACCAAAGGCGCCATTGTCCCGGTCTGGGGACCAAGGTTGAATCCATTATCCAAATTGTTCATGGCGTCTGTCGTTGCAATTAACGGATCTGTTGTTGCCCCTTATTTGGCCGATTTCAACTGGAAGTTGGCTGGTCTTGCGGTCATCATTATTTTCCTGGCATCATTCGGTTATGCACTAAGTTACTTTATTGCTCGATTGTTGGGCTGGAATGAGGCAGACCAGGTCGCTCTTGTGTTCAATGGAGGCATGCGTAATATCAGCGCAGGTGCAGTACTCGCTGTATCGTATTTTCCACCACCTGTTGCCGTCCCTATCGTGCTCGGCATGGTATTCCAACAGATGCTCGCTTCCCTGACAGGTTACCTGCTCGGTCGTCGCTCGCAGCTTCTGCAAAAGTCAGATAAGACATCTGCAGCTTAACAACATATTGGAATGTAAAAAACGCCGACATGATTGTCGGCGTTTTGCATTGGATTGCTTTTATTACTAATATCGCTACGATACTGCTCCGCTTCGTAAATCTAGTCATTCGTTTCTGTTTTTACAAATCCACTTTCATCTTACCTAGCATCTGGGCAACTTTAGGGTCGTCAATCTTCATGAATAGACTTTCCTTGGTATCCAGCGTGGCAATGGTTGCGATCTCTTCCGGACTCAGTACAAAATTGAAAATATCAAAGTTCTCAATAAGCCGCTCTTTGCGTACCGATTTGGGAATAATCACGATGTCTTGTTGCACAAGCCAGCGGAGTACAACCTGGGCGATGGATTTGTTATGTCTCTCGGCAATGGAAGCCAGCACTTCGTTGCTAAATAAATTGTTGCGACCTTCCGCAAACGGTGACCATGACTGGTGTTGTATGCCCTGTTCTTTCATAAAAGCAGCACTGTCGACCTGCTGTTGAAACGGATGTGTTTCGATCTGATTGATGGCAGGCACAATTTCATTATGAACAATAAGGTCCATCAGACGGTCTGGCAGGAAGTTGCTGACGCCAATTGCCTTGATCTTGCCCTCGCGGTACAGTTCTTCCATCGCACGCCAAGCGCCGTAGTAGTCACCAAAAGGCATATGAATGAGGTACATATCCAGATAATCGAGCTGCAGCTTACTTAGCGATTTGGCAAACGCCAGCTTGGTACTTTCATATCCGGCATCCTGAATCCATAGCTTGGTCGTGATAAACAGTTCTTCCCGCGGTATGCCACTGCGCTTGATCGCGCGTCCAACTGCTTCTTCGTTCAGGTATCCGGCGGCCGTATCAATTAAGCGGTAACCTGCCTTCAATGCTTCATATACCGTGTTCTCGCATTCATCGACATCAGGAACCTGGTAGACACCAAAGCCGATGATCGGCATTTTCACTCCATTATTTAAAGTTACAGTTTGCATATTAACGCCTCCTAAGGTCATATTGTGAATCGCAAGTCTTCACGTATTGCTGAAATTCAGCAAAAAAAGCAGTTGTTCCACTTCCGTCCGACTTGCGTTACAATAACCCTAGCTCCTTCGTGTTACACGAAGTCAAGCGGTCTCCAATATATTTTTTACGAGGAGGATTACATATGTATACGGTTCAGGATGCTGCCCAGCTTACGGGACTCACAGAGCACGCGGTACGCTTTTACACGGATAAAGGTTTGGTTCCAAGCATTCAACGCAATAAAAATAACATTCGGGTGTTTGATGAGGAATCCATCAACTGGCTGCACGGCGTCAAATGCCTTAAACAGACAGGCTTACCGATTGAAAACATTAAAACATACGTCGATCTCTGTCTTGAAGGAGATTCAACCGTTGCACAACGATTCGCACTTATGATGGAGTACAAGGAAGCAGCGCTGATTCAGCTTGAAGAAGCCAAGAGCCGTGTTGCTCATTTGGAAGAGAAAGCACGTCAATATCAGGCCATTTTGGAGCAACACATCCCGGATATGACCAATCCTATTAATTGGGAAACCAAACGCGACGAAGAAGGTAGCTGTCCCGCTTCTCGGCTAAAGAGTCGTATTCTTCCTGAAACCAAAGCTTCGAGTCAGTGCCCGGCAGCTGCGCAGTAAATAACGCTGACAATCCTGTCGGCGTTTTTTACTTTACATATTTCATACCACTCCATGACTCCACTCCGTTTTCCGATATAGCCCACAAAAAAAACCATCAACAAGTGATGGTTTTCATCTAATCATTCTTTGCAGAAATCTGTTGCTGTTCATGATTCTTTGATGCTTATTTCGGCTGGATATATCCTTCAGCTTTAAGCAATTCAGCGATCAGAACCGCCCCACCTGCCGCTCCGCGGAGCGTGTTGTGGGACAATCCAACGAATTTGTAATCATAGAGTGAATCTTCCCGCAGTCGGCCGGTGGAGACACCCATTCCGCGTTCGATGTCACGATCCAGTTTTGTCTGTGGTCTGTTCTCTTCTTCAAAATACGTAATGAATTGTTTTGGTGCACTTGGCAGAGCCAGTTCCTGCGGACGACCTTTGAACTGCAACCAACGCTCCAGAATTTCGTCTTTGCTTGGTTTTTTCTCGAAGTTTACAAACACGGTAGCCAGATGACCATCCGTTACTGGCACACGAATACACTGAGTCGTAATTAATGGAGCAGAAGCTTTGACGATCTGATTGTTCTCGATGCTGCCCCAGATGCGTAGTGGTTCCTGCTCACTCTTCTCTTCCTCGCCACCGATGTATGGAATGACATTATCGAGCATATCAGGCCAGTCCGTAAAGTTTTTACCTGCACCGGAGATGGCTTGATACGTGGAAGCAACAACCTGAGTCGGGTTGAACTCACGCAAGGCGTGCAGTGCTGGCACATAGCTCTGAATCGAGCAGTTTGGTTTTACGGCAATGAATCCAGTTTTGGTACCCAGACGTTTGCGTTGAGCTTCAATCACATCAAGATGTCCCGGGTTAATCTCAGGGATTACCATAGGTACATCTGCTGTCCAGCGGTGAGCCGAGTTGTTGGACACGACAGGTGTTCCTGTTTTGGCATAAGCCTCTTCGAGCGCTTGAATCTCATTCTTTTTCATATCAACCGCGCAGAAAATAAAATCAACCTGGCTGGCAAAAGCTTCGACCTGGGAAGCATCCTGAACAACGATTTTCTTCACAGCTTCCGGAATAGGAACTGCGAGTTTCCATCTGCCTTGTACGGATTCTTCATATGTTTTACCTGCCGAATTGGCGCTTGCAGAAATAGCTGTTACTTCAAACCATGGATGTTGATCGAGCAGGTCCACAAAACGCTGCCCTACCATTCCCGTTCCTCCGACGATACCAACTTTCAATTTTGCTGACATTCAATCATCATTTCCTTTCGGTTTAAGTGATTCTTCTCATTGATCCATTTCATAACTCACAAAAAACGTATTATGAAATGGACTTCCTAATTAACACTATTCAGGCAATTTCAAAGCGTGTAGTCACAGCCCCGAAAAAAACCAAAAAATCCCATCCCCAAGACAATAGTCTCAGGGACGAGATTGAACTCTCGTGGTACCACCCAGATTCGCCAATATGTCACCATATCCGCCTCTTCAAGTAAAGGTATACAACCATATTGCAAGCTGTAGACCATCCATACTCTAGCTCTGTAACAGGAGCGCCTGTCACACCATCCCCTTAATGCCAAGTTCCGATGTGCTGCTCTGAGTCTTTATTCAATAAAAGATTCTTTACTCCTTTTCAGCTACCGGAGCTCTCTTTGAAAGAATGATTTTTATCTACTCGTCTCTTCGTCGCATTTGATATTGCGATTATAATATCAAAATTACCGTGATGAAGTAAACACATTTTTTTAGATCATGGAATTTATTCGTTATTTCCTTACTGTTTGTTGGCAACCAACGCATACGTTCCGAGTGGACTCCCAGGCCCCAAGGCATGATGTGTCCTAAGTAATTTCAGTTCGGAAAGAAGAAGAGTTTTTACCTTTTCCGGGATCGGAAGCAGTTTTAGTTCCACAGGTGCTTCTGCCAGTGTCATTTCAGTTTCCCACCGACCGTCTTGCAGCTCAGGAGAATGGATTGAAGCCTCTTCCTTGATCGTCCAGCCTGCCGAAGTGACAAGTTCTTGTATATCCTCCGGTGTAAAAAGCGTACGCACATTGGAGAAGCTGTTCTCCTTGTAACATTCAACCTGGGACTGAATGAGAACAGATAACCAGTGCGAGAGCTGGCTCACATCTGTAACGCGTGCATCCCATTCGGCAAAACATAACTGATGTCCCCAAGTCCGGACCTTGCTAAGAATCCGGGCGAGTTCGTCAAACGATTTCAAGTACCAGGAACAATGGGAAAGTACGATCACATCATACTCATTCTCGGCAAATTGGGCTTGATCGCTTAAAATGTCAAAATCATAATCCATTCGAATTCGATCACCCAGCGGAGAACTCCGCAACTTGGCTGCCGCTTCGCCTACGGTCAGCGGTGAACCATAATTCTCTGGAGCAATATCTACACCATGAACGTACCCATGCTCCCCCACCAGATGTGCAAGCACGGCCGTTGTATCTCCCTGACCACACCCGATTTCCAGAACACGGCTTCCTTCCTTGATTCCCCAAAAGAGTCCCAATTTCATCCGATGCTCAGTCTGAATGTACTGAATGGCGGCGTTGTCCTCCACGTCCATATACTTAATAAGGTCCCTGATGATAGTCTCATTCATGATTCCTCACTCCTCAAAGAGCAACTTGAACTTCTTGCTCATTGTAGCGTTACTGGAAACATTGTACAATGCCGGATTCTAAGAAAGAACCATGTACGAAGGAGAGGCTCTCTTGTACCAACAGATATGAACCTCTGCTACAAATTAATTTCTATGCCCACTGGGTTGCAAGCTTTTGAAGATAGGGTGTCAGCATGGGCTGTAATTCCTTGCGCATCAATCCGATCTCCAAGATCGCCTGAATATATCCGAATTGATCGCCAATATCGTAGCGACGTCCCTCCAGTTCAAGGGCCAACAGTTCCTCCACTTGACTCACTACTTTCAGGGCATCCGTTAACTGATATTCCCCTCCAGCCCCTCTCTCAATCTGATCAAGGATTGGAAAAATGGAAGGTTTCAGAATGTATCGTCCCATTACAGCTGTTCGGGATGGGGCTTCTGCAAGGGAAGGTTTTTCAACCAAATTAGTGACTCGATGAACCCGGTCCTCTGCACCGTTGGAATCAATGATGCCATATTTGCTCACATTTGCCGTGTCTACCTGACGGACACCTATAATCTGATTACCTGTCTTTTCATAGAGATGAACCATCTGCGCAAGTGCAGGCGGATCAGACACCATAATGTCATCACCGAGCAGTACTGCGAAGGCATCATCTCCTACAAACTG
The DNA here is from genome assembly GCF_008386395.1 of Paenibacillus sp. 37. NCBI lineage: Bacteria > Bacillati > Bacillota > Bacilli > Caryophanales > Paenibacillaceae > Paenibacillus > Paenibacillus sp. 37. Next base: position 3,159,814 of record NZ_CP043761.1, on the reverse strand, counting down.
CCGTGCACACCCAATGGCATGCCCCAGACCCAGCGGTTCTTTTTGACGAATAAAATGAATATTGGCCATCTCGCTGATCGCTTGCACCTCTTCCAACAAAGACTGTTTGCCCTTGGCGTATAACGAATGTTCAAGTTCAACTGATTTATCAAAATGATCCTCTATGGATTTTTTGTTGCGTCCGGTCACAATGAGGATATTCTCAATGCCTGATTGCACTGCTTCTTCAACAATGTATTGGATAGCTGGTTTGTCTACAATCGGTAACATCTCTTTGGGCTGTGCTTTGGTCGCTGGCAGGAACCGAGTTCCGAGACCCGCTGCCGGAATAACTGCTTTTTTAATTCGCATTTCATCACACACTCCTTTCATATGCTTCGTATAACTAATATTTCATACTGCGCGCAGCTAAGTTGCTATACGAAACACCCAATATCTACTAGCCATATAGTTCAGGACCATTCCCATCAATGTCGCCAGGATCTTGCTCATCACGAGACTCCAACCCAACATATCGTGCAAAGTCATCAGAATGAGGGCAGATAACGCGAGAACGACGAGATTGGTGATTAGAAAACGAATAAGTTTCGCTCTAGCGTTACCCCCTCGTGCCGCATTTCGAAAAGTCCACCTACCATTCAGCCAATAACTGTTCGCAACACCGCAGCTGTACGAGATTACCTGGGCAATCAGAACCGGCACACCGACCACTGCGAGTAAAGCAAACACCAACGCATCCACTACCGTATTCGCAACACCTACAATACCAAACTTGAAGATTGTTACCAGACGCTTAGTCATGATGAGCAACTCGGGCTGTCAATCGGGATTGCGCTTGCTGACTCTCGGCCTGAACCACATCTCTTACGATGTATAGTGGACGTGCCTTGGTCTCATCATAGATTCGGCCAACGTACTCGCCCAGAATACCCAGCATGATCAGGATGAATCCATTAAACATCAGCATGATACTCACAATGGATGGCCATCCCTTAATTGTTGAATCCGTAAATATGGCCGAAACAATAACCGTTAACATATAGATGAATCCGCCAACCGACAGGATCGCACCTACATAACCTGCAAGTTTGAGCGGTTTATACGAAAATGAAGTAATGCCGTCCAGGCTCAGCTTCAGCATGCGTTTTAGCGGATATTTTGTTTCGCCTGCCAGACGTTCATCACGTTCATATTCAATAGCCGTCTGACGAAATCCAACCCAACTGACCAACCCGCGCACAAATCGGTTTTTCTCCGGAAGACGTTTCATCTCATCACATACTTTGCGGTCAATCAGGCGAAAATCTCCGGTGTCCACTGGGATATCCGTATCCGTTGAGGCACGAAGTACACGATAGAACAGACTTGCCGACCATTTCTTGAAGCGAGTTTCTCCACTTCGTCTGGTGCGACGGGCATATACGACTTCATAACCCTCTTTCCATTTGGCGATCATATCCAGTATCAGTTCGGGAGGGTCCTGCAGATCCGCATCAATAATAACCACCGCATCCCCCACTGCGTAATCCATACCCGCTGTTATCGCAATCTGATGTCCGAAGTTACGAGCAAAATCAATCAGCTTCACACTCTCGTCCCAACGTGCGTAATCACGGATCATCTGTGCACTTCGATCCACGCTGCCATCATTGATAAACAACAGTTCATAGCTCTCTCCTGTGCTGCCCATGACCTTCTTCAGACGCCGATAAGTCTCCTCGATCACCGCTTCCTCGTTATACATGGGAATAATAATGCTGTATCGGTACGCTTGAGCCATGTTCGTCCCCTCCTTTTTCCAATGGACTTCGTTCGAGATTTTCACTCTATATAAATTGAACTAGAGAATATTTACACTGCACACTTCGATGACAGAACAACCTTCCAATCGCTGTTATCCCCAGATTTTTTGATTCCCTTTCTAAAGGGAAAATCCGGTGATAGCGTATGCTTCCGATGTAGCTTTCTTGCAGAAAGCTTGTAGGCGAACGCTTCGCTTTTTCAGGTTTTTTCTGTCCTCTCCGTTATTGTGTAAATGACAAGTTCAATTTATATAGCTACAATTTCACTTCGTACAAGGTGGTCTGTCCGCTAAATCCAAAGCCAGCTCTGTTTCCGGTGTCTCCGTTATCCATAGATCCGCTGTCGGTGCCTGTCTTCCATTCTGAAGTTGGAATCTCGGTTCCATGCTCTTTGATCCAATCGGTAATTTCTGAGTTTCCTCCGCGACCACCCATGCCACCAACCATGAAGTATTTCACTTGCCCGCTCTTGACGAGTTGCTCAAGTTCCTCTGTTGTGTACACCGGGTCTGATCCGGAAAAACCGCCAAGCGTGATCACTGCTTCTTTCTCATCGATGATATAAGGTGCTGCCTGATTATAGTCCGTAGTGGCGAAGAGATACGTTTCGCCTGTATTGTGCTCTTTCAGATAATTCAGTGTGACTGTATCCAATCCTTCGTTACGGTTGCCCATTCCGCCACGGCCGCCCATTGAAGGCATTTCTGTATCTCCTGCACCGTTGCCCATCGGCATGCCCATTCCGGCTCCACCAAACATGCTATTGGAACCCGTCGGTCCTGCTGCCGGAATCATACTGTTACCACCATAAGTAATTGGGGTGAATGCCCAATAGATCGGACCGATCAGCATCACCATGAATCCCGCAATAATGAAGCCCTGTTTCCATCTATGTGTGCGATGAAGCATAACGACCAGGATGACCGTGACCAGAATGCCTGCAATTAATTCACTTATGGACCATCCTGCACCAATCGTATCGTTATACGCCTGCATGATATACCAGCCAAACAGTGTCGTCAGCAGCACGGACACCGGAAGCAACCATGCCTGCCATCCGCTGCGATCACGATATAATTTCCACATCGCTACAAATCCTGCACCAGTCAGCGCTGCAATTGGAGGTGCAAGCATAATCAGATAATACTGATGGAAGAAACCTGCCACACTGAAAAAGGCAGCAACCGGAAGCAGCCAGGCCAACCAGAACAAGGCCTCCTTGTGCTTGCTGGTTATACTTCTCCGTCTTAACCCTGCAAATATGGCAATGCACCCAAGCAGCACAACTGGCATAAGCCAGCTAGCTTGACCTGAAAGTTCAGTCTGGAACAGACGCAGAGGACCTTTCTCCCCCGTACCAAACATGCCTCCCATGCCTCCGCCACCATTACCGCCAAAATTTCTTCCGTTTGGCATTTCCATATCATTTGGCATCTGCCCATTCGGGAAATTACCATTCGTCCCCTTCATGCCGCCCATGACGTTCAAGCCGTTCGAACCATTCATATTATCGTTATCCGGTGCATCGACATCTTGCCCAGCCTCAGTCACACCACTGCCTGTCTGATTGGGAGATGAGGTCGAATCCCCTCGATTGCCACGATTATTTCCCTGTCCGATCCCATTTGGCTTACCGGCGTTACCTGCGGTATTCTGCTGACCCGTTAGGCGAGCCAGACCATTGTATCCAAAGGCGAGTTCCATGACCGAGTTCGTTTCACTACTGCCGATATAAGGTCTTTGGTCTTCAGGGATAGAATCCACTGTGACTGCCCAGGATAAGGAAACGACCGCCAGAACTGCTGTGCTGCCGATCATCAGGATGATCTTCCTTCTCCATTTCGCCTGAAATGCAAGCAAATAGAACAAATAAAAAGCCGGGAGAATCATGTAGGCTTGAAGCATTTTCATATTAAAGGCTATGCCTATTAACCCAAAGGCAACGAGAATGCGCCAAGCACTGCCTTGTTTGCTGCCTTTGAACAAAAACCATGAACCCAGCAGTAGTGTAAACACCAGCATGCTGTCAATATTATTGGTCCGGCTGACTGCCGCCACGACAGGCACAGTCGCCATTGCAAGCGCCGAGATCCGTGCTGCTGCAAGACCGTATGTAGGTTTCACCATGAAATAGATCAGGAGCACCGAACCGATCCCCGCTAATACCTGAGGCAAAATAACACTCCATCCGTGCAATCCGAAGACATAGGCAAAGGCCGTTTGAATCCAGAAGACAACAGGTGGTTTATCTACAGTGACCGAGCCTGCCGAGTCTAATGAAGCATAGAAAAAGTTATGGAAGTTGCTGAGCATACTACCAACGGCAGTCGTATAGTAGGAATTGGCATATTGATCGTTCCAGATACCGTACCCATTCAGAAACGCCGCCAGTAATACAATCGGCAGAAGGACAAGATCCATCCTTCTTTTGGTGTTATTCAATGTTAATCACTCCTTCAAAGTTCTTCATGTCTAATATTGTGACATGCCAAAATAAAACTGGGATGAGTACCCGCTGAATGTTGTCTGAGGATAATTCACAATCCTTTCAGCTAAATTTCAGTTTGGCAAGCGATAATACAACATACAGTCCCTCTCTTAATTGAGGGAGAACTAAGATGGAAGCAAGCAAGGAGGAACCCCGCATTATGAAGCTTAGCAGCGGAATTAAAATAATATTGGCTGATGATGAACCGCATATTTTGCAATTTCTGGAGCTTGGATTAAGCAATGAAGGCTTCGATGTGCGTACGGCACCGGATGGAGCGGCTGCGCTTGAGTTGGCACTTGAATTCAGGCCACATATGGCTATTCTGGATGTCATGATGCCAGAGATGGATGGATTCGAAGTGGTCGAGCGACTTCGTAAGACCGGAACTCAGGTTGGCGTTATTATGCTGACAGCGAAGGACGAAGTCGAGAATCGGGTTAAGGGCCTTTGGCTAGGTGCTGATGATTACATGATCAAACCCTTTGCCTTCGACGAGCTGCTCGCTCGGATTCAGGCCAGACTGCGCAATCAATTTCCTTTATTAATAGGAGCTGTCACCCACGGTCCCTTCCGAATTGATGATCAGCGCAAAGAAATAACCTATCAGAATCAGGTCCTGGAGCTATCTCCTACCGAATACGAACTGTTAAAATTTATTGTGCTTAATCATGGGATTGTACTTAGCAAAGCAACCATTTTGAGCCGGGTATGGGGGTATGATTTTGGCGGAGAAGAAAATATTGTGGAGGTATATGTTCGCTCCTTGCGCGACAAACTCGGGGACAAAGAGCATAAACTCATACGCACGCTTCGGGGTGTTGGGTACAGGGTGGATCTCTAATGAACTCGCTGCCTAAGAAAAATAAACTACGTTTAAGACGTCTTCACCAATGGATCTGGCCTCGTTCACTGCGTTCTCAATTGCTCTCACGTTCTCTGTTCGTGCTTGCTGGGCTACTATTGTTAATCGGTATCCTGCAATTCTGGATCATGGAAAGCTTTCTCTATCGGAATCAGGCAAAAACCATGGAAGAACAGCTCATGTCCATGCCCCCGGTTTGGCTCGGAATTCAGTCACGTAGTGGCTCTTCCAACAATCCTTTCGGTGGACAGGCAGGAAACGGGTCTGGCAATCGGGTGCTATTTATTCCGGACCGTTCACTGGCCCTGTTTGATAATCAAGGTACGTTCGAGGATGTTTTTGGGGAAGACGGTCTGAAAGCTCCTCATCTATCAAGCGTTGAATATCAAGACATTACAGAAGAGTTGAAAGAACAAAAACATATTCCCTACCGGATCGTAACGGATAGCCAAGGGAATGAACAATTGATTGTATTCGCCTCACCGGGTCCACGCAATCGAGGCTTACCCATGGTCCAGATGGGCACAGCTACGAAGCCACTGAGAGACTTGATTATTAAACAGCTTCTGATCTTCCTCATGTTATCGCTGTTGGCCATGGTAGCCGGTCTTATTTTATACACTAAGGTATTACGCCGGACGCTGGTTCCCCTGTCCAACATGGTGAATAAAGTACAGCAGATCGATGCAGGTAGCCTCGCAGAACGCCTTCCTGTCGTTCAGGGACAAGAGGAAGTGGATCAGCTCGCAGTTTCATTCAATGGCATGCTTGAAAGGCTGGAGAACTCGTTTGAAGCGGAGCGGGAATCGAAAGAGCAGATGCAGCGTTTCTTGTCTGATGCTTCCCATGAGCTTCGTACCCCGCTCACCTCCATTCACGGCTTCATTGAAGTTCTACAACGGGGTGCAGCGACCAATCAAGATCAATTGTATAAAGCACTGGACAGCATGCACGGCGAATCCGTACGAATTAACAAGCTGGTTGAAGATTTGCTGTTACTAACCAAGCTGGATCAGGCTCCAAGGCAGGAGCGGGAGGTCATTCAGCTGGATAGTCTGCTGCTCGAAATGCAACCACAACTTGCCATGATGGCTCAACGAAGATCCATTTATCTCGATCTGACGGCTGAAGTATATGTACTGGCTGACCCTTACAAGCTGAAGCAGGTTGTGCTGAATCTGTTCCATAATGCGGTGCAGCACACCGATCCAGAGCACGGAGCCATCTCCATAACGTTGTATGCCACGCACCATAAGGCTGAATTGTCAGTAAAGGATAACGGCACAGGCATCGAACCTGAACATCTGCCTCATATCTTTGAGCGATTTTACCGCACAAGCAGTTCTCGTTCGCGCAAACAAGGTGGTGCAGGTCTCGGTCTAGCCATTACCCGCTCAATTGTGGAGTCGTATGGTGGGAAAATTACAGTACGAAGTCAGGTAGGCGTGGGAACTGAATTTATGATTTTGATGCCGCTATATAAGACTGATGTCTAGACTGAGCGTAGGTTCTACGTAAGCTATAAGTTGGCTATTAGCAGCTCTACGTAAAATCTACTTGATCATTACGCAAGCTCCTGGTCCAGCTCACCAAACGCTTCTTTTCTTCCAGTTTAATTCAGGTTCTTCACATTAATTCCGCTTTTCACTGCACGAAGAATCCCCCATCATTTCGGTTGAGAAATGAGTGGGGGATTCTTTGGGTATCCAATTGGTATAGTGGTAGTCCAATTGGTTTCGGAATTTCAGACTTTCAGGCTAACGAATCTAAGGCGTCTTATTCAAGGCTTTGAAACTTATAAGTGCTTTTCATAAAATACCATTGTCATTTTGTCGTTAATTGCTTTTGTTGCACTCGTTTTTTTGTAGCCTATCTTTTCATACAAATAACAGTTCCCTTTCTCTTGTAAGATGGTACCCAATTTCCATGACTTTGCATCATCATATATCTGCCCGACCATTGTTAAGACTTTTTGAGCAATTCCTTTTCCTTGATGTTCTGGCAGTATAAAAATTGGGCTAATACTGTAGATCCGATTATCTTTTTTCACGACTCTAATTCCACCAACAGCAATTTCAAGATGACGAATTATGAAATAATCTGTAAAAGATTGATTGATTTGAGTAATAATTCTTTCTACGGTTTCATTAGCGGGGCTTGTTTCAAAATCCTGATATTTTTCTAACAAAGGCATAAATGCTTTGACTTTCATCTCATGAACAGTCACTGCATCTTTCAAATCTGCTTTATCCAATGAAACCCCCATTAAATAAATACCTCCGATTGATACACTTGTTAGAAATACGATTTTATAGTACGTGCTCTGTTACCTTGGTACAAGAAAGATGTTCGTCTACGTTTGGTATTTGTTTCACTTTCAACAAATAAACAAGTTAGAACTAACATATTTTTCTTATTCGACGTTCTATTCTCATATTCCTTGCTACCTAAGTAACGGAACCACACCAATAGCTTAATCTAATCTTTCGCTATCATCCAAGGGACAAGATCAGCAGAATGCACCTCAAAAATTTTTAGATCCTCATACACATCATCTTATGAATTACCAAGGGTATACGCCATTCTCATCAAGGAACTCCCCGTTATGACGTTTACCGTCTGTCGCATAGCGCACGATAATTGCAGCGCCGGCTTCTTTTGATTTACCGCCTTCGGCATTGCCGTTAAGATCTGTTGACGTGAATCCCGGTGTTACCGCAAAGACTTGAGCCCTGCTGTTTTTGACTTCATAAGCCATCGAAAGTGTCATGGCACTGTTGGCCGTTTTGGATGAGTTATAGTCGAAGGCATTTAAAGTAAATTCCGCATTTTGCATATGGTCCAGAGAAGCCATGTCGCTCGATACATTAATAATTGTACCTTCATTATCTTTGATTAACGGGAACAAGCGCTGATTCAAACGGAACGTGCCGAAAAAGTTCACTTCGAAGGCGTTCCGCAGATCTTCCTCTTTCGTATCCGTGAAGGAATGAGAGAATGCACCAGGCATACCTGCATTATTGATCAGAAGGTTTATTGAGGGATACTTCTTATAGATCGTATCAGCTGCCAGCTCGATACTCTTCATGTCGATCATGTCGATCTGCACAAATTCTACATCTAATCCCCTGGAAGTTAACTCCGAAACAGCTGCTTCCCCTCGTTCGACACTGCGTGCGCCGAGGATAACTTTCCAACCTGCTTCACCCAACTGTTTTACGATCTCATATCCAATCCCTTTATTTGCTCCGGTTACAAAAACAGTCTTTTTCATGCGAATCCTTCTTTCCCTAATATGATTTTTATTTAACAATGTATAAGTTACTATGCTACACTTAGTGTAGGTCAAATTATTTTTATAAAAGGGAGATTCACATGTTAACGATCGGAGAAGTAGCGAAAAAAGTTGAGATTTCAATTGGAGCGATCCGCTTTTATGAAAGAAAGGGACTGCTGAAACCTGCTGCACGAAATGAGCAGAATAACCGTCTTTATTTGGAGGATGATCTGAACTGGCTGGTCTTTATCAAATGCCTTCGCGAAACGGGGATGAGTGTGGAAGACATCAAAAAGTATTATGATCAGGTCAATGAAGGAACCTCCACCCTGAAGGAAAGAACCAAGCTGATTGAGGACCAAAAGCAAAAGTTGCTGAATGATATCGAGGAGAAAAAAGCGCAGCTTGTTCATTTGGATAACAAACTGGAGCGCTATTATCGAGGAGAAAATTTTTAAAATAATCTTGTCCTATAAATTAAATGAAAGAAAAAGATCAGGCAGCCAGCAATAACTGTCTAACCTGATCTGAAGTGTTTAACCTATAGCGATTTTAAAGAGGATAAAAAAGTTCAATCAAAAAAGACCTTCGCGCTTACACAGTTGATAATGGATATAGGGTTCATCCTCGATCTCGATCAAATTTAACCGTTCAAAATCACATTTCTGTATGACCTTGTTGGATGCCTGATTGGTAATCAAAGCGATGGCATTTAATATTTCCACGTTGGTATGTTCAAACAAATACTGTGTCATTCCTTTTACTGCCTGCGTTGTATAGCCACGATTCCTGAAGTGTTTCGAAATACCGTACATAATCTCCCGATTGGGTGCTGGCAGTTCGTCCTTGATCCCTGAGCAGCACCATCCTATGAACTCATCATTCTCTTTAAGTACGATAGCCATACGTAAATATAACTCTCCGATATTGCCACCCGCCATCACAGCTTGTTTAAAACGCTGATTCTCAGGAATTTCATATTCGGTGAGCCACAGGGTCCTCTCTTCCATTGTAGCGTTCCATCCCGGTAAGAATTCATACACCTCAGGTTGCCACGTAATTTCTTGCAGTTTCTCCAAATCTTCAAGTCGATATTCGCGCAAATAAATATCCTTGCAATCGATGATTAACTCATCGGTTAGTATGGGTTGGTTCATAGTTCCTCCTACTTCACATTAATTACACCTTATTAGCCTTTACTTCAAACAAGGCCCTCTTTTGCCATAAACTCGTCTTTGGTTAATCCAAAGAGGATCATATCCTGGTATTTTCCATCGGTGTAGATCACCTGGCGACGCACACCTTCCTGAACACATCCAAGTTTTCTCATCATGGCTGCAGAAGGTTCATTTCCTTCAAGTACAGAATCATTGAATTTGTTGAGCCTGCGTTCGAAGAAGGCATACTTCAGCAAGATTCGTACGGCTCTGGTTCCGTATCCTTTTCCTCGATGATCCCTGTCAATTTGAATGCCAATGCTAAAGGTACCGTTCCTTTCATCAATGCTGTTCAGATTCACACCTCCGACATTTTCACCATCCATATTTACAATGGTAAACATGATCCGTCCTTTGGCTAAAGAAAAATCAGAGAAGTTTTCCGTGAAATTCTTCGCTTCAACATGGGTTGGCGGTAACTCTACTGCACACTCCAATAACCGCCGGGCAGGTGTATCAAAGCGGTTGTAATAATGATCTTCCCAATCTTCTTCACGCAAAGCACGCAACCTGACCTTATCATCCTGCCAGAAATATTGACTATAATCGATCTCTCTCATTCCGAATCCTCCGCCTATTCAACCAATTTTTTACTCCGAGCTACAAACATAATAACCCATAATGTGGAATTGGAGGAGATTTGTTTTCATTAAATACAACGAAAAATAACCCCCCGAACAGGACAAAACCTGTCGGAGGCTATACTCTAATTTATCTCAAATTGTCATTACGATTCTTCCGGGTATTTAGGTTTGGACACGTTATCCGGAACCGTTTCGTCAAAAACATCCTGACCCGGATAATCCCGTACGTCTCCCTCGTGAAGTTCATGATTTTCATAATCAAAACGATGTGCAGACCTTTGATCCACCCGCCACGGAGAACTTTTCCCGAGAGACTCGGATAACAGAGATGAACCGTAAGGACCCTCCGGGAATTCTTCAAGAGTGATATCGTTTCGCTGCGACTCCACCGTAGACACATCGGTATATTCTTGCCGTTCTTCACGCAAAAACTTATCTTTCATCGTTTATCCCTCCTGATCCACTTCAGATGATCAACGTCCACTTATTGTGAGCGAGGACAAACGCATTTATGCATGATCTTTGGAAAACACTGCGTTTAGGTTTCGATCCATTACCGGATCCATCACGATCATTATCGCCATCACAATTGGCGAATCCATATTAATAGTACAAAAACAATGAGGCCAGCGAGGCTAATCCAGGTATCACGTTTGGACCATACTAATAACGATGAACGTCCTCCGAGCATAGAGTGCTCTCTAACTTTACGCATTTCCATCGCAATGGTCATATCCTCTGCACGTTGGAACAGTGCCATTAACAAGGGAATCACCATCGGACCCAGGTCACGAATTCGAACGGTATTTGGTCTTAAAGCTGCCTTTCCACGTGCCCGTACGATCAGTGAGAATCGCTGCCACTCACTCCAGATCATCGGGATAAACCGAAAGATTAACGAAACAGCTAGAGCGAACGAAGCTACGGGCAACCTGATCTTTTTACCGATACCGAGTACCCAGTTAAGCCCTTCTACCATTCGCCCATAAGGCGTCGTCAGTGAAAACCATAGACTTGCCAACGTGACGATAAACAAACGATACACATTCAGCAAAGTGCCCTCCGCCTGCATCAGGGAAAAGCCAAAGTGCAGACCTCCTCCCTCTGTTGAAAGGGTTGTCCCAGATAACGCCGTTGATATGATGAAAAAGAATAACAGTGGCTTCATTAACTTCATACATCCAGCCAAAGTCTGACGCGGGAGCACGGCAAGTGCTGCTATTACCGGCACCAGTGTTAACGTCAATCCCAACCAGCGCTGTTGAAGCATCGCAGCAGTGACCAGCAAGATATACAGAATCCATTTCAGACGCGGGTCCATGACGCCATATAATCCGCCTGAATGAGTCAATGTGTTTGGAAGAAGCTTTGGATCATCTACCGTTTTAATGGACGACAGCATCAGTGCTTCTTCTTCATATTCCATTGCAACGCTCTTGACTTCCTTCGTTACCGTCCATGATGCTTCTATCGATTCATTTTGAATCTGTACTTCAACTGGCTTGGACTGAACAATACACTCAGTCATCTCTTCTGGCGTCATCGCGGTCAAAGGCAGCTCAAGGCCCGCTGCTCTAAACTGCTGTGCCAGTCTCATCGATGGTGGCAGTCCGATTCCTGTCTGCTCCAGCAGTTCAGGCCTTTTGTGAAGTTCTCTCGGCGTAAGATCGGCGATTAAACGGCCTTCCTGCAACAGCAATACTCGATCCGCACAAGGCAAAAATGTATCCAGATCATGGGTTGCTACCACGCCCCCACCACCTGCCAGACGATGTTGCTCCAATACATCCAGCAAAAGCCCGACACTTTGCGCTTCCAACCCGGCGCTTGGCTCATCCAGCAGAAGCCAGTGTGGATTGGTCACACCTCCGAGAGCAAGACCTAACCTGCGCTTCTCTCCCCCACTTAGAGCAAATGGCGACCTGTCCAGATGAAAACGTCGGTCCAACTCTGAGGACACTGGCGGGTCCCATTGCTTCAGTGCTTTTGTGATCTGCTCTTGTTGCTGTTTCTCTGAAAGTCGATAGGGACGCAGAGAATATGTGAATTCACGCTGAATACTTCGGGCAAACAGTTGTTGTTCCGGAAATTGAAACAGTAGTCCCATTTGCAATAAAATCGACTGCGGCACTTTTCCTTCTTTCCAGAAAGGTGTGCCATCCAATGTGATACTTCCTGCATCGGGTGGTCTCAGACCAGCCAACGTCTGTAGTAAAGTCGTTTTTCCTGAACCCGTACAGCCCAGCAGCAAGGTGATTTCCCCACTGTTCAACTGGACACTCACATCTTCAAGCAGTGCACGTTTGCTCGATTCCGATGCTTCTATACGTATACTGGTTAGCTCGATCTCCAACGTGCGACCTCCTTAGCCAGTTGCTCAGGTCGCAGTGGCATGGCTTCTGGCATCATACCTTTTTGCTTGAGCAATAACGCAGTTTTTACAGTAAAAGGAGGATCCAACCCTAACCGTTCACAGGGGGATAGCTGTACATTTTCCCGTGTAGCCTTCTCATTCAGCTCTGTTTCATAGAAAAAGGACTCCGGCTCCCCGTTGTACACACAACGTCCCCTCTCCATAGCAATGATTCGATCACACAGGGTTGCTTCCTCCAGATGGTGTGTAATCCAGACCACCGTTGTCCCCCGCTGGGTAATCTTCTGAACGATGGCCTCGATACGGTCTCTTGCTCCCGGATCAAGCATTGCTGTTGGCTCATCCAGAATCAATATATCCGGTTTGGCTGCGAGCGCTACAGCAATATTAAGCAGTTGTTTCTGTCCACCGGATAATTGTGAGACGGCCTTCTCCGGGGGATATTGAAGTCCTACGGTATGTAATGCATCCTGCCTGTGCTCCAATTGCTCTTCTACAGAATCCATCAATGGTGACAGCGCAAAATGAAACTCCTCTTCAATCGTATCGCCTAGTACCTGTGCATCCGGTTGCTGCAATACACCCCGAACGGTAAGTTCATCCGAGATATCCCGTACCCCTCCAGATAGTGGAATGAATCCAATCAGTAGTCCAGCGAGTGTGCTTTTTCCACTGCCATTCGCCCCTACAATACTAATCCATTCTCCTTGGTGCAGCATAAGTGAGACCCCATCCAGTGCTTTTCTCACCTGACCACCTTCGGAAGCATAATGCACTCGAACATCTTCTAATGTAATTATAGGCAGGTTGCCTTGCATCGTAAATTAGTCCTTTCCCTTTCTATTTTTATGTGGTACGATCCTAATCGTCAACCACATTTATATAATTGGTTAACAATCATATTACCAAAATGGAGAGGATTGTTCAAACATGAAATTATCTTTGCGAGGTATTGTATTCAGCGCACTTATGGCCGCAATTTTAGTACTTTTTGGTTACATAAGCATTCCCATTGGCTTCTCCCCTGTACCGATAACATTACAAACCTTGGCTGTCATGCTGGCCGGAGGATTACTTGGTCCACTATATGGTTTCCTAAGCGTTACCATGGTTGTTCTGCTCACCGCTCTTGGTTTCCCCTTGCTGCACGGGACCGGAGGACTTGCGGTACTTCTTGGACCTACCGGAGGATATGTGATGATGTGGCCGATCTCCGCTTTATTAATTGGACTGTTGCTTGCACGAATCAACATCAAAGGTGTCACAGGATTCATTCTCGCTTTTGTTGTATTTGAACTATTTGGTTCACTGCTCGTGTATGTATCGGGTGTCCCTTGGCTTGCTTATGCTTACAAAATGGACCTACCTGAGGCCATGATTCAAGGGTTTTATCCTTACATTATTGGGGATCTGATTAAAGCTGTATTTGCTGCCATCATCATTGCGCCCGTGCGCATGGTTTTCCCACCTCAACGTCTCACAGGTAACATGCATTCAGCGGTTGTAAAAGCGGAGTCTTAATAGAAGCTACATAAGGCATCCGATCTGCCTATCTTTGAAAACGACAAAACCGCCAAAATCACTTTGGCGGTTTTCGTTACTTCTCATCCCCTATAAATTTATATTCTATATAAATTGAAATAAACATTTACACGAAACGGAGAGGACAGAAAGAGCCTGAAGAAGCGAAGCGATCGGAAGGTTGTTCTGTCATCGTAGTGTCCAGTGTAAATATTCTTTAGTTCAACTTATATATTCACCTGAATTAATTGACGCTCTGTAATCTGAAATTGTTGATCCGCTGTATTTTCAATAAACCTCTGATCATGAGATACATACAGAATCGTTCCTTCATACGCCTTCATAAAACGTTCCAACGCTTCCAAGGCATGCATGTCAAGAAAATTCGTCGGCTCATCCAACAATAGAATGTTATATTGTCCTAGAAACAAGTGACATAATTGAAGACGAATCGCTTCTCCTCCACTTAATGTCCCCACATTCTTGAGCAAGTCATTCCCTGTAAACTGCATCGCGTGCAACGCACTTCTCAGCTCTGATTCCTCATATTCCGAACGATTTTTCAGAAATTGTAATACAGTATCTTTCATCGTGAAACGATAGCTCATTTGCTGAAAATAACCGAGCTTTGCTTTTGGAGACATCGTGATGCCATCTCCAGCAAGGAAAACATGGTTAAGCAATGTGCTTTTCCCGCTGCCATTGGCTCCGGTAATCGCTATTTTTTGTTTTAATGGAATTTGAAAACTTACATCCTTCAATAATATGTTTCCACCCACTTCAAGCGTAAGGCGATCTGCCATAATTGGAAATCGGTTGTGCAACTCCAATGTCTTCGGCTGACGGAAGATAATCGGCCGATCCTCCTGCACCGCATTCACCTCTTGAAGTTGTTGCATGCGTTGTTCAATCGCTTTAGCAGCACGATGCACTGCTTTTTGACTTGTACCTTTGGATTTGGTTTCAAACATGCGGTTTGCTTTTGCCTTGGATTCTTTTTTGGACATGCTTCCAGCCTGCGTTATTTTCTCGGCTTTCTTCATCTTTTCCCGGGCGGCCAGTTCCAATCGTCTTTTCTCTTTGGAGAATTGTTCATGGGCCAGATTCTGCTGTTCACGCTCCAGCCTCTTCTGTTGCCGATAATCGCTATAGTTACCGGAATATACGTGTACCTCTCCCTGATGAATTTCCCAGATCGTGGTCACCAGCTCATCCAGAAGCGCACGGTCATGACTGATCAGCACGATTGCCCCATAGTAATAACGCAATTCATCCAGTAAAAATGTAATGCCCTCTTGATCCAGGTGTGTTGTTGGTTCATCCAGTAACAGTACTTCATGATAATGAGTGAACATTTGAGCCAGTTTTAGACGGGTCTGTTCTCCGCCACTCCATGGTTGATCGTGTTGAGGTATGGCTAATTTACTGAGTAAAGCCCCATCAACTTCAATACTTTCGTTAGACTGGGGTGGTTCCACTTGTTCCAAATAACCAAAATCTGCAAAACGTTTTACCTTTCCGGCAGTTGGCTGGATCTGCCCCGTAATGAGTTTCAATAGTGTACTTTTACCCTGACCATTACCACCTACTACACCAATGCGATCCAGTTGATGCACAGCCAGTCGCTCAATGTTCAGTATTACTTTATCCATATAGGTCATCTCAACCTGTTCTAATTCAAAACATATCTTTTCCATATTCGCTACCTCCGAAATAAGATTTATTTCGTATCGATAGCGAAGCACGCTTCTATCGATACGAGCTTATCGTGCCAGCTCGTATCAATAGAACAGTAACGTCATCATAGCGGTTACCTCCGGTAGTCTGTATTGAGCGCCTTTACCTGATTAAAATAATCAGAAGAAAAAACAAAGAATCACAGGCCACAGCCTGTGATTCAACGTAAACGGGAAAGCGAGTAAAACACTTATTTTAAGGTCAGGATGATTGAAAATGACAGACTGATCCCGTTTACTCTGAACCAATGGTCAGAGCCTTTGAACGTATTCAATTACCGATTCAAAGGGAGGAAACGCAGTCTCATCGCATGTGTCATGTTCAATAATCCACCTTTCATTATCATGTATAGATGTACAATCCTAATTATAATTTTCCAATTCCACCATGTCAACGGAACGATGAAAACACTTCACCATCAGATTAATACATCAATCTACTTTTATTCCTGTCCCTTTCCGCTATTCAACTTCAATAGAAGCTCCTGGCTATGAACCTGACCTGTAGCCTGTGGAATTACATCCTCGTAGTTGGCTGAGTTGGTTACAATAATAGGTGTCACCGTATGAAAACCAGCAGCCTTAATCTGTGCAATATCGAACTCAAGCAACAGATCTCCCGCTTGGACCCGATCGCCTTCCTTGATATGGGAAACAAAATGCTGCCCATCCAATTTAACGGTATCAACTCCCACATGAACCAATATTTCAGCACCAGTGTCTGACACTACAGCCAAAGCATGTTTTTTCTTGAATGCAACGGTAACTGTACCGTCAAAAGGCGCTACAACTCTGCCCACAGCTGGCTCAATCGCAATACCTTTACCCATGGCTCCCGATGCAAAGGCCGGATCCGGAACTTCCGATAATTCAACAATTGTTCCTTCGATTGGGCTAAATACAATTTCGTCCGAAGCATTCGCTGCACGAACAGGTTGCTCGGCAGATGCAGCAGGTTCGGTTTTTGTTTCTTCTTC
Source organism: Paenibacillus sp. 37 (assembly GCF_008386395.1). NCBI lineage: Bacteria > Bacillati > Bacillota > Bacilli > Caryophanales > Paenibacillaceae > Paenibacillus > Paenibacillus sp. 37. The sequence continues at coordinate 3,142,973 of NZ_CP043761.1, read as the reverse complement.
TACCGGATCTTTAAAGCCCATAATGTACGTGAGTACAGCCGAAACAACAAAGGATACTACGATACCCAGAATCAATCCTGGGAAACCTTGTCCACCTGGTCCGTAGAAGATTGGCAAGGTCAGCAACCCTGGTGCACCGGATGCAAATGCCAATGTACCCGCTTGACCAATGATAGCTCCACCAACTGCACCACCGATAACTCCTGCAATGAATGGACGTTTCAGTGGTAATGTTACCCCATAGATGGCCGGTTCCGTAATACCGAACAAAGCCGTCAACGTGGATGATCCCGCCAGCGTTTTCAGTTTTTTGTTCTTGGTTTTCAACATAACCCCAAAAGCAGCACCCGTTTGAGCAAAGATTGAAGCTGTCGCAGCGGGTTTTACGCCATCCTGTCCATACACTGCAACGTTATTGATAAATACCGGAATAAGACCCCAGTGTATTCCGAAGATCACGAGCAGCTGCCAGCTTGCACCCATAACGGCTCCAGCGAGCAATGGACTGAATCCAAATGCGGCAACGAGCCCGGCTGCAATTGCATTACCAACGTACACACCAAATGGTCCGAATACCAACAGTGTCAGCGGTACCATAATCACTAACAAAAACAATGGTGTAACAAAGTTTTTCACACTATCGTGAAGTGTCTTATTAAAGAACTTCTCCAACTTGCTCATGACAATGACAGCTAAAATGATAGGAATAACCGTTGATGAATAGTTCATCAGAATGACAGGGATACCGAAGAAATCCGTTGGTGTTCCCTCTGCTTTCAACGTGACGATGGATGGATAGATAAGTGCCCCTGCAATCGTCATCGCAACAAACATATTTCCCTGGAATTTACGTGCTGTTGTAACCGCTAACAACAGAGGCAGGAAGTAGAAGAGACTATCTGCTGCTGCATACAGGATCGTATAAGTTGTTTCTGTCGTTTCCAGCCATCCGATATTACTTGCAATCAACAATAACCCTTTTAGAATACCGGCTCCCGCCATAACTCCCAGAAGTGGAGCAAAGATGCTGGAAATGATATCAATGATACCGCCAATCCCCTTGGCTTTTTTGCCCGGTTTTTCTTTGTTTGACGAATCATCCAGAATGTTGCTGATCTGTCCAATGGCACTATAGACTTCAGGCACCTTGTTACCAACAACTACCTGGAACTGTCCTCCATTTTCTTTGACTGCGATGATGCCTTCTGTTTTCTCCAGTTTGGCTTTGTCTGCCTTGGCATCGTCCTTCAATACAAACCGTAATCGTGTTGCACAATGAACCAGCGATTCCACATTTTTCTCACCGCCGACCAGTTCTACAATCTCTTTGGCCAGTTTCTCTTGACTCATGATCTGCACCCCCACTTTTTCTCAAACAGGCCCTTTACCGATTTTTTTGCACGCAAAAAACCTAAGCCTTGAGCAGGGGGACACAATGGTCCTGACCTTCTCATGACTTAGGTTTTGCCTGCATAACCAGTAACAATCCCAGTTAAATCGTATTCAATTCCTGTTAATCACATATTATTATAATTAAACCATTTTTGTCAACATTTAAATATTATCGATTAACCACTCGTTCGATATGAACCGTCAGATACAATTTTTCTTCATTGGTCAGCTCATGATTGTATTCCTTTTTGACAAACAACTCAATTTTCTCCGTACACGCTGCGGCATCCGGATGTTTCTCCTTGATCATGTCATAGAAATGATCATAGTTGTTGTCGTAATGCATACCACTGAGCACACGCTGGGAAAAGAACTTCAGATGTGTGATAAAGCGAAAATAACTAAGAGAGTCCTCATCAAATTCCATTTTGAAATGATACTTCGCTATATTAATAATCTGCTGGATAAACTTCGTAATATTCATCGTTGTAATAACTTCTTCGTTCATCTCTGCGTTGACAATATGAAGGGCAATAAAAGCGGCTTCATCTGGTGGAAGCTCAATATTCATTCGGGTGTTGATCTGTTCCAGCGTCCTCAGGCCGAGTTCGAATTCGGGCTTGTACAACTGTTTGATCTCCCACATTAATGCGTTCTTGATCTCCACGCCTTCCCGATAACGTTCGATGGCAAAGTTAATATGATCCGTAAGGGACACATAGATGTTCTCATTGAGCTTTCGGCCCAGATTCTCACGCGCATACGTGATGATCTCTTCCACAATTTCAATCAGTTCCATCGGAACTTCACGCAGCAGCATTTTGAAATTATCGGAAGTTTGTTTGTTTTTCAATGCAAATACTTTCTGGATGCGGGTCTCGTCTACTTTATCCCCCGGCTTTTTCTTAAAGGCAATCCCACGTCCCATCACCACAAGCTCTGCTCCATCCGCCTGATAGATGCTAATGACGTTATTGTTGATAACCTTTGCTATTTTCACTTCAATCCCCCCGTCACGTTCCACTCTCTTGGCAGTTATACATCGTCTTTTGGGCATACAAAAAAAACCTGAAGCATCACAAAATAAACAAGACATGGTGGTCTGCTTTTTTTGGTGCTTAGGTTTTGCCTACTTCAAGTAGTAACAATCCCAGAAACGATATAATTGCGTCAAGTATAGCGCGAACCTGACTATATGTCAACGCTTTCAATGTGAGGAAAATCGGAAGTTCCATAAATTCATGGTTCTTCCGATTGCTTATAATTAGAGCTAATCCGATTTACCTTTATGACTAAGCGTCACCCAGGTTGGATCCGTTGGATTCGATCACATTTTTGTACCAATTAAAACTCTTCTTCTTCAGTCGTGTCAGCTCACCTTGACCTTCATTATTACGATCCACGTAAATGTAGCCATAACGTTTTCTCATCTCACCTGAGGATGCACTTACAATATCAATAGGTCCCCAGCTGGTGTAACCGATAATGTTCACCCCATCCTGAATGGCCTCACCCATTTCAGCTACATGCCGTTTCAAGTAGTCAATCCGGTACGCATCATCCACTTCACCTTCCGGGGTAACCACATCATTGGCACCAAATCCATTCTCAACAACAAACAGAGGCTTCTGATAACGATCATGTAGTTGATTGGCGGTAATACGGAATCCTTTGGGATCAATCGTCCATCCCCATTCGGACTTCGCCAGATATGGATTGGCTACCGAGCCAAATACATTACCACTGGTCATATTTTTGATAACTTCCGGATCGGTACTAGTTGTACGACTTGAATAATAGCTGAACCCGATATAATCTACGGTATGATTCTTCAAGATTTCCGCATCACCCGGCTGCATAACAATGTTCAATTCGTGATCTTTGAAGAAACGTTTGGCGTAACCCGGATATTCCCCACGTGACTGCACATCGATGAAGAAATAGGACTCTCTATCTTTTTCCATCCCCTGGAACACATCTTCCGGATTACAAGTATACGGATAGAAGCTTCCTGCGGCGAGCATACACCCAATCATGGCACCAGGAATAATCTGATGACATGCCTTGACTGCCAGTGCACTTGCAACCAGTTGGTGGTGAGCAGCCTGATATTGAATTTCCTTAATGTTATCCCCTTCATTAAACGCCAGCCCCGCCCCAAGGAACGGAAGATGTAAAAGCATGTTGATCTCATTAAATGTCATCCAGTATTTCACCTTGTCTTTGTAGCGAGTGAATACCGTTGTAGCGTACGTTTCAAATAGCGTTACCAGTTCACGACTTCTCCAGCTGCCATACTTCTCGATCAGATGCACAGGCACATCAAAGTGAGCCAATGTAACCACAGGTTCAATGCCGTTTTTCAACAATTCATCAAACAGGTTATCATAAAATTGTAATCCGGCTTCATTTGGCTGTGCATCTTCTCCTGTCGGGAAAATCCGTGCCCAGGCAATGGAGACACGCAGTGCCTTGAATCCCATTTCGGCAAACAGAGCAATGTCTTCATGGTAACGGTGATAGAAGTCGATCGCTTCATGTGAAGGATAGAACTCGGTAGCAAGCGGCGTGAAAGCTGGAACATGACCTTTCATAATACTTCTGCGGTTCTCTCCTGTTGGCAGCAAGTCAACGATACTCAGCCCTTTGCCATCTTCCAGATACGCGCCCTCCGCCTGATTGGCAGCAATGGCTCCACCCCACAAAAAGTCTTTAGGAAATTTAAAATTCGTCATCATCATTCTCCTTCCAAATATGTAATTCAGCTGTCCGCTCCAATCGTAAGAAACATTAAAAAGACAAAATATTTAAGTTGAACTACACAATTACACATAAACGGAGAGGACAGAAAAAATCTGGAGAAGCGAAGCGTTCGCCTACAAGCTTTCTGCAAGAAAGCTACATCGGAAGCATACGCTATCACCGGATTTCCCCTTTAAAAAGGGATCAAAAAATCTGGGGATAACAGCGATTGGAAGATTGTTCTGTCCGCGCAGTCGTCACGTGTAAAACGGTTGTTCAACTTAAATAGAAAAAACCCGAACCAGCCTGGGTACACGATTACGTGTAAACAAGCCAGCTCAGGTTATGCCCATATCGGTAACATTCCCAGATCATGATTATGCGGATTGGATAAAACTTTAGCAAGAATCAGAACAGTTGTCAACTTCTTGAAACCGGTTTTGCTTCGGATTGCCCACTACGATATTTGATAGAACGCAGCACATGTGCCGCCAAGAATCATCTGTTGATCTAGTATAGGTAAGACATTAATGTGAGAGTTAATGAGACCGTATACTTCAGAATACGTAGCTGAAACGTTGCTCACCGGCCAGTCGGACCCAAACATCAACCGTTCCGCACCAAAGGCTTCTATGGCGATATTCAGATAGGCTGTAAAGTCGCTCGGAGTCCAATTCGCCCAGTCTGCTTCCGTCACCATTCCTGAAAGTTTACAGTACGCATTAGGTTGTGCGGCCAATGACTCAAGTGCTTCTTTCCATGGTGAGATTATACCTGATTTTATGTCGGGTTTGGCAAGATGATCAAGTACAAATCGCTGCTCAGGAAACGCCTTAACCAATTCAACGGCATAAGGCAGTTGCTCCTTGGATACCAACAGATCATAGGCCAAATCATACTCTTTTAGCAATGAAATTCCGCGCTGAAAGTCTTCTCTCAATACATAATCCAGATCAGGTTCATCCTGTATGACATGACGTACGCCCTTCAAATACGGATTGGATGCGAATAGTTCAAGCTGATTCCGAACTTCATTTGAACAAAGATCTACCCATCCGACAACACCTTTGATACATTCATGCCGATCTGCCAGCTGCAGAAGCCACTCGGTTTCTGTCAGTGATTGTCTGGCTTGTACCGCAATACATCCAACCAGTCCTGATTGGACCAATAAAGGTTCAAGATCTTGCGGAAGAAAAGATTGACGAATGGTTTTCATCTCTTCGCCAATCCATCCGTACTCGGCGACATTGTATTCCCAGAAATGTTGATGTGCATCCAGCTTCATATTAGATCTCTCCCAGGGTATTTAAATTTATTATCATTAAAAAGCAATCACTGATTTTCACATGATTTTTATTCCAATTGTGCAGGTATTGTCCAATATTAAATCATGATATAGTAAATTACGAAAACGCTTTCAGTACATAAATCGGTGGTGATTCCAGTATTAAACAAGTGAATTTTTGTTTGCGTTGAGCTCTATTTTCACCCTGCTTAACCGCTATTCACGTTCAACCATTCTCTATTCGAAGGAGACTATATTAATGAAAAAAAACCGCAAATCAGTCCTATCTCTTACACTTGTGACTGCCCTGATTCTATCCCTATTCTCCTCCGCTATGGCTTCAGCTGCAACTGACAACAGCGAACAGGCCAGTGCCTCACCCCCTCCAAGTAAAATGCAGACCTATGTGAACGCCATGGAGCCTGGCTGGAATCTGGGTAACTCTCTGGACGCCGTTGGTGAGGATGAGACAGCCTGGGGCAACCCACGCATTACGAAGGAACTAATTCAGTTGATTGCAGCTGAGGGCTACAACAGTATCCGTATTCCTGTGACCTGGGAAGCCCACATCGGTGACGCACCCGACTACATAATTGATTCCGCTTACATGAATCGGGTTCAAGAAGTGGTAAACTGGGCCCTCGATGCGGATCTCTACGTCATGATCAATCTTCACCATGATTCTTGGCGCTGGATCAGTTACATGGAGAAAGACCATGACAACGTGCTTGCACGTTACAACGCTGCTTGGACTCAGATTGCGGACAAATTCAAAGATGCATCCGATAAACTTATCTTCGAAAGTGTTAACGAACCACGTTTCTCCGAAGGCGGCACAACAGATGCAGCGATTGGATATCGCATGCTGGACGAGTTGAATACTTCTTTTCACAAGATCGTAAGAACTTCGGGTGGAAACAACGAGACACGTCCACTTGTGCTTCCAACGATGCATACCTCTTCCGCTCAACCTGATCTGGATGAACTTAATAAGACCATTCAAAAATTGAATGACAGCAATATTATTGCAACCGTTCACTACTACGGGTTCTGGCCATTCAGTGTGAACATCGCGGGTTACACCAAATATAACGAGGAAGTACAGAAGGACGTTACTGACACATTTGATCGGGTATACAATGCACTCTCAGCGAAAGGCATTCCGGTTATCGTTGGTGAGTATGGCTTGCTTGGTTTTGACCAGCACACAGGTGTCATCGAGCAAGGCGAAAAACTGAAATTCTTCGAATTTGTTGGACAATATCTGCGCCAAAAACAGATGACAACGATGTTGTGGGACAACGGACAGCACTTCGGGCGCACAAGTTTTACTTGGTCTGATCAGGAACTATTCAATACCATGAAAGCCAGCTGGACAGGTCGCTCATCCACAGCCGAAACGGACCTCGTATATCTTAAACAAAATGAAGCTATTCAAGATAAAAAGGTAAAACTCAATCTGAATGGGAACAAATTCAATTCGTTGAAGAATGGCACTACCCCTCTTGTCAGAGGTAAAGACTATACGATCAAAAAAGATGTACTTACGTTAAAATCCAATCTGTTAACCCAATTGACAGCCTCTGGTGATTTGGGCGTAAATGCCACACTCACAGCTGGATTCAACCAAGGTGCTGAGTGGAACTTCAATATCATTAAATATGACACACCTAAGTTGAACGATGCAACTGGTACAACCAGTGCATTTGCCATTCCGACTACGTTTAACGGCAATCAGCTGGCCACGATGGAAGCAACATATGCAAACGGAGAGAACGCCGGTCCACAGAACTGGACTTCGTTCAAAGAATTCTCCTACACATTTAGCCCAGATTACGAACGTAATGTGATTGAGCTGAAACCTAACTTCTTCAATGAAACCAATGATGGCGAAGTCACGCTTAAGTTCCATTTCTGGAACGGAGATGTGCTGACGTACAAAATCACGAAAAATGGAACCAGCGTTGTTGGCGTAGCTTCATAATAGTTATAAGGATTCCCCACTTGATCTATACCTGTGGGGAATCACGAAACGTTCTGTCCAGAGCCAGCGGTTCGAACAGAACGTTTTTCCTTTTAATCAGATAATCCGTATCCCATTATGAATGACCGTTCACAATAAAAACGAAACATCTCCACTCTGGCTATGAATGACATACGTTGCACCAAGCCCTTTATATACAAGACCAACTGGAGCCTTGTTACTGGAAACGACATAGAGATGCTGCGGATACCAGCTGTGACACAACTGGATATCCTGGCAACACTGAGGCAGATTATTCTCGAACACAAATGCATTGGTGACCATATATTCGGGACGAGTCTGTTGCATCCCTTCCGTTTCTTGAATATAACGCACAGGAAATGCTCCAAGGGTTTGAAGTTGTTCCCGTTCCTCTTCACTGTGTACAAGCACAACGAAGGCTAATCCCTTTTTCAGTAATAAATCTACAAAATTCATCCCCGCTGCACTGTGCCCTGCTGATACAACAATCATTGCTTCATCCATTGCTGTCTACCTCGCCTTCACATCAGATCCGCATATTTCATTTCAAGTACGTTATGTGCGAATCATAGTCCTCTATCTTCCTTTCCGCAATTGAGCCGTATCCGATTCTGCACCTTCCTGGTTGATTCCAGACCGTAATCCTGTTCATATCCTGTCTAATATGCCCTTTACGCTCTGGATCTCCTTATATCTCTTTTTAATCGCTTACATGTACAGATTCAAAGCAAAATGTCTTAATACCTTGGCTGAAAGTAATGCAAAAAGGCAAAGGAAACCTGATGATACACACAGGTTCCCTTTGCCTTTTGCGATTTGTATTTTTCTACCTCCATGTTCCAGTACATTTCTATTTCAAACGATCACTTATTGTGGCTCAGTAAATTTCACTACCAGTACTGCTTCCCCATTGGCTTGAACATGGCCAGTTGACGTTGCTGTTACAGTTTCTATCGCTTCGTTTCCACTTGGGATCAAGACAGGTGTAATCAAAGGGAGACCCGCGGCCTGAATGACATCCATGTCAAATTCAATCAACAATCGACCTGCAGTTACACGATCTCCGCTATTCACATGCGCGGTAAAACCGTTCCCTTTCAGTCCAACCGTATTAATTCCGATATGAACCAACATCTGCACACCTGTTTCATGCTCCAGAATCACCGCATGTTTACTCTTGTTCATCACATGTGCGATGACACCATCAAACGGTGCGTACACTTTTCCTTCTGATGGCTCAATGGCAATGCCCTCACCCATGTGTTTTTCCGAGAACGCCGGGTCAGGAACCTGCTCCAGAGCAACGACGGTACCGTTCATTGGCGAAGCTATTTCGAGAAAATCTACCTTAGGACGATTGCTTGTAACGGCATCGGTAACTGAATTAATACGCGGATTAGATTCCTCTGCTATAACTTCAGTTGATGTTACTCCACTGTTTTCATGGCTCACCACTTCTTCTGCAACCGGTTGGTCCTTATATCCGAAGAACCAGGTAAGTGCAAAAGCAATGGCCATGGCAACCACGTTGGACAAGATATACAACGGCAGTTGGCTGTTCAGATAGAGCAGTGTACCGGGAATAACCGTTACTGCCATGCCTGTACCTTGCAGATGGAACAGGGAAGCGATGAAACCACCTACACCACCACCAACCAGTCCCATAATAAATGGTTTCATGTAACGCAAGTTAACTCCGAAGATGGCTGGCTCAGTAATGCCTAGAAATGCGGACAAGGAAGAAGGTAATGCGAGTGCTTTGAGTTTCATATTTTTGGTCTTCAGACCGACTGCGAGACAAGCCGCTCCTTGTGCTGCCATGGCGCAGGTAATAATGGCGTTGAACGGATTGAATCCCGTTTTCTCCAGTAGTTGAATCTCCAGGAAATTAAAGATGTGATGTACACCGGTAACGACAATAATCTGATGGAAGAATCCAATGATTATACCTGCGATGCCAAACGGAAGATCCAATACGGCAGTTGTTCCATGCAGTACCCACTCTTCCAGGGAATGGAAAACGGGACCAATCGCGAATAGTCCAAGCGTAATCATGACTGTTAACGTAATAAAAGGAGTCAGAATCAAGTCCAGTGCCTCAGGTACACGTCTTCTTAATACCTTTTCAAACTTGGCTCCAATCAAACCTACAAAGAACGCAGGCAGAACCGATCCCTGATAACCCACGACAGGTATAAAACCGAGCATATGCAGCGGCTGTGCTGATCCATCTGCCACCGCGTAAGCATTGGGTAATGCGGGATTGACCAGCATTAGCCCGAGTACGATACCAAGTACCGGACTTCCACCAAATACGCGGAATGCGGACCACGCTACAAGTGCAGGTAGAAACGCAAATGCCGTATCCGTCAGAATCTGAGTGAACAACAGGAAATTGGAAGAGATATCATCAGGTGTTGCCCCAAACAACGCCAAAATTTCATTCTGGGTAAGTAATCCGCGCAAGCCCATGAACAACCCTGTAGCTACCAGTACGGGAATGATGGGTACAAATACGTCACCAAACGTGCGGATAGCCCGTTGAAAAGCATTTCCTTCCTTTTTCCCCTGACTCTTCACATCATCCTTGGACGATCCTTCGATGCCCAGCTTCTCAACCTCTTCAAAGATTCGATTCACTGTTCCCGTACCAAAGATAATCTGATATTGACCCGAGTTGAAAAAGGCGCCTTTCACCTTCTCGATGTTCTCGACCGTTTTCTGATCAATCTTTTCTTTATCTTTCACCATGATGCGAAGGCGTGTTGCACAGTGTGCAAATGATGCGATATTCTCTTTGCCCCCGATGGCATGAATGACTTCCTGGGCAATGCGTTGATTCTCCGACATGTTATCTCATTCCTCTCACGTAATACTTAATAATGCCATTGTGTTGCTTCAAAATCAGCTTTGCCTCCGCGTGCAAAGAAACGAATATCCACGCTGTCCCGGCTTGGGAAAATCCGGCTGGTAAAGACCTCTTCCCCATCGTTCACAAAAACCTCGACTGAAGATGCATCTACGAACAGATGGAACTTAATCACTTCCGCAGTAAGTGTGCACTGTCGTACAACGCCATTCTGCTCTGCCAGCTCGGCACCAGACATCGTCCGATCCAGAATAACTTTCTGCTGAATCCGATCATACAGAAGAATCGTTTTCTCAGTTCGACTTGCACGGAATTCGATGCCCACCATCTCTGCATCTACTTGGCTTATCTCACAGATCAGCTCAAAGGAAATTCCCTTCAAACCAGTGAAAGATCGACTCTCATGGTCAATCGTTGCGCGAATATGCGTGCCTTCCTCCTGCTGACGCAATTGGATCATTTCAGCAACCGGTTGTTGAATTAACTTCCCGTCTCGTAGTGTCAACTGCCGAGGAATGGTCAGGCAATGTGCCCAACCGTTATCATCTGTCGGATACGCCAGATCGGGAAGCCCCATCCAACCAACAAGAATACGTCTTCCGTCCGGGCCCTGCATGGTTTGCGGAGCATAGAAGTCAAATCCACGATCCAACTCCTGAAATTCACCATGATTGAACTCTCTCGTCTGGAGATCGAGCGACTCACCGATCAGATAACCGGACTGAAAAATATTCTGATAATGATCTTCCGCAGCATCTAAGCCTTGTGGGGAAAAAACAAGTACACCTTTCCCGTCCATCTCCATATAATCCGGGCACTCCCACATGTAACCAAAGGAGGTTAATTGCGTGCGAATTTCACCAAGAAACTCCCAGTTGTTTAGATCAATTGAGCGATACAGTACCGCACATCCCGTCTCGTCTGTTCTCTGCGCACCAATTACACAATAATACGTGTCTCCTTGTTGCCACACCTTGGGATCTCTGAAGTGTTCCGTGTATCCGGCTGGAACAGACGAGATTACGGGATAATTCAGTTTGGTTACTGAACCGCTTTCATCCATGACTGCCAAGCATTGATACGGATGTCTGACCCAAGCCTCATCCCTCGTATTGCCTGTGTACAGCAAGTGCAGGTTGCCGTCTTTTTCAATCGCACTGCCGGAGTAAGCTCCGTGTGAGTCATACCAGCTATCCGGTTCGATTCCAATCCCGACATTTTCCCAGTTCACCAGATTCTTCGAGCGGGTATGATACCAGTATTTCATGCCGTGTTCTGTTCCAAGTGGAAACCACTGATAGAACAGATGATAATAGCCTTTATAATATACAAAGCCGTTAGGATCATTAAGCAGACCTGTTACAGGCTGAATATGGTAACTCTGTCTCCATGGACACTCGGATATCTGTGCTTCAAGCTTCGCAATCTCACCAGGCTCAGCTTGCTCAATTCGTCTGTAGCGCTGCTCTCTAGTCATTTTCATAGCTGTTCTCCATTCTTGCTTATATAAGTTAGACCAAGAAATTTCACACTGGGACTACGATAGCAGAACAATCCTCCGATCGCTGTTATCCCCAGATTTCCTGATCCCTTATCTAAAGGGTGAAATCCGGTGATAAAGGCGAACACTCCGTTTCTTCAGATTTTTTCTGCCCTCTCCGTCATGTTTATTTCTTATTTAACTTATACGAAAATCAAATTATAGGAACCGGTTCCAGTGGGTACAAAAAAATAATTCCACCTGGCATTAATGCCTGCCCGTATTCGCATATCCGTATTGGATATCCACTATGGAACCGGTTCGATGGAATTATCATAAATGATGTTTTTATAATTTGTCAACGCTTTCTCGAGGAATTAGTTCTACGTCCAGTGTTGTTCGTTCCTCCACCGACTCGCCTTTCACCAGACGAATAATGTGATTCGCCGCTACTTTGCCCGCCTGCAAATAATGATATTTCACAGTCGTCAGCGTGGGGTGAATCATCTCCGTAATATCATATCCGCCAAATCCGGTAACGGACAAATCTTGCGGTATGCGAATTTTATTGGAGAACGCAATCTTCATTACACCCAGTGCGATATTATCCGTGGCCCCTACAATGATCGTTGGTGTGATTTCTTTCAGAATGGCTTCAGCGGTAACGATGGCTTCCGACATCTTAAAGCTTGTCTCATAATACTTCACTTCACATCCACCACACTCAGCGATTGCTCGCTGGAACCCTTGTTTACGATAGATCCCTACAGCCCGATCCTTCTCGCTAACTCCCATATACACGATCTTGCGGTGACCTTGTTCGACGACATATCTGCCCATCTCATAACCTGCCTGATCATCATTGTGAACCAGACTGTGCAGTTGCTCATGCTGTTGCCCCACCAATAACACCGGAATCCGTATATCCTCAACGGCCTTCAGATGTGCTTCAGTCACTTCAGCAGCCAGCAGAATAATACCCGATACCTTCTGTCGTGCAAAATCATAAATGGCATCAATCTCGCGCTGCATGTCCTGACTCGTATTCGCGATCAGCATCTGATACTGATTACTTCGCAGTTCTTCATCAATCCCGATCAATGTCTGGGATGTCGCAAAAGAATCGAGTCGTGGCACAACCGTGCCGATAATACTGGTTTTCTTGGCCTTTAAACTCTGTGCAAATGTGTTGGGAACATAATTGTATTGTTTGATAATACGCTCAATCTTCTGGCGGGTATCTTCACTAACCGATCCGCCATTCAGGTAGCGAGAGACCGTGCTTTTCGCCACACCTGCCATCTGAGCGATATCAGAAATCGTTTTATTCATAAAGACTCCTCTTGTTTCTTTAACTAGTTTACCTTTTATTATACTTCGAATCGCAAAGCCATGGCGAATTAGATTCACCTCCGTTTATGGTATATCTATCGTACATTCTCGATGTAATAGCAAAAGCCCGATGACAATGTGACGTTCATACCGAAGTATGATCCCACATTCATCAGGCTGCTAAGCTTCCATATCCCGTTTGCACAGACCATTAGGGCAAGGATAATCCCTATCCCTGCTGACTCAGACCTCAATAATAATTGGCAAGATCATAGGTCTTCTCTTGGTTTGAGCGTAAATATAGTGACCGATCTCGTCTTTCAGCTTTCTTTTGATCACATTCCACTGATTGACCCCAGCCCCGGTCAACTCATCCATCCGGTTTAGAACAAGCTCATGAATCTCATGCATGAATTCTTCCGAATCCTTAACAAATACAAACCCTCTGGAGATAATTTCGGGTGACGTGACCATCTGTTTTTCCGTTTTGCTCAGTGTAGTCACAATCACCAGCATGCCATCGGAGGACAGTTGCCTGCGGTCGCGAAGTACAATATTGCCGACATCACCCATGATCAGACCGTCTACGAGACTATTTCCTGATGCAATTTTTGGACCTAGCGAAGCAATGCCGTCTTTGTATTGGACCATATCCCCATTATTCACGATAAACACATGATCACGCTCTATACCTACGGATTCAGCAAGCAGTCTGTGTTGATACAACATGCGAAACTCACCGTGGATCGGAATCAGATAATCCGGTTTCATCAGAGTTAACATCAATTTGAGTTCTTCCTGACTACCGTGTCCCGATACATGCATTCCTGCTGCACCACTTGAACCATATATCACACGTGCTCCGAGAACATACAGGTTGTCAATGACATGTGCAAGATTCCGTTCATTGCCCGGGATGGCTCCGGCAGCAATAATGACCGTGTCCCCGGCGTTAATTCTTACGTGAGGATGTTTACCGGATGCCAAACGCGATAATGCTGCCATCGCTTCTCCCTGGCTACCAGTACATAAGACAACAACCTGTTCGGGCGGAAACTGATCCGAATCGATAGCTTCAATCAATAATCCATCAGGAACTTGCAAATACCCCAATTCACTGGCCACCGATACTACATTCACCATACTTCTTCCCAACAGTGCCAGTTTGCGACCCGTCTCGAATGCTGCATTCACAATCTGCTGTACCCTGCTGACATTTGACGCAAAAGTAGAGATAAATACTTTTTGTTTTGCACGGATAAAGGCATCCAGAATGTGATCTCCCACAACACGCTCGGAAGGTGTAAATCCCGGTCTTTCTGCATTCGTGCTCTCGGATAGCAAAATATGGACACCCTGTTTGCCAATCTCGGCCATGCGGTGCAGATCTGGGAAAGGTCCATGTACAGGAGACATATCAAATTTGAAATCTCCAGTATGCACGACATTGCCCGCCGGGGTCTTAAAGAAGATACCAAGACAATCAGGTATACTATGACTGGTTGCAAAAAAGGAAACCTCTATCCCTCCCAGCGTAATGCTGGAATGAGCATCGATTGTATGCAGGTCCGCCTTGCGCAGCAGGCCATGCTCTTTCAGTTTAAGCTCGATCAGTCCGCGAGTGAGCCTGGATGCATACACCGGGATGTTCATTTGTTTTAACAAATAGGGAATGCCACCAATGTGATCTTCATGTCCATGGGTAACCACAAGACCTCTTACTTTATCCAAATTCTCCAGCAGATACGTTACATCCGGAATGATCAGATCAATACCAGGCAATGTCTCATCGGGAAACTTCGAACCACAGTCAATCACGATGATGTCCTGATTGTACTGGATGAAATACATATTTTTCCCTATTTCATTCACGCCGCCAAGTGCAGCGATATACAGTTTGTTGTGGGCTAGAATCAACGCTATTATTCCTCCTCTGCGTGGCAACCTTATGCGATACGGATCTATATTCCTAGTATGGAAGCAATCGCCTCACTTATGCATTAAGTGTGATTATGCCAAAAAAACCACCACGGAATTTTCATTCCATAGTGGTTTATACGAAAAATAATACGGTTACACCAACGATTTATCACGCTGTAGCAATACGTCTTGTTCATAGGTTTTGATATCGGTGATCCACTTTTCACGGACTGGAACGCCTTGCTGAGCACAATAGTAGTCCCAGATCGCGCCAAATGGATAGGATTTGAACTCTTCCGTTAAGGCAAGGCGCAACGTGTAATCCCCTTCCAACTCGGCTTGTTTCAAGGCATTCACCGGTTCGAGCATCGCTCGGAGAAGGGCTTTGATTGTGTTGCGAGTACCCACAACCCATGCAGCTACACGATTAATGCTTGCATCAAAGAAATCCAGTCCAATATGTGTGGTCGCAAGCAGATCATGTCGAACCAGTTCACGGGCAATTTCCAGCAACTCATCGTCCATAATTACCACATGGTCACTATCCCAACGCATCGGGCGACTTACGTGAAGCAGGATGCCACTTGTAAACAATGACAAGGACGACAGTTTATTGGAAATAACCTCTGTTGGATGGAAATGACCCGCATCAAGACAGATCAACGTATCATTTTGCAAACCGTAACCCATATAAAATTCATGAGAACCCACCACATATGCTTCCGAACCCAGACCAAACAGCTTACTCTCTACCGCGTCCAGGTTGTGCTCCGGGTTAAGTGATTCAGCGAATACTTCGTCCAGCGATTCTTTGAGACGTTTGCGTGGTGTCAACCGATCAACGGGATTATCCTTGAATCCATCCGGTACCCATACATTGGTTACACAAGTCTGACCAAGCTGTTCCCCGAAGTAAGCACCAATCCGGCGGGATGCCTTGCAGTGATCAATCCAGAACTTGCGAATTTCAGGGTCTGGATGACTGAGCGTGAACCCGTCACTTGATTTTTCATGGGAAAAACATGTTGGGTTGAAGTCCAGACCGAGTCCTTGTTCTTTGGCCCATTTCACCCACTTCTCATAATGCTTTGGCTCAATCTGATCCAGTTCAACCTGCTCGTCTGTATCCGTGTAAATCGCGTGCAGATTGACCTTATGTTTGCCGGGAATCAGAGCAAAAGCTTGCTCCAGATCGTTACGAAGTTCTGCTGGTGTGGTCGCAGCCCCCGGATATTGACCTGTAACGGAAATACCCCCTGTTAACTCCCCATCTTTATTCAGAAATCCTTTGACATCGTCGCCTTGCCAGCAGTGTACGGATACTTTGATCTCCCTGAGTTTATTCAGCACCTCGTCCGTATCTATTCCGTGTTGGGCATACAATGCCTTGGCTGCTTCATACGCTTGCTTAACTTGGTTATCCATCCGCAAGAACCCTCCTATTTTAACGTGTAAATGCTGCCGGTACACCGCCATCAATGGTCATCATGCAACCGGTTGTTTTTTCGGATTTCGAAGAAGCAAAGAATGCGATTCCTTCCGCAATATCTCTTGGATAGATATTCACGAGCAATGTCGTCCGTTTGCGATAATACTCTTCCAATTGATCCGGTTCAATTCCATATGCAGCTGCTCGTTCATTTCTCCAGGAACCGTTCCAGATTGCTGAACCCTGTAGAATGGCATCTGGAAGAATCGTGTTGACACGAATGCCATACTCTCCACCTTCTGCTGCAATACAACGTGCCAGATGTGCTTCCAGCGCTTTCGCTGAGCTGTAAGCAGAAGCACTTTTACCTGCATACACCGAGTTCTTGGAACCGATAAATACCATGCTTCCCCCAATACCCTGCTGTTTCATCAGCTTGAACGCTTCACGAGCCACAAGGAAATACCCTGTACCCAGTACATTCATGTTCAGGTTCCATTCCTTCAGGGACGTTTCGTCAAATGGGCTGGATGTCGCTAGTCCCGCATTGTTCACGATGATATCCACTCCGCCATATTGCACCGCAACATCTGCATACGCAGATTGAACGGCTTCCTCATCGGTTACGTCCATTTTTAGCGCATAAGCACGATTCGCACCGTACTGATCATTGATTTCCTGTGCTACCTTCTGTGCGCCCTCCAGGTTGAGATCAGCAAGCACCACATGTGCGCCTTCAGATACCAATCTCCGCGCTGTTTCACTTCCGATACCACCTGCGCCACCTGTGATAAACGCCACTTTGCGGGAGAATTCGGTTTCGGCCGGAGCCAGAGACAATTTATACAATTCCAGCGGCCAGTACTCCACATTGTAAGACTCGTTTGCGCTGAGTGATACAAATTGACCCAAGCTAGTAGCTCCACGCATAACAGCAATCGCTCTGTGATACAACGCTCCGCTTACTTGGGAAAGCGCCCAGCTCTTGCCTGTGTTAATCATGCCCACACCAGGAATGAGAATAACGCGTGGTGCCGCTTCGAACATGACATCACCTTCGTTTTTGTTGCTCTCAAAATACTGCTGATATTGCTCTTTGTAGGCAGCTACACCTTCTACCAGCTTGGCTTTTAAACCTTCAATATCTTCCGCATCCGGCGTCCAATCGATGAACAGAGGTACCACTTTGGTATGTACCAGATGATCCGGGCAAGCTGCACCCACCTGAGACAATTCCGGGGAATCTGCTCCTCCCACAAAAGCAAGTACGTCCTCTTGATCATCAAAGGATAAAATCATTTTTTTACTATCCGATACCGCTCCACGAATCGTTGGCATCACACGTGATACGATCTGACGACGAACATCAGCGGCAAGCGCCGGGTGCTTCACACCACCAAACAAACTTTCTTCGTTCACCCGTGCTTCGATGAAAGCTTCTGCTTCATTGATAATCTTGATCGTTTGAGCGTAACATTCCTCGGATGTTTCACCCCAAGTGACAAGTCCGTGTTTTTCCATCAGTACGAGTTCGACATTGGGATTCGAGAATACGCTTTCAGCAATCATTTTAGATAACGTAAACCCTGGACGTACGTAAGGCACCCATACAAATCGATCACCGTAGATCTCTTTCGCCAATTCCTTGCCTTTATGCGCACAACACAGGCTGATAATCGCATCCGGGTGCGTATGATCCACATGTTTATATGGAAGGAACGCATGCAGCAGAGTCTCGATGGAGGCACGCGGGTGCTTGGCATCAATCATGCAATGTCCCAGATATTCAACCATCTCTTCATCCGACATGGATTCACGTTCAATTAATGGTCGAATGTCTTCAAGCCCAAGTCCGGTAAAATGTTTCGCTTCCATGGAACCCAGATCAGAGCCGCTTCCCTTCACATACATTACTTCTACATCACGACCACGAAAATCCTTCACTGTCGTTTTGGTAGACGTATTACCACCGTAGATGTTACATACACTGCGATCAGATCCAATCAGATTGGATCGGTAAACCAACTGCTCAAGTCCTGTTGTTTTCTCAGATGCCTGCGATGCATTCCATAAACTCTGTACCATTTGTTTCCCTCCGATAATGTTTGTTTTATTCCTAATCCGAGTTTAACATCTTTGTTTTATTTTGAAAACAAAATATTTTAAAACAAAACGGAAATATTCAAAAACTATCAACGATTGAGCTATTTTATTAAAAAAACACCCTGACGTAACCGTCAGAGTGTTCCTGTTTCATCGGTGGATTAGAAAATCCCCGCTTTTTGGGAAGTGTTTTTAATACCATAGGTATCATTAACTACGGTGTTGCCAAAACTCGTTAAGCTTCCGTTCGGACCTGTGGCCATGTCCAGATAGTTCAGACCAGAGCTGTTTCCGTACCAAGACCAAGCAAGCCAGCCTACCCCTTTTTCCTGACCATATCTCATGATGGCATACTCGTCCACATCACCGTTTGTGTGATATCCCCCGAATTCACCAATGATCAGAGCCAATCCTTTGTTCAGCACATTCTCCATATTGGCTTTGACCGTTGCAGCATCTTTGCCAGCATACTCATACATATGAATGGAGAAGACGGTATTCTTTTGAGAATCGGCTGCAAATACACTTTGTCCATAATCCACGATGGATTGAGGGAACTGTCCCCATCCAGCTGCATCCACAATTAGCGTATTTTTGATTCCGGCATTACGGAGTTTCGGAATGGCTTTTTTGTAACCATCAGCCCACGCACTTCCATTCCACGTTCCATACCATTCATTGGCGATGTTGACGATTACCCGATCTTCTTTGCCTATCAAAGCTTCCTTAATACTAATCCAGTAGTTCACTGCCGCATCCAACGAATTATAATCATCTTTCCCTGTGGCGTCATGCACTTCAAGTACAGCAATCATTTTATTTTGGTTAACCACATTAATAATATTTTTAACAGCGTTCAGATCATCTTTGGTGTACAGGCTACCATTCGAAAGAACAATGCGTACCGTATTGGCACCTGTTTTGGCGATTGCAGGAATAGCGGTATTCAGATCATTTTTGAACCAGGAATGTCCGTGATTAACACCTCTGATGACAAAGGCCTTGCCTGTGGAATCATACAACTTGTTATCGCTTACATAAAATCCTGTGGCAGCAGATGCTTTGGGTGCTGCACTCCCTAATACCATGAACATGAGAGCAGCAATAACCGTGAATATGGTACACTTTTTCAGATTAACCATTCGTTTGGAACCTCCTGTATTTGTTTTTTTATTTCAATTAACCCTGCTCTAGGCAATAAGTTAACTAAAATCGTTGGTAATAGAGGTTTTTTGTTAGTAAATAAACAAATAATAACTTTATTATAATTACGTTTTTTAGTTTAATAAACTTTATCGTTAAGGTTATGGAGTTATAATAAATTGAAAACGCTTACCAGTCAAGATCTTTTTACCATGAATAGTAATCATTTGTTTTACATAACAAAGCAATAAAAAGGTTCTCTCCCCTCACAATCGTTCGGAGAAAGAACCCTCTGCATTATAAACGTCAGTTAACTCTTGCTTAAGTCTTGTTTATCTGTTGTTAAATCCCTCATTTAGACTAAGTGTCTTCCCTAACTCCCGCCAATACCAACCCAACCCGGTAATGTGGTCTTACCCGAATCTCGTTAAACTTCCCAATCTCCACGCCCTCAAACCGCTCCACATAAGCCTGATTCACATAACTTTTGATCGTTCCTCTTCGAATTGGAGTTATGGAAAGACGAAGCTCGTGATCGGCCAACAAATGACGGGATTGCTTCAAACCAAGCATCCAGCTATGCCCATAGTGAATATGATCTGTTAACATCTGATGATGAATATGCGCTGCTGCAACGTCTCCTTCATAATCAATCTCAACCCATACGTCATCTACTTGTTCCGGCCACGCTGTATCCAATCTCAATGTTGCTGCATACTCTTTCGGATAATCAACCTCTACAGCCGGCTCGTAAGGGGAAATCTGGAATGTGTACGTACCGAATATTCCCCGCTTTGACTGGGATGACACAGCATATTTAGAAGGTGAAACATGCTCTGGAGCCGGATAGAAGGATACCTCAAACTCTGTTTGCTCCAGGGAGTTGCATATGAGCATCTCATTCTGCACATACAGATGACTGCTGCTAATCACAAGTCTCTCTTCTCCGCCCATACGGAAACGGTAGGCATGCAATGCCTCTTCACGGGTCAATGTAATGATACGTATGACCGTACCGTCCGATGTTGTGATACGCAGATGATGGTCCATGCCAGCCATCGGGTGAATAATAACTTCATTACCCTGCTCGGAAACGGCACCTTCGGGCATATCCACATTTATAACAGATGTTGCATCAATAACATACTCAGGCTTCATGCCTTCATGGGCATAAAACACAGCCGTGAGCTCCTGATTTACCATAAATCGGGTCAGTGGCTGAACGGTAGCACTAATGATCTTCATTCCATTCAGATTCATATGGAAAGGCAGAATGGCTGCCATGCCGGATTTCAGCTGCATCGTGCCTTCTCTTGGATAAAAAGCAGTCCCTTTGCCGGTATGCAGCTCCAATTGTATATCTCGATCAGGCAACGCCACATGATCCTGATAATTATTCATGAACAGGAATCCTGAGCCTTCTTGTTGACGAACAGACCAGCGCAGATCCATCATGTTCTCCGGTGTTATCGAATGTTGCTCTTCCGGTATAACACTGCCCATTGGCGCAAGCAGCTCACCGTATGCTTCCAGAAACATGGACAAGGTTCGAATGCGGTTATACGATTCACCAATACGTCCAAACTCCCCGAGCGGGGCTTGGTAATCATACGTCATTTTAGGCAATGCCTGTTCATTCATATACGTTTTTTGCCCTACCGGATTGGTTCCACCGTGATACATATAATATCCAACCAGATTACTGCCATTTGCCAGCTTCACAATGGTCATCGCCTCAACACTGTCCGCATCTACAACCGGCCGAGCATGATAACTGACCTGCATGCCACCTGCTAGTTCGCAATACGCCGCAGGATACTCCAGACTGTCATAATCCACTTCTTCAACAGGATTCATATGCAGATCCTGGAATAAATACTCTCGGCTTGGAGGCTGATTGGGAATCCATGGTGTGTACGCATACCCCGCAAGCATAGGCAGCGTTCCTTCTTCAGGCACCGCAGCATTACCCCAGGCCGTAGCAGTATAGAACATGGGGTGCATACCGACTTCTTCGGCAATACCGCGAAGCACCTTCAGATGTTCACGACCGTCCCGGCCAGAGGAAATGTATTTTTCACGTGTGTACCCCCAGGCATCCATAGGTGCCCCAGCGTGCATATACTCATTTTCCAACTGTACGGCTATTACGGGGCCACCCTCCTGATAAAAACAACCGTTGAGTTGACGGGCAATCTCACGATATAATCGCTTGGCATAATATAGATACCCTTCATCATTCGATCTCACTTCAAATGGATAACTGAATAACCAATCAGGCATCCCTCCATTACGAACTTCCCCATGACAGAATGGACCAATCCGCACGATCAGTGGCAGCTCATGTTTGCCACACAGATCCACGAAGTGCCGCAAATTCAGATTTCCTGACCAATTAAACTCGCCTTCCTGCTCCTCGTGAAAATTCCAGAACACATACGAAGCGACGATGTTCACCCCGCCTGCCTTCATCTTCAGTAATTCTTCTTCCCACTGTAAGTAAGCGAATCTGGAGAAATGAAATTCACCTACCACGGGAATATGAGGTTTATCATTACGAAGCATATAATAGTTGGTAAAGTCATAAGACTCCCCTCGTGGATTCTTGCCGCCACTACCCGTCATGCGACCCGCACGAATCTCTTTATCTTTTGCATCCAGTATAAAACGAATCTGGCTTCCTGCTATACTATCGTTCATGGATTATATAACTCCTTCGGTATATATGGGATAGGGTTGAGTCGATTAGCAATTATCTATGGATGACTGCCCCTTGATGATTGGGGTTCTTCTCCAGAACCCGCTCCAACTCAAGTTCGGCTTCATTTGTCCGACCAAGGCCAAGAAGACCTAATGCTCGCATGTATCGGCAATGTTCTTCATTACGCTGGTTAAGATCATCGTCAAACACCAGGAAATCGGGCAGAGATACCGCAAAATAATCCATTCGGATGTGATCGTGCATATGTCTTTCCGCATAGTCAATGAGTTTGTTAAAGCGTCGGTTGGCTTCCTTCACATTGCCAAGCTTCTGCCAGGCCAGACCCTGATAATAGATGGATTCCGGCGGTTGATCATTATAAAACATCGCGCTTGCCGGTTCATTCAAACCGATGGATGCTCTGTGGAAATTCTCCTCTGCCGCCTGATTATTCTTCAGTTGCTGGTAGGCACAGCCAAGATAAAAGTAAACGGGGTTGTCTCCGGCTCCCTCCAATTTACCTTCACCTAAGTTCTCCGGGTAAACCAAAGCCTTCTTCAACAGCTCCAATGCCAGTTCAGGTTGTTGTTTCTCCAGATTTCGCTTCGCCAGTTCCGTCAGTGCCGTAACATATTGTCCTGTTACCTTGCCTTCTCCACCCTCCCATGGATGAAACCGCCGGGTCTGAAGGGCATTCCATGCTTCTTGATGGCTACCTTGCATATTCAATAAAGTTACCCACTCAATGTACAGATCGTCACGATGATGAACCAGCTCCATGTGATCTTCCAGCTGTTTGATTCGATGCTCGCAGGAATACCCCATCTTCTTGCGCAGCTGATCCAACTCGTAGAAGATCCGTGCATCTTGAGAATCCAACCGGAAAGCTTCCTCTAATGATGCCAGTGCAAGATCGGGCCGATTCGACTTGTTATAATAAGCCAGTCCCAGATTCCGATGTACAGTCGAATATGCAGCATCCACCTCGCGTGAAGTTTCCCAATGGGTGATTGCTTCCTCGTATCGTTTATGATCATATAACCAATTTCCCAGGTAATAGTGAGCACGCGCATCATTCGAATCCACTGCCAATGCATCCTGAAGCACCATGAATTCAAATAACGTATTAGGAAAACAATAATCCGTTGGAGCAGCTTTCCCTTGTCTTAGACATTCCCGGGCCTGCTCAACATCCCCCAGCTGACGATACAAGTAGGCCTGAGCATAACCAACCATAGGATACGGCCGTGAATTTTCGGATTCAACATAGGAGAGTACCGTAAGTGCTTCTTCACACAACCCACTATCCGCATAATCCGCGGCTACATTCAGATAATTATAAACGTCTCCTCGCATCAGACGATGGAAATGCTCACGTGCTTGCTCCACTTGTTCTCTCTCTGAAGGTGCAGTTACTCCGCTGTAGATCAGGACTAATTCATGTGCGGCTCCAAATTCAACCGGGTCCAGTTCCAATGTCTCACGCGCATATTGGATCGCCTGTTTATCTTGACCCATTCTGCGTAACAGAGCCACCTTCAGATGCCGAGCCTTATAATTTCTGGTGTTGCGAATCAGCGAACGTTCGATGTGATCCAACGCTTCGATGTCCCGATGTAACGCCGTATCGATCTGAGCAAGCATGTAATAACCTGTATCCTGATACTGTGCAGACCATACGGCTTTATACAGTGCTGCGTAGGCTTCTTCCTGTTTCCCCTGTAGTTTCAAACTCAGACCGAGTTGGTAAAATGCTTCACTATCATATGGATTCGTATTTTTCCACGTCAACGATTGTACAGCATGTCTGAAATGCTTCTCTGCATCTTGTAACAGACCTCTGCGCAACAGCAATGTGCCATACGCAATGTTTAGACGGATATCCGTTGCATCACGCTTCAAACCTTCCAGATAATAAGGTTCTGGTTCATACGTGGCATGCCGATATTGCTCCAAATGAAGACCAGCCAGATATAGTTGTTCATTCGTAAGAATCTCGGATGGTAGCGGAAGTGGTTTCGCCGGATCGGGCACTTCCTGTATCTCAGACCTTTCAGGCTGATAGGTCACAAGTACTTTACCTTCCGCAGTTCGAACACTTAACTTCAATTGATGCCATTCATCTTGTCCGCTCCACGGGAATGAAGACTTATATAGTTCCGTAGGTGAGATGTTACATTTCTCATGGAGATATACCGCGATTGGTCCTATCACTTCAACGGTCGCTTGTTCAAAAACCGACGTCGCATATACCATCACGGTTACCATTCCGGTCGTTTCGTCCATTTCCAGATTAACTGCGGCATCAATCGTTGCATTTTTGACCATGCCAATTCCTTTATACGGCATAAAATACTGCGAGAATGATTTCGCTTCATACGGCTGTAACCACGTAAAATCAGGCTGATTATCGGTATAGATGCCGGTCATTAATTCAATATAAGGTCCATCCTCGTCCGTTAACTGACGATCCCAGGCTTGCCCGAATTCCCCATTCCCCCAGGTCCATTGCTTCTTGCCCGGAGAAATATGATGATTGGCTACATGCAGCAGGCCTGCCTGGATCCCATGGTCATAACCCCCTACAAAATTATAATCCGACTTATACGCCATATAGGATGTTGGAACCGGTATGTTTTTGTAGCGCGAGATATCCACACCTTCGGAATAGTCCATCTTGTAATAGGTGCCGGTTGCGATTGGAAAGCGGGATACGTCCCGTTTTCCGTGGTCCAGCACAGCCGTTACATCAGGTGGAAAGACGGATTGCGTATGATCGTTGACAGCTACAGCCGGATTCGCCCACCATAGAAAAGTTTGAGGTGCGCTGGTGCGATTGTATACCTCGGCATGGATTTCCAGATAGGCTTTGCCGGGATGTAATGTGAAGCCAGCGGTCATTTTGGTACCATACATGCGATCAATCTCACCAACCCACACAGTAGCGCTTCCATCTTCATTACTGCCAAATGTATAATCGACTGGACCAAACGTGTTGGGCCGATGATGCTGTGGCCAGTTGAATTCGATTCCCCCGGAAATCCATGGCCCTGCCAGACCCACAAGTGCAGGTTTAATTACCCGGTTATAATATACAAAATCGTAGTTGTTGGTCCGATCCAGCGCGCGATAGATCCGTCCACCCAGTTCGGGCATCATCTCGATACGTACATATTCATTTTCGAGAATAATTAATCGATACGACTTCATTTTTGCTTCATCTTCAATGCTGTCGATCACGGGATGTGGGTACACCTTACCCGAACTTCCCTGATAGATTCGCTTTTCAAGAAACATCGGATTTTTGTCCGGTTTACCTGTACCATAGGTTGGAATATCTCTGGTTTCTTCCCATATGCGAACATTTGATTTTGCTGTCACGTGATTCAATTCGCTCACTCCTCGGCCTCGTATATATTGTGATCATACGCTCCGACATGCAGGAAGAACATTGACATTAAGCGGTTCTTGATGGACGATCTTCGGATTCCCACATAACCAAAGAGAGTACCTATCCACTGAATAATGCAGTGAAAGGTACTCTCTGATCGATCTTGATTAACTTATCTGCGACGTGCAAAATCCACAAATCTGAACTTGTCCGGTCGATGCCTCGACTCCGTATACTGAAATTGACTGGCATCCTCCAGGTAGACTTGGCTCCTCACCACAACTACATTGTGGAAACCTTCAAGGTCAAGTAATTCCCTGTCCTCAGCGGTGGGTTCTTCCACCAAAATCTCTTTTTTGGCAAACGAAATGGAAAGCCCCAGCTCTTGCTCAATGTACTGATAGATGGAATCATTACAGATCTCTTTGCTGAGCCCAGGAACAAGCCGCTGGCTAATGTAATCTTTGTCCAGTATGACATGCTCTCCATCCACTTTGCGCACACGTCTGATCTCCCAGACCTGTTCGTTCAGACCAAAGTTAATTTTCTTGTGCAACGCCTGATCCACTTGTTGCTCCTCGAAAACCTTCACATACGTTTGAGCGCGATGTCCCATTTTTTTGGCTAATTCCTTGAAGCTAACCAGACCTGAGATGGGAAAATCGATCTTGCGTATGTCCAGTACAATTGAGCCCTTGCCTTGAATCTTCTGAATATAACCTTCTTCGTACAACATTTTCAATGCTTTGCGAATAGTCTCTCGAGACGTTTGATAACTTTCCGATAGATCCAGTTCCGATTGAAGCAGCGTGCCTGCCTCAATCTCTCCAGTCCGAATACGATCTGCAATATCTTCATATATCCGGATAAATTTATTATTCATTATTCATCACCATTGTTCATTACCCTTTTTTATCATATTGGCAACCTATTATAACATTAAAAACCAATCAAGCGGTAATGTCGTTACTGCCGATGATTAAAGTATCACTTGTAAGAATCAATTCAATCTAGATATGATGATCGAACGCTGACGCTTTCTCCACTTGATCTGTATGCTTCTCATTCATAACTTGAATCAGCTTATTTAAACGGAAGATCAGCGCTGCAGCTTCGGATCTGCTTAAGTGCTGCATGGGACGGAAGCTGCCGTCTTCATATCCGGTAATCATGTACAAACCTGCAAGCTCCTGCACTTCTTCTTTGGCCCAATCAGATACATCAGTCTGGTCGGTAAACGCTCTTGGGGAAGTCAGCGGTTCCGGTCTGATCTTACGAACCACATTGGCTATGATCTTGGATGCCTGTTCACGTGTTACCAGCGCATACGGAGCGAACTTACCGTTTCCCATACCTTGAACCATCTCATGGTGAACGGCTGCCCCAATCTCAGGAGCGAACCAATCCTTAGCACTCACATCCTGAAATCCATGTTGTTGTTCATTAACCGTTGTATCCACACCCATCAGACGTACGATTAATGCGGTAAATTCTGCACGCGTAATCGGACGGCGTGGCTCGAAGCGAGTTTCACTTACACCTTGAATGATATTTTGTTCCGCCAGCCAGGTAATCTGATCCTTATTAAAGGTTTGGCTGATATCAATAAATTTGATATTTTTTTTCGCAGGTAACTCAGGTTGCTCATCAGAAGGTTCAGGTTGTGAACTCACCTCATCGGCTTTTACCGAAGTATCTGCTGGATTTGAAGCTGTACCACTACCGCTCCAGGCGGATGGTGGATACGGAAAAGTCATGGCTGCGGCCCGTTTGCTTTCACTTTTCTCACCTGCCGAATTCTCCGTCCATACAACCACCTCATAATGCTGCTCGGCATTCAGTCCTGTCCATACATAACTGCGCTGTGTACCACGGTAGATCTCACGATCTTTATGGGTGATTACAATCACCTCATTCATTGAATCCAGTTCCCAAGTTAGCTTAATCGTATTAGTGCCTTGCGCTACGGCTGCTACTGTCAGATCTTCGGAAGGCAACGTCTCGAATTCCGGAACCTGGAGCGCATCTCCCTCTCCTGCCTCATTATATGGAATGATTGCAAAGTCAGTATAACGCTCGGCACTGTTCAATTCAGTCACATGTATGGATGTCTCCGTTGTTGTTCCCACAAGCTCTTCATTTCGATAGACTCGATAACCCGCAGCACCAGGAATCAGTTCCCATACGATGTCTGCACCATGCGTTGAACGCCCCTCTATTACAGGAGGTGAGGCAGCACTACCGGGCAAAGTCATTGCATGAAGGTAATAACCACCATCACTACTGCCCGAAGCATTCATGGTCTTGACCGTATAGCTGTAGTTCACGCCCGGTTCAAGTTCCTTGTCGTCATAGAACATTTCGTCAGCAGGAACACGAGCAACCTCCACACCGTCACGCTCAATGATGAACTGCTCGGCACCTTCAACCCGGCTCTGTTCCAATAGAAGACGAATGTGGTCCTTCACCGAATGATACTCCACTTTGGCAGGCGCTGCTGGCTTGGTCAGGACAGAATACGCCTTCATCTCCGATACATCTCCCTGATCATTCTCTGTGTAAATTTCAATCGGGTACTGCTTGCCTGCATCCAGTTGATCAACGATAAACTCTTTTTGCTTGCCACGGTATACTTCTGTACCATCCAGCAATACAACGAATGTTTCGTTCCCATAAGGGAAGTCCCATTCCAATTTGGCATGGTCTGTCTCCGGGTATATCTTCATTTCCAGTGAATCAACATGAGGCAAGGTATAAAAAGGAGTCACGGTCATTGGGCTTCCTGAACCAGCCGTATTATAAGGAATAATCTGTACCTGATCATATCGGGTTGCACTCTCCAGATGAGTTAATCTCACCTCGGTAATATCCCCTTCTTCAATAGTGGTGAACATCTGATCTCCGATCCATATGGTATATCCCTCAGCACCTTGTACCTTTGGCCAAGAGATTAATCCCTCTTTTTCCCCAATTATACTTGCATGTAAAGGTTCAGTAATGGTCGCAGGCAACGTTCGCACGTGAACTTCGAAACCAGAATCACTCTCACCCGTTGCATTCGATGTTTTGATGGTGTACAGGTAACGCTCTCCTGGTGTCAGACCATGATCTTCAAATGAATTTTGATCTGCCGGAACCTTAGCGACTTCAACGTCATCCCGCATGATGATGAATTGCTCTGCTCCCCGTGTAGAGCTTCCAGTCAGATCCAGCACCGCAGTCTGATCTGTGATGTGTGTTATGCCTGCCGTCTGAGGGGATATAGGTTTCGTTAAAACCTGAATCTGAATAGACTCTGACCGATGACCCTCTTCATTAATCGCGATGAGTTCGAGTTCATACGCTGTACCATCCAGCATACTATTGAGATGTACAGACGGTTCAGACACGCTCTGCACATCTCCCGTTACCCGATTGCGAATCTCATAGGCAGCCGCTCCCTTAACAACTTCCCAAGCCAGATCCACCTTATGTGTTTCAGCGTTCACTGTGATCCCTTCTGCAACCAATGGCAAAGTTTGAGTCATTATACTGAAAGTAAGCGGAGCACTCGTTCCACTCGCATTGACTGCCCGAATCACATAAGTGTATTTCGTTCCTGGCGACAGATCCTTGTCCACGAATTGGGTTTCAGTTGAATCCATTTGAGCAATCTCTCTCCCATCCCGTTCAATGACGTACTGATCTGCCCCTTGGACACCTGTGTTGCTGAAATCCAGACCAAGGCTGTTTTTGGCCACATCATATACGGCAACCTTAGCGGGTTTCTCAGGCAAAGTCAGCAGCGATACATCTGTCGCTTCAGAACGAGTCCCCTGTCTGTTGACCGCCCATAGTTGATAATGATGCCACGTTCCATCCTGGAGCCCTGTAATCGTGGCTTCATTCTCAATTCCCCTATAGATCTCTTTGCCCTTCTGCTCAATCACATATTCAGCGGCGCCTTCCACGACCGACCAGGAAACTTTTGCCCGATGTACTGCTGGGTCTGCAATTATCTCGTCAGGCGACACAGGTTTGGACAATCGGATGAGCTGCGCTGTCTCACCCGAACCCGAAGTATTCACAGCCTGAACTTCCAACATGTATTCTGTACCTGGCAACAATTCATCAGCCGTGTAGGCCAGTCCTGTTGTTCTGCCCACTTCTATGCCATTGATTTTCACAATATAGAGATTCGCCGTATCTACAGCTTGCCATGCAAGCCCCATACTTGTTTCACCAGTCCATGTGACATTCAGTCCTTCCGGCCTGCCAGGTAGCGTAAGAATTGTACTACGGGTGGATGCACCGTACCCGGCAGCATTGCCCGCCTTTACTTCATAGGTATACTCACGACTGCTTGACAGATGGTGAACTGACAGTTGTGTATCTGATATCTCATGGCTCTGTCCATTGATGACCACCTCATATTTCATTGCCCCAACTACAGGCTCCCAGCTCAAGATCGCTCCCTGTTCAGTTACTTGAACAACATGAAGTCCCGACGGACTCTCGGGTAGCGTTGTTCCTGACACCGAACTGCGCATACCTTGTCCACTTTCGTTCACTGCTTGTACATCCAGTTGATAAGATGTTCCTGAACTCAGTCCCGCAAAGACCCATTCTTGGGTTCCAGCAGGAACCGTTCCCGACTTCTCTCCATTCAACAATAACTCATAACGATCGGCTCCTCGTACTGCTTCCCAATTCAGACGAAGGCTCGCTGTAGAAGCATCTGATACCTGTAAGCCGGACACCTGTCCAGGTAACGTCTTGAGCAAGGGTAATCCTGCC
Organism: Paenibacillus sp. 37; assembly: GCF_008386395.1. NCBI lineage: Bacteria > Bacillati > Bacillota > Bacilli > Caryophanales > Paenibacillaceae > Paenibacillus > Paenibacillus sp. 37. The sequence goes on along the minus strand of NZ_CP043761.1, from coordinate 3,112,402 downwards.
AACGGTCCTGTTCCTGTCTCATTTCCGGCAATTAACGTATAGCTGTACTCCGTTCCGCTATCCAGACCCGAGTCCAGATACTCCGTCTGTTCTCCTTCATATATGGCTGTTCCATCACGCGAAAGACCATAATACGTTGCAGAAGTCACTGTCTCCCATGTTAATGAAATATCATGCTCCCGAATTTGAACAGCCATGAATTCACCGGGCACTGCCGGCAGTGTGAGAAATCCGGTTCTACTACTACCGCCTGCCCCACTTTCATTCATTGCCGTGACCGAGATGTTATGCATGGTTCCTGGGACGAGGTTACTGATATAGGGTAGGTTGGCAGGGTCAGATACTGTCTGATCAAACACGGTGGAGCCGTCCAAAGTAGCAGCGATGATGCGGTAAGCATCTGCTCCCCTTACTGAATCAAATTGAATTTCGGCCAAATTGGGCTGGAAATCTACTTTTCGAACGTGCAACGTTCCGGGAGCTGCCGGGATCGTTAATACTTGAGCGCTTACTGCATCACTTACTCCGGTGTGGTTTCTCACTCTAACTTCATATTCATAGACCTGACCACCGCTTAGGGAGTGATCGATTATACTGTGGTTAGGATAATCCAGTGTCCATGACTGTCCTGTCGTTTTATTCGTTATCTCATACTGATATCCATCGGTATATCTTTCCCCCGTTGGCAAATCCACTGTAAGTTCAGCTGATGTCTCCGCGATCTGTGTCATTCTCACATGTTTCGGCTGCTCGGGCTTGCGTTGAACATGGTAAGGTGATGATGTTGTCTCATATGTATTGCCTGCTCTGTCCATGGTTTTGGCATGGATGTACCATATGCCTTCCGATTCGATGGATATTTTATGCTCGTCAGAGCGTGCCTCAAGCCAATGATCCGGTGATTCTGCACTGTTCGTAATTTGATAAAATCGTTCCAGTTCCTGAATGCCTGAGTGATCGTCGGCATACTGAATGGTAGTGGACATATCCATGTCTGTCCAGTCATGTCCGTTCGGTGAAAATGTAATGGTTGGCGCCATCTGATCCACATAGGCGATTCGACTGACCTCCTTGCTTACATTGCCAACGGTATCCCTTGCTCTGGCCCGAATGGTAGTAGCCCCGTTTGTACTTACTGTACCCATATTTCCTGCCATATACGGACCGTCATTCATGCTGTATTCATAGGATATCGCTCGTTCATCCACACTACCAGCAATCGTAAATTGTACATGTTCGTTACTCCATCCAGCAGAACTTAAACTAATTATCGGTTCGGTTGGCGCTGTCGTGTCGATTCTAACCTTTGCCTGAGCAAGCGTGCTTATATTGCCTACATGGTCAAGTGAGCGTGCATATACGATCGTTTCTCCCTCATCGGTAACCTTCACTTCGCCCATGTAATCGATCCAGGGACCTTTTTCGCTCAGTCGATATTGGCTCTTGGCAAGCCCGCTGCCTGCATCTTCACCACTGGTTATTGCAAAAGTTACATCCTGATTCGTCCAATTCTCTTCACTTAACCTTATCGTTGGTTGCTCAGGCCCAGTCTTGTCGATTTTGGCTGTTGCCGAAGTGGAAGCACTGACATTGGCAGCCCGATCAACACCTCGTGCATAAATCTCGGTTATCCCTTCTTCACTGAGTGTAAAAGGGGTCCTGTAGTCGATCCATTCTCCCTCGCTTCCTAGCTTATACTGTGTCAGACCAATGCCGCTTGCTGCGTCCGTACCCTCTGTTAATGTCACAATTACTGCCGCTTTTGTCCATTCGGGCGGATTCAACGAGATGACAGGTGGCGTTGGTGCTGTCCGATCTACCCTGGCTGTCACAGCCGTTTCCTGTCCTGTATTACCAAATGCATCCATACTGCGTGCCATAACCGTTGTGTTGCCTTCGCTGCTTACGGTAAACGCAGCACTGTATTCACGCCATTCTCCTGCCAGACCGACTTTCACTTCAGTCTTTTGAGTTCCGCTCAAGGCATCTTTTCCCTCTTCAACCGTGACTAGAACATCTTCCTTGGTCCATGAGGATGGCGTGAGTGTAACAGAAGGAGCAGTTGGGCCCGTCGTATCTTTCATCATCTCTCCAGCGGATATAAATGGGGTCTGTATCCCTTCTCCATTCAGTGCCGCAACAAATACTTCATATTTTCCATCCGCGAGTCCAGTCAGGGTAAACGTTGTACGAGTGGAAGTTGTTGTTCCCGTTGCGAGAACTTGCCCACCTGGACTGCGTATTTCGGTTTTGTACTGAGTGCCGTCAGGATTGCTATTATTACTCCAGCTCGCTGTGACAGAGTTGCCTGATTGTGTCACAGCCGCCGCAGCAGGTGGATTAGCCAGTGTATACTTGGAAGCTGGACTGGAGTAACCCGTGTAGGAACCACTTGAATTTTTGGCCCGTACGGCAAAAGAATAACTGGTATTCGGAGTGAGCCCTGTCACTTGCCGACTGTTTGACATACCTGTATCCACGATCTGGTTCGTCGTCATATTCTTCAGTTCATAGGTAACGGATGCATCATTCGCCTTCTTATCCCAATTTACCGTCAAGTTATTAGAATTAACCAATGAATATGTCGGCGTTCCGGGCACAACAAAACTTCTTACCGTAAAGTTAACGGTTCCTGCGGAGGACACCCCACCTTTGTCATCCATGACCCATACTTGCAATGTGTGTGTGCCATCTGGCAGGGTATCAGGCAATGTGTAATTGGTGTTGAAAGACTGATTTGAACCCGTTGCGGTCATCTGGGTAAGAATGTTCTCGGACCCACCATCAATGGACCATTTCACGGTCAACAGGTCGCCTACATCCGTATCTCGCGTTGTACCAGAGATCTGAAGTTGCTCGCCTTTGTAATAGGTTTGTCCCGAAGAGGGTGCTGTTAAGGTAAATGAAGGTGGAGCATTTTTGGGGCCAATCCCCACAATGGTTGAAAATTTACGTGAAGCCTGATTCGCTGTTGTCTTGGCGTCCCACCAAAATTGTGCAGCTGTATCACTCGCCGTAACGGTCTGGCCTGGAGTGAACGCTGAAGGTGAAGACCCTCCTGTGAGTTGGGCGCTGTCTGGGCTGCTGTACTGACCCATATATATGCGATCTGCATTCACAACATTGTACGTATTTGCATAAAAAGCCGTGACCTGAACACCCCCGCTGTAATTGCGCCATCCATTCTCAATGACTTCAAATGGAGAAGCATCATTGCCATTCACCATCGTATCCCAATAAAATGTTCCACCCAAATTTAGTGCCGTTCCACTTCGGTTAATAGCTTCCAGTTCAACCTTCATGTACCCACCTTGTGAGGTAGCATTAACGATAGAAACACGCAAAATATATTCCACATTGTCCTTTTGCCGGGACATTTCAATCACATTATTGTTAATTCGGTAATAATTCAAAGGCAATGTTTTGAAGTTCACGGGTGATCCATTATGGTCGATAATGGTAGATACATTCCCTGTATCACCACCATAAAATACATTTGTGTTTGGTAGTAATACAATTCTGTATTTGCCATCACTGTTCATCTCTACTTTCACCTTGGATGACTGTACAGCCTTCATGCTGGACGTGTCGGATACAATCCCGATTGTTTCAACCGTTTCAGCCATTACCATCGTTGCGCCCCATTCAAGCAGCAGGGCTTGAGGTGATAATAATGCAAATGCCAGTACCACTTTGGTTAACTGTTTCACTTGTTTTTTCACACGTTTTCCTGATTTCTTCAACGTCTACTCTCCTTTTTGGCACACAAAAAAAAGGAGGCACCCCAACAAAGGAACGATGTCCTAAGTTGGGGTGCCTCCCCTAACAAGTGTCATTTTTTCTTGATTATAACGATTAAGAGCATGAATGTAAACACTTGATCATGAACGCTTACTTCTCATTTCTCATCTCTGATCTTTAATAACGCTTCGTCCAATGCGCCAACGACCTTGTCACACCATGCATCAAATTCCGGATCTTCGGTCTGTAACTCAGGATGCTCCAGAATGTGCTCAATCGTACTTCGAATGCCCTGATCAGCTCTTGTCGTTGCTACAAATTCCGGAACAAGCCGTTTCAGCTTACTGTTGTCAAACACAACGGTATTGGCTTTGTCCCCCAGCAAACCGCCGCGAAGATCCTGGTCACTACATGCTGCCAAGAACTCGGAAGGTACATGTACCGCATGAAGCTTAACTCCCAACACGCCGGCAATAATCTCATGAATCTGATTCCAGGTGACAGATTCATCTGAGGTGATATGTACCGATTCACCAATGGCATGGATATTTCCCATAAGCCCGATAAACCCTTTGGCAAAATCAGTATTGTGCGTAATGGTCCACAGTGAGGTACCATCTCCATGGATGATAACGGGTTTACCTTCACGTATGCGTTTGAGAACCTGCCAGCTGCCTTGAGCACCATGAACACCGAGAGGTACCGATTTGTCGCCATACGTATGACTCGGACGCACGATGGTCACTGGAAATCCGTGCTCGCGGTATTGTTTCATCAGATAGTCTTCACAGTCAATCTTGTTGCGCGAATACTCCCAGAATGGATTCGATAATGGCGTTCCTTCCGTGATTCGGTAATCTGCCAGAGGTGTCTGATACGCTGATGCTGAACTTATAAAAATAAACTGCTTGGTTTTATCCTTGAACAAACGGTAATCTCGCTCCAATTGAGACGGTACAAAAGCGATAAAATCCGCCACAACATCAAATTCCAGATCAGCAATCAGTTCCGCTACACGTGCCTCGTCATTAATATCCGCTTGAAGTACGTTGACCTCACTAGGTAAGTCATCGTTATGATTGCCTCGATTAATCAAATACAGTTCACAGCCTTGCTGTGCAAGCATCTCCGTAATGGCCGTACTGATGGTGCCTGTCCCTCCAATAAATAGCGCTTTCATTTCGCCACCTCCTGATCGATTTTACCCACTTTCCCATGATATCACGCACCAAAAAAAGGAGCAAAGCTCGGTAACCCGAAACCATGCTCCTTCTGCTTATACGACCTTAATCGTTGCATATATCATGTACATGCCGCAATGGATCTCATATTCTCCCTTGGGCAGATCTTTGTCGACCGTATAATAATTGGGTCCCTTTTGCATGTATAGATCCATGCCAAGCTTTTGTGATCCCACTGATTTCACATGTGTCACCGACCGGGTCAGAATAAAGTTGATTTTGGTCGGTACACCAGCTTTCACCTCGATAACGTCTGGTCCAAAACCATCGTTGCTCACGTCCACATCAATGACTTCATATCCCTTCAAATCCTCCGGAGTCTCGGCTTGTGCTGTTACCGCACTTCCCGATCCTGGGGATACGTCTTTGCCCATAAAATAAACCAAAAATGATCCAAGCAATACAACAACGGTCAGACCCAGCGTTAACCAAGGCCATGTTTTTCCAAACCAGCTTTTCATATAAACACTCCTCATTCGATGTCCCATCCATATTCAATCCACAGACGGATTTATTCTTTAAGCATACCTGATTCGCGTGACAATGAAAATGACCCCTCTGGGCTATTGCGATTGAGCCATATTACTTCAATAAAAAAAGCCTGATTTCTCAGGCTTATCTACGGGTATTCCCGTTCATACTTCGCAATATCCCTTTTTGTATAACTCAGGAATATATCGGTGTATTCCGACTTCGTCTCATACGTAATTTATACAACTCTGGCAGGGCTACACCAATGAGTACAATGATAACTCCGAACCATTGCAATCCGCTGACATGCTCATGGAGCACGATTGAGGATAACAAAACTGCAATTGGAAGCTCCACTGCACCCAAGATTCCGGCCATGTCACCACCAATATGCGGAACGCCGATAGCAAACAGTACGGGTGGAATGAATGCCCCGAAGAATCCAAGTAACAATCCAAATACAAGCAACTGGCTCCAGATCAATCCGTTAAAGAGGAATGTCGGCGGGAACAAAATGCACAGAAGGATCAATCCGCCTGTAACCATCCACGCACTGCGGAAGGCTGGATGCGCTGAAGGAACCGCTTTGCCGCTGAACAAGACAAACAGGGAATAACTTACGGCTGCCATTAGTCCAAGCGTAATACCCAGACCGTTAAACTCACCCAATCCTTGTTCCAGGAAACCCGCTGCCAGCAAGGTTCCACCAAACAGAATGATCAACGTCAGGAACGTGACTTTGTCTGGACGTTGACGTTTGCTTATCGCCTGAATCAATACGCTAATCCATGTGAACTGGAACAACAGGATAATGGCAAGTGAAGCCGGGATATAACGCAAAGACTGATAATACACGAGCCCTGTAATTACCGTTGGTGTTCCAGCAGCCATCAATAACAGACGTTGTTTCCACGACAACCGCTTGAATACCTGTGCCACGGCTCCTGATGTTTTGCCATTTGCCTGTGACTTACGTTTTGTTCTAAATCTTGTGTATAGCGCCAGCATCCAGGATAGAAGAAAGCCCGTAATCAGCTGTGCTCCCACAACCTCTCCAAGTTTATATCCTTCGCCGTACGCCAGAACCACAATCGTGGATAATATGCCATAGCTCATCGCTCCCGCGAGAACGGACAGATAATATTTCATTGTGAATAAACCTCCTGATGATAAGAAAAATACGCCCGCATGTTGGTTCATGCCAAGGTCACAGACACCATCTAAATGCAAAAAATCCTAACTACGAGCAAGGAATACATTGATTCCTTGGCATCGTAGTTAGGAAGTATAGGCTTCCCGTAGAGACCCTCGCCCTGTGTACACTTTCGGCCTGCGAGGTTATACGAAATGATATATGCAATTTGATGTATTTCGTGTGTGACGACTTTTCATATATTACATGGGAGGTGAGATGGTGTCAACCCTATTCCGCATAAAAAAACGTCAGGTTCGATTAGAGCCTGAGGAGTCCCACTCCAATGTTTGCTGTAAACCTGTCTTCAATCCATCCAGATCCAGCCCATCCACGGCAAAAGCCTCACGGATCAAAGGCGGCGCGACAAATTCATCATACTTGCCCAGATAAGGAGCTTCATCTTCAGCCAGTAACGCAGATGCGTCTTCAGCCGTCCGACACTCACTCATGATCTCGGCTAATAATGTTCGTTCATCGACCTTGCCGGACACCACAAAATAATATGGCTCCATCGGCACAACGGACCGCAAGGCAAGTTTCTTGGACAGATTATGCTTCATCAGGCGCTCCAATGTACGGAATGATTTACTTCCCACCCAAGGAAGAACATACATCGAATCTCCCCCTGCCGGAATGACAACCTGCTTCAACAGTCCACTTTCACGAGCTAAGCGGCGCGCCCGTTCAAGTCGATTGACGGCTTGTGGTGACAGGTAAGGATAGATCACTGAGTCGGACAACACTTCACGCATTTTCTGTACCACCGACGTATGAATATCTCCTCCCGCTCCAAGCCATAACGTATCTACCTTACCTTTTGCAGACTTCACATACACAGCCTTGTGCTTGTGATCGACCTCTTCCACCTTCCACAGTTTGCCTGCGAGCGAGAAGCAATAGCCAGGTGGGGGCACGGTTGTAATCGAACCAATCTCTTCTGAGCCGTTTAATACTTTATGTTCCTCATCGTCTTTAAACACGGCGTAGAAGCGATAATTGTTCACGATTTTCTCACCTGTCAGACCGATAATCAATGTTCGATCCTCTGTCCATTGCAGATGATCCGTCTCAATGAGGTAATTCAGGAAAGCCTGATATTGATCAGGTCTAATCAACGCAAATGGGGCCAGCGACAGGATGGCTTCTGCAAGATCTCTCGGCTCCGCCTCCCCCATACTTTTCAGCATGCTCATCGTTTGATGGTAGAGCACACCTATGGGCATTTTGCGGGCTTCAAGCGGCTCGACCCACTTCGTTTTTACATATAGTTCGATAACAGCAATCGCACGCATCAACGTCCACGGCATACGTGCTGGCAATTGCGCTTCCTCATCCTCTTCCTCCGGACATACAAAAAGCATCTCTGATGCCATGTCCTCTCGTCTCCCTGAACGTCCCAGACGCTGTACAAAGCTGGAAGCACTATACGGTGCACCGAGCTGAACCACACGTTCCAGTTCACCCAGATCGATACCCAGTTCGAGCGTGACCGTTGCCGCAGCAACCGCGGGGCCTGCTCCAGTACGGAGGGCGGCTTCCGTTTCCTCCCTCAGCATGGCGGAGATACTTCCATGATGCACATGGAACACATCACGCTCTTGCCTGCGAGCAGCGACCCGCCGCATCTCAAGAATAGTGACCTCAGCGTCCGTACGGCTGTTGGTGAAGATCAACGCTTTTTTACGATGTGTGCTCTCATAGATGAAGTCGTAGTAAGCTTTGCGTGCGTTATGAAGCTGCTCCGCCTGCTCTTCATCCTGGGCATCTGGAAAAGAGAAATGTTCCACCCGCAGTCGCAGCTTGCGACCACCTGGAGAAGAGACCACATCCACTCCCTGCTGTGTTCCGGCAGCAAGCCAAGATGTAGCCGCATCATAGTCACTAAGCGTAGCGGACAAGCCCACTCTTCGCGGTGCACAATCAGCCATACGCTCGATTCTGGCAAGCTCGCTGAGTACTTGAATGCCCCGATCCGCTCCCATGAAAGCATGCACCTCATCGATGATGACATAGCGCAGATCATGAAACAGCGCCGGGATCGCATTCGGTCGATTCATGAGCAGACCTTCCAGCGATTCTGGCGTAATCTGAAGCACACCGGACGGATTTTTCATCAGTTTTGTTTTCTCCGCCTGAGGCACATCCCCATGCCAGTGCCAAACCGGAATATTTCCTTCGGTTAACAGATCCTTAAGACGTTCAAATTGGTCGTTAATCAGGGCTTTCAGAGGTCCAATGTACAAAATGCCCACTGATTTGGAAGGCCGTTCATGCAGCTCGGTCAATGCAGGAAAAAAAGCCGCCTCCGTTTTGCCGGAGGCCGTGCCTGCCGCAATCAGCATATGATGCGGGGTATGAAAACAGATATTGCAGGCCTCGATCTGAGCAGGCCGAAGCGATTCCCATCTTTTTTTATAAATAAATTCCTGCACGAATGGCGCCAGCCGATAGAATGGATTATCACTCATAATTCAAACTCCGCCAGAAAGTCGTCCAGATCATCCGAATTTGCGGAAGCATCCGCCCCTTTGCCCGTTTCCTGAGGTTTGACAGCCCGTTCACCAAGTAATTGATTATAAGTCACTTCAGGATTCTGGTGGAGCGTATGCAGTACATCCATAAAGTCTCGTACCACTTCACGCGTGGTCAGCAATTCATCCGCCCCCAGTCGGTTCACCGCCGTTTGCATAAAATCAACCAATTGTTCATCCGTAAGACTTGCACTATATCCAAAATGCAAGGCATGAATCTGTCGCAGCTTCTGGAGCAGAATCAGAATCTCTTCATGCGATAACATCGCCAGCTTCAGGATCGGACCTGTGTAATTCGCATACGCTTTGGTTGCATAACGACCCTCAATAAGCCTAGAGCGAAGCGCTTCATAGCTGTATAGTCCGCGCCGTTCATCCTCCACAAATTGCGGCGTACCACCTACAAATATACCCAGGTGCTCTGCCTTGCCCTGCATCGTATCATTGAACATGGTCAGCAATTTCTCATAGTTGCTTTGACGGGAGACACTGTTTGTAATTTTGTACAGATTCACCGCTTCATCAATGAACAACAGCAATCCTTTGTAACCAATGCGCGCTGTGAATTCAGACCATAATTTGAAGTAGTCATACCAGTTGTCATCGTCAATGATAACGCCAACAGCCAGTTCTTTTTTCGCTTCCGTTTTGGTTGCAAATTCTCCTCGAAGCCAGCGAAGGGCCGCCTGTTTGCGATCATCATCAGCCAGCTTGTATCCGTTCCAGTATGACGCCAGTACTTTAGCAAAATCAAAGCCGTGAACCAGATTCTGCATCTCCCCCGTCACCGCATAAATCTGTTTCTCTACCTCAAGCGGCAGAGCGGGATCATCCGGGCGCAAGTTCTGACTCTGCATCGTGGATTGTTGCAACCCTGCGATCCATTTTTGCAAAATCGGCTCCAACGCTCCCCCATCCGGACGTGTGCGTGTAGACAGACGAGTCATCAGTTCGCGGTATGTCGCAAGTCCCTGACCTTTGGTACCGACCAATCGTCGCTCTGGCGACAGATCGGCATCTGCCACAACAAAATCCCGGTCCATCGCATAGTTACGAATCATCTGCAAAAGAAAACTTTTACCGCTACCGTAACGGCCGGTAATGAGTTTGAACGCTGCGCCACCCTCCGCAATATTGTCCATATCTCGCAAAATGGCTTCCACTTCCGATTTCCGGCCAACTGCAATCTGTTCCAGTCCTATACGCGGGACAACACCCGCCGTTAATGAATTTACAAGTGCGGTGGTCAGCCGCTTCGGTATTTTAAGTTCTGTCACTGCGTATCACCTCTTCACATGTTCGAACACATCTATATAATCAGGAACAATCCGATCACCATCAATCAGAAGATCACCGATCGTTTCCATAGCTACATCATTAATTTCATCCAGCAAAAGCGTAGGCATCGTTCCATATTGCTCAGCCAGACGCATCAGCTCCGTATCTGGACTTGCGCCAAGTAGAACATGAATCGTCTGCACCTGCTGAGGGGAGAGTTCCTTGGCAAAGATCAGCCATTCTTCATCCAGATCAGCCTCAGCAGACTCGCCCCACTGCAACCTAATAGATTCTACTTGCGCTCCTGTTGCAATCTCTACTGCAGATGGAGCTGGCCCCATGGGACCTTCAGTTGAAGTGATCTCATTCCTTGTTTCCAGTGCATCTACTCGATTGCTTGTAATATCTGCGTTGTTAACCTCGTCATCCTTCACTTCAGAAGGGTGATCATTCTCAATTGTAAGCGCCAATCGCACGTACTCACTTTCCTGCTGTAACGATGCCAGTTTCTCCGTATCAATACGGATCACCGGTTGCTCCACAGCCTCAGCCTGCTCGGTCGCGTATGCTTTGTCCAGGTATCGTTCAATCAGATTCGCAAGTTCGGGCTCTAATGTTTGTCCACGCAATCGTCCTCTGAATCCGAGCAGTTCACGAAGTTTATTTTCAGTACATCGATAGATCCGCGTAACCATCTGTACAAATTCAGCCTGTTCACCAATGGGCATATATCTGAATGATACCGATCTTCCATAGATCGAATCATCATAGACCGCTTTGCGAAACAGTATGCGCTCCACCGTGCGTTCATCATTGGGTTGAAACACTGGCAACAGTCCAACTTCTCGCGTACGTTCCAGGTACGAATGAACCAAGGCCGTGACCCGTGGAATATACTGCTCCATCACTTCTTTACCGCCATCTCTATAGAACTTACTGAGTGTAATATCGTAATCATAGTATCTTTGCAGCATATTCAGCGAAATATCCGATACCTTATCCTGCAGAATACGTTGCAGCTCCCTATCCAACATCTCTGCTGGCAGATAACCGCCCGAAAGGCCCATGACCTCGGATAAAAACATGTCCAGTTGATGGACCAGCACATAATCGACCATCCACTCTTGCATATATATATTTAATTGAGGAAGCCGTTCACGGTAGTTCACCCATAGCTGCTTTAATTGATCATAACCATCCTGAGCATTCTGCCAGCCAATGCCGTTAATCAACTCATATATATGAACAAATAGATAGGACAGATCAGTATCCGGGTACCTCCCCTGACGAACTTCCTTCCTCCAAAACATATACCACTTGCGTTGGGTTTCGTTCATTACACCATACGTTGGCCAGTAGCTCATAAATGGAACCCAGGGAGATACATCTCCTTCCATCTCTGACCATTGCTTTGCTTCCTCTACAAAACGTTTCTCCGAGGACAATATGACTCCACGATGCTGCATCGTATCATGTGCAGACTGCACAATGGTTGAACGATCAGGAACCGGAACTGATGCTGTTACGGGTTCTTCGCTCAGATCTATCTCCATGAATTCCAATTGTCTAGAGTTGTCTTTCATAGAACGTTATCTCACCCTCCTCCAAGGCAGAATACGAACACGTGTATCCATAGGGATCATTATAACACTAGTGCTGTGTCTGCGGTGATGAAATTAACACATTATTAAAACCAAAAAAGAGAGCAGTTCTGCTCTCTTTTGGTTCATATTCATATGATATTGATCATACAGGTGTATTCCTTTCAGCAGTAAGGGTACCTTCCCTAAAATCAGACAACGATCGCTCGATTCTTCCCTTCACTCTTCGCTTGGGCCAGCGCTTGAGTAGCTTTTTCAATCAGTTCGGATACACTTGACTGCTCATCAGGTACCAGTACTGCACCCCCGACACTAACCGTGACGATTCCACTCGGACCCGATGATTCTCGCTGGATCTGCAGAGCCAGAACATGTTGTCTAATCTCTTCCGCAAGCTGTGCTGAATCTTCAGAAGTTGTGCTCTTCATTTTCAACATGAATGTACCTCCGCGAAGACGGGAAATTAGTGCATTGTGCTGCTCACTGACCACAGTAAGTACCTCACCGATCCATTGCAGACACAGATCTCCTCCCTGAAGTCCGTATGCCGCGTTATATGAACGGAAATCATCGATATCTATAATGAGCAACCCCAGACTGCATTTCTCCTCCAAACAATCATCCCAGTCATCCTGAAGCTGAGACTTGAATACCGTTTGAATTGGCATATCTGTTAACGGATCTGTGTTCAAGTAATTTTGCAGCTGGCTCGTCGTTTCAGTGTAATTGTCCTGTTCATGATGGGACGCTCCACTGTGCAGAAGTACCATTACGGAAGGCTTACCCGCGTGCGTAACAGAAGCAAGTGTAATTTCAAGCAACAATGAGGTACCTGCTGCTGTAGTGAAATACGACTGGCTGGTAATCAAACTTGTATTATTGTGCTTTAATTCCTCAAAATTCTGTTGTAATGTGACTCTTGTTTGCTCAGGTACAAACGCCCTGAAGTCCTTGCCCATCAGGTCTTTGGAACTCTCGAACCCGAGCAACTCGGCAGCCTTCGTATTACAGTAGATAATCTGACCGTCAGTCAAAGTAAAGAATGCCACGGGCGAGTAATCCATTAACTGCAAATAACGCTGTTCATTTTGTCGCAAAATACGAGCATTCTGCAGGGCCTGTTCTTCGGCCTGAACCAACTGGTTCTCCGTCTGCCGACGTACAATGGTTTTGAGTAAAGGTAACACGCTCAGCTCTTTCGTAGCCCATGGATATGAAGTTGACTTTACAACCTCACGCCATTTCTCGAATGATTTACGAGGAGACAACCGCATGCCGTCATCCGTCTTGAGCACCGCTTTGGCAGGGTCACCCGCCCAATCGACAACCTGGACGACCTCAGGTCGGAACCAGATCATGTAGTTATGCTGTCCAGGCGAAATGGCAACATAAATAACCCCGGAAGCCTTATCCGGATAAGCTTTGGCTGTTTCATACTCTGAACTCAGTTTCGAAGTATAGTAACTGTAATCCTCAGACTTTCCTGCAAGCCAACCTGCCAGTTCCCGAATCTGGCCGCTGGTTGGCGTTTCACCATACAACAACAACTTGTCCTGGTAACAGATTGCTGCTCCGGCAGCCCCCATCAGGTTTAACACCGTCTCTTCTTCTCCCTGCAATTCCTCAAGCACTCGGGCAGGACTTGTGTTACCGATAAAAATGTTGGCAATTCGTGAAGCGGCTTCACGTGATTGAATCTCTGATTGATAATCATCGAGTTGCTGACGCTGGAACAATTCATTCGAGAAGAATGCCCCCAGGAAATTGCACAGATTCCGTACGCGATGGGGTACATATCTGGCCGAATAATGATGGCATGTGATGAGTCCCCACAGCTCATTGTTATGAATGAGCGAGATCGTTACGGTCGCACCTACACCCATATTATGCAGATATTCGATGTGAAGTGGAGATACACTGCGCAGGACCGAAAGACTCAAATTCAGCGGCTTGCCAGTGAGCGGTTGTAGCGTAGGCACAATCTCGACGGGTTTATAATTTACATTTACAATAGTCCGCAGCCAATTGCGAAGATACAACTCTCGAGCCTGTTTGGGTATATCCGATGCCGGATAGTGATGTCCCAGGAATGGTTCGAGTTCTTGTTCACGCGCTTCAGCAATAACTTTACCATTCCATTGCTCGTCAAATTCATAGATCATTACCCGGTCGTAACCGAGCATTTCCTTGACCTGTTCAGCTGCAATCTGACTTGCCTCCACGCGACTGTCTGTACTTTTCATCCGGCCAAAGAAACGGGATATCCACTCAAAGTCGGTAGTCTCCATGTCCTCTTTTTCATAAAAAGGCTCAATCTCCAGAATGAGCAGACCTTCACTCTCATGAAGAACAGAAGAGAATACCCGTTCCTCACCGGATACCTTAATGGTTAGATCCATGTAATGCAGGTCAGAGGTGACATCCGCATTGAAGCTGCTACCCAACAGTTTGCTTACTTCTTTCTGGCCAATCAGGTTCTCCAAAGGCATGCCCAGAATATCTTCACAGGCAATGCCCAGATGGTCCTCCGTATTTTGGCTACACTGAACAATGGTTGGCATAATACTGGTATTGATGGCCAAAAGAACACCATGAGGTTGAATAAAGCCGGGGATATGAATCGGTTCTTTATCACAGTTATTCAGATCTATTGGATCATTTGTGTATGTTCCCTGATGAAGCAATGTGCGGTTCAACAAATTTTGTTCTTTCTTGGACTTCGGTTCGGCCATGGCCAGGAAAATCCCCTCTCATGATGTTATATAAGTGGAAATGATTAGTTCAACTTATATAGATTTCTTTTAAATTACTTGTCCGTATTAATCCATTGATCCAGCAGTCGGAATGTCTCTGATGCACTGTGTACCATGTTGTCATGATCTTCTGGCGTGCTGATGGACTGCTGCAGCAAACCCGTAAACTCGCTCCATCTTGTTCTTGTCTCTGAGCCGTAGGCATTGAAATATTCCAAACCACGATCTGCTTCAATGGGCAGGAACTGCGACAAACGTTTGGTCATGATCTGTCCACCGTTCGTGGACCCCTCAATGACATACAGGTATCCAAACAAACGGGCAGGTGTCGAAATATCCGGCAGTTCTTTACAGCGCGGAAGTTGGCTAACTTCCTCTTCACATGCACCCAGATTTCGTAAATCTTTTTCCAAGAGTTCAGCCTTGCCTCTAATCTCAATATCCAGTCCCGTACTTTCCCAGAAAGGCTGCTGTACAGCCTGGTCTTCCAGCGGTTTGAGGAATCCATAAAACTTTTCTAGATATGTTCTATATTCTTCTATAGTCACAGTTTGATTCATAATGGCTTTTGCATAAGGGTTCTGTTCTACTTGTCTGTGGTAATGAGCTGTCTCGCTCTTCAGACGTTCCATAATAGTTGTTGCTGTCATCGTAGTAATCCCCTTTCACAATCTGTTCTGTTGTTGCCAATGAGTGCTTATCCTCAACTGAATCTCAGTATATATTGAAATAAAAACTGTGTTCGTTGCAAACAGCTCATTTCATGCAATAAAGACTCTATGTAAGTATACTTATTCTTGTTTGAGAAAACTATACGAATCCAAGATCAGTACCAAGTTAACACTTTTCTCCGTTGTTATCTTAACTCGCTGTAATCTGTATGTTTAGTATTAACCGAAAACCATAAAAGTGACCCCATAATCTGGATGGCAGTAGATTTCAGTTGTGAACATGTTACACTATTTTTATATCTTGTCATTGGAGGAATACAATCTATGGATCTTACTGTTCAAGACGTTGTACTTCATCTCACAGATAACATTGAATTGCCGGAAAACACGGTGGATCAGCTCATTACCGGCTCACTTGATTGTAAGGTCACAGGTATTGTCATCGCTTTTATGCCCACACAATATGTGATTGAACAAGCCATACAGCAAGGTGCTAACTTAATCATTGCGCATGAATCTCCATTTTATAATCATCACAGTCATACGGATTGGCTTGCAACTGATTTGGTTTATACGGACAAAAGGAAGTTGATCGACGAAGCAGGCATCTCCATCTATCGATGTCATGATATCATCCACCGCTTCCAACCGGATGGCATTACCGAAGGACTGATTCAGGCCTTGGGATGGTCCTCTTATGTGGAGCAACGAATACCGGAAGCAGACATCCTTTCTTTTCCGGAAGGAAGCACTGCCCAAGCTATTGCTCACCATGTGAAACGTTGCCTAGGGATCGATTATGTCCGCGTTGCAGGCAATCCGGAAATAGTCTGTAGACGCGCAGCGGTATTGGTAGGTTTTCGTGGTAATGGACATGTGACGATTCCCTTGATTCAGAATGAGCAATTGGACCTCATCATTGCTGGGGAAGGATTCGAGTGGGAGACACCGGAATATATCCGTGATGCCGTACAACAAGGCAAGTCCAAGGCACTGATCATGTTGGGGCATGCTGAGAGCGAGGCTCCGGGAATGAATCTATTGGCAGACAGGTTGGCAGAACGGTTTCCCGAATTGTCTGTTCGTTTTGTAGGCGAGAAGCCTGTGTACACTGTGATCTAATAGGATCATTGATTTGTACGGAGTGGATTTTCTAGCTGATTACATTGCATCTAATCTCATTGCCTGTCCTACCCTGGAGCTTTGGATACTTACTATGCTCCGGGGACGCTGGGCAGACTCTCGTTTCATTTCCTGGATAGCTAACGTACCTGACACACTCTATTGAGCTAAGATTTGCCGATTCTCAAAAGTAACGAATCGTAGACACCCTATTCCTTCATCCCCCCCTGTTTTACCGCCCATTTCTAACCGACATGACCCATTTAACGTCGCTTAGGTCCCCTAGATTTCTCAATTCAATCGAATCAATACAATAAGGTGTCACTGGTTCATTAGAGATCATGCTCACCAAAAATGAGTGCTCCCGCGCATTACCGCGCATCTCTTCATGCCCCAACTGGATTTCCCGGGTTCTTTATTGTACTCTAGATGCTGTGACTTCAAAGCTCAGGACATTTGTCCTTGGCGTTCAGAGTCAATTTATCATTTAATAATAGAAGTCGAAGTGATTGAATAAGGAGCGTACATATGAGAGGAATTATTTTTGCATTACTGGGCGGCGCGTGTATCACGCTCCAAGGTGTTGCCAATACTCGGATTAGCACCGACATGGGCACATGGCAGGCCGCTACGATTACACAACTGACAGGATTCATATTAGCAGCGCTGATCCTAATGTTTGTTAGAGACACCAACCTTCAAGGACTCAAACAAGTAAAACCCATGTACTTGGCTGGAGGTGCTTTTGGCGCCGTCATTATTTTCAGTGAAGTGACGGCCATTCAGCAAATCGGGGTTACATTCACGATCTCGGCCCTGCTCATTGCTCAGCTATTCCTGACTTTTTTGGTGGATAGCAACGGATGGTTCGGCGTGGTGAAACAAAAGATGAAACTGCCGCAATTTCTGGGCATTGCCTTAATGGTGACTGGTGTTATTATTATGAAACTATAGTTTTGGAGAAGAATTGAAACATATCGTCGGGGGTGAACAACAGCGTGGAAGAGATCCATAACGAGCAACAATTAATACATTATCTGAAGCAATATCAACTCGAAAAGGTATTTCACGAGCCCCTGCGTCCCCATATGACGTTATGCCACTTCGAGAAGTGTGAACTGATCTGTCGTGAAGGGGAAGCCTCTGAATATTTATACGTGTTGGTCGAGGGTAAAATCAAGATTTTCACCACCTCAGCTCAGGATAAAACGCTGGTGCTTTGCTTCAAGTCACCGCTTGAAGTCGTCGGTGACATAGAATATGTCCGTGAAAGCGATATTGTCAATACAGTTCAGGCCGTCTCACCTGTGGTGATGCTTCGCATTCATTATCAATGGCTCGCTGAGCTTGCCGGCGATTATGCACCTTTACTTAAATTTTTGCTCAAAATCATCTCACACAAGTTCTATATTGACTCGAACTTCTCCAACTTCAACCTGATGTATCCCGTTGAGGTTCGGCTAGCCAGCTACCTTCTCTCCATCTCGACAGAAGAAGCTGGTAGTGTCGTTCACGAAGATCTGGACGCGTTCAATCTGACCGACATTGCGAATCTGATCGGTACCAGTTACAGACACCTGAACCGGGTCATCCAGAAGCTCTGTGCAGACGGGTTAATTGAACGACATCAAGGATTGATTATGATCAAAGATCGATCGGGTCTACGTGAAATAGCAGGTCACAACATTTATGAATAAGGAGTTCGACAACCATGTTAATTACAGGGATTTCGCTTGCGCTCTTGGCAGGTGCACTTGTCAGTCTGCAAACGATTTTTAATAGCAAAGTCAATGAACGCACCGGTTCATGGTCCACAACAACGTTGGTGCTTTTCACCGGATTCATTGCTTCGTTCCTCATCTCTCTGCTCGTGGAGGGCAAGAATACATTCAGCTTTCAGCATATGCAACTCTGGTACTGGCTCAGTGGAGCCATTGGTGTTGGTGTGGTCTTCTGTCTCGTGCAAGGTATGAAGCTGCTTGGCCCCACATATGCCATCTCGATCGTACTGACATCCCAACTGAGTTTTGCGCTACTATTTGATTCCATGGGGTGGCTCGGTCTGGAGCAAATTCCTTTTTCGTGGAATCAGCTGCTTGGTGTACTTGTCATTGTTGGGGGAATTGTATTGTTCAAGTTCGGTGGGGGGAAATCGGAAAAATCAGAGCAGTCCCCTGGAACACTTCAGTCTGACTCATAAACGAACAAAAAAAGAGTGTCCGTCCAATCCCGTAGATTGGTCAGACACTCTTTTTTTACAATCAAACCACGTATCGCCTCGTTCTCTTAAACGAACTCTACGTTATGGTAGACCTGCTGAACATCTTCAAGGTCTTCGAGCGCATCGATCAGTTTCTCGAACTGAGCTTGTGCATCCTCTGGAAGTTCAATATGATTTTGCGCAAGCATGGTCAGCTCGGCTACTGTGAACTCCGTAATACCGGCTGCTTTGAATGCTTCCTGTACAGCGTGGAATTGATCCGGTTCTGCATATACGATCACCGCTTCGTCTTCATCCACGATATCACGTACATCTACGTCTGCTTCAAGCAGAAGTTCAAGTACTTCCTCGGAATTCTTGCCTTCTACACCGATTACCGCTGTAGGATCAAACATGTAAGCAACAGAACCGCTGACACCCATGTTTCCCGCGTTTTTGTTAAACGCAGAGCGTACTTCCGGCGCTGTACGATTTACGTTGTTGGTAAGTGCATCCACGATGACCATCGCACCATTCGGTCCGAAGCCTTCATAACGCAACTCTTCATAGTTCTCATCCCCGCTGCCTTTTGCTTTTTCCATCGCACGATCAATAATGGCTTTGGGTACATTATACGTTTTGGCACGTTCCAGCACGACTTTCAGTGCACGGTTCGCTTCCGGGTCCGGTTCGCCCTTCTTGGCAGCTACATAGATCTCAACGCCGAATTTAGCGTAGACCCGGCTCGTATTTGCATCTTTTGAAGCTTTTTTTTCCTTGATATTATTCCACTTACGACCCATATCGTTTCCGCTCACTTTCAACATGTAATCTGCTTTCTACTATGCCATTATATCTTGTTGAGCGTACTTCAACAAGTTAATACCTACGAAAAACGGGGAGTAACTGCGGTGATTATCCATCTCCATTTGAAGATTAGCCTCAGTTTATCCTCTCATAATCTCTCAGCAACAACTAACATTACCTCTACTCACTCCATATATAACAAACAAGAAGCACCCCATAAGGAATGCTTCCGCCCTAAATCAGTCCTAATTTCAGGTCATCTTACCCGGTCCATTAAGCGTGAAATTGTCGACCATCCAACACTTCAGGAACATAACCCGCACGAATGACAAAGTCTCCGAAATGTTCCCCTTCATTGCGCTCTTTGGCATACTGGTTCACCATTGGAGTTAACGTGTCCAGAATCTCGGTTTCGCCAATGTTTTCTTTATACAGCTTATTCAAGCGATGTCCGGTGAAGCTGCCACCGAGATACATATTGTATTTCCCAGGTGCTTTACCGATAAATGAAATCTCCGCCAGCATCGGTCTTGCACATCCGTTCGGGCAACCCGTCATACGAATGACAATCTCTTCGTCTCTCAGCCCGGCTTCGTCGAGTACAGGCTCCAGTTTGTCGATCAGAGACGGTAAGTAACGTTCGGACTCAGCCATCGCAAGGCCGCAGGTTGGAAGCGCAACACAAGCCATCGAACTTCTGCGCAGCGCAGAATAATGTGCACCATCGGTCAGGTTGTACTGTTGAATGAGTGCTTCAATCTTTTTCTTCTTCTGGCTGCTAACATTACCGATGATTAGATTTTGGTTCGCAGTCAGACGGAAATCACCCGTATGCACTTTGGCAATCTCACGCAAACCCGTCATGAGAGGATATCCATCCACATCCTTTACACGACCATTTTGAATGAACAGCGTGTAGTGCCATCTGCCATTATTGCCTTTTACCCAACCATATCGATCTCCGTTCGTCTCAAAATGATACGGACGTGCCGCATCCAGTTTCCATCCCAGACGGCTGGTCAGCTCTTCGACAAACCATTCCACACCACGATCATCCAGCGTATATTTGAAACGAGCATGTTTACGAACTGCACGATCTCCATAATCACGCTGAATCATAACTGTTTTCTCTGCAACATCAATCATTTGCTCCGGCGTACAGAAACCAATGACTTTGGACACCTGAGGATAGGTTTTGGCGTCACCATGAGACATCCCCATGCCACCGCCAACGGATACGTTGAAGCCTTGCAGCTTGCCGTTCTCCACAATAGCAATAAAGCCAAGATCCTGTGAATAGACATCCACATCATTGGATGGTGGTACAGCAATACCAATCTTGAACTTCCGTGGCAAATACACTTTGCCATAGATTGGTTCAACTTCTTCGTCGGAGTCCTGGGAATCAATCACTTTCTCTCCGTCCAGCCACAGCTCATGATAAGCCCGTGTGCGAGGGTCCAAATGATTACTCACCTGACATGCCCACTCATACACTTCAGCATGCACATCAGATTGATTTGGATTCGGGTTACACATCACGTTACGGTTTACGTCCCCACATGCAGCCAGTGTGCTTAGCAACGAATCGTTCACTTCGCGAATGGTGTTCTTAAGATCCCACTTCAGTACGCCATGCAGTTGGAAAGACTGACGTGTGGTCAGACGAATGGTCTCATTCGCATATTTATGTGCCACTCTGTCCATCATCAACCATTGCTCCGGGGTTACAATTCCACCGGAAGCACGCACACGCAACATGAATTGGTATGCAGGCTCCAGCTTGGATTTGTGACGCTCGTTACGCAGGTCGCGATCGTCCTGCATATAACTGCCATGGTGTTTCATCAGACGGTTGTCGTCCTCTGGAATTGCACCCGTGATGCGATCAGCCAACGTTTCGGTCAGACTTCCGCGCAAGTAATCACTTTTGATCTTTATATCTTCCACATCGCTATTCGTGCGCTGTGGGTTAAGTAAGTTATTATAAACCATGCTGCTTTCTCCTCTCGTCTCTGCGGGATGGTGCAGTCCGGCTAGGCCGGTAATTAATAGACGTCCCGCTGATAACGTTTCTCCTGCTGTAACCGTGTCAAATATTCCGATGCCTGCTCAGGCGATAAACCGCCTTCTTGTTCAAGAATCGTGGTGAGCGCAGCATGCACATCATGTGCCATTTTTTTCTCGTCACCACAGATATATATGCTTGCACCTTCCTGAAGCCACTGGTACAACTCTTTGCTGTGTTCCAGCATACGATGTTGTACATACACTTTCTGTTCCGTATCACGTGAGAAGGCTACATCCATTTTCGTGAGCACACCATCTTTGAGCCAATGTTGCCATTCCGTCTGGTACAAGAAGTCAGTGGCGAAATGCTGATCTCCGTAGAACAGCCATGTCTTGCCCTCTGCTCCTGTTTCTTCACGCTCACCAAGGAAAGATCTGAACGGCGCTACACCTGTACCTGGGCCAACCATGATGATCGGTGTATCCGGGTTCTCAGGCAGCTTGAAATTCGGGTTATGCTGTATATATACAGGCAGGGTGTCGCCAGCTTCGATCCGTTCAGCCAGATGTACCGAGCACACACCATAACGTTCTCTGCCACGCGCTTCATAACGTACCGAGCGAACGGTAAGATGAACTTCATCCGGGAAAGACTTCGAACTACTCGCTATGGAGTACAGACGTGCCGGAATTTTGCGAAGAGCAGCGACGAATTCTGCAGCAGGAATCCCTTTCAGATTATAATCATGAACCAGATCCAGCAGATCACAGCTATTCATGACTGTACGGAATTCGGAATCATCTGCGAGTAACGCCGTCAGGCCACTCCCAGGATTCAGTTTCGCAAGTTGTTCCACGACCGGTTTCGTCACCGCTGTAATTTCAAAATAACGCAGCAACGCTTCGTGCACAGATGCCTGATCCCCGTTTTTATTCACGGTCACGCGTTCATCGGCATTCCATCCCATAGCTGCAATCAATTCCTCCACAAGGCGCGGATGATTTTCAGGGAATACGCCAAGGCTGTCACCTGGCTCGTAGTCCAGGCTGGAGCCTTCCAAAGACAACTCAATGTGGCGTGTTTCACGGTCCGATCCTCTGCCGTTCAGATTGAGATTCTCCAATACTTCCGCCTTGAATGGATTCGTACGATCATATTCGGATTCCCCGCCGTTCACCGCAGCTGTAACTGCCTCAGTGGTTACCGTACTCGAAGCAGCAGATGTACTGCTCAAGGATGCCAGTACTTCATTCATCCACTCCGCAGCTGCTTCATCAAAATCAACATCACAGTCCACGCGCGGTACAAGGGCTGTACCACCCAACTCCTGCAATCGTTTATCGAAGTCCTTACCTGTCTGACAAAAGAACTCATAGGAGGTATCTCCCAGAGCCAACACCGAGTAACGAAGTCCTTCAAGCTTCGGAGCCCGTTTGCTGTTCAGGAATTCATGCAGCGGAATCGCATTATCTGGTGGTTCGCCTTCGCCATGCGTACTGACGATGATGAGGAGATTTTCAATTTTCTTGAGTCCGTTCGGTTTGAAATCCCCCATCGATGACAACGTTACCTGAAGACCTTGCTCTTCAAGTTTCTTGGCCAGCTTCTTCGATAGGCCACTGGAATTACCGGTTTGCGAACCGAAGAGCACGGTAACTTCCCGAGATACTGGCTTAGCACTTTCAGGTGCAACACCTGTAGTTGGTGCAGCCTGTACCAGGTTAGCTGGAGCCGCTATTGTTGCGCTTGCCTGAATTGCTGCAATATATCCGCTCAACCAAGCCCGTTGTCCATCGGTCAATGTAGGAATAAGACGATTAAGCAGTTCAACTTGTTCTTGATTAAAAGGGCTATTTGTCACTTGAAGTTCCACTGTTTGCCACCTCGCGCATTGCTTCGATTTTAATTCCGACTAAAATCATCACATTAATTTAATTTCTTCTCTCTAAAACCTAACACACCGGGTGTTGAGGGTCAATTTCAATGATTTTATAGCATTTATCAGTTTCGCTGATAAAGGACAAAAAACAACAAAAACCCTCCTTTTCAATTCAAGGACGGTTTTGTTTTATTTTTAATTGCACGGCCAGCTCAAGTTGAAGTTGAGAGTGGAATATAGTCACTAAAATGATCTCCCAGCACACTGCTTTTATCTCCGTATACTCTGTCCAAATGATTTTCTCCCCACAGACATATGCGATCAATGATGTCCTGTAGTGTCAAGCCGTACTCTGTCAGCTCATACTCTACCTTGGGCGGAATCTGGGGATGGATGATTCGATGGATGATTTCATTCTTTTCCAGTTCACGAAGCTGCTGGGTTAAGACCTTCTGGGTAATGCCAGGAATGGCTCTGCGAAGTTCGCTGGTTCGTTTTTTACCTGATATCAGTTGATGCAGGATAAGAATCCTCCATTTTCCACCGACCAGTTCCAGCATCGCCTGCACACCGCTCTCATATTTTTTCATTTCTTGTTCCACTTGTACTCCCCCATAATTCACATATATGTATACCCGTTATTAAAAGTAACCGAAGAACCCCAAGGTATCTACAGCACTCTCAGGTGCGTACTTCTCAATACGATGTCATGAATCTTATAATAACATTGGTCAGAATGTTTAACCAAAAAAAAGAAAAAAGGATGGTTACTCCTACATGAAAGTTAAACTGGTCGTTACTCACCCAAGACAGGATTCCCTAACATTTGCCGTGATGAATCGTTTTATAGAAGGTATGCAGGAGAATTCCCATGAAATCGATATCCTCGATCTATATCATGACGGATTTGATCCACTATATGGCGTAGAAGATGAACGAGACTGGCAAAATCCCGATAAACAGCATGCCCCTGTGATTCGCAAAGAGCTGGATCGTGTGCTTGCGGCTGATACCATTGTATTTGTTTTCCCGATCTGGTGGTACAATGTTCCCTCCATGCTCAAAGCTTATCTGGACAAGGTATGGAACATGGGGCTGCTGAACAAGGCAAACTCCAAAAAGGCTCTGTGGATTGCACTAGCTGGAGGAACGGAGGCTTCATTCCATAAATACGACTATTACAACATGATTTCCAATTATCTGAATAATGGGATCGCAGGTTATGCAAGAATGCAGGAATCCCGAGTCGAATTTCTCTATGAAACGATCTCAGAATCCAAAGAACATATCGAAGGCTTGCTGGAACAAGCCTATCAAATCGGAAAAAACTACAATTAACAATGCACTAACATTACAATTAACTACTGCAAAAGCATAGGAAGTTACTCGTTCGTTGAGTAGCCTACTTTTCACCCATTGGGGGCGTACAATCAAGAAGGCTTACTCCAACCTAAGTTCCAGGTCAGAGTAAGCCTTCTTTTTCATACACTACGATTCTGGTGTAACATTAGTTATTCCATACCAGTTTGCTCATCATCGCATACAGCAACGTAGCCGATTCAGCTCTGGTCGCTTCGGCAAGAGGCTTCACCTCACCGTTGTACCCGTTGGCGATGCCCAGATCCACAAGTAAGGCCACACTATCCCGTGCATAAGAGCGAATCTCGGAAGCGTCGCTGAAACGAGTAAGTTTATCTGTTGCAGCCGTCTCGGAGTTAACCAGTCCAGCCGCTGCAAGTGCTCTGACTGTCAACGTCATCATCTCCTGACGAGTGATCGTGGACTCTGGCAGGAAGCGCCCGTCACCAGTACCACTGGTGATACCTAGTGAGCGCGCAGCTGTAACTGCTTCGTAGTACGGAGCCTTTTCGTTTACATCAGTGAACGCATTCCCGGAAGAAGCATTCAAGCCGAGCGCAGTCATCAACCATTGCATGTATAGACCGCGAGTCATCTCCTGTTTTGGATGCAACTCTGTGGAATCACCACTTGCCTCGGCATCAATCACGCCTCGGACTGCCAATGCCTCCATCGCTTTCTTGGCCCACTGCACTTCTGCAAGATCTGCGAATGTCTGCTCCACAGACACAACAGCATAATTTTCGGTGAGTGACGTTACGGAAAATACAAGCTGCCCGCTGTTTGGATCGTAGTAACTTTGCGGCAAGGGGCTTGCCACACCGTTCGCGCCAATGACAAATGCTACAATCCGATCCTGCTGAGCATTTTGTGTTGATGGGAAAGGCAGATGAAGGTTCAATCCGCTTTTCAATGGCAATGGTTGACCATCCAGTTGAAGTTCGAGCTGGACTCCATATTGCGTGCCAAGCTGATCTGCAACTGTTTTTGGTAACTCGGTTCTGACCAATCGGATGGATGCCATCCCATCACCAACGATGTCCTTCGTTAACAGTGTCGCAGGAAGCTCCAACATGCCCAGCTCTGTAACCATGTTGAACACATGTGACTCACCCTGATCTATTAACGCAGAGGCAGGGAGAGATACTTCATATGCCGTTGCTCCCGAAACCGGCTTCAACCGTAGTTCGACCAAGCGCCGACCCGCATCTGTTACGGGGGCAACTTTAAAAGCATCTTTGATCGTTGAAGCATCCACGTTGGACTGCACTACACCCTTCTGGTCAGGCTTTCCCTGCAACTCCAGAACGGAACGGTCTTTCTCCGGTTTAGGTTGTGGTGCAGCATTCCCTGCACCTGGGCTAACACCTTCTGATTGTCCGCCATTGTTGCTTGAACCTGAACTACTCCCTGAATTTCCACCTGAATTGCCGCCCGGGTTGCTACCCGAACCAGGGTCCGATCCTCCGGGGGAAGAAACAGATGCAGGCACCTTCACCGTCAAAGGTACAGTCAAGGCTCTTGTGTCGTCAGAAATTCGAGTAATTTCCAACTCCAGTAGTACTGTTGTTTCCTTAGAAGGTGGGACAATCGTTCCATCCGTCTGAATGACGGACGGTACCGAACTGGAAGCGATCTTCACCGTGAAACCTTGCGGCACACTTGGTAATTTCATTTTTTTCGCACCTACTGAAGGTTGTTCCAGTGCCGTAATGCCTGTAGCTACATCGGCAGCAGTCTGCTGAGCCGTATGCACCTGATAAGCGGAAGATATACCTCTCACGGACTGCCCTGTCGCATCCAAAGCTTCCACTTTGTAATAATATTCCGTGCCGGGGTTCAGTTCACTGTCCGTGTACTCCCGTCCATTGCCGCTATAGACCACCTTGTACTCACCTTGCTCGCGATCTGAGCGGTAGAGCTTGTAGCTTGCTGCTCCAAGATGAGCATCCCAGTGAAGCGTTGCACTCGTTGAATCCACCGCATCCGCATTGAGACCAGCACTGTCATTAACTGGTGGCGTAGCATCTGGCTTAACGATCATTATCCAACTAATCATCGGGTCCTGTGATGCCGTGTTGCGTACGGTTAACTCCAGTTTGTTGTCCGACACAATGATGCCTTTGTCGGCTCTAACACTGGCAGGCGTAAACGTAACAGCCCCGGTATTGGTGCCATTGATGATGAAATTGGCTCTGCGCGATGCATTCGTCCACGGATCGTTGAATCCGGCGTACACATCATATGTTCCGTTCGGTACATCAAATCTGTAGGTTAAGTCTGTGCCTTTTGGAGAGTTGCTGATATTGCCACCGTTCAGATAACGTACGGTCGAGAAAATATCTCCGCCATTCGAGCCGGATGACAGTGCATCTGCGCTGGTGTATCCCCAATTGCGACCCTCTGCCGGAGCGTACATCTGGTCTGCCGTTCCCGGGTTAGCCAGTGTTCCTTTCATATAGGCACCCATAAGATTGTAATCAGCCGTTTCGTACCCTCCACTATTCACAAAATATAGGGCATTCTCTGGAATGACGTTTACACGAACCGCCTGCTTTTTGTTGTTATATTCCGGTGTCGTTACCTGTAATGTGAGTGGTCCTGGCTTAGCAAAATCTTCTGCCGTCATGGCCCGGTTATCAATTGTCCATACTGCTGGCGTTGACACCAGTTCACCACCGTCGCGTACATTCAATGTCGTTGGCAGAGATGGCACTTTGCCAAGCGCTACCGCTTCTGGCAACGGATCAGCGATATCCACCTTGCCCATCGAATTCAGCAGATCCGGTGTCCAACTGTTATACCACTTGATCGCAATGTCGGAGCCTATTCCAAACTCAATGGGCAAGAACACGTATTTTGCAGCATCATTCGAGAAATTGCCACCATTCCACGTATCCCCAACGTAAATGAATTTGCCTTTTTCGGGATCGACCGGAATGACGGATGTGGTCTGTGTGCCAAATGCCTTGCCTGGATCAGGATCACTCGGCAACGTGCGCACGAACGGATTGGTCTGCGTTGACCACGGCCCAAAAATGTTATCCGCCACCGTCACTTTGTTTTCGTTAGGGGCCCAGCCGGAAGCTCCGGAAGTCAAAATATAATATTTTCCCTGATACTTGAACATTGCCGGTGCTTCGCGTTGCCCTCCAGGGAACACCCGCACGTAATCTACGCCGTACTCGGCCTGATAGGTGGAATCACGTACCGGATTGCCTTTGTCATCCGTTCGTCCTTCCTTATGCCAACCTGTTACGTCACTGTAGTCTTCATTCAGTTTGGAGATATAGAGCGTCAGGTTTTCTTCACTGGAATAGATCAGATAACCGGTGCCGTCATCATCCTTGAACAATGTCATGTCACGTGCCATGCCCTTATCACTTGGGAAATAATCTTTCTCCCCTTCCGGAGCTCTGTCCATTCGGTAACTCTTCTGATACACAAAAGGTCCAGTTGGAGAGTCGCTGATTGCATAACCGGCCCGCGCCTTACCGTAGTTCGCATTATCGTTGTATGGGTCCTTGTCACCATCCATGTGGGCCCACATCACGTATTTCTTTGTTTTGTCGTTGTAGATGACCTTCGGTCGTTCAATGATCCGTCCTTTGCGAATATCTGCCCAGATATCCACGCGGTCCTCACGCCCCGCATACAATTTGGAAATCAACGGGTCATGGTCAAAATCATCCATGGATTGAAGTGTCGATAGAGCCATGCCCTCATCTGTCCAGTTCATCAGATCCTTGGAAGAATACACACGCACACCAACCGCTGGCCAGCCGCCCTTATGATATTCGCCATACCAGTAATAGGTCTCCGTCTGTTCATCGTAGAAAAAACCAGCCCCATGCGCATCGATCGGTTGACCATCCAGATCTGGCCACAATTGCCCTGGTGTAATGCTTGTGCGAACTGTGGCAACACCCAACGGTGCGGATGCTGGAGAAGTTACGCCGTCCACGGTCGCCTGAATGATGTAAAAATATCCTGTGCCCATCGTCAGACCACTATCATTAAACGTATTTTCACTGCCACTATAGACCTGCTGATACGTACCCGTAGCACTGGTAGACCTGGAGAGCGTATACGTTACATCAGATCCAGTAAGGGCATTCCACCCCAGAGAGATGGATGTATCCGTCACAGCTGTAGCAGCAAACTCTGTAGGAGAGTCAATGGAGTACGTCGTAGCTTCTGCAATGGTGAAGGCTGACTCCCCAGCTGTATTGAAGGCCATTACGCGATAGCTATAACTGTTGCCCGGCTCAAGTTCTTTATCCGTGAATGTAAGCCCTTTCCCTTCATAAATCTGCTCGTATTGCTCACTGCCAGCTTCAGCCCGAACCACGCGGTAACCCGTTGACTTGTCCACGGCGGACCAAGATAACTTCACGCTCGTTGCGTTGAGTGCTTCGGCCTTCAATTCGCTCGGAGCCTGAGGGGCGGTCGCTGTAGTTCGTACTTCCAACGGCGCAGACCACAAGGACTCAGTTAGCCCCCCGTATTCATAGGCAAGCTTGTAATAGTAGATCGTGTCCCCGCTTAATCCTTCATCCGTGTGTCCCAAAGTTCCGGTGTTGGTTACCAGGGAATAGCCCCCTTCAGGTGAGTTTGAACGGTACAGGCGATAGGCTGATGCACCCACGATTTCAGACCATTGCAGGGAAACCGAAGACGCTGTCTGCTCAGCAATGGTGAGCAAAGCATCGTTCACTGGTGGCTGCTCGGCAATAATAACGTCATCCATATGTACCGACTGCCACTTATTTCGAATGCCAACAACACCTGACCCAATGGAAGAATCGTTTAAATCAAATACCAACCGATCGGAGCCATTTTCGGCGATATATCCTCGAATGGTGTTACCTGATAGCACTATCTTAAGTGTGTACCACGTATCTTTGGCAAACGCATAGTCCACCGTTTTCAACGTTGTATCGCCGTTATTTACCTTTTTGCTGAAGACCAATTTGTTGTTAGGCACCTGCATTTGAAAATAATAATAGTTGCTCTTATCTTGGAACCGCGGCAAAATGCCCGGAAATCCTTTACCTTCTCCTGTATAAAAGCGCATGGACACGGTCATGTCCGACATGGAGTCTCCAGTAGAGATGATGCCTTCATTGGTATCGCTCTGGAAAAGTGTGAAGTTGGACGCATCTGTCGGGTCCGTGATCACTTCCCAGTTGCCTGAGCTTACGTTCCACGCGGGTGATTCCGTGTAATCCCCATCCGAAAAATCGTCCTGCAGCAACGTGGCGGGTATACTCCCCAGATCGGCATACGCCTTACTTGGTAGCATCAACGGTCCGGAAGACAGCGCAAGTGTTGCAGATAACATGAATATCATGGGTTTCCTGAGTTTATCCAATGTTCATTCTCTCCTTTGGCGTGAAAGATGAAATCATGGTTCTTGATGCCGCGGTGTTGTTGTTCAACCTATCCTCAGCAGCCGGCGTTCAGTACAAAAGCGGGGTCCACCTCCTTATTTTAATGAAACCGGTTTCATTAAAGAGTAAAAAAAGACCCGTCTTCCCTTCTAAGTGCAAACTGGTACCCATACGGAATACCGTGTCTTCTTCGCCCCTATGCAGTGAAACAGGTTTCTAATATATAAATGTAATCGCTTTCTTGAATTATATTATTGCCTTATTCAAGCTGTCAACTGTGAATTGGGCTCCAACATTTTTCGTTAAAACCACGCAAAAAAGGCGCGAGTTCTGCCTGTTTTGCAAGCAAAATTCGCGCCTTTTCTCATGCTTCGAGCTTGTTCGCAAGCTCGCACGTATTATTAGTCCGTGACTTTTGAACAACCTCTATTTAGAATACTTTCGTGGTCCACGACTCACAATTCCACGTCTCTGTAACTACATCACGGTAGAATTCCGGTTCGTGGGAGATTAGAAGAATACTGCCTTTGTAAGCCTTGAGTGCACGTTTCAACTCTTCCTTGGCATCAACGTCCAGATGGTTCGTCGGCTCATCGAGTACAAGCAGGTTGGTTTCGTTATTGATCAGCTTACAGAGACGCACTTTGGCTTTCTCCCCACCACTTAGTACAGCTACCTTGCTCTCAATGTGTTTTGTAGTCAAACCACATTTTGCAAGTGCAGCACGCACTTCGAATTGGGTATAGGAAGGGAACTCCTGCCAGATCTCTTCAATACATGTATTGTAGTTGGCATCCTTCATCTCTTGCTGGAAGTAACCAATCTCCAGATGTTCACCACGTTGAACGGTTCCTTCCAGAGCTTGAATTTCACCCAGAATACTACGCATCAGAGTTGTTTTACCAATTCCGTTCGCACCAACAAGGGCGATCTTCTGTCCACGCTCCATACGCAGATCCAGTGGTCTGGACAACGGTTCGTTGTAACCAATTACAAGACCTTTGGTTTCGAAAATGAGCTTGCCGGATGTTCTTGCATCACGGAAGTTGAACTGCGGTTTCGGTTTCTCCTTGGCGATCTCGATGACATCCATCTTGTCGAGTTTCTTCTGTCTGGACATCGCCATATTACGTGTAGCTACACTTGCTTTGTTACGCGCTACAAAATCCTTGAGGTCAGCAATCTCTTGTTGTTGGCGCTTGTAAGCCGACTCCAACTGCTGTTTTCTCATCTCATGCACTTCCTGGAAATGATCATAATCGCCCACATAGCGAGTTAGATTCTGGTTCTCCATGTGATAGATCAAGTTGATTACACTGTTCAGGAACGGAATATCGTGAGAGATCAGAATAAAAGCATTCTCATATTCCTGCAAATAACGTTTCAGCCATTCGATATGCAATTCATCAAGATAGTTCGTAGGCTCATCTAGGAGCAAAATATCGGGTTTTTCCAACAGCAGCTTGGCAAGCAGTACTTTGGTACGCTGTCCACCACTCAGATCATTGACGTCTTTATCCAGACCGATATCCGTCAGACCCAGACCACGTGCGGTTTCATCCACCTTGGCATCGATCATGTAGAAATCCTGATTTGTCAACGTATCCTGAATCGTACCCACGTCTTCAAGAAGTTGTTCAAGCTCCTCAGGAGTTACATCGCCCATTTTGCCATACATATCATTCATTTCCTGTTCCATGTCGAACAAATACTGGAACGCGCCGCGAAGCACGTCACGGATGGATTGGCCTTTGTTCAATACAGCATGCTGGTCCAGGTAACCAACACGCATCCGTTTGGACCACTCCACCTTGCCTTCATCTGGCTGAAGTTTTCCTGTAATAATGTTCATGAAGGTGGATTTACCTTCACCATTAGCCCCGATCAGACCAATATGTTCGCCCTTCAATAGGCGGAATGAAACGTCGTTAAAGATAGCACGGTCACCAAAACCGTGACTTAATTTTTCTACATTTAATATGCTCATTCATGACACCTTTTCTATATAGACTTAATTCTTTGTATATTATAAGCGTTATCTCCTGCACAACTCAACGCCCTATTAAAAAATATTACACCTTTTTGTCTGAAATTTGCCTTATATGAAAGTATGGGTTAAAATTTTGCCTTAACGAATTATTACTATATAGAACGGAGCTCTTCGAAGAGCATCAGGTGAAAAATATGATTGAAGTGAAACAATCCAAGTTGGGTGATGGTGGTGAGTTTAACCGCGGGGTATTTGCTACCGTTGATATTGCCAAAGGAACGCTTATCCATCAGGCACCCGTTGTGCCTTACCCAAATGAAGATCATGAGCATGTCGAAAAAACGATTTTGGAAGATTACGTGTTCGAATACGGGGCGAATCATACCGCCATTCTGCTCGGTTACGGCAGTCTGATCAACCACTCCTATGAACCTAACGCTACTTATGATATCAATTTTGATAACCACACCTTTGACTTCTACGCGTATACAGACATCAAGGCTGGCGAAGAAATCGTCATCAATTACAACGGTGAGGAAGACAGTATGGACCCGTTATGGTTCCTGGACGATTACGAGGAGCGTATGCTGGAGTTCAATAAGTCCAATGATGATGAGGGTGAAAAAGAGACTGAACCCCAGTCCCTGGATACGGACACGAGTAAATAAACGTTAAACTCAAGAAGTTTTGCAAGCACTCTATTGTATGTGCGAAAGAACTCGCTGAACCCGGTGAATGATGAAATGAGTAACTGAAGACTCTTCATAGTCCAAAGTTTAAACACAAAAAATAAGCAAGTCCTCCGTTAATGGAAGACTCGCTTATTTGTGTTGTCTTGCTTTCTAAGCCAGATTCACCTGTTCATGTTTCATTGTTTAGCGTGCATCTTAACTTGTTTTAATCCGTAATCGGTGGATCTGTGTGCAAGTCTTGATCGGGTGTCGTGGATCTCCACTTGGTAAAGGCTACTTCGAACCCTGCACGCTTCGGTGAACACAAAAATGGACCTGCGTGTTTGTTCGTCGGATAGGCAAACCGTGCAACCCGAATCGTACGCCAAGGATGCTCATCTGTGCGAGCACGAATGACAACAGCCTCATTACTGTAGGAAGCTCTAATCGTCACAATTCGTCCACCCCACTCAGGTACAGGAGATAGGGACCAATCCGAATATGTATCCGTCACGACAGCTCCAACATGAGCAACACCGTCATTAACCTCAACTCCGGCCTTGATCCATTGATCCTCTCCGTGCCATAACATCAACCCCGCCTGATCATATAATTCGGTGAATGAGCTTAGATCAAACGATACCTCAATCGCTTCCGTTCCGTCCCATGGAGCAAGCATGGCGTGTCCATCCCGATGACAGAACCCGTAGAATGTGTTCTCCCAGAAGTCACTGCCTTCCCGAGCTTCCACAACGAAACGATCCCCATCCATCCGTGCAGCAACGGGTTCCTTCGTCCACTTGCCTTCATGAAGCCCAATAAAATCCGATGACATTGTTGTTTTCATCCTTCCTTCCGTCCCTAAAGGGAGTTCATCATCACTTCTAAATTAAAGAACCCAGGTCCGATGCAGCAGTAGGATATGCAAAATTCATGGTGTTTAACTGATCGATAGTCAAATCGAACTGAATCGCCATTGCAAAAAGGTTAATCAATTCTTCTGTTTTGCTCCCGAGCACATGCGCACCCAGAATACGTCCGCTTGATTTGTCGATCACCACTTTGGCCATGGCAAATTTTTCATGAGTTCGCTTGTAAGTATACCATTTCGACATATCATTTACCTGCACCTCGTAGCCCTCATTCTTGGCTTGCTCCGTGCTCATACCTACAGCTCCAAGGGCAGGGACAGTAAACACAATGGAAGGCATCACTTTATAATTAGGTTTATGTTGATTTCCCTCCAACAAATTGAACGATACAGCCCGGGATTCCTGACCTGCTAACGGGGTCAAAGGCAACCCTTTCGTATCGGTTACATCGCCAGCAGCATACACTCTCGGATTACTTTCACTTTGCAAATACTCGTTCACCGCAATACCCTTTTTGCTGTAGCTGACGTTGCCTTTCTCCAATTCCAGCCCATCCACATTGGGAACACGCCCGGCTCCATGAACGACAAGTCCGCACTGCCACTGGTGATCTGCACCATTGCGTGTGCCATGAACGACATAGGCGTTCCCCTCTTGCCGTATGGACTTCACCTCCGCGTTCAAGTGAACATGAATGCCGATCTCTTTCGATTTTTGCAACAAAGATTCTACCAGCTCCGCATCAAACGATTTCAGAGGCTGTTCACTCCGATGCAGGATATGGACTTCCGTCCCGGCTCTGGCCGCAATATGCGCAAACTCAAATGCAATGTATCCACCGCCTACCAGAACTAATCGATCCGGCAGCTGTTCCAGATCCAGAAAGTCATCACTATATATCAGATGCTCTGATCCCTCAATCTCAAGTGGCGCAGGTCTTGCACCAGTAGCAATCAGAATGTGTTTGCCATGGAGCACTTCTTCTCCCACTTGAATATGGTTTTCATCGACAAATGAAGCTTTACCATGGAACGTATCCATTCCGGCCTGTTTGAATTGATCTTCACTTGCTCTAGGTATGCTTTCGGTAAAGGTGCGTTTAAAGGCCATAAGTTCAGACCAGTTGATGGTCGCCTGTCCCTGAATACCTTTCCCTTGCATCCGTTCATTCCAGTCAATCAGCTCAGCCGCTCCAGCCAGCACTTTCTTGGGATCACAGCCACGCAGTGCACACGTTCCGCCGAACTCACGTTCATCAATTACAGCAACTCTCCAGCCAGCTTCAGCGCAACGGGTGATTACAGAGCTTGCCGCGCTTCCTGTTCCAATTGCAATCAAGTCATACGTTTCTTGTGTCATCATGGTTCCTCCTCATCCTTTTGGTACATCTATTGCAGGGATGCCTGAAGTTACAGCAATCCAGCCTGTTTAAGGTACTCTGCTGCAACCTGTTCAGGATTCGCTCCCTCTACGTTCACGTCATAGTTCATCTGACGCATCTCATCATCCGTAATTTTGCCAGCAAGCTGATTCAACACCTCAACCAGTTGTGGATATTGATCTGCCGTTTCTTGACGAAGCATCGGCGCGCCTTGATACGGTGGGAATAACTCCTGATCATCCTCCAGCACAACGAGTTCATATTGTCTCAACTCACTATCTGTGGAGTAGGCATCTACCAGATTGATATCGCCACGTTGAACAGCACCATAGCGAAGCTTCGGTTCCATTGTTGCAACGTTCGGGAATTCAATCCCATACTTCTTCTGAATGCCAAGGTAACCGTCTTCCCGATCCGAGAATTCCAGCGTGAATCCTGCCTTCATTTGCTGTTCTACCGGTTTGAGATCCGAAATGGTCTTGAGATTGTATTGATCTGCGATGCTCTTTGGAACGGCCAACGTATACGTATTGTTGTAATCCATAGGGTTCAGCAGCACCATGTTGAACTGGCTCAGCATTCCATCTCTTGCCTGTTCGTACACCTCAGTCCGATCGGTGCTGACTGCTGTTTCCTTCATGAATTCGGAGATCGCTGTCCCGGTAAATTCGGGATAGATGTCAATATCACCCGACTTGAGTGCATTGAAAAGGAATGGCGTTTTGCCTAATCCGGGTTTTAGTTCAACGGTCAGGTCTGTGTCTTTTTCAATCAACAATTTGTACATGTTAATCAGAATCTCCGGTTCCGCCCCCAATTTCCCGGAAATGACGAGATCCTTCTGTCCACCACGTGCCACGAAGGGAATGGTAATCACAAGTATCGCGATCAGAGCTAGCGAACCCAAGGTAACCAATGTTTTCTTGAAGGATAACCGCTGGAATTGACGCAATAGTACATCAAACAAAATAGCCAACAAGGCTGCCGGAATGGCTCCAAGGATAATCAGTGCCGTATCATTCCGATCAATGCCCAGCAAGATTAATGCACCCAAACCTCCTGCGCCAATTAAAGCAGCAAGTGTTGCCGTTCCTACAATAAGTACCATAGCAGTCCGAATTCCGGCCATAATAACAGGCATCGCCAGTGGCAGTTCCACTTTGATTAGGCGTTGCCAACTATTCATGCCCATCGCATTCGCCGCTTCCACCATGGAAGGATCAACTTCGGATATGCCTGTGTACGTGTTGCGGAGTACCGGAAGCAGCGCATACACCACCAGTGCAATGATTGCAGGAAGGGTACCTATGCCGAATAACGGGATTAGCAATCCGAGAAGCGCCAAGGAAGGTATCGTCTGCAACACAGCTGTGACCCCGATAATTGGTTCAGCCACTCTGGGTTTGCGAGTAAGGTATATACCCAGCGGAATAGCAATGAGGACAGCAAAGAACAATGCGATAAATGAGATCTGAATATGTTCCAGCAGAGCAGACAACAACTGACCTTTGCGCTCACTGAACACCTCCGTGAATCTACTCATGTCCTTCACCTCGTTCCTGTAACTGACCAGACCAGTATTTCATCAGATCAACTCGACTGATCTCGCCAATAATCTGGCGGTTACGTTCAACCAGCAGATGGTCATGGGAAGCCATGATATCAACTAACTCCGTCAACGTAATGGATGCAGGAACAGCAGTTTTAGCTGATTTTGGCACATGACCCGGTGAGAGTGGTGACATGATGGATTCGAGATCAAATTCAGATTGTGAACTCGTATCGGTGTTAGGACTTCCAACAAATTCACGTACGAAATCATTAGCTGGCTGTCGGATCAGTTCTTCCGGAGTGCCTACCTGCAAAACCTGTCCATCCTTCATAATGCAGATGCGATCCCCCAGCTTCATCGCTTCCTGAATATCATGGGTGACAAATACAATTGTTTTTTTCATCTGACGCTGGATATCCAGAATATCGTCCTGTAATTTCTCCCGACTCATCGGATCGAGTGCACTGAATGGTTCATCCATCAATACAATCTCAGGATCGGCAGCGAGTGCACGCAACACACCTATTCTCTGCTGTTGTCCTCCAGATAACTCGGACGGTTTGCGCTCACTGTACGTATCTCCGTGCAAACCAACCATGTCCAGCAACGTATGTACGCGCTCCTTGATTTGATCTGACTTCCATTTTCGCAGTTCAGGAACAACCGCAATATTTTCGGCAATTGTCATATGCGGGAATAGTGCAATCTGTTGCAGTACATATCCGATATTCCAGCGCAATTCGTGAATGTTGTATTCATCGATTGGGCGTTTATTAATGCGCACTATTCCATCTGTTCGCTCAATCAGGCGATTGATCATTTTGAGCATGGTGGTTTTGCCACATCCACTCGGACCAATCATGACAAACAGTTCTCCCTTGTTAATGTTGAGGTTAACCTGGCGCAAAGCCGTTGTTCCATCAGGATATTGTTTTGATACATTTTCGAACTGAATCATTCGCTCTATTCGCCCCTTTACCTAACATTCATCCTCATCTATTTCCCCAAAAGTGTGTTCGTATAATCACTGCTTTCCGAAGTGTCCCAGGTTAGGGAGAGATCCATATTTGAATCAACGATGTCAACATGCTGGTAGACATGCAAAAAGACGGGCACTAGGCACCGTCTTCTCATAATATGAAAATATTTCTTCCATTATTTCCATACTTCCATATGATTTTGAATAAATTTCTCGAATGAAATTGGGTTATTCCCCGTTATTTTTGTCACCGTATCCGTCGTTTGGTCTTCTCTCCCCTCCTCCCGGATAGGCACATCCAGTCCTGCCAGGGCAGCAGCGTATTCTTCTGGCATTCCTGCGCGAATCATGCTGTTTTTCAATTCATCATCGGACAAAGATTCATGCTGGATAGACTGACCCAGTACACGGCTCAAGACGTCTGCAACCTGTCCATAGGACAACGAATCCGGCCCTGTAATGATATGCTCCGTATTA
Source organism: Paenibacillus sp. 37 (assembly GCF_008386395.1). Lineage (NCBI taxonomy): Bacteria > Bacillati > Bacillota > Bacilli > Caryophanales > Paenibacillaceae > Paenibacillus > Paenibacillus sp. 37. Next base: position 3,074,227 of record NZ_CP043761.1, on the reverse strand, counting down.
TGAGAAACTACATCTGTCAGAGCATGGAAGGCCACCACCGCGATATCATCTGCACTAACAAATCCAATTTTCCCTTCACCCGTAGCACTGTAAATTTTCCCGAGTTGTTTCGTCGTCTCCCGATGCGGCCCCTCCGTAAAGTTCTCCATAAAATAGGAAGGCTGTAATACGGCCCACTCAGGAGCATGCGCTTTTAAATACTGATGTACTTTGCCAAATATAGGACCATTCTCATCGATCGAAGCACTGCCAAGTAAAACGAATCGCTTAACTCCGTTCCACAATGCTTCCTTGATGAACGGAATCATGACGTCTTCTGGGGTCATGTCCATAACTGGCACGACAAGGTACACCTGATTCACATTTTTCAGCGCTAGCGCATATGTCTCGGAATCATACCAATCAAAATAGACATAGTTATTGGCAGAATCAGAAGGAGATGGTTTAGTTCTTCCTGCCAAACGCACCGGATAATGATGCTTTTGAAGTATGGCCGCAACACGGCTTCCCGTTTTTCCATTAGCCCCTATAATAAGTGTCAACGGTTTATCATTGATCATGCTTGTTACCTCCTAAGTCCGATTCGAGTACGACCATTGGATTCCAATAGTCTTTATAATGTGTAATTTTCCCATTAGAGTGGCTCACAACAGAGATGTAAGTTTGGTTGTATGGCTTGCCTGTAACTAATGAACGCCCTTTACAAGTAAATTCAGCCACAAACTGTTGTTTCGTGGAATCAGCCAAAATCACCGGTTCAGAAAACTGCTGGATTTCAATCATCCCCAGTAGATTATGAAGATGATTCGTAATTGCCGCTTTGCCTTCCAGTTTCTGAGGATATCCTGCTGGTGCATATGGGAATTCGAAGATAGCTTCAGATGTATATAGCTCCAACCACTGTTCCAGTTTTCCATCCAGTAGCAAATTAGTGAATCCATGCATGATCCGATGCGGTATACTATTGCCCGCTTCCATCTGCTGAGATTGTGTCATCCTTATTTCCTCCTTCAGTTTGTTTGGTGTTCTTTTTCCAGACCAATCGGTCTATAATAGTCAAAAAATAAACGCCCTAAGCGTTCATTTTCAAAAAACCATAAAGAATCTTACTCAAACCATGTAAAACGTTAATCCATAGCCCTTAGGGTCATCTGTACAAAATCTCGCAGCGCTTCTGCGCTTGCACCGCTCTTCGCCGTAAAGGTCAATGAGAGTCGGGAATAATTCAGAAAACGGGCAAGCCCGGGCAATTCTTCCTCTGCGTGCCTCAATTCGCCACTCCTCTGGCCCCGTAACAGCGCAGTATGAAAAACATCTTCCATTTGTTGATTAGTGGTTTGAATAAAAGCTGCGATTTCGTGATTTTGTGGTGCCTGTTCAACCGCGCTATTAATGATGAAACATTCATTACGACGTTCGTTGTCTGTCAACACGTTAACCGCTTCGTTGAACAACTCGGACACGCCTTGCCTCACACTTGTGCATTCGTTTAATAGTCTGATCCCCGCCTCTGTCTTCTGCTGAATATAGAATTTAAGAGCAGAGACAAATAAATCATGTTTAGTTCCGTAGGTATCATACAGGCTTTGCCGCGCAATACCAAGTTCACTTAGCAGTAAGCTCAAAGATGTACCTTCATAACCGTACGCTCCAAATACAGACGTTGCTTTTCTTAGAACGGTCTCCGTGTCAAACTCCTTGGCTCTTCCCAATTTCAGACCTCACCTCCCTATTCATTAAATAAAGAATACCCTTTCCAGACTGATCAGTCAAGAAAATAAATGCTTTGATTATTGACAAAGTGGTATAATGTGAATAGAAGCTGAATGAATTCTTTTACCATTTACCAACCATGACAACATATAAAGGAGTGTACCTATATGTATATTCAAATTACAGATTTGGCTGCAAAACGATTGACGGAAAGCCTGAATGACCAACCTGGATATTTCAAAGTGATCTATGACTTGGAAGGTTGCGGATGTAACGGAGTTATCGCTATTATCATTGTTGATGAACTTGCGGCTCTCGACGCGCAGATTGAAACCAATCTGGTTCCGTTCTATGTTGATCCGAAGCAGCAGCTGAACCTAGAACAACACATGAAGCTGGATACGGAAGAAAATTATCCTTCTTTCAAATTAAGCAGTGATTCTGGTGTGCTCAGCGCCAACGTTCGCGTTCGTGACACCCGTGCCGTAACTGTGGGTAGCTCCGGTGGATCCGACGCTTGCATGTTATAACATAGTCTCTAGCATAATTTCAGTAATCTAGCATTATCTCTCTTCTCTTCACAACAAAAGCCGTTGCATCTTATGCAACGGCTTTTTTAATGTTCTTTCCTTATTTGCCTCTATCAGAGTTGCAAAAAGAAGACTCTAACAAACTTTGTTTACAACTCGGAAACAATTGGAGAACCTATGGATATAATCCTCTAGTATACTCGGTATATAGATTCATATATTCCCGAGGAGGAACACACATCATGAAACCTTTTACTCGTAAATCCATCATATCTACAATTCTCGTAGGCTCTGTTGTAGCAGGTTCTGCTTTTACTACGCTCCCTATCACTTCAAGCCTTAATCCCGTCGCGTCTGCGGCAAGCTCTAGCTTCACTCAATTTCTGCATGATAATGCACCTGGTCGTACGATCAAAACGATTAAAAATGTGGCAACTGTGACCAATGTGTCCAGTACGGTTGTACTTGTCAATAAAAAGAGAAATCTGCCTTCAACTTATGCACCACAAGATTTGGTTATACCTAATATTCCTTTTAGCTTCTCAGGTTCCAGTCCGAAGAAACAAATGCGTAAAGTAGCTGCAACCGCTATTGAAAAATTATTTGCGGCTGCCAAAAAAGACGGCATTGATATCAAAGCGGTGTCTGGCTATCGCTCTTATGCGACCCAGAAATCGATCTTTGACCGTAATGCCAGCATCAAAGGTGAAGCTGTTGCCAATAAAACAAGTGCTCGGCCAGGACAAAGCGAACATCAGACTGGTCTAGCCATGGATATCTCCAGCGCTTCGGCTGGTTATGATCTTCAGCAAAGCTTTGGCAACACCAAAGAAGGCAAATGGCTAAAAGCCAATGCCCACAAGTACGGCTTCATCATCCGTTATGGCAAAGATCAGGAGAAATTGACTGGTTACTCCTATGAGCCATGGCATGTACGTTATGTCGGAGTATATATTGCTGGTGAGATTACCAACCAGAAACTTACGCTCGAGCAGTATTTGGAACGTGCCAAATAAGGCAGATTGGAACCCAAAGCGTAGACAGCTATCTGATTAGATTAAAAGAAGCGTGACTATTGATAACATAACTGAAGGAGAAGATGGGGCCGCAACTGGCCCTCTTCTGCTTCAATCTTTCATTTACACACTTCATCATGTCCCCACGATTCTTCTAAAGACAAGTGGCAGTCTCTTCAGACCTTCTGTTCCAGCCCAAGAGCCTACTCCAGCAAGTATTGCATTATGGCACAAGTAAAGTGCGACATTGTACACGATAGGGCCTAGAATAATCTCCACTACTACAAAACGTTTTAACGTTGAAGATTGGATCACATATACCCTAAATTCATGAGGGTCATGTCCTCCCATAAACCTTGCGATCAATGCTTTCATGAATCACCTCTAGTGTTTTATTTTAGCGTATGGCAGACAATCCTTGTCTTATTCTAAAATAATACTTACATAAAGTAACTAAGTGTGTTATAGTCAGTTTATAAATCATACATAAGCGAGGGAAACTACCATGAGTGAGTTCGAGAATCTAGTCAAAAACCGTAGATCGGCCGTTATTTTTGAAGAAGGAATTGAAATTTCAAATTCGGAACTGCAAGAGATGTTTGCCCTGAACAAATTTGCACCATCTGCCTTTAACCTGCAACACACGCACTATCTTGTGATTAAAGACGAGGAACAGAAAGAGAAAGTCTATGAAGCTTCCCAGCAATATAAGGTAAAAACAGCTTCTGCGGTCATCGTGGTATTGGGCGACGTCAACGCGCATCATCATATCCGCACTATTAACGAAGGCTTGCTGAACCTGGGCGCACTCACTCCGTTTCAATACGAGCAGGAATCCCAAAGTGTCACTGAATTTTACGAATCTCGCGGCAGATTCTTCCAACGTGAGGATGCGATTCGCAATGCCAGCCTGTCTGCCATGCAATTGATGCTGATCGCTCAGGATCGCGGTTGGGATACTTGTCCAATGATTGGCTTTGACTCGGAAGAACTGCAACGGAGTTTGGAAATCCCTAACCATTACGTACCGGTTATGCTGATTACCATCGGCAAAAAGTCGGAAGCCAAACAACGCCCACGCGGTTACCGTAAACCAATTAACGAATATGTTAGCTTCAACAAAATGCACGCTGAATAACATAAAAGTAGTTAAATGACACAGCAAAAAAGCCACGTTCTCGTGGCTTTAATACGTTTCATAGATCAATGTATCCAACATGTGAAATTCATCGTCAAACTCCGCATATATGTACAGTCGGCCAGCAGGTGTATCCCCCGCATCATAACCCAATCGGAAATATTGATCTCCCTGAAATTCTGCATCAGCCAAAATCAATGCACTGATATCTTCGTCCGGATGAGTCTCGGCAATGGTTTTAAGCGCCTGCTCACCAAGCATGTCCCATCGTTTCCACGTCGCTTCCATATATGGGGATAAGGCTTCCATCTCTGTCTTGGTTGAAACCTGTGCAGTGACTACCAGTTCTTTATCCTGAATATGTAAGCGCATCTGATAGTTGGACATCGATGCGTCATACTGAAACACACCCATCCCCTGAACTTCATGATTGGATTCAAAAATCAGATTGTCTGCATATTGCAGTCTCTCCAGCTTGGGATTAGCGCTATAATCCAACTCGGTTAATTTGTTCTCGGAACAGTACAACTCTTTTAGTTGTACGTTATGGCGAATATCCAGCTCCCTAATATGGTTGTTAAAACAACGGACACTCTCCAAAACCAAATTCGAACGAAGTTCCAACTGTTTGATCTGGTTGTGGTTACAACGAAGTTCAATCAAGTTTGGACAACCGGTTACATCAAGTTCCAACATGTAATTGTTGGCGCAATCAAGTCGCCGCAGTTGCTTATTGTGTTCAAGTTCAAGTGAAAAAAGAGCATTATAACTGCAACTAAGTTCCTCCAACTGCTGTAGGTGCTCCGAAGCCAGCTCCGACAACATATTCCAATGACACTCCACCGTTATAAGTTTGGAATTATGAGAAAGATCCAATTTTCGAAGTCGATTAAAACTGCAATCCAGCACTTGCAATTCCGAATTGGAACGGAGGTCCAGTGTAAGAAGCTGATTCTCTCTGCAACGTAACGTCATCAGCTTGTGGTTCTGAGCTAGATCCAGACCGGTCAATTGATTATAGGCACAATCCAGCTCTTGAAGACCCCTGAAATACTCGATTCCATTAAGATTGCTAATATTGTGATTGGAAAGTTGCAATATCTCAACCTCACAAACGTCGCTCTCCTGAATGAAATCCCGCTGATCACAAAAACGATCCAACACAACTTGCCTGAAACGTTCATCCGTGAAAGCATAAGTAATATCCATGTCTAACGCCTCCCCTCTCGTTTTGCTCTATTGGAACAGTCTTCCAACATATTATCACTATTCTATGAGTTTCATCACCGGGATTCAACAATTACCTAAGCAAATTCTTTTATACCATGTTAACATCCAACATGTAAGAGAAATCGTACAGAGAGGATGATTTTCATGGAAATGTATATCGAAAACCTCCCGTCATATCGTATCGCCTATGTTCGACAAGTCGGTCCTTACGGTCCAGCCAATGCTCTAGCGATGAATACGCTGAAACAATGGGCAGACAAAAAACAACTGCTTCATGAAACAGCAATTTTATTCGGTATTCCCCAGGATGACCCGGCGAGCACACCTCCTCAGAACTGCAGATATGATGCCTCTATTGTTGTTACTGAATCTGAACGTCTGGAAGATGAGTTGGTTGAGATTGGCGAGTTACTAGGCGGAGATTATCTCATCTGCAAGGTGAGACATACGGCAGAAGCTATTCAGCAGGCATGGAATGTGATCATCCCTCATTTACAAACAAGTGGTTATCGGATGGACAACAAGCCGGTTATAGAACGATATCGTTGGGAACTGCTCAATCAGCATTATTGCGAGATATGTGTGCCTGTAAGACCCGTGTAATTCGCGATACGAGCAAACAAAAAAAGTGACTTCAGGTTGAAGTCACTTTCTCGTTAAGCACTATTACAGCAAGGAATCAAAAAAAATTGGGGATAACAGCGATTGGAAGGTTATTCTGGCATCGTAGTGTCTGTGTAAATAACCTTTAGTTCAACTTATAAAACTAGATTAAAATGCCCAGTTGCCTTTACGGAATACCGGCTCGATTGTACCGTCTTGTAACTCACCATCGATATCCAGTTCAGCGGAACCAATCATGAAATCAACGTGTGTTAAACTCACATTGCACTCATGCTTCAGTAACTCTTCATTCGACATCGTTGTGCCATTTTTCATATTAAATGGATACGCACTTCCCACAGCCAAGTGGCAAGATGCATTTTCATCAATACCCGTATTGTAGAAAATTCGATTCAGGTTGGAGATCGGAGAGTCATGTGGTACAAGTGCCACTTCACCCAGATAACGTGCTCCTTCATCCGTGGCAAAGAGGTTCTTCAGATGCTCTTCACCAGATGCTGCCGTAAAGGCAACAACCTGTCCGTCCTTGAAGGTGATTCTCATCTGGTCAACCAGTTGCCCGTTCAGGTTCAGAGGCATGGTGCTGCTAACATAACCGTTCACCCCACTGCGCTTAGGCATGGTGAATACTTCTTCAGTCGGCATATTGGCAACCGTGTATACGCCTTGTTTATTTTCGCTGCCACCACCGCCCCAGATATGATTGTTAACCAATTCAATTTTCAGGTCTGTACCTGGCGCACGGTAATGCAGGCTCTTATAGTTCTTTTTATTCAGGAGATCACTCATGGTATTCAGGGTATCCAGATGTTCTCTCCAATTTTGTACGGCGTCTCCGCCATCCACACGGTTCATTTTGAAGATGGTTTCCCACATCACGTTGATTCGGTCTTCTTCCGGGATGTCGGCAAACACTTTGTTCGCCCAAGCCTTGGTCGGTGCTTTGATCAAACACCAGCTAATTTCATGATTGCGTGTGTATTTGGCATATCCGCGACGTGCGTGTGCAGCTGCCTTGGTAGCACGGGAAACGCTGTCGGAGTCAATTCCGTTATACAGTTCAGGATCTGGAACTTTGATCGTCAAGGTAGCGCCGCCTGCTTCCGCAAACTTTTCCATCATATCCGCTTTCCAGGCTGGATAGTAGTCAAAGCTGTCATTGGAACCATGTTCAAAACGACTGCGGGTAATGTTGTCGTCATCGAAGTCCACTTGTACATAGTTTGCACCAGCCGCATAGGCTTTTTGCACAATCAGACGTGTGAATTCAAGCGTTTCGATCGGTGCAGTGACGAGCAGATCCTGTCCTTTTTGAATATTCACGCCAACTTTAACAACCAGTTCTGCGTATTGTTCCAATGACTTTTCAAAGGTTTGTTCAAATTGACTCATGGTTGTGTTCACTCCTGTTTCATATATTGTACGACCGCTTTCACTTCTGCAGAATCGATTCCTTCTCTTTCACTACGCAGGTTCAATTCCCAAAAGTTCATCTATACAAAATGATCTAACTATTACGTTTTTCTTGTTCGCGCAGTTCGATCCGGCGGATTTTACCAGAGTTGGTCTTTGGCAGATCCGTAACAAATTCGATCTTGCGTGGATATTTATAAGGTGCTGTAATTTCTTTGACATGGTGCTGCAATTCACGCATCAGTTCTGGTGAAGCCAGTGAATCGTCTCTCAACACGACAAAAGCTTTGACAATATTGCCACGGATCTCATCCGGACTCGCAACCACCGCGCACTCCTTCACACTGGCGTGTTTCATGAGTGCTTCTTCCACTTCAAATGGTCCAATCGTGTAACCCGAACTGATAATGATGTCGTCACTGCGCCCTTCAAACCAGAAGTAACCTTCTTCGTCTTTACGTGCACGGTCTCCTGTCACAAAATAATCGCCACGCTGACTCGCTTCCTTCCGTCCCTCATCCTGATAATAGGACCGGAACAAAGCTGGCATCTCTTTGTGTACCGCGATATCTCCTACTTCACCGGCAGGAACAGGCTGTCCGTCTTCGTCAATGATTTCAATCAATCCAGGTGTGATCGACTGACCCATGGAGCCAATGCGTACAGGCGCATCTTTGAGACTGCCGATTAACAACGTACTCTCGGTCTGTCCATATCCGTCTCGAATAGTGAGGTCGAAGTGACGCTGGAAGATTTCAATGACTTCCTGATTGAGCGGTTCACCCGCTGAAACAGCACTGCGCAGATGAGACAGATCATAATGTCCAAGATCATCGGCTTTGGCCATCAACCGATATTCGGTTGGTGTACAGCATAGAACATTAATTTGATGTTCCTGCATCAGTTCCAGATAACGCTTGGGTTGGAATGATCCATTGTAGACCAAGCCAGTCGCGCCTCTTCCGAGTACCGACAGGAACGGACTCCAGATCCATTTTTGCCAGCCAGGTGCAGCCGTTGCCCATACCGTATCCGAAGGTTGAATATCCAGCCATAATGAAGAAGCGATCCGCAGGTGGGCATATCCCCAACCGTGGCTATGTACAACGCCTTTGGGATTACCTGTTGTGCCCGAAGTATAGGCAAGAATAGCTGTATCATCACGGTGAGTTTCCACCGCAGCCATCTCTTCGGGTTGATTTTGCATTAACTCATGCACATTGACCCAACCTTCAGCAGGTACGCTAGCTTCACCATTAGGTGATGCCACGATACGATGTGCCAGTGACGGCAGATCCGCGTCCATCTTTTCCACTTCCGAGGTTGTCTCGGACCATACGATAAGAGCCCGCGCCTCAGAGTGACGCAGACGATATTCCAGATCTTTAGCCCGTAACATCTCGGAGGAAGGAATAACGGCAATCCCCAGTTTCAGACAAGCAATATAAATGACATAGGCAATAATACGGCGTGGTACCATGACCAACACCCGATCACCCTTCTCTAGTCCAAGTTCACGCAAACCTCCAGCAAGACGATTCGCCTGCTTGAACAAATCACCATACGTGATCTCTTCCAATTCACGTTGATCGCTGAGCCATCTAAGTGCAATCCGGTCTGATGGATGATTCTCCATCTCGGATGTCAGGTTATAGCTTTCAGGCGAAATCCACTGTTCAAAGTTCAAATGGAGCCTCTCCTTCGTAGTTCAATTGTAAAGCTTCTATATATTATACCCTAAATCCTAGGACCAGGTGCTATGAACTAGGTTCATTCTGAAAAAAATAAACATAGGTCAATTAATGAACTATTATAATGGATCTTATCCTATAAAGAAAATGACATATACAAAATGGCGCCTTCCTGATTGATCAGGTAGGCGCCATTTCATTCTAAATTTATATTACATTAGTTTTACCTAACTATAATTTCCACACAGCTATACAGTGTATATTACCACGGATAATTACCCATACCTTCCAAAATGCTTTCGATCTCATTCAACTCTTCCGTTGTCAGATCCGGTGCCTGGAGGGCAGCCACGTTTTCTTCAATCTGGGACACACGGCTTGCACCAATTAGTGCGGAGGTGACACGGTTACCTCGCAAGATCCAGTTCAGAGCCAGTTGGGAGATCGTCTGCCCTCTTCGCTCGGCAACTGCCTGAAGCGCATCGAACTTGGCAATCCGTTCGTCTGTGTATGCTTCTTTTTTCAAATTGCCTGTTGGATTGGCGCGTTCTTCCTTGATCTTGTCGACATATTTATTGGTCAACTGACCGCGGCCGAGTGGACAGAACGCAATGGAACCTACGCCCTGCTCATCCAGTACGTCCTGCAAACCGTCTTCAATCCAGCGATTCAGCATCGAGTAGTTTGGTTGATGAACCAGACATGGCGTACCCAGACGACGAAGAATGGTTACCGCTTCTTGTGTCTGTTCTGCATTATAATTGGATAAGCCCACATACAGAGCTTTACCTTGCCGCACGATATGATCCAGCGCCGTCATCGTTTCTTCCAACGGCGTGTCCGGATCTGGACGGTGATGATAGAAAATGTCCACATAGTCCAGTCCCATCCGGCCAAGGCTTTGATCCAGGCTTGCAATGAGGTTTTTGCGGGAACCCCATTCGCCGTAAGGTCCACTCCACATATGGTAACCTGCCTTCGATGAGATAAGCAATTCATCCCGGTAAGGACGCAGATGTTTTTTGTAAATCACACCAAAGTTCTCTTCCGCTGATCCTGGAGGGGGACCATAGTTATTCGCCAGATCGAAGTGGTTAATTCCGAGGTCAAAGGCACGTAAAATCATTTCTTCCTGAATATCCAATGTGCGGTTGCCACCAAAGTTCTGCCATAAACCCAGCGCAATTTGCGGCAATCTGATTCCGGATTTGCCGGAACGTACATATTTCATCTCATCATATCGTTGTTCACTCGCAGTATAGGGCATCGTTATTCTCACTTTCCTGTAGGGTTTGCCTTGCTGCTTCTAATCTTAGACATTTCTCGGGCAAAACGATATGGCATTCCACTTTGAACATATGGAAAAATGATTGTTTTCTATACAAAGTAATCTTCAATTATCCACCATTTACACTAACTAATATGTTAAAATGCAAGATGAGACGAAATCACACAGGAGTGAATACCCTTGATTACGTATATGTTCAAAAACAATCATTTTCAGGAGCTTCAGCTCCTTCATTATGGAACCGAAGCCTGCACACCAGGCCACCACTTTGGCCCTGCCATGCGAGACTATTACAAAATTCATTATATTTTGAATGGCAAAGGCACCTTCGAAGTGGGTGGCAAAACGTACACCCTGCACAAAGGTCAAGGTTTTCTGATCGTTCCGCATTCTGTTGTTCATTACGAAGCAGATCAGGATGATCCCTGGGAATACAGCTGGGTTGCTTTTCAAGGCAGCAATAGCCAAACCTTTTTACAGCAAGCTTGTCTGTCGGAGCATCACCCGATCTTTGAGCTGGGCAATGGGGATGACGAGATGCGATCCTGTCTGCATCGAATGATTAATTCGCGCCATACCCACAAAGGCTGGGAGATCAGCATGACCGGTTTGCTGTATCAATTCTTCTCCATTTTGATTGATCAGGCCAATTCAGAGCATCTTCAACCCATGCAGGATTATTCGAAGGAAACATACGTAACGCAGGTAATGGACTTTATTGAAATGAACTACGCCAATGCCATTACCGTGCAGTCCATCGCAGCCCATGTCGGTTTGCAGCGCAGTTACCTGTGCTCTCTCTTCAAGGACCAGATGGGAAGCAGCATCCAATCGTATCTGGTCCATTACCGAATGCGCAGGGCAGCCGAATTGACGCTTGATCCCGGTCTGACCATTGGTGATATTGCCCGTTCTGTGGGCTATACGGATCAATTGCTTTTCTCCAAAATGTTCAAAAAAGTGATGGGCGAAGCGCCCACCTATTATCGCAAACATAAAACAGCACCCTCCCAGTTGAGTTGTTAATTGGGAAGGTGCTGTTTGTGCCAATCGCTTATCCTTACAATTGTTATTCCTTACGTTCTTTTCATTGGTTTATACCGTCTCCGGCATGGATATGCCAACAACTTGCACTTTAATTTCATTGACCATAACACCCGCCAATTGCTCCACGGCCTGTTGAACATTATGTTGAAGTTCACGGCATACCTCATGCATCTTGTTGCCATATTGAATGTTGATGCGCAGCTGGATGGTTGCCTGATCGTCTTTAACGTGTACGTCAATCCCTTTTTGCAGACTCTTGCCGCTGATGCTCTTGGCAATGCCTTCAGTCAGTCCAACGGACATGGAGGATACGCCAGCCGTTGATTGAGCGGCCATTCCCACGATCTTGGATAACACATCGTTCGAGATGTGAATGGTACCCATTTGAACAGATTGAGGTGCGATATATTCAGGTTCATTGTATTGTTTTTCGATAATTTCAGACATGTGCTCCACTCCTTCGAATAATTAAATTCTATGCATTCTGCCATTTGTCCTTAAAGAACATGTTATAGATTCGAACCAAAAGAATCTTAACGATCATATAAACCGGGATAATAATCAGGATGGCAATAATTCCACCCAGGTCGCCTGCACCCAACACCAGAATGATGGTCGTGAGCGGGTGAATATCCAGCTTTTTGCCGAATACGTACGGTGCTACCAGGTTGTCCTGAATCTGCTGAGCGACAAGAATAATAATCAGAGACCAGATGGCAACCGATGGTGATACCACGAGACCCATGATCACAATAGGTACGGACGACACAATCGCTCCGATAAACGGAACAAAGTTCATGATGACCGCGATTACCGTGAGCAGTAATGCGTACGGCAGTCCAATGATCAAGAAACCGATATACATCAGTACACCCAATGCCAGATTGACCAAAACTCTTCCTACAATAAAACCACTCAACGCCTGATCAATCTCAATTACGACTTCACGGCTGTCATTTTGGAAACGTTTTGGAGCGATATGTGCCAATTTACGACCAAATTTCTCGCCTTGTAACAGCATATAGAACAAAAGAATCGGTAGTGTAAACAAGATGATCGCAAAACTGGAAACGAGTGAGAAAAATCCACTTACGTAGTTGGTCACAAAGTTAAATCCTTTGTTGATATACTCCGTGATCTGAGAGAAAGGTGTTGAGCCCTCCGGGAACAAGGCCTGAATGGCACCATTTTGCTCCAGCTCTCTCAGCTGGTCACTTAATGAATTAATTAAACTTGGTGCGTTATCGACCAGATTGAACAGTTGCTCACGTAACGATGGCCATAAACCAATGATGAAGAACACTCCCAGAATAGCAATAACCAGATAGATTAGCAAAATACTTAGCGTGCGATTTATTTTCTTTTTCTCCATATAATTCACAAGCGGCCTGAGCAGATAATAAAAGAACACCGACAACATCATCGGCACGGTAATGACCGTGATCATGGTGACGAGCGGCTGAAAGATGAAGCTCACACGTGATAATAAATAGATATTAACCAATATCAGCGCCAGTGCAATACTGAAGCGGACAAACGTATTTACTTTGAACAAAATATTTCCCTCCACATGGACATTTCTTCTCTTATTTAATTTGGAATCTCAATGGTAAACACGGTGGTCTCTCGCCCACGCCGGGAAAGGATCAGCCGTCCGCCCATTTTCTCCGTATTACGTCGTGCGATGGACAAACCAAGTCCGGTGCCTCCGGTCGCTGTCCGCGCCTCATCCCCTCGTACAAACGGGTCAAAGATCGTTGACCACAGTTCTTGAGGTATGCCCACTCCGGTATCTGCCACTTCAATCACCACATGGGTATGAAGCGGAATGAGTTCAACGCGCAGTTCGGTCCCGATTGGATTATAAGATAGAGCATTGGTAATCAGATTCTGGATGACTCTGGATAACAGCTCCGGATCATACCTCGCGTAGATCACCTCATCAGGAACAAGTACATGAAGGACAAACTGTTTCTGTTCAATCTCCCCATAGGTATCTGCCATAATCTCGCGCACGAATTCTCCAATTTCTCTTCTCTGAATATGCATGCGAAAATCGGGCGAATCCACCTTGAGCAGCTCCAGCATATTCTGTATCATGCGTGCAACTTGAACGGATTTGTTATAGATGTATCCCAGATATCTTTGCTGCCTGTCCTTGTCCTCTCCACGTCCTTCCACCAATGCCTGCGCATATCCCTGTATGGATGTTATCGGTGTCTTCAGATCATGTGATAAATCTACAATCAGTCGCTGTTTGCTCTCTTCGGCGTAACGTTTCTCCGCAGAGGTGTTCTCAATGACGTCCGCCATGTAGTTGAAGGTCTCACCAATCTGGACAAACTCCCTCTCGGCAGAGATCGACATCCGTGTACTATAATTCCCTTGTATCATCTGCGTAAGACCCGAGGAGAGGATGCTGAGTGGTTTTTTGATTCTCCGTGCGACCCAATAGCTATAGACAAAGATCAATAATAAAACCAAACCGATGCCAATCATAATGTAAAAGGATAGTGGATGCTTCAGATTGGTAATCAACTGATTATCATTAATTCGCACGCTGACCAGATCACGCGGGATTTTGAGCAATACATACGCTGCCGCTCCTTCTGTCGAGAGAGGAGTGATCGAATAATAGTATTCCTGGTCACTCCGATTTTCCAGTCCATCATACAGATCCGCTTCACTGTATTGCGTGAACGCATCTTGCTTGTCTCCCACATGACGAATGACATTGCGATTGGCATCCAGAATTTCAATCCAGCCACCGCTGTCCTTGAGACGTTGAATCTCTGTGTCTTTGCCTTTCGACACCGAACCTCCACCGGAATAAAATTCGTTCTCCAGCTCTGCTACATACACGTGGGCTTCAACATTCAGATCTGGATCAACCACCTGATCCGAAATGCGAAAATCCACGACATCCAGTGAAACCATAAGGTACACGATCAATACCAGTAACAGCAAAAAGAAGTTGAACAGCAAGAAGTCCAGTGTCAGAGATGTCTGCAACAGTCGCTTTTCTCTAGCTTTCCATGGGCGCTTCAATTTTGTATCCCAGTCCCCTTATCGTTTTGAGATATTCCGGTTGTCTGGAGTCACGCTCGATCTTCTCCCGAATGTTGCTGATATGTACCATAATTGTGCTGTCCTCGTGCGCATAATAATCGCCCCAGACCGCTTCGTATATTTTTTTACGGGTGAACACTCGGCCAGGTTGATGAAGCAACAATTCCATAATTTTATACTCTGTAGAGGTCAATGTTACAGGATTTCCTGAACGAAAAAGGATACATTGGGATCGATCCAGCGTCAGATCACCCAATACCAGATTTTGTTCTTTCGCACTGGGGATCTCCGCTGCATCAAATTGATTAACTCTTCTGAGCAACGCCTCTACTCTGGCAACAATCTCAAGCGGGTTGAACGGCTTCGCTATATAATCGTCTGCCCCAAGTCCAAGTCCAAGGATTTTATCGTGATCCTGACTTTTGGCGGATAGGAACAGTACAGGCATGTGATATGTGGCCCTGATCTGTTTGATCAACTGCAATCCATCCATTACAGGCATCATGATGTCCAGTATGACCAGATCGATCTGTGTTGAACGTATGCATTGTAATGCCTCGGCTCCATTCACCGCAGTCTTAATGGTATAGTCCTTCTCCAGATATAGTTGAAGCAGTTCAACAATCTCTGGTTCGTCATCTGCAATTAATACGGTGTATCTCATGTTTTTCCTCTCATTTCCTATACTCTATGCCTATCTCTACATTATTACTATATACTACGTCTCTTAATTCAACCTAAATCATTTCTAAAGATAATCTAAATAAATAGAAATAGAGCCCTGGCTTAGGCCAAGGCATTAAATAAAATAGGGCTGTTTTCAGCCTTCATTCAAGCTTTTCGTTCTTCATTCAGGCTTTTCAATCTTCATTCGGACCATTTGTATTAGATCATCAGATTAGTCCTTAAGCAAACGAAGCCACGGCTCAACTTTCCCAAATAAACGTTCCTTGTCATACTGCACATATTGGTTCGCCCGATTGCGCACGGGATCACCCGCGTAGAAACGTTCATATAGATCATGCCTTGCTCCGAGTGGACTTCCGGTCAGCTCCCATGCGAGTTGAAAGAGTCGAATCTTCTCCGTGGCTTGCATCGTTACTCCACCAAGATATTTGCCAACCATGGAACCCATCATTTCATTCATCTCAAACGTACCTGAAGGAATCTGAATCAGACCACCCGCAGCAATGGTCTTCAAAATCTCCACCGCGCGGGGATAATAGTGATTGCCCAGATTACGTGCGGTTTCAATATATTTGAATTCCGGCAGCCAGTTGCCAAATGCGTCCGGCTTGGACTGTACTTCAGCAGCAATAATCAGTCCCTCGATAGTCTGCATCTGACTGATCAGCTCTCCGAGTTGTTCCTGTACATTCAGGAAGGAGTCCACCCCGATCTCCTTGGCAATGGCTGAGGTCACAGCTGTAATGAATTCCAGTTTCGAGTGTAATCGAATGACACTCTGATGGTAGGCCAGACTGGCCGATGCTGTATTGCAGCGAATCTGCCATACGGCTTCAGGGTTATTGTGCAGTAATACACGTTCCCAGGGCACAAATACATCGTCAAAAAATAATACAGCATCCATCTCATCATACTGCGCACTGAGTGGATGTGATTTATCTGTATCTTTTGTGGCAAAAGATTCACGACACATCATGTGCAAGCCCGGACTGTCCGCGGCTACAATGACCATATGGGCCAGCTCTGGCAGGTGGCCTGGAATTCGTTGAACGGGATAAGCAATGATATCATCGGCATAAGGCGCTGCTGTTGCCACCATTTTGGCCCCGCGGATCACCACACCCTCCGTATTGCTTTGGACAATTCGCAGCATGGCATCCTCATCTTCTCCAACAGGCAAGGAACGATTAATCTGTGGGTCCCGCTGGACAATTGTCAGGAATGCATCTTTTCGTTTGGCTTGTTCGTAATAAGTCGATATTTTGTCTGCAAATGCCGGGTCATGTGATGTCATCTCATGTCGTGTTGCATACCAACCGGTCAGCCGGGATCGAGCATAATCAGACAATCGGCTCATCACCCCATACGTCCGATCGGCCCACAGCCGAAAAGCATCCGCCCTGCTCTTCACGTCAGGAAGTGAACGGGGTACTAGAAAAGAGCGATGCACGTAACTTCCCGTCTGTTCGTCCCAATAGGCCACGGTTTCCCTTGTCTCCGGGTCATCCACCAGATTGAACAAACCTTCTATGGTTTGAAGTGTTCCCTGAAAGGCCTGATGCCCAGTTACCTGGATACGCTCTCCGTCCAGCCATACATTCCGCTCATCATTCAAACGTTGAATGTAAGCTTGTCCACGAGACATCGTGATACTCATGATATGTCCTCCCTCTCAGGCACCGGCCTGACATTTCTGTAACTCCATCCTTCTAACTGCTTGAGAAACTATGTAATGATACATTCTGTATCTAATGAAATAGTACTGTGCCTTAGCTAGAAAAGTCAACAGACACCGAGCGATGAGTCCGGTGTCTGTTGGGCCATGCTATGTTAGACTAATTTGGAATACATGTGACGCAGGTACCGCCAGCGCACAAGTGCAAAATACAGGATCTGCATGGAAGCAAAGACCAGGAAGATGCGTAGACTGTATCCGAAGACCGAGAAATCAACCAGCTGCTGCAACGCTACAAAAGCGACCGAGCTGTGGATGACCGCCACCAGAATCGGCAGGAAGAACATAAGCAATAGCTGCCTTGTTACGATCTTACGGAGTTCGGGACGACTCAGTCCCATTTTGCCAATCATGCGATACTGCGCTTCATCCCGTTCTAGATCTGCGTAAAGTCTGAAATACGTGAAACTTGCTGCAAAGGTGAAGAAAACAATGCCAATCAGACCGCTCAAGATCAGAATGATCCCGTTTGTTTGTTTGGAATTAAGCCAGTCCACCACAAGCGCGCTGACCTCGTAATAACCTTTGTCCGAATGATCATCTTGAATGGATTTGATCAATTCAGGAGCAAAGCTGCGTGTACTCATCCAATCTTTTACGACAAATTGCGTCGTTCGCATGGAATAGAAATCTTCAGGCATCCCCACTTCCTCGTTATACGCCGGTCTCAACTTCTCAAACAATTCGTTGGTTACAACGTAGAGATTAATTTCATTTTGATAAGGAATCACAATATCGGTACCAGGTGTCACTAGCCGAATCTGTTCCGACCGATTATCAATCTCCAGCTTGACCTCCGCCCCTGAGAATCTTTGTTCAGCCTGTTCACGGTACTTCTTACGAACCGCCAAATTACTTGGTGTCATAAATGACTCATCAACCTGTTTCAACGTACGTTCTTCGTACCCAAGTGCCTTCGCCAGACGGTTATAATCACTCAGTTTGATGATCCTTCCATTATTATTTTCAGATATATGAACATAACTGCCCTTTACGTAGGGAACTTGATGATCAATCAACGTTTCTTCAATCTGCCGAATATGTCGCTCGGAGTTGGGAGTATCCCAGTTATTCATATAACTGAATGCGTACGGATTCGACATGGACGACAACCCCGGGTCAGCAATAGCAAGCATGGTGCCAATTCCCGTAAATGAAGAAGCTGAAATGATACTTACCATGAAAAACATGATGGCGTTATCTTTCATTCGATAGGTAAGTTCAGATAGGAAGAGCAGATTGGTTTTACGGAAAAACAACCTTGGATTTCTTTTCAGTGTCCGAATGATGTATACACTGAGCTGTGTGAACAGAAAGTACGTACCTGCAATAACAACCACGACACTTGCGAGTAATAACGGAAAGGAGAAGCTTATCCATACAAAAGTGAATACTCCTGCATAACCCCCACCAATTAACAATACGGATAACAAGGCGAGCAGACGTGAGGCTTTGGGTTCCGGTTTCGGTTTTTCCTCTGATTTCACAAGGTCAATTAGCGAACCTTTCCGTATGAGCAAGGATGACGACATCGCAATGATAACAAACAGCAGCAGAAATGCACCAGCCGTCAGGGCAATGCCTTTTAGCGGAAAATAGAATCGAAGGCTGTTCTCAACAGCCAGCATGGAGCCACAGATCAGCAGGATCAATTTGCCGAAAATAATTCCGAGTCCAATCCCGGTAATGATGGAAGCTAATCCGATACACATGTTCTCCATAAACAGAAGTCTGTTCATCTGTTTACGTGTCATGCCAATGATCAGGAAGATACCAAATTCCTTTTTGCGCGTCTTCAGAAATGAACCAACGGAGTAGAGCAGGAACAGGAATGAAAAGATGAATATAATGATCTCTGCAATCACAAACCCCTGATTCGCAAGCAACGTAACCGTCCCACTTGATCCCTTTAACCCCGCTTTCAAATCGGGATGGAACAGGAGCAATGCGTAAGTAAAAAAGATCATAACGGAAAATGTACTGCTCAGAAAATGAGCCAGATAAATTCGTTTGTTGCGAACAACGTTATTAATGGCGAACTGGCGAAAATTCATGTCCTGAACCTCCCATTAGGGATAATACATTAATAATCTTCTGGTAAAAGGCTGCGCGATTATCGCCATAGTGAATTTCATTATACAGTTTGCCATCCTTGATAAAGACAACCCGACTGCAATAACTTGCAGCTACTGCATCATGAGTGACCAATAGCATCGTAGCCCGATCCTCCTGATTGCGAGTTTCGAGAATCTCCATGACATCTCTTGCCGCCTTCGAATCCAGGTTGCCTGTTGGCTCATCGGCCAGAATCAGCTTCGGGGAATGGATAAGCGCTCTGGCAATGGCCGTACGCTGTGCCTGTCCTCCTGATATCTCATATGTCCGTTTGTTCAGAATACCCTCGATCCCCAGCTTGCTTGCCAGCTGTTCCACACGTGTGTTCATCTCTGCTAGCGAAACACCGTCAAGAGTCAGTGGCAGAACAATGTTTTCCTTGACTGTCAGGGTATTTAACAGATTGAACGATTGAAAAACGAACCCAAGCTCTTTGCGGCGGAACAGAGCGAGTTCATCCTGATTCAATTCAAACGGATTCTTCCCTGCAATCCGCAGTTCGCCTGATGTTGGATGATCAATGGTTGAGATCATGTTCAGCAGCGTTGTTTTGCCACTACCCGATGGTCCCATGATGCCAACAAACTCACCTTCCTGAATACTGAGGTCAATACCTGATAACGCTTCATAAGATACGATGCCTTTGTAGATTTTACTGATCTGTTTCACAGAACAAATCTCCATGGTTACAACTCCTTAGTGATGTATGAATTCAAAATCAAGTTACTTTTCATGCTGTGTGCATGCGTATTGTGCGTGGCCTTTCCTGTACTCTTATGACTACAGTCTATCGAAGTTTCAGCCATTCTCCTATGGTTTAACCTTTCATCAACATGACAATGTTGTAAGGTTGCATCATGAACATCAAAAAGACGCCTTCGCCCCGATCAGGCAATAGACGTCTATACTTACACTTACACTGTAATTCATACTCACACTCATACTTCTTTAATAAAATAAACACCTCATGTCCCAATCTTACCTCAATCTGTCACTTCAGGAGCTGAATGTGATTCGGGCGGTCGTTCCTTCGCCGTACACAGATTCAAGATCAATCCGATGATTCATCCGCGTTAACACTTCTTTGGCAATATACAGCCCCATGCCTGTGGACTCTTTGAAATGCCGCCCGTTCTCCCCGGTGAAGAAAGGTTGGAATACCCGGTTTAGATCAGACTTCGGAATTCCGATGCCCTGATCCTGCACTTCCAGCATGATAGAGCGTTCCTCTTCATATGCACGCACATAGATCTTTTGCCCGCTGCCCGCGGAGTACTTTATTGCGTTCGACAGTAACTGTACCAAGACAAAACGAAGCCACTTGGCATCGGATTGCACAACCAGCGAAGGTTCTATATGCATCTCTGGATAGACGTGATTGCGAATAAAGAATCGCTTGAGCTCATGGATCGCTTCTTCCCCAGCGGTCTTCAGCATCACAGGTTCCACACTGAAATCCTGTTCGAAGGTATCCAACCGCGCCACATACAGCACAGTCTCCAATCCCCGTCTCATCTGGTCCGCTTCCTCCCGAATGCTTATGAACCGAGGATCATCATCTTCCTGACCTTCCAGGGTCAACTCAATGACGGATAACGGTGTCTTCATCTGATGGACCCACTGGTTCATGAATGTCAGATATTCTTGCTGCCGTTGTTCCAGCCGATGGAGATGAGCATGGTACTGTCCGTATTGTGAATCCAGCAGCTTTTCCAGCGCCAGTGATAAAGGACTTGTTTCGTTCAATGGTACAAATTCCTTCAGCGAATCCATCGATCGTGACATCCGGGTATAAAAGGAGCGATGTGAAAAATAACGATACACCAAATATCCGATGTATAAAAATAATCCCAACGTTACGGCATAAGCAGCCGTGATCCAATCGTTGTAACCGTCATACCAGAATACTGCAACAACGGTGAACAAGATGGCAACAACCCAGCACGTTAAAGCGAGATGTTCTCGTATAAACAATCTCATGATGGTGAAGAGGCCTTCCAGGTATTGTTCAATCGGTAACCAGAACCTCTGACCGTTTCCAGTGCGTCCGTAATACCAAGTTCGGCTAAGCGTTTACGCACCCGAGTAACGTTAACGCTGAGTGTATTGTCATCCACAAAAGAGTCATCCCACAGCTTCTCCAGGATTGTCTCTCTGCTCACAAGCTTTGGACTGCGGCGCAGTAACGTTTCCAGCAGGATCGTTTCCTTCTTCGTCAGCTGCACTTTGCGATCACCAAGCTGAATCTCCAGTCTTTCCAAGTACACGACCAAGCCGTCCAGTTCCACCTTGCGTTCTTCATCACGTGCAGCATAGTCCCCATATACCCGGCGCAGCTGACTGCGAATTTTCGCTATAACAATCTCATGCTCAAATGGCTTCGTGATATAATCATCCGCCCCGTTCTCCAGTGCCATGACCTGATCCATCTTCCCACTCCGCGCGGAGATAAACAAAATGGGGCATGTGGACAGCGTACGAATCTGGCGGCACCAATAGAAACCATCGTAACTGGGCAAGTTGATATCCAGAAGTACCACATGTGGCTGTACCTGCTCAAACTGTTGCACAATCATCTCAAAATCCTCGACCAGAACGGCCCGGTCCCCATAGCGTTCAATATGTGATTTCAATAATCCCGCAATCTTGGGATCGTCCTCTATTATCATAATGGTATACATTATTGGATCTCACCTCTGGCAAAATCATAACACAGGATTTATTATCTAGCATCGATTTGCTTACGCCAATCCACAATATCTGCATTCAATTGCTTCAGGTCTCCAGAAGCTTTCTGATCATCGGATAACTTGTATTGTTGCTTCAGCGCCAGGATACGATATACACTTTCATCAATTCGAGACTCAGAGATCTCACCTGACTTCACCGCACTTATTAGCGTATCAAAAATCGTCTTGGCACTCTCATAACTGTGAGCTACCAACAGAATGTCACTTCCTGCTTTAACCGTTGCCAGGGCTGCCTGGTCCAACTTGAAGTTCTTCGCGATTGCACCCATGCTCAGGTCATCTGTGATGACCACACCATCATACTTGAACTTCCCACGCAAATGTTCACCAATAATGACATCCGATAAGGAGGCTGGATGATCCGGATCCAGCTTCGGGAACAAAATGTGTGCAACCATGACCGCCTCTACCTGCTCCTTCACTGCGGCCTGGAATGGAATCCATTCAAGCTCGGCCAATTGTTTTTCCGTTTTATTCACGACAGGCAGATCGAGATGGGAGTCCACGGACGTATCACCATGACCCGGAAAATGTTTCACTACCGGAATAATGCCTTCTTTACGTAGTCCCTTCATCTCTGCAATCCCCATACGTGACACCAGTTCTGCCGAGCTGCCGAATGAACGATCTCCAATCACCGGGTTCTTCGGGTTACTGTTCACATCCAGCACAGGAGCAAAGTCCACATTAAAACCCGCAAGCTGAACTTGTCTGGCCAGCAATTCGCCCATTTTTTCAGCAAGCGCGCTGTCTTTCGTCTCCCCTACTTTTCTACTGGAAGGAATGGATTCCACCGTCTCCGGCATACGACTCACTTTGCCGCCCTCCTGATCCACACTCATGAAGATTGGTACTGGGTTGGACTGATTCGCTTCCTTGATGGATTGTACAAACTTGGCTGTTCCCTCTAGTGTTGATACATTGTTGGCATAGAAAATAATGCCCCCTACCTTTTGATTCGTAATCATCTGTTTGGCTTGATCATCCAACGTCGTCCCTTGAACACCGGCTAGTATCATCTGTCCAATCTTCTCTTCTAACGTTAATGAACTGAGCTGCTCCTGCACCGGATCGACTTCCTCTTGCGGTTCCTCTTGCACTTCTTCCTGCGGTGGAGCGGTATTCTGCTCCGGCGATGAGGAAGATTGCCCTGAGTTGGAGCCAGCATTGGAGCCGGTATTCGAGTCCGTTGCGGAGGAAGGTTTCTGTGCTTGGCCACATGCCGATAAAAGCAGAATGATCCCCAGCAGAAGACACATCATATGCAGTGGTTTTCTCCATTTATTGTTCGAGTTGTACCTATAGTTGTGCAAGGATATTCATCCTCCTTATGTAATGTCATCTTGGCAACCCTTAGGTTCAGGCCTAACCTTATCACAAGGTGAATGATTTTCAAAATAAGCGCTTCTGAGGATTGAATCGTTGTGCTGACATATATGCAGCGAAAAAAATGGTTGCTATAGAACCTGAAATATGGAACTAAATGGTGTTGTGACCAAGCGCGTGCGGGACGTGTGGGGATAATCAATAGGAGCAACGGTGCAGGAAATGATTTTCTATTGTGAATTTTTCATATATTGAAATTATTAGTATAGGTAGATCAAAAAGCCGCCAAAAGGCGGCCTATTTGTTCGTTTTTGTTTTACTTTTCGTTGTAAATCGTTGCCGTTCAGTGTTGGTTCACCTTTCACCAAATGTTCTTAGTCTTCTATTAATGGAGTGTTTGCAACACTTCCGTTGTAAATGGAATGATTTCGGATATGCGACCTTCACGAACTTTGGCAGGCCATTCGGGATCACTAAGCAGAACACGACCCAAGGCGATCAAGTCAAACTCATTATTCTCCAGCTTCTCATTCAATAGATCCAAATGGGCGTCCCCTGTTCCCTGGTTCTCGGTTGCTCTGTCCACAAATTCAGCTTCAAGCCCTACCGATCCAACTGAAATAGCTGGTTTGCCAGTGATTTTCTGTGTCCAACCCGCGAGATTCAGCTCAGATCCTTCGAATTCAGGTAACCAGAACCGCCGTGTAGAGCAATGGAATATATCCACGCCAGCAGCACTGAGTGGTGCCAGGAATTGCTCCAATTGTTCTGGCGTTTCCACCAGACGTGCTTCATAATTCCCCATCTTCCATTGGGAGAACCGGAGCACAATTGGGAAGTCAGGGCCAACCTCAGCACGACAAGCTTCAATCACTTCAACCGCAAATTGGGTTCGACGTACCAAATCACCACCATAATTGTCGGTCCGTCGATTCGTCTGCTCCCAGAAGAATTGGTCAATCAGGTATCCATGGGCTCCGTGCAGTTCAATGCCGTCAAACCCGATTCGCTGTGCATCCGCTGCCGCTTGGGCAAATGCCTGTACAAGACCTTGAATCTCCTCTTCCGTTAATGGTT
Organism: Paenibacillus sp. 37; assembly: GCF_008386395.1. Lineage (NCBI taxonomy): Bacteria > Bacillati > Bacillota > Bacilli > Caryophanales > Paenibacillaceae > Paenibacillus > Paenibacillus sp. 37. The sequence goes on along the minus strand of NZ_CP043761.1, from coordinate 3,049,778 downwards.
CATGTGATGGTTCACCTGCCATGCTAACCCCCGACGGACTTACTGGCTCAGCTTCTGTGTTAGGCAAGTCACCGGAACGACGTGCTGTACCCACATGCCACAATTGTGGCATGATTTTGCCACCCGCTTCATGTACTGCTTTCACTACATTAACCCATCCTTGCAACGAATCTTCACCATGGAATAATGGAATACTGGCTCCACTAACTGAAGATGGATGATTAATGCCTGTACCTTCCGTTATGATGAGCCCCACTCCACCTGCTGCTCTGCGACGATAGTATTCAGCAACTTCTGGTCCAGGTACACCCTCTGGTGAGAAACCGCGAGTCATGGGTGCCATAACGATTCGATTAGACAATGTTAGCTTGTCCGAGGTGAAAGGTTTGAATAATGCTGAAGGTACGTTCATAGTACATTGCTCCTTTGCAATTGGAAGTGTGGAACTCCGCATCTACATGAAATGCGACATGCTTTTGTATATTGTAACACGTGTAATCCAGTTGACTGATTTAGGATTATTTCTCTATCCATTTTATAGTTTCTTAATTTTATTTTCAAATTTTCGAAGTTAGTCGTTCAAACTAATCTTTTAGATAAAAAAAGAAAGCTACCTTAACGGCAGCCTCTGTTTGATCACACCATCGAAGCAGTCTGACATTCACTCTACTACATCTTAACGAATTTTCCCGGTCACCAATAATGTGGATGCGGCATAGTATATAATCCATAATCTCCCTTCCAATTTAATTAGCATTCACGGGGATATCATTGCGATTCACTCGAAGCAATTTCCCTGATGAAGTCGATAACACATCCGGATCGGTACCGAGACCAAAGTAGAAGTCACCCTCGTTCTCTTCAAATGACTTGGCATACGTATCCTGACTAAAACGTAAAATCTCATTCCATGTGGTCAGATCCGTGGATTGGTAGACCCGATTGATATATAGATTGGCACTTTGACGCGTGTACGTAAGCACATATACCTTACCATCACGCAACAGCATATCCGTAGGAAGCGCCTTGGCATCTGGCAGATTAACTCGTTTGGCCTGGTTAATATCTGTCATAACATTCAAGGATTTGGGCAGCAGTTGTCCATCATTGAACACCCCTCCCGCTATATAGAGCAACTTATTATTGAAGTTAACATTTTTGCCTATTTTATTATAAGGAATCGTGCCCGTTTGATAGGTTAGTCCAGGTAACATTTTGCTACCATAGATGACAACATCCCGTTTCTCAAGCTTTTCGTTAATCTCCAGAATATTAGTTTTGTCATTCCATATTTTATTGGCAGGATACATCATACCAGATGCATATAACTTGCCATTAAGATGGAACATGGTATAAGCCCGGAAACCAAACGTATTAATGGTAGCATATTTCTGCCAAGTTTCACCTTCATTATGAGAGATTAATATCGTTGGTTTGGAGTCTGTCCCCAGCGCGGCAAACATCTTACCCTGATAAGATGCCAAATCGTATACGTGTACACCCAGCGGCAGATTGCGATATTTGGTCCACACCTCTCCATCCAGACGATAGAAGTTACCCAGTTCCCACTGTTCACTATCAGAATCATTGCCAGGAATATACAACTTATCGTTTAGTACTCTGTAGATATCAATCTGTTCCTCATCCACATACATCTTCGTTAATGGCAAGATGCCCGGGTTGCTGTTAGTCACCGACTGGGTCTTAAATTTCGCATTCGCTGTATCATAATAAATGACTGGAATAGGGCCTGAATTTGGAGCTACGCCCAGATTGCTGCTATTTCCGTGGCCCAAATATATTTTGCTGTTGTACAGTTGCATGTCCCAGACGTTATTAGCATATGGTGTTTTGGTAAAAGGTCTGCCTAGCAGTTCGATCTTCGATGTTACATCCGCTGAACTGATCGGTGCATTCGACACCTTGGCAAGCCCACGTTCCGTCGCAGGGGGTTGACTCGTTGACGTGGTATTTTTCGGCTTGGAGTTTCCCATAAGCATCCAGCTCATTCCTGCGACAATGGTCAAAATTACGGCTGTCCATTTTGTATGTCTCTGCATGTCCGCTTCCTCCTTCATTTTTTCATCATCATTACCTTCACACCAAGATGATACAATTTGTATCTTTTTATACTATGTAAAACCACCCGCACATGCAACAAATTTCGCCCTATTTATACAAAAAAAGTAGACAATCACATCTGCTGATGTGCTGTCTACTTGTTCTTACTCTATGTGATTTCTATTCAGCTTTTACCAAAATCTTAACCTGATTTTTCTCTTTCAACAGTGCTTCAAATCCATGCTCTACCACTTCATCCAACGAAATCCGTTTGGTCACCAGCTTGTCAGCCGGGAAGAAACCTTTATCCATCAGACTGATAACCGCCGGGAAAACATCGCGATAACCAATAATGCCGTTGACCGTCCGCTCTTTCATAACAATAGAGTTCGGGTGAATCGGTGCTTCCTGTTCAAAAATGCTGACGATCATCAACTCTCCACCAATACGTGTTGAATCGATGGCTTGTTGCAGAACACGTGGAACACCGGTTACTTCATAGGCTACGTTAACGCCACCTTGTGTACGCTGATGGATCTCTTCCACGACATTAAACTGCATTGGATCAATCACAATGGCACCGAGTTCTTCGGCTTTTGCTTTCCGTTCATCCGATAACTCCACCACATAAATATCCGACGCTCCCGAAGCTTTCAGCGCTTCGATGACCAGTAGTCCGATTGGGCCTGCACCAAACACGGCTGCCGTATCTCCCACTTTTAGCTTGCTTTGGCGCACAGCGTGAAGTGCTACAGCTGAAGGTTCAACCAATGCACCTTGCTCATACGAGATTGAATCCGGAATGGCATGTACCATGTTTTCTGCAGCAGTTACATACTCGGAGAATCCTCCTCCGCCTCCAGCGAGTCCAAGGAAACCCATTTTATCACACAGATTGTATTTGCCTTGTTTACAAGCTTCGCAGTGTCCACATGCATAGATCGGTTCTACAACTACACGATCGCCTGCCTTGAAACGTGTAACGCCTTCGCCTACCTCAACCACCTGTCCTGAGAATTCATGCCCCATGACTACAGGCGCTTGTTCCCCTGTTAGCGGATGTGGTGCTTGAGCCGGAATGAAAATCGGACCCGCTGTGTACTCATGCAAGTCACTGCCGCAGATGCCGCACCATTCCACTTTTATTTTGACCTTCCCTTCTTCAGGGTGAGGTTCATTAATATTCTCCAGACGTAAATCTTTGACTCCATGCCAACGTAATGCTTTCATTCATTTCATCTCCCAGATCATAATATATGATATAATCGGAAACGTTTCCGTAAATTAAATATGTCACATTTTAGATACGCTGTCAAACATATTTCTCCACTAATATGTCTATTTCGTGATCATATCGGGTTTAATTAAGAACGCTTACACTTTTATTAAAGTTAATTTAGCGGTATTGTTTAACCGGTGTAATCCAAGTTATTAAGATATATCCTGACAAATAATATTGCAGACGGAATGAAATATAATCATACTTCGGCATAAATGTGGTCCAATCACGGGATACTTCATGGCTCAAATGTTATAATTAAGTTATATACTTATCGTGAAGTGCATACATATCCCTAAATATTCGGAATCGTTTCCGATAAAGTGAGGTACCGTACATTGAGGAAAGAACAGAAACTGACGATCAAAGATGTGGCTGAGCGTGCCGGCGTGGGCATCGCTACCGTATCCCGGGCCATCAACAATTCAGAAGGCATAAGCATTAAAACACGAGATAAGGTGATGAAGGCCATTGAAGAACTGGGTTTTGTACCCAACACCTCCGCACAGAGTCTGAAAATCCGGCAAACGCACCAGATCGCGCTCGTTGTGCCCGACATACGTAACGCCATTATTCCGGATATTTCCTGGTCTGTTGAGCAAACGGCGAAGCAGCACGGGTACCATGTCGTTCAGATTAACACGGCAGGCAATGCCCGAACCGAGTTGGAAACGATACGTAATGTAAAAAAATTGCATGTAGATGGATTGATCTTCATGCCTCTGGCCTATCCCAAAACGTTACCGGGACTGATTGATAAAGCCCCGCTCCCCATCTCTATGATTAACTACGGCAAGAAACTGGAACCCGGAATGAGGGCAGATATCGTCTCTCTGTCTCAACCTGAAGGCAAACTGGTGATGGAACATCTGTTCAAAATCGGCCGGACTCGAATCGCTTATGCAGGAGCACCGAAGGACATTATTGAAGAGCGCTTCCGTGCTTATGAGCAAGCTGTAGGCCATGTGGACATTTCTCTCGTCTACTTTGGTGAGGACTTTTCATTGAATACTGGTGCCAATGCTGCAGATTATTTCTACGGACTTACGCATATGCCAGATGCAGTCTATGCCATTAATGATATGGTTGCCATCGGATTGGTTAATCGGTTCAAGGAGTTAGGGGTTCGTGTACCTGAAGATGTGGCTGTTGTGGGTGTGGATAATAATCAATGGACGACCGTCACGTCTCCTCAGATTAGTTCCGTGTCCATTATGGGCGAAGAAGTCGCCAGACTTGCTACCGAGCTGTTGTTAAAACGAATTCGGGAGATGAATACGACCGATTACGAACACATCCAATTTGAACCACGCTTAATCGTTCGTGAATCAAGCGTTGCCATGATTCATTCCTCCCAGCGAGGACAACACAATTAAATTTGTTTTGGTGAGGGGATGGGTCGGTAGGAAAGAATATATTTTACGAATATCCCTTTATGCGGTGTCCTGCTACATAGATATACTAAAAAGGTGTTGCTCAGGTCTAACTCTCTCCTGGCAGCACCTTATTTGTCGTTGATTCTATATAACTGTAGCAGAGTCATACTCCGCATACGTTTATTCTAAGAAAGCAGTTGCCTGATCGGTGTTCCCTTCAGGAACATCTCTATATTTCCCACGACATGATTATAATAGATCTCATAATTGCCGCGAGTCACATAACCCAGATGCGGTGTGGCCAGAACGTTGGGCAATGTGCGCATCACATGGTTAACCGGCAGCGGTTCCTGCTCATATACATCCAGACCTGCACCAGCAATCACACCACTCTGCAATGCCTCTACCATAGCTTCCTGATCGACAATGCCCGCTCGCGACGTATTGATGAGTAGCGCACTCGATTTCATTTGTTGAAATTCGGCTTGTCCGATCAGATTCCGCGTACGATCACTTAATACCAGATGAATGGATACGATGTCACTCTGTGCAAGCAATTGCTCCTTGGTCTCGGACCAGATGACACCATGTTTTTCGGCTTTCTCTTGTGTTAGATTCTCACTCCAGGCCATCACATTCATGCCAAATGCTTGTGCAATCTCAGCCATGCGAGTGCCTATCTTGCCCAAACCCAGCAATCCAAGTGTTCTCCCATACAAATCCAACCCTACAGTGCTCTGCCAGTTTCGGTTAGAGCGAAGTGCATTATTTTCCGTAACCAGTTGTCTGGACAGCCCCAGAATTAGTGCCCATGTAAGCTCCGTCGGCGGATTAGAGCTTCCCTCGGTTCCACACACAATGATCCCTTTTTGCTCCGCAGCCTTAAGGTCTATGGACGCATTGCGCATTCCACTTGTAATCAGAAGTTTTAGCTTAGGGAGCTGCGAAATAACCCTCTCCGGAAATGGTGTACGTTCCCGCATCAGGACCACAATATCGAAATCTTGCAATTCCTGAATGACTTTTTCTTCCGAGCCCATATAGTTGTTGAATGTCTGAATCTCCACCCGATCCATCAACGAACTCCAGTCTGCCGACGTCAACGCAACGTTCTGATAGTCATCCAAAACGGCACAGCGCAACTTCGTATTCATCCCTGATCTCCTCCTATATCTGCTCAAGTCTTAACTGTATTGTAGCAACTCCGGCCTGATCTGCCCAATGCCCTCAGACACAGATAAGAGAAGGGAAACAACTTCCATCATCCTTGTAAAATGAGGTGCTCTGCATCAATTTCATAAGTATCATTCCGATTATTGTAACAAAGACAGCGTAACCTGGATACTCTGCTCTACAAACAAGCGGTCCGGTCCTGATTTCATCAGTACAGTCAGTCCAATCATGGATACTACCAAAGACTGTGCGACCGCATTTGCGTTCATGTCAGTAGACAACTCCCCGCTCTGTTGCCCTCGTTCTATCGTTTCTTTGAAAAGAACACCCAGGTACATCTGATGCTCCCGTGTAAGGACAGCGAATTTGGGATCATGTGGAGCCAGCTCAACCATCGTATTAATGCAAAAACAGCCGTGACTGGGCTCGTTTATACTTCCCTCTGCTCCTATATGTTCAAACAGCCCACGAAAGGCCTCTCGCACCGTGGAGCCCTGTTGAAGTCTGACTCTGACTTGAGCCGCATGCTGAGTGGTATACCTGCGAAGTGCTGTTTCAAATAATTCCTTTTTATCGCCAAAAGCCGCGTAAAGACTGGGACGTTGTATGCCCATTGCGGTCGTCAAGTCATTTAAAGATGCCGCTTCGAACCCTTTGTCCCAAAACGTATGCATCGCTGCATCAAGTGTTTTATCCGTATCAAATTCCCGTTGTCTAACCATACAATTCACCTCTTTATGTATCGATCAGTATGTTTATATTGTAATCTCACTCTTATTACAAAGTCAAAACCTAATAACAGAAAAGGAGTTTTTAGCTATAAATGAATCGAAAAAAATCAGGAATACAAGCGATCTCATGGTTATTTTATCGTCGTATTCTATGGGTAAATAATCTTCAGTTTAACCCTCACCCAATTCTCTGTTGACAGAATTCACGCAAATAAAGTATGGTTATCCCGAAACATAACATACCGATCAGTACATAAAAGAAAGGTGACAACTACTCATGCAAACTTCTTCTCCAGATGCACAATTATCCAATAAGGATCGTCCTGCCATGTCACGGTTAGTTGCTCTTCTTTTCGCCGTGTGCAGCGGACTTGCGGTCGCCAATATTTATTACGCTCAGCCTTTGCTGGACTCCATCGCTCAAGAATTCAGCCTCTCTCCATCATCCATAGGGATTGTCATCACAGTGACTCAAATATGTTATGCCTTGGGGCTGTTCCTTCTTGTTCCGCTTGGTGACCTCTTAAATCGCCGCATGCTGATCATCATTCAAATGCTCTTATCCGTGCTTGCACTGGTTCTCGTAGGAACCGCACAATCCAGTTCACTTTTATTCACGGGCATGGCTGTCGTTGGTTTGTTAGCCGTCATAACGCAAACGCTCGTTGCATTTGCTGCACACTTGGCAGCCCCTTCCGAACGTGGTCGTATTGTCGGGTTGGTAACCAGCGGAATCGTCATTGGCATTTTGCTTGCACGAACGGTTGCAGGTACGCTGAACGATTGGCTCGGGTGGAGATCGGTGTATCTCTTCTCCGCGAGCCTTACATTACTCGGAATTGTCGCCTTATTTTTTGTTCTCCCAAGGCAGCAATCCCCACAAATGAAACAAAGCTATATCCAATTACTCGGTTCCGTCTTGCAACTGTACCGTGAGTTGCGTGTGTTACGAGTACGAGGTGTGCTGGCAATGCTGATTTTTACAGCCTTCAGCATCTTGTGGACTTCCATGGTTCTGCCACTAAGTAGCCCTCCACTGTCCCTGTCTCATACGGTCATAGGTGCATTCGGTCTGGCTGGAGCGGCTGGAGCACTGGCTGCCGCCCGTGCAGGTAAACTCGCCGATCGGGGCCTTGGGCAGAAAACAACCGGTGTCGCCCTTGTCATTCTGCTCTTGTCCTGGCTGCCCATCGGTTATGTCCATCATTCCCTCTGGTTCCTGATCCTGGGTGTTATCCTGCTTGATCTCGCCGTGCAGGCCGTACATGTTACCAACCAGAGCCTGATCTACGAAGTTCGCCCCGAAGCACAGAGCCGCCTGACGGCAGCTTATATGATCTTTTATTCCATCGGCAGTGCAACCGGCTCCATCGTTTCTACCCAAGTGTATGCATGGGCGGGCTGGACAGCCGTATGCTGGTTAGGTGCTGGCGTTAGTGCAGCAGCCCTTGTGTTTTGGATGATCGATCGTTATATGCATCGGAATCTCGATCGTTGAATTAGTCCAGTTTATTCCACACTACAATAAAGAGGGTTGCCAACGGACCAAATAACAGGGAAATCAGAAACCAGTTCCGACCACTTCTGTTTTTTCCCTGAGCCAGTCCGGCATTAATCAAGGCAAGTGTGCCCCAACCTACAAAATATTCATTATCCATCAAACGTCTTCTCTCCTTTATCCGTTTAATTCCGGCTGCTGCTCAAGTATCACTTTGAGTTTACGATTACGACTCTCCAGAAATGCCAGCATATATCTCTTCAGCACAAGGCGCTCCGTTGCCCATCCCAACAATCCAAATGGCGCTTCAAATCGAAGTGTGTCTCTCATGCAAGTCATTTGATCTCCGCATTCGCTAAAATGATGTTCATGTCGCATGCTCTTGAAAGCCCCTTTCTCCATCTGATCCACAAAGAGGAACGGTCGTTCAAACTGCACAATTCGGGACTTCAACTTCTGTCTGATACCAAAATGAGTAGCCTGAAATGTAACTGTATCCCCTGCTCCAATTCTTCCTGTGGTTACTCCTGCGACTGCTCGCTCTCGCGTATGTTGCCAGACGGTCTGAGTATGTATATTAATATCCCGGGCATAGTCAAAGCACCGTTCAATCGAGGCATGTATCGTAATCTCGGTAGTCACTTCAATCATGGCGATCGCTCCTTGGCAGGAAAAATAAGGTCTTTGCAAAGTATACGCTTGCTTTCTTGGTCGAACAACACATTTAGCATGATATAACAAAAAACGGGTCCCCTGTCTTCGTACAGGAGGCCCGTTCTCAATATAAGTAAGGAATACAGATCATAATTAGATTAAATAAGCAATTCATCAATGGCAAGCGTACGCTCTTTGGAGAGATCTCGATATTCTTCAGACTCCACTTTGATGAGTGGTTTGAAAATATCAGATGTATTGTTCATGACAATAACTCCTTTTTCTCCATTGCTGAGCAATACCTGTTTCCCGATGAAATTAGGAAGCAAATGTTGCATCAATGCCTGAACCGGTTTTTCATTCAATTTACCAAATCCCATTCCATAGATATCTCTAAGGTTGTTGATCAGATTTGGATTGCTGCCTCCGTGGTTCCCGGATCTCATGCCTATATAGATATCCGCTACAGATACAATCTGGGTATATGGATGAATTTCACTTTTCTCAAGTTGCATCGGATAACCCGACCCATCTTCCCGCTCGTGATGTTGCAGAGCAACCAGTGCTGTCGCTTCATCCGTCATCGAATTTTTGATAATTTCATGACCATATATCGTGTGACGCCGCATTTCAAGCTGCTCATCAGCCGTCAACGGTTCTGTTTTGTTCCGAATCCGGTGGGAAACTTTACACTTTCCAATGTCATGCAGATAACCACCGCGACTAATCTGATAACTCTCCTTCTGAGAATATCCAAGCCAATTCGCAAGGTAGAAGGACAACAATCCTACCTGGATTGAATGTGTATAGTTATTGACGTCATCCCGCTCCAGCATCATCAGGAGATGAACGACATCTTTCTGCTCATCCAGTCCTTCAACCATCGGTTGCAGTGCATCATCCACCATGGTGGCGTTGAACTTGCCAACGGTCAGAGCTTCGAGAAAAGCATTTTGATAATTATGTACAGTCTGAATAAATTGGGACTTCAGCTCTTCTTCAGGCGGTTCTTCCTTCGTAGTTATCCCGGAAGCGTGCTTGGCGGCTGCAGCAAAAAATTCTGCTTCAGTGATTTCCTCTTCGCGTGATTCAATATCTACATAATCTACACGGTGCTGCATAAGCAAGGTGATATCCTCACCTTTGATCACAGTTCCCTTCCCGAGAACGTGTAATCCTGCATCGCTGAATGTATCCGCAGTTAGACGGTCTCCGTCTTGCAGGTTCATAATATGGATTCTCAAATCGGTATTCCCCCTGAACAATTCATTATAGTAACAGCACCCAACGGAACGGGGCCACAAAAATACCTATACTTCTTTATATCGTTATAATTCTTCATTTCATACATAGTTCAAACGACCTTAATCACAATGGTAAATACGAACGTCTAAGACTTTATCCTCACTCCAATATCTATATTAGTCCCGGTTTTAAACTTTCACACACTTTTATGCCTCATTGCCGTATCAGAGTAAGCCAAAGAAGTTCAAACGCTCCGTTTGAACTTCTTCAAATCATCTCAAATTAGATTTTGATCGAACCCAGACTAGCACCTTTAACAAAAAATCGTTCAATGCTCTTCTCGACCGAAGCATCGGGAATCAGCGGCGGTGCCTGATGGGGTTTGGTACGTGCATCAATAATCACCTGATCACAACCCCAATGCTTGTGGTCATACCCGCTGTTAACCCCATACATGTCATGTGAAGGGTTGCTGCGAGTAAAGGTTGCCCATAAGAAGTTGCTGAGGTTAGCACTCAGGAACGAACTGTCGTCACATAGAATGATCATCGGACACGAGTCCAGGCCTCCCTGTTCTTTCAATAGAGATGTGAATGCTTGCATCTCCTGTGCTGTATTCGCATAACTCGTAAAGGCCGATGTCTGGATCGAAACAATACCCGGCATGATGAGCTGTGGATTCTCATAACCACGAATGTTTTTCAAAGACCCCGGCACTTCCGTGCACAACTCTCGAACCTTGTCGCCATATGCTGCAAAAACAACTTTGCTGCCGCTGTTCAGTCCTGTACCCGAGTAATCCAAAGTATCAATCGTCGTATGGGTATGGAAATGAATATCCCGCTGCATATCCATACGCTCCAAGATATAGGTTAGGAATTCAACTTCCTTGTGGGTATCCAGAGGTTGCCGATCCTCAGCAGTAATAAACAGGTACTTCGCCAGACTGAGCTGACCCGTACCCAAAATGCGATTAGCAATCGTGAGCAACTCTGTCGGCTGCTTCACCGCCTGATACGGCGTGTAACGTTCACTGCCGATTGCAAACAGCAATGGATGGACCCCTGCCGCATCGACCGCATGCACTTCTTTGACACCAGGAATCTCCTGTTTAATCGCGTCTCCAGTAATCTCATGAATCAAATCACCAAAAGCCGTATCCTCTTGCGGTGGTCGACCAACAACCGTAAACGGCCAGATAGCATTAGGTTTGGCATAGACTTTATGCACACGCATTAGCGGGAATTCATGTGTCAGACTGTAATAACCCAGATGATCCCCGAACGGACCTTCGGGTTTTGTCTCTCCTGGATAGATATCACCCGTGATGACAAAATCAGCATCGTTACTGATGCAATACCCGTCCTTGTAACTGTACCGGAAGCGACGTCCGGCGAGCAAACCGGCAAATGTCATCTCACTGAGTCCTTCAGGCAGAGGCATAACCGCTGAGAGTGTATGTGCTGGTGGACCCCCAATGAAAATGCTGACTTTCAGTGGTTCTCCTTTTTTGACCGCTTTGGCTTGATGTATACCAATTCCGCGATGAATCTGATAGTGTAATCCAATTTCTTTGTTCATTTCAAAATCATTGCCATTCAGTTGAACCCGGTACATCCCCAAGTTTGAATTCATGATGCCTGGTTTGTCCGGATCTTCCGAATAAACCTGTGGTAACGTCACAAATGCCCCACCGTCCATAGGCCAGTGTTTGATGAGCGGCAGATCCGAGATTTGAATCTCTTGCGCGGACACCGGCAGGCTAATAGATTTCTGTTTTGGCAGCGCCTGCCAAGCAGCAAGACCTGTTTGGACATGCTGAAATGGCGTCTTAAGCGCCTTCATGGGATCGTCACGAACTGCCATGACCCGTTGTACGCCTTCCAGCGTACCGCGGAACATGAACTTGCTTCGTTCCACCGTGCCGAACAGATTGGATACGGCCTGGAACTTTGAGCCTTTTACATTTTCGAATAACAACGCCGGGCCTTTAGCCTCGTGCACTTTCATGTGGATCGCTGCCATCTCCAGATGAGGATCAACCTCTTCTTTGACCCGAATCAAATGACCATGCTGCTCCAGATCGTTAATACAATCTTCCATATTGCGATATTTCATTGGATGGCTCCATTCTGTGTATGATAAATTGATTAAGTTCATAGATTCACATAACGTCTCTTCTATTTTATCAAATGATCCACTGCTAAACAAAACTATATGTGAAATTTTGTCGCGAATACAGATATCAAAAAAAGCAATCTGGCAGCCATCTGAATCCCTGAACGCAAAGGGACCGATTGTTTCCATATTGCTCTCTCTGTTTTGGCTTGCCTTAAGATGTAGGTGTAATGGTCGATCTGGGAATCGTGACCATAAACTGCGTACCTTTTCCCACTTCGCTCTCTACATCAATGGTACATTGATGCAATTTCAAAATTTTAATCACAATGGACAACCCTAACCCATTGCCTCGAAGCGAGCTGCTTCGCGCTTTGTCCACCATGTAGAATCGATCAAAGATATACGGAAGTGCTTCCTCAGGTATACCTTGTCCAGAATCTCTAATCACTACCTTCACGAATGAAGATGTCGTCTCAATCTCGACATGAATGGTACCCTCAGGACCGGTGTATTTGATGGCATTGTTTATTAAATTCTGCCAGACCTGATCGAACAAATCTTTGTCCACCGTGATCTCACAGGGCAACAAGTCCAGTTCGATCTCGATGTCCTTCTGCGCCCACTGCGGCTCTGCCAGTAAAATCGCCCTTCTTAATTGTTCATCTACCTGGAATGTGGTGAAATGAACCGGATGATGCTCTGAATCCAGCGAGGCTAGCCGGAGCAGATTATCACTGAGCCTCGATAAGCGCAGCGTTTCCTCATAAATAATATCCAAATGCTCTTTCTGCTCTTCTAATGGAATAACACCATCTTGTAAGGCTCTGGTAAATCCCCTGATCGAAGTGAGCGGAGACTGCATTTCATGAGAGACGTTGCTGACAAAGTCATCACGAACCGAATCGATTTTTTGCAACTCACTGGCCATATGATTAAAGCTCTCCATCAGTTCCCCAAACTCATCCTGATTATTATGTTTCAACCGAACCGACAGGTCACCTGACGACATCTCCTTCGCTGCAACCGTTAATCTCTTAATTGGTTTCACAATGTACCCGGACATGAACAGGATCAGTAGGCTGCCAATGACCAGTACTGTTAATAGTGAAGTTAAGAGCGTGTTTCGCAGTGTATGAAAAAGAGAGGAGAAATCACTTTGAATCAGAAATGTGCCGTTCCCGTCGTTTGTTCCGGGAACACCTATGGTCGCAATGCCATCTTTACTGGACATGAACATGGCATCGGTTGTCCCGGCCTCGAATAACGAATGAACTTTATCCTCTGGCAAGGAAGACAACACGTCACTTTGTTCATTCACGGGCGTGATATTCAAGCCATAGCGGGCAAAAATACCCAAGCTAGATTTCACTTTTTCCGGATCATCAATCAGGTTAATCATTGTAGCGATGTCTTCAGCAAAGGTAACCATAAAACGATTCGGCGCCTTTTCGCGGGACCCGTTATTGATCATAAAGGAGAGAATTAAACTCACCAGAACAATCCCGATAAACGTAGCTACAATTCGAAGTCGCAGGCTCTTCCTCAACATGTTCATGTCCGCTCCAGACGATATCCAAGTCCTCTTATCGTTGAGATCACTAGCTCAGGTACAGGTTCAAGCCGTTCCCTTAACCGTTTGATATGCACGTCGACCGTACGCTCATCGCCTTCATAATCGATGCCCCATAGATCATCTATAAGCTGTGTACGTGTGAATATTTTCCCTGGCGAACTCGCCAGAGAAAATAACAATTCACATTCCTTCTTTTTCAATTCGATGGTTTGTCCGTCCGCAACGACCATCAAATTGCCCAAATCAATCGTTACACCGCTGATCTGAATGATATTTGATGAACTTTTGTTATATCGTTTCAATAACGATTTCACACGCAGGATTAACTCCACAGGATCAAAAGGTTTAACCAGGTAATCGTCTGACCCGGCATTAAATCCTCTGACTTTGTCCTTGGATTCTCCCTTGGCTGTCACCATCAGGATCGGAATATCCAGATAAGACCGGATATCTTCCGTCAGTTCAATGCCGTCGATTCTCGGCATCATTACATCCACAATTGCCAGGTCAACTTTCGTATGAGAGAGAAGATCTAACGCCTCTTGACCGTCTGCTGCTTCCAGCACGGAAAATTGATTCTTTTCAAGATAGATTCGGATTAATTTGCGGATATGGGAATCATCGTCAACCACCAGAATCGTGTTCATGTAACCCTATCCTTTCCGCCATTGGTTTTATTCGTATCGCAAGGATTCCATCGGGTCCAGCTTCGCCGCTTTTGATGATGGCATCAAACCGGCCACGATACTAATCGCCGTACTTACCACGAGACCAAACAAGATGTAATATCCAGAGAGATTAATCAGTTTTGCTCCAAACGCATTGTCCAGAAGTATATTTAACACATAACTTATGATCACTGCAAAGATTACAGCAATAATACCACTAAATATGCCTAATAAGGCAGATTCGGAGAAGAATATTCGTTTGATATCCTTCTTTCTTGCTCCAATCGCCCGCAGTATCCCGATCTCTTTCGTCCGTTCCACGACACTAATATAGAGTACAACCAGTATCATAATACCGGATACGATCAACGAAATGCCTGCAATACCCGCGAGTACAATGGAAGCCATACTTACATATGTAGTGATATTCTCCATGACCTTGGCCATTTGAGAGCCTGCGAAACCAGCATCCACAGCAGCTTCATTGATATCATTTACATATTTCATATCGGTTGCATAGGCGTTAACTTGAATTGGCCCGATTGTTATTCCTTTGTCCGCATACATTTGCTCCAACGTCTCTGATGAAATGTATCCCGGGGATTGTTGCATTGGAGATCGTTGATCTGCGGCTTCATAGATCCCTGAGATCGTTACTTCTTTCTCCAAGGTCACTGGTTTATTATTACTATCCATCTCATTGATATATAGAAACACAGACTTGCCGATCATGGAATCAGCTTGGTCATTTCCGCTTAATTTATTCGCCGTATCGAGGGGTAACAATATCTCATTTTCTGCCGGGAGAACCCCCGTTGTCATCAGTGCTGGATCAAAAGCATCCGTTAATGTCGTTAACTGTGTGAGTCCTACACTTTGTTTTTCATTCACCATAGTGGATTTGCCTGTAATAGTTGTAATTGTCTCTACATGATCCACATTAGGAAAATTGCGGATCGTCTCAACATCAGCTTCGGTAAAAGGTTCACCTGGTGCCATCAAGGCCTCAGGACCTTGCATGTCCTTGGCTTCTTCACTCGGCTTGGTTATATCCACGAGCAAAGGGTCCATACTTGAATTGATTTCGTCATTCATATACGTCGTTATACCATTCCCCAAGGAGAGCATCAGGAGTACACTTAATATACCTATCGATCCACCCAATGCTACCAGAACATTACGCTTGGCGTTGAGTTTCATATTCTTGAGTGCCATCTTGAACGAAGCAAGCAAGCCCAGGCTCCGGGAAGAACCCTGACCACTCTCGTAAACAGCCGTAGAAGGATCTTTCAGGTGAATATCGTCACTAATGCGCCCCTCTTCAACCTTCACAATCCGTGTACCGGAGTCAGCGACCTTCTGCGAGTGAGTTACGGCAATCACCAGCATTCCTTTTTTGGCTATACTGTCGAGCAGAGCGAGGATTTGATCTCCGTTTTCCCTATCCAGAGCACCCGTTGGTTCATCTGCAAGAATAATATCCGGATTGTTGGATAACGCCCGTGCGATGGAAACCCGTTGCTTCTGACCGCCAGATAACTGGTTGGGACGTTTGTTCAGATGATCCTTCAGCCCGACCTCTGTCAAAATATCAACAGCACGTTGGTTGCGATCCTTCTCATTGGTATCCGTCATTTGCATCGCAATCGTCACATTTTCGAGGACAGACAGATGCGGGATCAGATTGAAATTTTGAAAGACAAAGCCGATGTTATTCTTCCGATAATCATCCATTTCTTTCTCGGTCATGGAACTTAAGTTCTTGCCACGAACAACAACGTCCCCTTCATAATCGGAGTCCATGCCACCAATGATATTCATCAGCGTTGACTTACCGCAGCCAGATTCGCCAAGGATGGAGACAAATTCCCCTGTCTCAAAACTTAAGTTCAAACCGTGGAGTACCGGAACTCTTTCTTTTCCATATAAGGTGTAGGATTTCTTCACATTTTTAACTTCTAGTATTTTCATATGGATCTCTTCCTCTCCTGATCAAGCACAATATCTATCTATTTGATGTTCATATCGTAACAAATCAGTATGAACTGATAATGAACTGGACCATTGCACCTATAAGAGGTTGTTCAAAAGAACTATATACAAAAAAGCACCTACAACTTCCTTGAAATAAATCATTTCAAGGAAGTGTAGGTGTCCAAAATTTGATTAGATTAGTCCAGCTTTTGCAAGTAACCTTTTCACAATCGCGGCTGACTGTGCACGACTAATGTCTGCATCTGACATCAGTTTGCCATCAGCACCTTGTACCAGCTCTTGTTTAATTGCCGATGCAACCGGCTCTGCTGCCCATGCTTGTACTTTAGCGCTATCGCTGTATGTGCTCAGCAGACTTGTTGTCTCTGAAGCATCGGCCTGTGCCAGACCGACCAGTTTCATCGCACGTGATACAATGGTCAGCGCTTCAGCACGAGAAATTTCGCTGTTCGGACGGAAGCTGTCATCAGCATAACCTGAGATCAGGCCGTAGGACACTGCCGTCTGAACCTCACCCTCATACCAGCTGCCAGTCTTCACATCTGTGAACGATGCCGCTTCTGTGCTAATCGGGGAGTGCAGACCCAAACCTCTTAACAGAACAGCCGTAAACTCTGCCCGCGTAATACTCCGGTCTGGCGCAAACACGTTCTCACCAGTACCTTGTACGATCAGACGGGATGCCAGATCCTGTACGTCATCCCGACTCCAGTGACTCGTGACATCACTGAATGTTGTCGGGTGATAGATCAAGGCGTAAGTACTGTTCGTCAAGCTGTTAATAACAGCAGAATCATGTCCATTGCCTTTGATAACCTTAGTCGGCACGTGCAGAAGGCTGCCATCAGGCTGAAGCACAACACCAGTCGTGATCTTTGAACCATCCACTCCCTCTGGCAATGTGATGGAGCGCTCTACATAAGAGTTGAAACGATCCACATTAACTTGTTGTCCATTCCAGATGGCTTTTACTTCAAAATCAACTGGAGCTGCAACGACCGAAGTATTTTGCATCTTATCCACTGCGGCCTGAATGGCTGATTGCTTGGATGTGGCACTAGGTGCAATAGCGATTTGAATGGTGATATCTTCCATTGGAACAGTGCTTCCAAATTGGTTCAGAACCTGATCAATCTGAATCTGATTTGCCGGGAGAGTGTACGTACCACTGTCTGTCTGAATGACAACTTCGGCATTACTTCCTTCCATCGTTTTAACCAATTTGCCGTTCAGTTCGCCAACGACCGCACCCTTGCCAGTACCTGTAATCGGTAGCAGAAGCGTTCTTAGTCCACTTCCAATCTGATTGATGACTTTGTCATTATCCACGTGAACAGTAGTGGTAACCAGATTGTTTACCGTTGATGTGGTAGCCGATGCAGATTGTTCCTGTTTCTGTCCGTTGACATAGATGTCTACACCTTTGTTTACCGCCGGAGTCGATGGAACAGGGGTAATGACAGGGGAGGTTGGCGATACACTTCCTCCTCCTCCACCCGAAGAGTTACCAGGATTCGGTGTAGGTGTCGAACCAGAATTGTCACCACCTGAGTTTGCTGCTGTAATTGTGATTGTTCCACCGGACAATTCAGTGTAGCTCTGATGTTCCACATTCGTAAAATGCCAATGTTCTGAATCCGTTTGATCTACGGATAGCTGTTTCGTTCCAGGCGTCGCGTTGCTTTTGGCTTTGATCTCCATATCAAATAATTGGGTTTCATCTACAATTGAATGGTCACCCCCGGTAAAATCGACCCATATGATTCGAACCCAGCCTTCCGCACTGTTAATTTCGTACTGAAAATCTGCTACACCATCTTCATTTGGGGATGTGGTGATGGCGTTGATCGATTTAGGAGTGATCCGAACAATTTCCAGTGCAGACGTATCATAATCAATCTGCATATTATAAGCTTTCACCCCGAAATATGACTTCTTCAATGCAACGGGTACATGAACGGTCTGCCCTGCTTGTACGCTTACATTTGCAAATTGTACTTGTGCTGGTTCTACCGGTTCTGCCCCAGCTATACTCGGGAATACCAGAGACGAGAGTAGCGTCAGTGCGATAAGACCTGACATTGTTCTTCTGATTCTTGGACGTTTCTTTTTCGGTTGAAACATGTATTAGCCTCCATGTCTGTATCAATTGGAATGATGGTATCGATTGAAAAAAATATTGTTATTCGTTATCTAAAATAAAAATATGAATTAATCAAGGCGTTGTATTTTTTCTTTTCCAACAATGTATACTTTTCTAGGCTCCGTATTCGAGTCCCAAGTGGACTGAGTAATAACTTCGAGCACAAGATAATAACCTTCGTCCTCATCTTTAACGGTATACTTTGCTCCTGTTTCCCCCTCGATTGGCACCATATCTTCTCTCGAAGCTTCCGTTGCGCGGTACCACTGGTAAGAAGGAGTATTAATGTAATCATTGTAATCAATATCCATTATATAATGACTAACGCCAATTTCATTTCCAATTAACATGGCATTCTTCAATTCACCATTTAGTACATACGGCGCATCATCTACTTGTTTAAAGGTCAACACATAGTCATTGTTTTTTCCACCAAGTGTTTTGCCTTTGTATCCTATTAACAAAGCATCCATGTCCCCCAGAGTGGGTTCCATATTACGATCCACATCCATTCGGTTCATCTCTACATAAGAAAAGCTGCGGCGAGTCATCATGTTACGAAGATAATTGAAAAGGTCAGCTGCATCCAAAGAATTCACTTTCCCGTCTGCATTTACATCCCCTTTTTTACTAATGTAAAGTTCAATGTTATCCGTAACCGTTTCTGGTGCACCAGAGATCATATAATTTGCTTTCAATTCGATGTTGATTATGCCGCTTTGGCGAGGAATAACCACCAATGTACTGATAGGCGTTTGCGTATTCTCATCTTGTCTCGTTTCTACATAAGTCTCAGCTATATTGCTATCACTTGAGATAGCTGTGAGCGTACTATACTCATCGGATCGAAAATGTGTACTTAGATTGATTCTGACGATATTATTGATGGTTACCTCGATAGGCACATCGGACACAAAAGAAGGATTATTTTCTTCCGATGAATAACTAAACCAGTTGATGCCATCGTTAAGAACTGGTCGTGAAATGTTTATTACCGGACCAATTGCACCTGCGTCAGCCTGCGGGAGCGTTCCACCTATAGGCAGTGCAATACCCAATCCGAGCGCAGTCAACATGCTTTTTTTCAATATCGGCTTAAGCCGTTTTTTGTTTTGTTTCCCCTTCAATTCATGTTCCTCCTCGTATACATTTCTAATTTGAACAACTACACGCTCAGTATAACGAGTCATTCTGAACCAATTCTGAACAGGACCATGGAACTATTTCCAGCTATAATTCGACAAAAAACGCCATGGAGTAAGCCTCCATAGCGTTTTGAGCACAGATATTTTTCCAGTTTGGATCATATTCACCCTAAAATTAAATTCCCTCAACAATCCGTTTGGCTCTAACCTTCACCTCACGGTAAAGTTCATTCTCATCAATCGTTAACAACTTCCTGCCTTGCATGAGGATCTGACCGTTCACAATCGTTGTGTCCACATCCGCCCCATTTACACTGTAAGCCAGTAACGATTCTACCTCATGTACCGGTTGAAGATGTGGTTTTGCCAGATCGATCAGGATCAGATCAGCTTTGCACCCCACCTCAAGCATACCCACTTCATCCTGTAGACCAAGCAGACTAGCACTTCCACGTGTAGCCATGCTTAGTACATCCTTGGCTGGCAAGCAAGTGGGATCGCCATAGTCCAGCTTTTGCAGCCAGGTCGCGGCTTTGATCTCTTCGAACATATCCACGGTTGTGGCACTTCCCGCTCCGTCGGTTCCGATCCCCACGTTAATCCCCTGGGCCAACATCTCGGTAATCGGAGCAATTCCACATCCCAGCTTCAGATTGCTGACCGGATTATGTGCTACACCACCGCGCATACCCTTCAATCTGCTGATATCCCTTCGATTGAGGTGTACACCATGCGCAAGCAACACATGTGCCTGTTCGAACATACCCGCCTCTTCCAAATACTCTGTCGGTGTCATGCCATAACGTTCACGAATCTTCACAACTTCTTCCTTCGTCTCAGCCAGATGAATATGCAGCGGGATATCCTCCGTCACAGCCATGGCAACGACTTCACGGAGCGGCTCCATGGGACAAGTGTAGGGAGAGTGCGGTCCATACATGGTTGTAATCCTCCCCTCGGCCGCTCCAGACCAGCGCTGTACAAGATCGATCGCCTCTTGCAACCTGCGTCCCCCATCATCCTCCATGAATACCATTCCACGTGTAAGCGATGCCCGCATACCCGTTTGCTTCACCGCTTCTGCAATCTCGTTCATATGGATATACATATCCGCAAACGCAGTGGTACCCGAACGGATCATCTCGGCAATGGATAACTTGGCCCCCCAATAGATATCTTCCGGGTTCATCCGCGCTTCGGCAGGCAACATTTTGCGTTCGAGCCAGTCCATCAGCTTCAGATCATCCGAGAATCCCCGGAGCAGGCTCATTGGTGTATGTTGGTGGGCATTAATCAGTCCTGGCATGGCAACCTTATTGCGACCATCGATAATCTCATCTTGCGGTTGAGGCACAATGTGATCAGCAATCTGCGTAATGCGATCTCCCTCAACACGAATATCCCCCGTGAAGGGGGCATCGGCATCTTTCATCGTCAGGATCGTAGCTTGCTGAATCAGTATACTCATTACATTCACAGCTCCTCTGAATTGGTTATGGTTCATTCCATATCCGAGGGTAAGCCTTCACGTAACGGAAAGGTCAAGTCATTTTAATTTTTGGATCGTCATCTTTCTGAAAGTTTGTATAAAGGGTTTGGGGTCAATCTCGACCATATATGGATATACTCCTGTGCTTGTGTGCAGATAGAAAAATCCACCTTCATCACCCATACGGCGAAATGACATATCAAACACTTCCGTAATGTTGAACTCGCGGTATTTGGTCACGATTTTATCTGAATACAGAATCATGGAGCGGGCATTCATCTCAATCTCTTGGGCGAGACCCGTCACTTCTCTCTGTACTTTGTAATAAGGTAATACAGCAACGCAGTTCATGATCTCCCTCCCTCCATTCATGCCATGATTATTGTTCCATCATAGCAGATCGGAGGTTCCCAGCAAAAGAACATGAAACTAGGTGATCTGGGTGGTCACCTCTAGTGGCGTATGAAGTGCATCCTGAATGTCCTGTAAAGAGAGACACTGTTCAATGTGAAACACACCATGAGGCAACGCTGACTCCGTTCTATATACGCGTTCCGCCACGGCTGTTGCTACGGCTGCTGTTGCATCTGCTTCCTTATCGCCAACAAGCAATTGTTCGACGCGGACTTGTTCCCCATTTTCCCATCCAATGGCATCGACCTTGACCGCATACATCGGCTCTCCTCCAGGAATAAGACCAAAGGCCTTCACCGTTCCATTCCGAATAGACGGGATACGCAACAACGAAAACAACCCTGCACGTTTGGAGATTGCCATGGATCCTGTGATCCAGCGGGAGTCCAGGCATAGTCGGGTGGATACAGTTGGAATTCGTAACGTCCGAGCAACCACGTGTTGATCTGAAAAGTTAAATCGATAGGCCTTCCGGTTCCCCAATACCGCTCCAAAATCGATCCTTTTGCCATCTCCGAAACTTTGCACTTCCGTAGGCTTGCCCTTTTGCATCACCTGGTAGGTGGCATTCATCTGATCAACGGTCCACTCCACAGCAGCTTTTCCGTGTTTCTCTCCAAGTCCCAGCATCACGGTAATATCTGCTTCCTCTACCCGATCCATATGCATGGTCGCTTCGCGTACAAGCAAGTTCGTTACTCCCGGTGACAATCCAACGCTGAGGATCGTGGTCGATTGGGAACGTTGCATTTTGGTATGCAGCTGTTCAACCTGAGCGAGAAAATCATATTTTGCAGAAATATCAATATAATCGGTTCCGGCTTGTGCGCAGGCTTCAACGAACCGGGTATCGCTCTGATCAACACACATGATGACCAGCTTCACAGGCCTTAACATGGATGGCTCTACAGGTCGTGTTACATCCAGTTGAAGCGGTAGCACAGCACCACCTGTAGACCTACTGAACTCTTCCGCACGGTTCATGCGTGTACCCGCAGCCCATACTTTACCTGGGAACAATTTCCCCAGTTGACTACATATCATCTGCCCCACTTGACCATAACCACCAACCACCCAGATCTGATCTTTCATCGGCTTCACGTTAGTTTCGAATTGCATAATACCCCTCCACCCAGAACGCCCCGAAGTAACGTGTGATTTGTGAGAAACCGCATTCGGTGAGTAGCTGAGTCATCTCTTCAGAGCATATGGGATCAGATTCGCGGCCCAGAGAAGCAGCAAAGCGCTCCCACTCTTCAGGAAGCACGCCCACACTCAACATGTGATTCTTCCAAGCTTGCATCATAGTTGGATGCGCAGGTGAACGAAGATCGGCATTTACAGCCGCAATGATCAGTGGTGCACCCGGTTTAAGTCTCGTTGCGAGGCTGGTCAGAAACGTTCTCTTGGCCTCCATCCCTTGAAGGAAATGCAACATGAGCATGCTTGTCGCCCCATCATATAAAATATCCTCCGGCAACTCTTCAACCGTGACAGGTTGCAGCGTCACTCTGGAACCGATGCCTGCTTCCGTGACTCGTTTCTCAGCAAGTTGCAGCATGGGCTGTGATGGATCTACTCCAGTCAATGTCCAACCGGCATGACGTGATCCGAGCAGAGCAATCTCTTTTCCCCCTCCCGCACCGGCAACAAGGATATGAATATCGTTGTTATCTGCAAAAGATGCTGAAAGCAGCCGTTCCATTAGATCATGCATATGAGAATAACCCGGAATTTTCAGGGCTATCGATTGTTCGTAACGATGAACATCTGCTGTTTCCCAGCTCATCGGTGATGAATTGTGATTCATGGATATCGCACTCCTCTTGAATTGAAGTTAGACTTGACTCGTTGTTCGTCTAATTTCATTATAGAAGGATACGCCGAGCCTACAATCCCAGAACATTGGGATATGCGCACAGAGAGAGGAGTAATCTTGTTGACATCACGTATTGATCGGAACCACAGACTTATCACTTCTCTTGAAAAAGGAACCTGGACCTCACGTACTTATCGGGAAGCTGTTCTCAAGCAGATCCATACGGTTATACCTTACGATGCATACTGTTTCACTACCGTTGATCCTCTGACTCTTCTCTCCACAGGAGCCGTGACAGAAGATGGCATTGAGGCCATTCATGATCGGTTATTCATCAATGAATACATGGAAGAAGATATACATAAATACGCTGAATTAATTCGCAGCGGTGAGCACACAGCTACACTTCATACGTCCATGAACTCACAGCTTGAACAAAGCCCACGTTATATCAACATTCTTCAGCCAGCGGGGTTCGGTGATGAACTTCGCGCTGTATTCGTCAACGGAGACGCTTGTTGGGGATATCTGACACTGTATCGCAAGACTGGGAATTCTTTTTTCACAAAAGAAGAACGGTTGCTGATTCAGACCTGGACTGCTTCGATTGCATCGATGCTGCGGTCCACAAGTCTGACACTGATCGATGAACTCACGAGTGGAAGTCCCGAAGAACCCGGAATTTTGATCAGCTCAGATACGTTCCAGCTCTTATCGCTGAACGCCTCCGCTCAGTATTGGCTGTCCCAATTGCGTACGCTGGAACATGTAGGGCCAGACATTCTGCCCCGTCCGGTACGTGCAGTGAGTTCCCACTTGCAGCGCAAGAATCGGGCTGAACGGGCTGAAGATACTCAACTTGCTCCCGACTCACCATCCAAAGTTTGCATTCAACTTCCGGATGGGCGTTACCTCATACTTCATGCCAGTCTCATGCAACAGCTTAAAGGACCGGATCAGATTGCTATCCGTTTGGAGCAGGCGATGCCGCAGGATTTGCTGCCCTTGCTTGCCGAAAGCCATGGATTATCCAGTCGAGAGCGGGAACTGCTCGGATATGTGCTGCGCAGCTATTCATCCAAAGAAATTGCTGCTGCGATGCATATTTCCGTCTACACGGTTCAGGATCATTTAAAATCCATTTTCGCCAAAACCAAGATATCCTCGCGTCGCGAGCTCATCTGGTATTTTGTTTCCCGTTTTCAGCTGTCAGATGAGCCTGCCCTATAAATCCTGATGTAATTTCCCGATAATCAACTTGGCTATCAAACAATGAGTACAATCAAAAGATGCCAATACGACATCCTCGTAATGGCATCTTTTTCTATATGCTATTTATTAAGAAGCCTAGCGGTAATGCAGGCTAGCTTCGATCGTTGAACTTTTGATATCGTGCATTCTGCTTTAATAAGCAACGCACAATCCTGCCAAGCCGTTTTCCACAAATATTCAGACCATATCATTGATTGTGTTATTTGGCTTTTGCTAGTAAATAAAGAAAATATGGAACACTAATAACTGTAATAACGATTCCTGTCGGCACATCTCCTACGAGTCTAACCGTGCGCGTAATCGTGTCAGCCAACACCACGATTAGTCCCCCGGCCAAGCTGGCAGCCGGAATGAGCAATTTGTGATCGGGACCGACCAGTTTTCTGGCCATATGCGGAGCGATCAAGCCAACGAAAAAGAAGCTTCCCCCCACGGCTACACTGCCAGAGGATAAAGCAACAGCAGCGATTGACAACCCAAAAAACTGCCGTTTCACGGAAACACCAAGCCCCTGTGCTGTCTGATTGCCCAGATGGAGGGCATTCAGTATGCGAGCCTTGTAAAAAATATAGCCGAGTAAGATCAAGACCCATGGTGTCAGTATGGAAATATAACCCCAATCATCGCCCCATAGGCTCCCCGCCAGCCAATACAGCATGAAGTTCATCTGCGAATCATCCAGCTTGAGTGTCAAGAAGGTCGTCAGCGCCCCGTACCCGCTTCCTAACGCGACCCCGGTCAGGATCAAACCGATTGGCGAGATGTCTCGTCCGCGGCGATACGATAATAAGAAGATCAAACCCGCTGCCAATAGTCCGCCAACAAAAGCCAACAGAGGCAGAGCAATAAAGGAACTCTTGCCTGTGGATTCAATGAATACAACGAAGAACAGGACAAACAAACCCGATCCCGAACTAATTCCCAGTGTACCCGGGCTAGCCATGTCATTACGCAGCAAACTCTGCATCACGACCCCCGCCGCTCCCATTCCCAGACCTACCAAAATCGAAAGTACAATTCGTGGCAGACGAAAATCAAACACAATCAGATTTTGCTTATCGGTACCGTTTCCTATGAGAACGTTCAGCACTTCTAGCGGTGAAAGATTCATCTTGCCAGAATTCATGCTAATGATCGCAAACACAAGGATGAGCACCATAAGCACTACATTGATGATAATGCCTCGTTTCACCGTATAACGCCGCTTGGTCATTCATATTCCCTCCTTTGTCTTCGCGCCAAGAAGAGAAAATACGGCACACCAATGATAGAAAATATAATGGCAATCGGCGTTTCGAACGGTTTATTGATCAAACGTCCAGCCAAATCGGCCGATACGGTCAGCAACGCACCATATAACGCCGCTGCCGGAATAATATATCGATAGTCGACACCTACCATATATCGCACAATATGCGGGGTAATCAGACCCACAAAACCAACCGGGCCAACCACAACAACAGCCAATCCAGTCAGTACAAGTACAATAATTGTCGACAAAATTTTGACCAGTCCGCTACGAATGCCGAGTCCACTTGCTACATCATCTCCCAAACTGAGCAATGTAACCGAAGGGGAAAGCGCCAGTGCCAGCAGTATACCACCAACAAAAAGCGGTGAGATAATCAACAGTTCACCCCATTTGACACCCGCTGTACTACCCGCCGTCCAGAATGTCAATGCTCGCCCCAAATCATAATTAATTGCCAAATACTGACTGAGTGCACCAAACAACATTGAAATAGACAGACCTGCCAGTACAAGCCGCTGAGGCGTCATTCCGCGATTGCCCAGTGACGCGGTAAAGTACGTCATACCGGTGGCGATCGCTGCTCCCAGACAAGCGAACAACATCATCTGCCAATACGAATAGCCCGGCAGAAAGGCCAGGCAAAGTGCAATTGCAAATGCTGCGCCAGAGCTAATCCCCATGAGCCCGGAGTCGGCCAGCGGATTACGCGTTGTCCCCTGCATGATCGCGCCACATACTGCAAGGCTACACCCGACGATCAGATCAGCTACGGTACGCGGAAGACGCATGGTTTGAATAATTTGATGTTCAGTGAGCATTGGATCAAATCGGAAAATAGCCTCCCATACCGTTGCTAACCTCATATCAGCAGCACCAAACATAATTGATGCCGCCGACATGAGAACCGTTAATCCAAGCCCTACTACCATGTACATGGTGAAGTTCATCGCCTCACGGCGTTTTTGTTCAGGCTTGCTTTTCATCTCGT
This sequence comes from Paenibacillus sp. 37, assembly GCF_008386395.1. Lineage (NCBI taxonomy): Bacteria > Bacillati > Bacillota > Bacilli > Caryophanales > Paenibacillaceae > Paenibacillus > Paenibacillus sp. 37. The sequence continues at coordinate 3,022,882 of NZ_CP043761.1, read as the reverse complement.
TTCCCTTTCATCACCTATTTACAATCCAAACGAATATGGTTATTAACGTCCATAAATTCGACTGGTCATGTTTGAAAATTTGGAGTGCTCAATTAAAATTTCGTTCTAACTCTTATTTAGCTAATGCCAGCAATTGACTAACAATATAATCAATCAATGCACTGGAAGTCATTACGTCGGTGGACCAAGATAGCGAAGAATCCACCTTTACGATCCGATTATGTTGCACAGCAGGTATGGCATTCCACACTGCATTATTAGCAGCAACGTTTCCATCTCCTAAGAAGATCATATAATCCCCAGAGTAAGCGGGTAATACTTCCATGGAGACATCACCCCAATATTTATTTGCATCAATAATATCCGTTTGGACTTTTGAAGGTGCCTGCAATTGAAGTTCATCGTAAATAAGCTCACCAACGGCATGCTTGGCTCCAGCTATGTAGTTACTTTTATCACTGAATTCTCCAACCGTAATCGTCACATCGGATAGGCCCGCATTCTGAAAGGCTAGCTTTGCTTCTTCGATTTTTCCGGTATAAGCATTCAAAACATCCTTAGCCTCTTCCTGTTTGTTCAAAACATCGCTAATAAATTGTATCCGCTCTTCTGTAGTCATATCACCATAGGGAACATAAATGGTCGGGGCAATTTTGGATAAATCATCATACGACTCATCACTCCATGCCAAAATGATAAGATCAGGCTCAAGCGTCATGATATCTTCCGGCTCCATGGCTACTTTTATGGAGTCTGTAATCTGGTTAGCATAAACAGGCTCTGTCTCCCCCCGTGCAGCTCTAGCCACACCTAAAGGAGTTACACCTAGGGCCACCACATCACCAACCAAATAATCAACTACAACTCGCTGAGGGTTGTTAGGTACCTCAACATCACCCTTAACTGTGGATATCGTTCTGGTCTGCGAGACTGCTTCTGAAGCTTTTGTCTCCGACCCTTCCTGTTGTGTCGTCTGCTGTGTCTGCGCAGGTGTTGTATTTGCCTTTCCCCCATTATTCGCTGGCGTCCCTGACGTACATGCCGTCAATAACAGCATCATGCTTATCGCCGCCGCCAAAATCATTTCTTTACTTCTTAATGTTCCAAACATCGTTGATTCCCCATCTCTATAAGACTTGACTAGACTTGCTAGTTCCCTCTCATCGTAAGGTAGATGAGAATCATTATCAATACCATCAACCTGCATGGATAGTGCGTTTATTTTCCGATAATCACTTGGTGTCATCTTGTAAAGCTTCTTAAACATTCGGAACAGGTTTTTCTCATCTGCGAAACCAGCTCCTGTCGCGATTTCTTTAACCGTCGCTTCTGTATGTTTCAGGTCATGGCAGGCAGCTTCAATCCTTCTCTGAATGAGATACTCCTGTAAGTTCATCCCTTCCCTTTTTTTGAACAACCGCGTTAATTGTCCACCACTGATCCCAAACATATCGGCAATTTGTTGAAACATAATCGGCTCCCTGTAATGTTTATCGAGATATATCTTGGCAGAACCGGCTGGATCTGGCTGGAGATACCGAATCTCACCATTCTCCAAATCCCTGTAGACCTCATGAATCAATTGATATAAAAAACTTTTGGCCTGTAGCTGATCCATCGCTTTGCCACGTTTCCAGCCATTCATCATCCGTTGGAACCAATCGCGTAACAAGATGGGATTACTTGGCGTATAACCAAACTGTTGAACAAATGGATTTACTTGCTCCAGTAATTGTTGCAGATGTTTCTTGAAAAAAAGAGGTGATTCTGCTCTATAAAACACCATAAAGGTCTTCACCATCTCCTCTTTAGGCGTAATACTGAGCATGCTCCCCTTCCCGCCGTGAACTAAACCGAAGCGTTCCATTGCAAATGTGGTTTCATTCAGTTGGATTTGCGCTTCTCCCCCATATGCATAGATAAACATGCTACTAGGCATTTTATATTGCTCCAACGGGTATTGTGACGCTATGTTCTGAAAGCGTACATCTATTAATGTAATGATCGAACGTGTCCAGATACTGGCCATCATATCAATCATCTCCGGTGTAAATCCCTGTCTTGCTTCTTCCTCTTGCATCTATCCGCACTCCTCGTTTCACTTTTTCCAATGTATACATCACTCAATAATTGATATTGATTATCAATATCATATTTGATCAGGTAAGTATATATCATTAAGTGATATTGGGGAACAGGCAGTGGACGTTATGCTTTTCATCCCAGCTTCCCCCATCGGAAAACGAGCACAAAAAAGGCCAACCCGTAATTACGGGTTGACCTGATCATTGAAAAAGAAGCCCTCATCCATACTAATCAGGGCTTCTCCGTTATGTTTTTCGCAGTCATATGCGACCAACTTGATTAGGATTTTGCATGTTTCCGAGAAGGTTTCTTGATAAGTTTGAAGACAAGACTAATGAATATCTATTTTCTTAAAATAACCAATGGCCAGTCCAAGACAAATGATGGATGTAGCAGCGATCGAAATATATGAATACTCTGGAGGATATTTGGCTTCCAGTGTTCCATTCGCGATATCCAGTGCTGCGGTCCATGGAAATAGTCCGCGATGTTCACTTGTAGCCAGCATCACATTCACCAGTGTAATAATAATGGTTACGATAATCGCCGGCACAAAACTTTTTAATACGAGCGTAATCAGAATGATCGGGGTCGACAACAGAAACAACAGCAGACCTGCCACTACATAATTGCTGAACGAGTTAAGCACAAACTGTGGAGTAAGACCTGCAAATTGACCCAGCGAACCAAAAATGATCGCCAGCGCCCACGCAGATAATGTAAGCAGCATAATCCATCCCAGCAACAAAATCCATTTGGACATTAGCAGAGCGACTCTGGAAACCGGAATGGTCAGCAGATTCTTCATTGTATCCTCCGCATATTCCCTGTTATACAGATAAGCGGTAATGACACCATACAACGGAACTCCAATGACCAGTACAGCATATATGCTTGTGTTGGACATTAGCACACTGAATTGTGCAACAAGATAAGGCTCCTTTGTTTTCATTTGCACAAACATGGCAGCAGCTACCATCAAAGGGGCAACGGCCGCTCCGATGATACTAAGCAGAAACATTTTGGAGCGTTTCAGCTTGAGAAGTTCAGTGTAGAGCAAATTAACCAATGGTTCCACCTCCAACCAGCTTGGTGAAATAATCTTCCAAACGATCCTCACTCACCATAATTTTGGTTACGTTGATATCATTTTCCATAAAGATTCTGTTTAGCTTCCCTTGTTGTCCAAGATGGGAATACACCCGGATATTGCGTTCATCATGAATTTCATATTCAGCCTGATCCAAACCGTCTAGAATGACCGCAGCCTTATTATCATCTGAAACTTGAAATTCGGTGTATTTACGGTTCCTCTTCCGAAGCTGCTCAAATGAAATTTCCTCTAGCAGGTTCCCTTCATGAATAATGCCCATGTAATCAACCAGTTGTTCAATTTCCGATAAAATATGGCTTGAAATCAAGATGGTAATATTTCTCTCCGTGGCCAAATTTTTAATCAGCCTGCGAATTTCTTTGATCCCAATCGGATCAAGTCCATTGGTAGGTTCATCAAGAATCAGCAATTCTGGATAGTGCAACAGGGCTCGGGCAATGCCTAACCTTTGTTTCATTCCCAAAGAATATTTGCCAACCAATTTTTTGGTTTCATTTTGCAGACCTACGATTTCGAGCGCGTCCTCGATTGCATTCTTTTTGTATATTCCCATAATTCGAGCGTTGATGGATAAATTTTCGCGGGCAGTCAGGTTCTCATAAAACCCGGGTACCTCTACAATCGAGCCGGTTCTTCTTAATATTTCTTTTTGATTGGTAAATAGGTTCTCTCCAAATATCTCAATCTCACCATGCGTTGGTTTGATTAGACCGAGCAGCATACGGATTGTCGTCGTTTTCCCTGCCCCGTTGCGTCCAAGAAAGCCGTATATCCCACCTTGTTGAACGGTCATGTTCAGTGAATTAACTGATTTTTGAGTCCCGTATTGTTTGGTAAGATTTGTTGTTTTGATAATTACACTCACGTCTAGCGCACCTTCCTTCCAAGAACTGATAATTTCATTCTAGGTTTCAGATTTTAAATAGCGCTTATCCAAATCTTAACTATCTCTTAATTGTGCTGTGACTTTGACAGCAGCTTATACTTGGGGATTGTGAATATAAAGGATGTTTTCACGCCAGGTGTGCTCTCTGCCTGCAAATGCCCCTCATTTTTCTCAGCCAGTGTCCGGGCAATTGAAAGCCCAAGCCCGCTTGCCCCAAAGACAGGGCTACGTGAGTGATCACTGCGATACATACGTTCAAACACCAGATTTAGCTCTTTCTCCGATATCCCTGGTCCTTGATCCCATACGGTTAATTGGAAATTAAGATGATAACATGCTATTTCAATTCCCAGAACGCCCCCTTCATGCCCATACTGGATAGAATTTTGAATCAGATTACTGATGAGACGATGGATACTCAGCCTGTCTGCCATAACGAAACAAGGGTAATCCGGAATCTGAATGTTTAGATCCATCTCTGCTTTTTTGAGACTGGGTATAAATTCAATCAAAATCTCCCTAGTCAATTCGGCCAGATCCAACGGTTCAGCCTGCATGGGCATCTCGTCTGCATCCAGTTTGGCCATGGTGAACATCTCATCTATCATTTTTTTCAAATCCTTCGATTTTCGCGACAAAATATCCATATAGTCTCTTCTCTCTTCTTCTGTCGAAGCAATGTCATCCTTGAGCGCATCCACATAACCAATCATCGAAGTTAGAGGTGTGCGAATATCATGAGAAATGCTGGAAAACAGACTCTTTCTTACTGCCTGAGAGCGCTGGGCATCGATCTTTATGCTTTCAAGCTGCTCCATCAGGTCATTTGCTGCAAAAACGATCTCATCCAGCAGTACATTCCCTTTGCTTAATATTCTTCTTTTTCCTTCTCCATTGACCGCCCGATGCAGTTCAGAAGCAATCGATTGCTGCTTGCTTCGATTCTGATATTGATTAACGAGTACCATGATGCTGGTGAAAACGAAAGCTGCAAACAACCACATTCGTGAACCATGCGTCAAGCTCGTGTAGTATTCCATGGCAAGTGCCCCAGCTCCGATGATCAACTGTAGACCGGATAACATCAAGACGGCATCTCTACTCATCCCGTTCACCTACAAATTTATAACCGATGCCCCAAACGGTTTTTATGAATTGTGGATTCGAAGGATCGGATTCAATCTTCATTCGCAGCTTTCGGATATGTACCATGATGGTATTGTCATCATCCAAGTACCCGTTATCCCATACATTTCTGAATAATTGGGCTTTGGTAAATACCTGGCCAGGATTGGACATCATAAATTTGAGCAATTCCGTTTCTTTGCCAGTCAGATCGGTCTCTTTTCCCTGAACATCAACTGTGTATGTTTTCAAATTCATCATCAATCCTTTGAAACGAATGACCTCACTGTGGTCAGGAACCTCCGTCCCAAGAACCATAAATCTGCGCATAAGTGCCTTAATTCTGGCAACCAGCTCATGAATGCTAAATGGTTTGGTAATGTAATCATCTGCACCTATGCCAAGACCTATAATTTTGTCTGTTTCGTGGTCTTTGGCTGTTACCATCATGATGGGTACATTACTGATACTGCGAATTCTTCGACAAGCTTCCATACCGTCCATCTGAGGCATCATCAGGTCAAGAATGACCATATTATATTTGTGCTGTTGGAACAGCTGCAGCGCTTGTTCACCATCTGCGGCAGTATCCACGGTGTACATCTCTCGCTCCAGGTATTTTCGGATCAGGTCTCGAATCTCCTTATCGTCATCCGCAATGAGTACACGAATATTCTGCATGATTTCAACCTACTTTCATGTTAAAAAAAGGTTGGCGTTTCTGACTCACGAAACGCCAACCTTATAATGTTATTTAGTGCTTGTCAGCAAGAGTTCGTTGATGAGCATTGCATTCTGTTCCACAATTTCTGGATAGTTTTTGTCGATCATCTCCATATGTTTGCCGTAACCTTTCACTTGTCTGAATTGTCCTGTGGTGGATTGGGCCCACAAGGCAATCGAAGCATTGGCATTCAAAAGTCCTGAAGTCACATAACTGATGTTACCATCAATCGTACCAAAGGTTATGGCTTCATGAACATACAGGTAAGACTTCGTAATCAGCTCCAGCAAATAGTCATTCGCCAATTTTTCAAGGTCTTGATATTGACTCATGTTGAACTTTTGCTGAATCTCCTGCCTGATTTGTTCTTCAGTCAGACGATGCTCTTCCACCTCTGTTCGGTATTTTGAGTCCAGTATAATCAGGTCACGCACTTCATATCCTCTGCGATTAAGCTCTTTGGCTACATCGAAGGCCAGCACTCCACCCGAGGAGTAACCCATCAGTGTGAACGGGCCCTCCTTTTGAATATCAATCATCATTTGGGCGTAACGAGCAATCCGATCTTCTGAAGTGATGAAATTAAAGCTGTAAACTCCGAACGAGTCCAGATGCTGAGCAAGCGTCATGTAGGCAATCCCCATGGAAGCAGCGGGAGGAAAACAGAAAATAATCCGATTTTTTTCGCTCGTCCGGGTTAGCTGCATGTAATCTTCGGTGTAGTCCTCCAGCAGATCTTTGGCTTTCTCAACAAAGGCCGCCAGATCAGCAATGGTCGGTTTTTCAAAAATGTCCTTAAACGGGATTCTAAAATTCAACAGACTGTACAAACGGGATACAAAAGACATCACGTTTAACGAATTCGCACCCAGCTCAAACAGATTTGCATGTATGCTAATCGGCTTCACTGGAAGAATGTCCTCCCAAATATCTGTCATATGGCGTTCCAGTTCCGTTTCCGGTGGTGTATAGGAATGTAGAGCTGTCACACTGCCCTCGGGCTCAGGCAATGCCTTCAAGTCCACTTTTCCGTTCACCGTCAATTGGAGTTGATCCATCACAATAAAGAATGCAGGTATCATATATGCGGGAAGCTCGTCAAGCAATCCCTGTTTCAGTTGAACGATGTCCATCTTTTTACTCGGGTCCACAGGTACGATGTACGCACAGAGATAGCTCTGCTGAGCATCATCTTGCCGGGGGGTCACAATTACATCTTTGACTTCCGGTTGTTGTAGCAAACGATGTTCAATTTCTCCCGGCTCAATACGGTATCCCCTAATTTTCACCTGATGATCGATTCGTCCGAGGAATTCCATGTCGCCATTAGGCAGCCATTGCACCAAATCACCTGTCCGGTATAGGGTAGTCCCTTCTTTGAACGGATTGGGTACAAACTTCTGCACCGTTAGTTCTGGACGTCCGAAGTATCCTCGGGATACTCCATCACCTCCAATGTAAAGTTCCCCTGGTGAACCAGCCGGAAGCAGTTGCTGCTGTTGATTCAGCACATATAACTGTACATTTGCAGCAGGTTTCCCAATAGGTACTGAGATTCTCGTGTCCGTCTCGGGATTGTACGGATGGATCATACAGCCTACAACCGTTTCCGTTGGCCCATATTCATTAAAGATCTGAACCTTGCCTCCGAAACTTTCGTACACTTCCCGAGCCAATTCCGATTTCAGGTCCTCACCACCTACAATCAGGCACTTGATACTGGAACGGGTATTGTCCATATCCTTAATCAGATTCAGATGTGATGGTGTCAATTTAACCACGCCTGCTTGCCGATCCCTGAATACATTCAGGATCACCGGTTCATCTCCGCTGGTTGGATATACCACTATTTTATTTCCAGTAACCAGCGGTGTAAAGATCGAAGTGATCGTCAAATCAAACGCAAAGGAAGAGTACAGGGCAAAATCAAGCTCCTGATTCTGCAAATAAACGTCCTTCGCCCAGAAAATATAGTTGATCAGACCGCTGTGCGGAATCATTGTGCCTTTTGGTTTCCCGGTCGATCCTGAGGTATAAATCATATACGCTATATCCTCCGGTCCAGCTTGCAGTTCCAATGGTTCTGCTGAATAATGGCTATAATCCGCATCAATCGCTACGGATGTTCTGCCTGACACGGTATGGCCTTCTCCCATTTCCAATATAATCGGTGAACCGCTATCCTCCAAAATAAATGTAATTCGTTCTGCGGGATATTCCGGGTCAATGGGCACATACGCTCCGCCCGCCTTCATAATAGCCAGAATGCCAACAATCATCTCGGGTGAGCGCTCAACCATAATACCCACCATGGAACCTGGACCAACATGGATAGCCTTTAAATGTCTTGCCAATTGATTCGATTTTATGTCGAGCTGATTGTAAGTCAGCGCATTATCGCCCAACGCTACGGCAATATGTTCAGGAGTCTTGGCGGCCTGTTCACTGACCAACTGATGCATCATTTTGCCCTTTGGATAGGCTGATGCGGTATCGTTGTACTGATCCAACAGGATGACCTGCTCTTGTTTGGTCATGATTTGGATATCATCAACCCGCAAGTTTTCATCTGTCACAATTTGTTTCAACAGCGTAAGCATATGGTCTTCCATGACTTTCATCAGGGCTTCATCATATTTGCCCGAATCATAAGCAAACTTGATTACAAGCTCTTCACCAGGTATTGCAATGAGATTGAATCCATAATTCGTCTGTTCCTGACTATGGACATCCTCAATGACAAACCCAATATCACTCGCGCCCTGTTCCACGAGACTTGAATCCACCGAGTAATTTTCAAAAACCATAATATGATCGATCAAATCTCTTTTCAGACTGCTCAAAGACGCAATTTCAGCCAGACCCAGATGGTGATGCTGACTCCCTTCAATCGATAAGGCCTGCATATCTCCAACCAGTTGTTTGAAGGTATGTCCCTCATCCCATTGAATCCGTGCAGGAATGGTGTTGATAAATAAACCAACCATGTTTTCAATCCCTCTTACCTGCGCTTCTCTCCCGGATACCACCGTTCCAAAGACGACATCCGAAGTATCGTTGTACTTCGCAAGCATGATTCCCCAGACACACTGCATAACCGTATAAAATGTGACATGGTTCCGGTTGGCAAGGTCATTCATTTGCTTCGTGAGCTGTCTGGAAATGCGGAATTGATGCTCCTGTGGAGTGACCCCATCGTTCAATGAACGAGAAGCTCCTGCTGGCAACTGAACCTTGTTCTCATATCCGCCCAGATAATTCCTCCAGTACGAGATGGCTTCATCCTTGTTCAACGCCTGCAACCATTCCACATATTCACTGTAAGGTACAGGCTCGTGGAGCTGAATGTTTTTCCCAGTACGTTTGCATTCATAGAGATGGACCAGCTCTGCAAGAATGATGCCTCTTGCCCAGCCATCAAGCAAGATATGATGGTTACTCCAGATTAACGAGTATTGCTCCTCATTGGTCTGCAACAATTCAAATCGAACCAGTGTATCTTTTCCAAGGTCAAAGCCTTTTCTTTTGTCCTCCATAGCAATTGACAATACACGAGTGCCTCTGTCCTGTTCTGGCAATCCTCGAAGATCCCGGTATACAAAAGCAGCCCCGCGGTTTTGACAAATAATATTCCGCGGCTCTTCCGTAACTTGGTATTCAATGGAAGCACGAAGCATTTCGTGACGTTGCATCAACAGGGTCAGACTCTCCTGAAACCGATCAATGTCAAGATTTCCTCTGATATTCATGATCAGCTGCTCAAAATAAACCCTGTCTCCGCGATTCTCAAGTGCATGGTACAGCATCCCGCGCTGCATGTTGGCCAAAGGATATATTTTCTCAATTCGCTCTGGGCCGAACTTTTGCGTAATCACTTTCAAATTTTGCAGCGTTACATATGGATCTCCATAATCGGATGGCGTTTTTTCGGCCTGCTGTTGCTGCGCGCAATGTTCAATGACCTGTTGAAGCATTTTTTGGTAGGTTGTTGCAAAGTTCACTACAATGGATTCATCAAACAACTTGTGATTGTAAGTGATGTTAATCATCAATTGACCATCAGCCACATAGGCAATAACTTCCATTGGATTGGCACGAATCACATCATCACCAACCGGATTGCCTGCTGACAACCAGGAAGAACGAAACAGACCACTATTGATGTCCTGATCCATCTGTCCCAAATAGTTAAACAACAGGGGCGGTGTCTGCTCTTTCAACATTGGCAACTCATTGGACATATACTTCAATATGCCGTAACCGATTCCTTTGGCTGGAACTCTTCTTAGCTGCTCTTTAACATCCTTGATCGTTGTGCCAAGCCCTTCCTCATTCCCGAGATCGATACATACCGGATATTTGCTTGTAAACCAGCCAACTGTACGACTGATATCCAATTCGTCTCCCATAAGCTCGCGACCGTGACCTTCCATCGTTACCTTAATTTTGCTCGCTCCTGCACACTTCCTGATGGAGAGAGCGAGAGCAGCCAGTAGAATGTCATTAATTTCGGTATAGTAGGCCTGGTTTGTCTCTCGTAAAAGTTGAGTGGTCATCTCCCGGTCCAGCGACACACTGCTCATTCGATTATCACCGTAACGGTATTCATCCAGATGAACTTCATGCCTTGGAAGAAAACCGGTCTCTTCCTGATCCGTCTTGATCCAATACGCCCGCTCTTTCGCGAGACGCCCTCCCTTCGCATAGTCGTTCAGGAAAGAGGCATAGTACGGGTAAGAATCCGTAATCGGATAAAAAGAAAGATCTTGTCCTTCCAGAAGCTGCTGGTATCCTATCGCCAAATCTTCCAATAAAATTTTCCAGGATACACCATCAATTATCATATGATGGATTACAAGGAGCAGGTGATCTCCCTGATCGGTTCTGAAAATGACAGCTCGCACCAGCGGCCCCTCGAAAATGTCTATGGATTCCTGTATACGGGAGGCTGCCTGCTGCACCTTGATGAACAATTCCTGCTCATCAAGACCGTTCATGTCCTGTACCTCCATTTGGAAAAGACCTGCTTCATAATCGAGCTGGGTCTGCACCACCTTGCCTTGTTCCTCATGATAGGACATCCGCAAGACATCGTGATGCATCATTAACCCTTCCATGATCTGCCGGACTGTCTCTGGATTGAATCCCTCCTCGCGGTACAACATCAGGGACTGATTAAAGTGGTTCATTCCTGTACGTTGATGCTGCAAGAAATAAGACTTCTGGATGGGTGTAAGATCAACTGGACCCGTCACAGGCTGCTTCATCCGATTTATAAGGGAATCTTCTCTCATGTAACGTCCCAGCAACTTGATCTGTGGATGGGCAAATAGCTCTTTCATGGTGAGCTTTTTGCCAGCTCTGGACAGTCTGGATATAATTTGCAATGCTTTGATGGAATCACCACCGGAAGCAAAGAAGTGATGGTTAATGCCCATTGGCTTGAAGCCAAGCACCTCTTCCCAGATCGAAACGAGCAACCTCTCCGCCTCGTTTCTTGGGGCCTCATAGACCGTCTCTCCACCCATGCTTGCATCCGGTTCGGGAAGTGCACGTACATCCAATTTCCCATTGCCGTTCAGAGGCAGGGTATCCAATTGCATACAATGCGTAGGAATCATATATTCAGGCAATTCGACACCCAGATGAATGCGAATTTCGTCCAATGGTATCGATCTGTTTGCGGTGAAATAGGCACAGAGTACGGCAGCCTGTTCCTGGGCTCCAGGTACGATAACGGCCTCGCGTACACCTTCCAGAAGCAGCATTTGTTTTTTGATTTCATCCAATTCAATCCGATAACCACGCACTTTCACCTGGTTATCCTTCCGACCTGCCAGTTCCAGCTCACCATCATGTGTCCAACGGGCAAGATCTCCTGTTTTGTACATGATCTGCCCCGGCTGAAATGGATCTTCAACAAATTTCTCTCGGGTCAGTTCTGCTTGATTGAAGTAGCCGGTGGATACTGCTTCACCCGTAACACAAATTTCACCGAAAACACCCCGGGGCACCAGATGATTATGGTTATCCAGCACGTATACCGCTGTGTTATCGATCGGTCTGCCAATAACCGGATAATCCATAAAGGAATGAACATTTACAGACGATATGTGATGAAAAACGACACCAATCGTCGTTTCAGTTGGACCATAATGATTCATGATCCGGCTGTTTGGATATTCTTGAAGATACTTTTCCACATCCGTTGTATTCGTCTTCTCTCCACCAAGCACAACCAGCCTCAGCACAGGCTGCCATTCTGTAAATGCAGGATCATGGAGCAGCAGATTGAATAATGAAGGTGTCAGTTTGATGAATGTGATACGCTGTGAAGCCATCATTTGTAATACTCTAGCCGGATTGGTGTAGTCTTCCTTGCTTGGAACGTGAAGCTCTCCGCCCTGCAACAAGGATGAAAATACACCTGTGTATCCCAGATCAAAAGCACTGGAAGACATCAGCATCGTTCGATCTGCCGTAGAAATTCCCGCCTCGCGGATGAACCATTGTGTGTAATTAACAATATTTCGGTTGCGAACCAAGACACCTTTCGGAGTACCTGTTGAACCTGATGTATAGATCATATAGACCTGCTGTTCAGGCGAAGTCGGCAGAGATAGATCCGTGTAGTCAAAGCTCTCGATACTGCCATCGTTAACCTGACACACATCGCCACTGAAAGATAACTCCTTGGACAACGGATGATCCGTCAACAGAAGGATAGCCTGACTGTCTTTCAAAATAACATTTGTCCTGTTCACAGTCTGCTCAGGATCAATCGGTAAATAGATGGCTCCCGTTTTAAGAACGGCCAGCATGCTTATAATCAAGTCCACAGATGGATTAATGCTTACTGCGATAACCGAATTCGGTACAGCCCCTCTTGCTCTCAACGAGCGAGCCAGTTGATTAGCGCTGCGATTCAACTCTTCATAAGATAATTCGTTTTCTCCTGACACAACTGCCCGTTGCCCGGATGACTTCCTCACTTGCTCCTCGAACAGTTCGATCAGGGCTGCATCTGTTCTGTATTGCACAGGTTGACCACAGGATAGCTGCATAATGGATTTTGTCTCTTCTGACGTGATGAATTGAATATCCTGCAACCGCAACGCGGCATCGTTACTGATATTATCCAGCAACTCAGTCAGGTGGCCTGCCATACGCTCTATTGTTTCAGGCTTAAACAACTCCGTAGAGTACGTAAATACACATTTGATCCGGCCCTCAGCTTCCATTGCGGTTAAAGTGATATCAAATTTGGATCGGATGTTACTTGGAGGAAGTGAGCTGAATTGCACACCCTCTATCGCAAGCTCCTCACTGTCATAATTCTGGAATACCAGCATCGTATCAAACAAGGCACTTCGGCTCATATCTCTTGCCAAGGCAAGCTGTTCAACCAGTTCATCAAATGCATAATCCTGGTTTTCATAGGCCTGAAGTGTGTTCTCCTTGATCTCGTTCAGATACTCCTTGAACGTAAACGTGCCTACGGGACGATTCCGAAGTGCCAGCGTATTAATGAACAAACCGATTACATTTTCCAGCTCCGGCTGTGAATTACCTGCTATTGGTGTCCCCACGATGATATCCTCTTGCCCGGTGTATCGATGTAACAGTGTTGTATAACCAGCAAGCAGAAGCATAAATAAGGTTACGCCCTCTTGATGAGCCAATTGAGACAGCCGTTGCGACACACCCTCAGATAACTCGAACGGAAACAGTTCGCCTTCATAATTGCGGTGTTGTGGTCTTGCATAATCGATAGGCAGATCCAGGAGCGGGACTTCCTCTTGATAGGCACTGAGCCAGTAGTCCTTCTGTGCCTGCATCACTTCCGTTGTTCTGGATAGTGCCTGCCACTCGGCATAATCCCTGTATTGCAATTGTAGTGGTTCAAACGTTTGTCCTTCATACAGGGCGATCAGCTCCCTGGTCAAAACGCCCATAGAAACACCGTCCGCAATAATGTGATGCATATCCATAATCAGACTGTATTCAGCCGGCCCCATCTGCACAAGTTCGACCCGCAGCAACGGAGCCTGAGTCAGATTGAATGGACGTACAAATCTCGCCTGCCACGCTTCTAAAGTCTGGTCACCCAGCTCGAGAGATGTGATCCTGAATTCCACCTGTTGATCAATTCGTTGAACTGGCTGTCCATCAACCATATGGAAGGAAGTCCTGAATGATTCATGACGCTTGATCAGATCCTGAAAGGCTCTTTCCAATTGGCGTACATCCAGATTTCCAGATATTTTCATAGCATAAGGCATATTGTAGGCCAGGCTCGAATCTTCCAGCTGATGCATAATAAAAAGCCTTTTTTGTGCGGACGAAAGCGGATAGAACTCCTTGGTTTCCGCTTTGGTTATGGTCACATATTTGCTGGAACGAGCAGAATCAATCCACTGGGACAAGGCTCTAACCGTAGGCGTTGCAAATACTTGTCTCAAGGGTATGGCCACACCGAATGCCTTATGGACACGAGATACGAGAGCCGAAGCCTTCAGCGAGTGTCCTCCAACTTCAAAGAAATTGTGGCTTACGCCAATACGGTCATTCTTTAGAAGCTGATGCCAGAGTGCAAGCAATTCCGCTTCCACCCTGCTTCCCGGAGCTTCATAACCCCCAAGTGCAGACATGCCCGCTTCCGGGGCTGGCAGCGCTTTACGATCCACTTTCCCGTTGGAGGTCAATGGCAATTGATCCATCTTTACAATGTAGGCTGGCATCATATAATCCGGCAATTGAAGAGACAACTGTTGTCTGATCTGTTGCGTAACTGCGTCATCTGCTACCTCGTTTAGGGTGATATATGCGCAGATATATTGTGTATGCTCTTCATCCGCCCTGGCTACAACGAATGCATCCTTGACGACAGGAAGCTGAAGCAATTGATGTTCGATTTCACCCAATTCAATTCGATATCCCCGAATTTTGACCTGATGGTCCATGCGGCCCAAGTACTCCATGTTGCCATCTGCACGCCATCTGGCCAAGTCGCCTGAACGATACATTTTCTCACCAGGATAGAACGGATCTTCGACAAATCGTTCTTCCGTAAGACTGGATCGGTTGAGGTATCCTCTGGCAAGCCCTTCTCCTGCAACGTATAGCTCACCTGCACATCCTACAGGCTGTAATTGGAGATACTGGTTCAGAATATATGCCCGGAGTGTAGGGATGGGCTGACCTATATTACTTCTGCCCATTTGCATATCAGACAGGGTAATCTCCTTATAGGTAACATGAACCGTAGTCTCCGTAATGCCGTACATATTAATTAATTTTGTAGATGGATAACGCTTATGCCATGCTGTCAATAATGACGGACTTAGCGCTTCTCCGCCAAAAATGACTTTTCGCAAACTCAATTCCTTCCTCGGACGTTTTGCCTCCTCATGCATCAATCGATAGAAGTAAGATGGCGTCTGATTCAGAATGGTTACCTTTTCACGGATTAATAATTGCAGGAATTCTCCAGGCTGTTGGGCGACCAGATGTGGAACGATAAGTAAGGTTCCTCCGTACAACAGTGCTCCATACATCTCCCACACCGAAAAATCAAAACAGAAGGAATGGAACATCGTCCATACATCGTTCTCGCTGAAATTAAATCGATTACGGTCATTGATCAACAAACGCACGACATTTTTATGCTCAATCAGTGTTCCCTTCGGATTCCCAGTCGTACCTGAGGTATAAATGACATAGGCGAGATCATGTGACTGAACGGATGTCTCCAGATTTCCTGCATCCAGGTGATACGAGTTCTCTTCCTCCAAGACAACGTATGAACCCCGGTGAAGTCCACGATCCATTCCTTTTTCAGAAACTACCAGCAGGCGGATGCCCGAATCCTCCAGCATATAGCTAATACGATCATCCGGATAAGTGGGATCAATAGGTATATATGCGGCTCCCGCTTTTAACACTGCCATAATGCCAACGATCATATCGATTGACCGATCCGCCATAATCCCAATGAATTGCTCTGTTCCTCCTGTAAGCGAAAACAACGTACGGGCCAGTTGATTGGAACGCTCATTCAGCTCCATGTACGTCATATGACGATGCTCATCCCGGACAGCAATTCGATCAGGCGTACGTCGAACTTGCTGCTGGAATAGCTCATGAATGGTCATATTTCGCGGGTAATCCGCATCAGAGTTATTGAAAGAATTCAGGAGCACCTCACACTCTTGACCAATCACAAGTTGAATGTCAGCAAGCTGATGATGATCAGCTGAAGTAACTTGTTCTGCCACACTCCTAAAATGTTGATCCATACGCTCGATGATGGATGAATCATATTTATTACCATCATACGTAATCACAAGGGTCAGGCTGTCGCCAGGTGTTGCCGAAATCAGGAATCCGTAGTTGCTCTGTTCCTCCGCATGCAGTCCGGTAATTTCAAAACCAACCCCAGTGCTGGATTGTTGAACGGCTCCATGATCCAGGGCATAGTTCTCAAATACAAAGACGTGATCCATTAATTCCTTATTGAGATCACTCAATGCCTGAACCTCAGCCAGATTCAAATAATTAAATCGCTGACTTTCAACGGCTTGTTTCTGAACGGCCTGGAGTACGTCGCCAAAATGCTTTTGATGCGGGTAACCAATCCGAACGGGAATCGTATTGATGAACAACCCTATCATCTCTTCTATGCCTTCAACTGGCGCTTCTCTGCCAGAGACTACGGTTCCAAATATGACGTCCTCCGTATCATTATATCTGGCCAGCACCAGACCCCAGATACATTGAATGACGGTATTCAACGTCACCCCATAATGAGCACCTATTTCATTTAATTGGCGGGTTAACTCCTGACCCAAAGATATCGTCTGTTCTTTTCGCAAATACGGAACATCATGCTCTGTAAGAAGCAAACCTGGAACACTCGACTGTGTGTCATAATTCTCCAGATAACGTCTCCAATACGCTTGGGCCTCATCCTTGTCCTGACGAATGAGCCATTCAATATATTGATGATATCGTTTCGGCTCCTTCAGGTTGTGCGCCTTATTCTCAAGCTTGGCCTTATAGATCTGGAACAGCTCGGATAATATAATTCCCAGACACCATCCATCCAGCAAAATATGATGATGGCTCCATACAAGGGTATAGGATTCATCTGTGGTGCGAAACAGAGCTGCACGCATAAGCGGCTGTGTATCCAGACGGAAACTGCGAGCCTTATCCTGCTGTGAAAAAGTTTCCAACTGTGCTGCTGATTGATTTGCTTCCAAAGCTGTCCAGTCTTGAAATTCAAATTCAATGGTGAGATTTTGCATAATGACCTGTCTCGGTTCTTCCAAATCTCGATGTATAAATGAAGCTCTCAACGCTTCATGTCTGTTCATGAGCTCATTGAAACTGGATTGCAGATCATCCGGGTTCACTTCCCCGCGAATCTCCATGACCGTTTGCTGGAAATACGCAGTTGATGACGGATCTTCCATCGCGTGAAAGAGCATGCCTTGCTGCATATTGGTTAATGGATAAATCCGTTCAATGATCACGCCCGGACAGGCTGACTTAATAAGATCTAACTCCTCCAGTGCCAGGTTTGGATCACCATAGTCGGAAGGCGTATATGTCGTTTCACGCTGAGACAAGCAATGGTCCACAATTTCCGTTAATCGTTCGAAAAACGTCTCTGCAAATCGGCTTACAAGCGGCATGTCCACCGCAGTTTGGTTTGCTGTTACGTTGAGATGTAACTTCCCACCGGAAACGAAGGCGTTCAGTTCAATCGGGTTATTTCGGGCGATATGGCCACCAATCGTTTGCCCCGTAGAGAAACGAGACTCCCGGAACATGGCTTCCCCAATCATGCCTCCGTCCATCTCACCGAGATAGTTAAACGAAATGGATGCTGGACGCTCCGTCTGCAACTCCGGCATCCGGGCCACATATTTCAGCGCTCCATAGCTGAAGCCTTTATGAGGTACCTTGCGCAATCCTTCTTTCACCCGTTTGATGGTGACCGAAAGCTCGTCCTCTACCTCCCCTTCCAGCAGTACCGGGTACAGGGTCGTAAACCAGCCCACGGTGCGGCTGAGATCGATGCCTTCCAGCACATCCTCCCGGCCATGGCCTTCCAGGTTCACTTTCAGCTTCAGCTCACCCGTCAGCTTCCGCACCGCGAGGTACAGCGCACTAAGCAGCAGATCATTGATCTCCGTCTGATAGGCCCGATTGCTCTCCCGCAGCAGCTGCCGGGTGACTTCCATACTCAGGGTGCTTTGCACGGTATGGCTGTCCGCAAATCGATCTGGTTCCGCCGATTCCTCCCGCTCTCCCAGGTTCAGCCCCGCCCCCTCCGCTGCAAGTCTACTCCAGTAGGCTCGCTCCTTCGCGGCCTGCGGGCTGTTCGCGTAATCCTGCACAGCTTCTGCGAAACGCTGGTAAGAGTCGGTCTTCTCGCCCGCATCCAGCTCTTCTCCCCGCTCCGCCTGCTGATACAGCACTTCCATGTCTTCCAGCAGGATTCGCCAGGACACCCCGTCCACGACTAGGTGATGAATCGCCAGCAGCAGATGGTCCCCGTTCTCGGCTTCAAACCACCCGACCTGTACCAGCTTGCCCTCTTCCAGGTTACATGCCTGCTGCACCCGGGTAGCCGCCTCATAGACCTGACGCTCCGGTTCATCCCAGCCCCGTGTATCAAATCGGTGCAGGGTATACATCCGCTCTCCAGTTTGAACCGGACGGTTGAATTGGCGGATGCTACCATCTGCTTGCATCTCATACCTCATGCGCAGCGCATCATGATGCTCCAGCAACCGATCCAGCACCTGTTCCAGCACGTCCGGCTTGAACCCGGCTGCCCGATGCAGCATGAAGGACTGTGTGAAGTGGTTTTGTTCCGTCGTGTTGTTCGCAAAAAACCACTGCTGAATCGGGGTCAGCTGCACTTCTCCTTCCACCGGCTCCTGGCTCCGGCGCTCACGCTGATCCCATTTCACATACGGGGAGAGATCCCGAATCTTTGGATAGGCAAACAAATCCCGGACCTCCATCCGCAGTCCCGCTCGGGCCAGACGTGATCCGATCTGGAGTGCCTTGATGGAGTCTCCCCCGGAGACAAAGAACTGGTGATTGATGCCCAGCTCCTCCATGTTTAACACGTCACGCCAAATGTCCACCAGTAGGTGTTCCACCTCGTTGCGCGGTGCTTCTGTCTCCGGCGCGGCAGGCAGATGGTGGTCCGGCTCAGGTAACGCCTTGCGGTCCAGCTTGCCATGAGACGTCAGCGGCAGCTGATCCAGCTGCACCACATAGGCTGGGATCATATAATCCGGCAGTTCCGCTTCCAGCCAGTCCCGAACGGTAGCAGCTGTCCACACTGCTTCGCCTTCGGCTACAACATAGGCGCATAACGCCCCATTTCCCTGCGGGTCCTGATGAGCCAGAACCGCTGTTTCCCGGATCGCCGGATGTTTCAGCAGTTGTTGCTCGATCTCGCCAAGCTCAATCCGGTATCCACGGATTTTCACCTGTTGATCGGTACGCCCCATAAATTGTAGGTTGCCACCAGGTAGCCAGCGCACCAGATCACCTGTCCGGTACATTTTGCCGCCGGGTTCATACGGGTTGTCTACAAATTTCTCGGCTGTCAGTTCCGGATTATTAAGGTAGCCCCGTGCCAGACTGTGACCGGCAATGTACATCTCCCCGGTCACACCTATCGGACAGAATTGAAGATGATCATTCAAAATAAAAATTCTTGTATTCGTAAAAGGTTTGCCTATAGGAATGACACCCTCTATGGAATCGACTTCATGCAGAGTGGTAACCACCGTATTTTCCGTTGGTCCGTAAGCGTTGATCAGCTTGTAATTCGGAAGATTATGAAGTTTAAGCTGCTCTCCCCCCGAAACGAGCAAACGTAATGACGAATTTGGCAGTTCAACAAATGATTCACATACCTTGGAAGAAAGAGTCGCAACCGTTATTCCATACTCCGATAAGTATTCATTCAGCCTCAATATATCCAGTCTCAGCTCGGTCGGAATGATATGAAGTGTAGCCCCTGACATCAGTGCAGGGAAAATTTCACTAATCGAAGCGTCAAAGGTCATTTGGAGATAGTTTGCCACCCGGTCTCTCTCAGTTAACTGTAGAGCATCTATATATCCACAACAGAAGTTGGTCAAGGCGCTTTGCTCAACCTGTACCCCCTTTGGCATACCTGTAGAACCTGAAGTGTAGATGATATATGCCAAATCATCAGGGTTTGTGGTCATCGTTGCCGAATCAGCTACAGACGGAATTTGGAGTGATGCCGCAGCATTCCAATCCTTCAATGCTGCCTCATCCAGAATGAATGTCACACATTCGGAATCAGCAGCTCTGAGCCGATCTGACCAAAGGTTCTGGGTCACAACCAGTCCTGCCCCGCTATCCTGAAGCATGTACCGGATTCGCTCAACCGGAGTTGATGGGTCCAGTGGTAAATAAGCTCCTCCTGATTTCATAATACCGAGAATGCCCGCAATCATTTCTACAGACCGATCCATCATAATACCAACGACCGTTTCTCTGGTTACACCACGCTGACGCAGGCGAGCTGCCAGGAAGTCTGCCGCCTCATTTAGCTCATAATAGGTCATGCTTCTGCCATCATGCATAACCGCAACCTGATCAGGTGTCCGCAGAGCATTTTGCTCAATCCACTCGTACACCCGCTGGTGCAGCGGATAAGAGCAGGCGTTATCATTATAGACATGCTGTAGCGTCTGCTTCTCTTCCTCAGATACGACTTCAAACTCACCCAGCTTGCCTTGGGGATTGCTTAATATCCCTTTTAACAATTGAATAAAATGATGGCTCATGTTTTCAACCGTTTGAAGGGAAAACAGATCACTGCAATATTCCAGTTCAAACTCAAGTTGGCCATTCTGTACAACAGCAGCAAGAGTCAGATCAAATTTGGCAATGGGCAGTTCCGTCTCATAAGGCTCAACGTGTAAATCAATCCATTGTTGTCCGGATGTACGCTCAAGCTCCAGATTTTGCAGCACAAACATCGTATCCACCAATGCGTTTCTGCTTCTGTCTCTTGAGACACGAAGTTTGTTGATGAGCTCATCAAGCGGATAATCCTGATTTTCATAAGCCTGTAATGCATTCTCCTTCACTTCTCTCAGGAAATCACTGAAGGACCGTTCCGCTACAGGATAATTCCGCATGGCAAGTGTATTAACAAACATACCGATCACCTGCTGGAGATCTGCGTGTTTACGCCCCGCAATCGGAGATCCCACGACAATATCATCTTGTCCTGAATATCTGGAAAGTAAAGTTGTATAAGCAGCCAGCAGTACCATATATAGTGTCGCTTCATGATCTCTGGCCAATTGATGCAGTTCACGTGTGAGCTGTTCGTCACAAACAAATCGCACCCGGTTTCCTTTAAAAGAGTACACTTGCGGTCTTGGCCAGTCTGTTGGCAATTGAAGAACCGGAATTTCTCCCTCAAATCGATTGAGCCAGTAGGTCTCCTGTGTCTTCAGCCCTTCACTATTAAACCAATCCTTCTGCCACTCGGAGTAATCCTTGTACTGTAACTTCAGCTCAGGCAGAGATTTCCCCTCATACAATTCATGAAACTCCTGAACAAGCACACCCGTTGACACACCATCTGCGATAATATGATGCATGTCCATCACGACTGCATGTTCCTGTTCACTGATTTTCACAAGTTCAACCCGCATTAATGGGGCCTTGTCCAGCTCGAATGGACGAATTCGATCCGAAAGCGTTTCTTCCAGAGATCGGCTTCCCAGTTCAATATGTTCAACAGCAAACGGAACATGTGAATGAATCCGTTGGACGGGTTCGCCATCCACAATGACAAAGGACGTCCTGAATGACTCATGTCTCTGTACCAATTGCCGGAATGCCTCTTCAAATCGCACCACGTCCAGTTCTCCAGATACCTTCATCACTGCAGGCATATTATATGAAGTTCCGGTATCCGAAATCTGATGCAGCATATG
Source organism: Paenibacillus sp. 37 (assembly GCF_008386395.1). Lineage (NCBI taxonomy): Bacteria > Bacillati > Bacillota > Bacilli > Caryophanales > Paenibacillaceae > Paenibacillus > Paenibacillus sp. 37. Next base: position 3,000,926 of record NZ_CP043761.1, on the reverse strand, counting down.
AAGTCTGCGTTGAGCAGAAGAGAGTGCATAATAGGGCTTTGATTCGGCCGATTGTATGGAAAGATAGTCCTCTTTGGCAGCAGATTCAATGTAATTGGCAATACCTCGGATGGTTGGAGCAAGGAAAAGCTGTCGAATCGGCACCATCACCTGAATCTCTTTGTGAATTCGTGATGCCAGTGCTGTCGCTTTGAGTGAATGACCGCCGGACTCAAAGAAGTGATCATGAACCCCCGCAATCTGCACTCCCAAAATTTCTTTCCATATGGTGCAAATGCGATTCTCCAGCACCGTACTTGGTGCTTCATATTGGTCATGCTTCAAATGCTCTATACATTCTGCCGGTTCAGGTAGCGCCCTGCGATCAACCTTTCCATTTCCTGTTAGGGGAAGCTCATTGAGCAGGATAAAATAGGAAGGAACCATGTAGTCCGGCAGGCGCTCCGATACATACGTACGAATTCCGGTGGTTGTCAGCGCTGGATCAGCCTTTAGATATGCAATCAATATGTCCTGGTCGGCTGCATCTTTTCTCGTCACTACGACCCCTTCGCGAATCCCTTCATGCTCCAGCAGAACATGCTCAATCTCGCCCAATTCAATGCGGTAACCGCGCAATTTAACCTGATGGTCCAAGCGTTCGAGAAACTCAATATCTCCATTTTGGAGCCGGCGTACTCGATCACCTGTGCGATACATCCGTGTTCCCTCAAGCAAGGGATGTGGAACGAATCGGGAATCGGTTAGTTCCTTGTTATTCAAATACCCCAAGCTCAAACCATCTCCGGAGATACATAACTCTCCTGGAATACCAGCTGGAACGGGATTCTGGTACCGGTCCATCACCCAGACCGAAGTATTGGCAATTGGTTTTCCGATGGGAAGGTTGGTAACCGCTGCTTCGATGGACCTAATGGGATAAGCTGTAGCAAAAACCGTGCTTTCTGTGGGTCCGTATACGTGAATCAGGCGATCCGATCCGAGAATATCCAGTCCTTTCCTGGCCTGGGCCACGGATGCCCGCTCGCCCCCAAATAATATTTTGCGGAAGCCGCGAAGACATTCCGGCTCACGATCAACGAGCAGATTAAACAGTGCGGTCGTCATGAAAGAAACCGTGACTTTCTCACGAACGATAACTTCGGCGAGCGCTTGGGTGTCCAGAACCGTGTCCTGCTTGAGCAGAACCAGACTGGCTCCGTTCAAAAGTGCGCCAAAAATATCAAAGACAGATCCGTCAAACGCATAATTCGAAAGCTGCAAAATCCGGTCTTCCGGGCAAATATCAATGTAATCCGTCTCACATACAACCCGAATTACGTTTGCATGAGAGATCATCACTCCTTTGGGCAATCCGGTAGAGCCAGACGTGTAGATCATGTAGGCCAGATCATCCATGCGGCTCTCCTTGTCAGGCTTCACTTCCATTACCTGTGTGGCAGCCGCCATCTCCATGACCGCAGGCATATGATTCATGTAGTCCCCATACAGCGGTAACATTGGAAAATTCAGCGGTGCCTGGCTGATCCATTCGGGCTGTGTCAAGAGCACCGCAGACCTGCTGTCCTGAAGCATATGACTTATTCTTTCTTCCGGCCAGCCCGGGTCCATGGGAAGATAAGCTGCCCCTGCTTTCAGAATCCCGAGTATGCCCACAATCATCTCTACCGAGCGGTCTGCCAGCAGTCCTACCACTGCCTGCTTGGGTAGCCCAAATTCGTATAACCGGGATGCCATTTGATCCGCTTTTTCCTGCAATTCACGGTAGGTGATGTGCATATCATCCATAATAAGGGCGGTGGCATGAGGCGTTTTCTGGACTTGTTCATCAAAAAGCTGGGGAATGGTTTTCCATTTGGGATAATCCGTCACAGCCCCATTTGAAACCATTTCAAGCATCGGAAGTTCATCGTTCAAGACGAGAGTAATATCCTGGATATGAATACTCTCATCTGACGTAATTTGATGGATAATCGCTTTCATATGCGTCTCAATCTGATCCATCAGAGCCGGTTCATAGACATGTTCGTCATAAATGAGCAGCAGCGTCAACTTCTCTCCAAGTCCAGCAGCCATTGTAAACGGATAGTTAGTTCGTTCCTCTCCAGTGATCTCGTTGATTTCAAAACCCAGATTGGACCGCTCTGCCATCTTCCTCGTATCCAGAGCATAATTTTCAAACACAACGACATGATCAAGCAGATCATGTTTGAGTTCAGTGCGGGCCTGCACCTCGGCCAGACTTAAATATTGATACGCCTGACTGTTCAATGCGTCCGACTGAATCTTTTTCATAAGCTCCACAAATGGTTGCTCTCCAGAAAAGGTGACACGTGTAGGAATGGTATTGATAAACAAACCAACCATATTCTCAATGCCATCCACGGCTGCATCCCTCCCAGATACAACGGTCCCAAAGACAGCATCTTCGTTATCATTATATTTGGCGAGCAGAAACCCCCACATCGCTTGAACGACGGTGTGGAGTGTCACGGCATGTTTCTGCGCCATCTCTTTCATTTTTGTGGTGAGAGCTTGGGAAAACTCTATTTTCTTCTCTCTTCTGGAGAACGCCATCTCACTTGTTGGTCGGTTTATCGAAGGCAAGCCGGTCTTCTCACTGTATCCTGACAGATAATGCTCCCAGTACCCAAGGCCCGATTCCTGTTCCTGCTGCTGGAGCCACTTCATGTAATTGCTATAGGGACGGGTATCTGCCATTTTAGACGGTAAGCCATTGGATCTATCAGCATATATATCCAGCAATTCATTGAAGAGAATGCCCATGCTCCAGCCATCCAGTATCATATGGTGAAACGTCCAGATCATCTGGAAATGCTGTTCACCAGTACAAACAAGAGCGATTCGAAGCAGGCTGTCCTTGGACAAATTAAATCCTTTTGCACGATCCTTCTCCATAAAATCTTGCATTAAGGCAGCGACTTCATCGTCTGACCTGCCCCTCAGATCGTGAAAGGTAAACCCGATCGTCCGCCTCGCAAGCACAACATGAACGGGCTCCTCCAATTTGGTATGAACTGAGGCTCTCAATATTTCATGTCGTTCAAGCAACTGATTGAAGCTTTGCTCCAGAATTTCGGGATCTATCTCCCCGCGGATATCCAGTACCGTTTGTTCAAAATAGGCATCTTCAGACGGATTTTCGAGCGCATGAAACAGCATTCCTCTTTGCATCGGGGATAATGGGTATATTTTCTCGACTTTTGCCTTCATGGACCGATATCATCTCCTTATTGGATCGTACCTAAGCTGTCCTAAACTTGGGATGAAAATAGACAAATATTAATCCTCAATCAGCTCATATTCGCTTAATAAATCTTCAAGATCCTCTAATGACAAGTCACTAAATCCATAGTCGGAAGATGTCTTCTCCGCATGTTCTTTGCTGATACAGTGATCAACCACCTGTTCAATGGCTTCAATATAATACTGGTTTAAATTAAGAATCATTTCTTCTGAAAACGCAGACTTGGTATAGGTTGTGCTAAGGGCCAGGCTTCCGTTATAGATGGCTACATTTAGCTCAATCGGATTCATGCGGGCAATGTGCTCGCCCATGCTTTCTCCCGGTTTAAAATGCGAGGCATGAACCCACCCGGAATTTGCAGATGCTCCGATCTCTCCCAAATAGTTAAATAGAATTGGAGCCTTCTTCTCCGCCTGTAACTCCGGCATCCGGGCCACATATTTCAGCGCTCCATAGCTGAAGCCTTTATGAGGTACCTTGCGCAATCCTTCTTTCACCCGTTTGATGGTGACCGAAAGCTCGTCCTCTGCCTCCCCTTCCAGCAGTACCGGGTACAGGGTCGTAAACCAGCCCACGGTGCGGCTGAGATCGATGCCTTCCAGCACATCCTCCCGGCCATGGCCTTCCAGGTTCACTTTCAGCTTCAGCTCACCCGTCAGCTTCCGCACCGCGAGGTACAGCGCACTAAGCAGCAGATCATTGATCTCCGTCTGATAGGCCCGATTGCTCTCCCGCAGCAGCTGCCGGGTGACTTCCGTACTCAGGGTGCTTTGCACGGTATGGCTGTCCGCAAATCGATCTGGTTCCGCCGATTCCTCCCGCTCTCCCAGGTTCAGCCCCGCCCCCTCCGCTGCAAGTCTACTCCAGTAGGCTCGCTCCTTCGCGGCCTGCGGGCTGTTCGCGTAATCCTGCACAGCTTCTGCGAAACGCTGGTAAGAGTCGGTCTTCTCGCCCGCATCCAGCTCTTCTCCCCGCTCCGCCTGCTGATACAGCACTTCCATGTCTTCCAGCAGGATTCGCCAGGACACCCCGTCCACGACTAGGTGATGAATCGCCAGCAGCAGATGGTCCCCGTTCTCGGCTTCAAACCACCCGACCTGTACCAGCTTGCCCTCTTCCAGGTTACATGCCTGCTGCACCCGGGTAGCCGCCTCATAGACCTGACGCTCCGGTTCATCCCAGCCCCGTGTATCAAATCGGTGCAGGGTATACATCCGCTCTCCAGTTTGAACCGGACGGTTGAATTGGCGGATGCTACCATCTGCTTGCATCTCATACCTCATGCGCAGCGCATCATGATGCTCCAGCAACCGATCCAGCACCTGTTCCAGCACGTCCGGCTTGAACCCGGCTGCCCGATGCAGCATGAAGGACTGTGTGAAGTGGTTTTGTTCCGTCGTGTTGTTCGCAAAAAACCACTGCTGAATCGGGGTCAGCTGCACTTCTCCTTCCACCGGCTCCTGGCTCCGGCGCTCACGCTGATCCCATTTCACATACGGGGAGAGATCCCGAATCTTTGGATAGGCAAACAAATCCCGGACCTCCATCCGCAGTCCCGCTCGGGCCAGACGTGATCCGATCTGGAGTGCCTTGATGGAGTCTCCCCCGGAGACAAAGAACTGGTGATTGATGCCCAGCTCCTCCATGTTTAACACGTCACGCCAAATGTCCACCAGTAGGTGTTCCACCTCGTTGCGCGGTGCTTCTGTCTCCGGCGCGGCAGGCAGATGGTGGTCCGGCTCAGGTAACGCCTTGCGGTCCAGCTTGCCATGAGACGTCAGCGGCAGCTGATCCAGCTGCACCACATAGGCTGGGATCATATAATCCGGCAGTTCCGCTTCCAGCCAGTCCCGAACGGTAGCAGCTGTCCACACTGCTTCGCCTTCGGCTACAACATAGGCGCATAACGCCCCATTTCCCTGCGGGTCCTGATGAGCCAGAACCGCTGTTTCCCGGATCGCCGGATGTTTCAGCAGTTGTTGCTCGATCTCGCCAAGCTCAATCCGGTATCCACGGATTTTCACCTGTTGATCGGTACGCCCCATAAATTGCAGGTTGCCACCAGGTAGCCAGCGCACCAGATCACCTGTCCGGTACATTTTGCCGCCAGGTTCATGCGGGTTGTCTACAAATTTCTCGGCCGTCAGTTCCGGATTATTAAGGTAGCCCCGGGCTACACTGTTGCCCGCAATGTATAACTCTCCTGCTACACCAACTGGACATAATTGATGATCACTATTCATCACGTACGTCCATATGTTGGGGAGCGGCTTGCCGATCGGGATATTGCCGTGAACCTGATCTACCCGTTGGTAGGTGGTAGCAACTGTGTTCTCGGTAGGCCCATATGCATTGATCAGCGGGTAGTCAGGAAGAAACGAAAGTTTCAGCTGTTCTCCTCCAGCAATTAGCAAACGCAATGAGGTATTAGGTTGATGGATAAAAACTTCACACACCTTTGGCGGCAACGTGATCAATGTAATGGAGTGTGCATTCATATATGCATTTAGCTGAGACATATCCAGGCGCAACTGAGATGGGATGATGTGCAGCTCTGCCCCCACCACCAATGTCGGAAAAATATCGATAATAGACCCATCAAATGTGATTTGTAAATAATTTGCTGCACGATCTCGTTCCGTTATCTGCTGAGATTCAATGAAGCCATAACAGAAATTGGCGAATGATCCATGCTCAATTAATACACCTTTGGGCAATCCGGTTGAGCCTGAGGTATAAATGATGTAGGCCAGATCATGGTCATTATGTCTTATTTTTGACACGCCATGCCGAGCCGTTCTTCCACCCTTCTCCCGAATGCTCTGTATTGGTGAGCAATGATCGTCAACCACCAAGGCTTCACAGGAAACCCCGACTCTGTTCACTTGAGATAACAAATGTGCTTGAGTTACAACCACGCTGGCACCGCTATCCTCCAGCATGTAGCGAATACGTTCCTCGGGAAAGGCAGGGTCCAAAGGCATATATGCTCCACCCGATTTGAGAATACCAAGTAAACCAACCATCATTTCCAATGAACGATCCATCATAATGCCTACAGGCATTTGTTTATGCACTCCAAGATCCAGTAGAGCTTCCGCAACATCGGTAGCCCGTTCATTCAGTTCGCTATAGGTTAGTTGTTGCCCGTCATATACAACAGCTACTTTATTGGGATAATGAACTGCATGGTCTGCAATCTGTTCCGGAACGGATTTTCGTTGGGCGTAGTCCCGAACATTGTTGTTGAACTGGTACAGCAGCAGCTCCCTTTCCTTTTCTGTCACCAGATTGATCTCACCAATGGTGCGTTGAGTATCGTTTACAATCTCTTTCAAAATTTCGTTATAATGTCCGGCCAGTTTCTCAATGGTCTCTTCTTTGAACAGCCTGGAGGCATACCCGTAAAACATCTCTATCCCCTCCGCTGTCTCCAACGCGGTTACGCTCAGATCAAACTTGGCTGTGGGATGACTGAACGGATAGTATTCAGCCAGCAAACCATTAGCGTCCATTCCCGTTGTCTGTTCAGCCTGAAGGGTAAACAGGGTATCAAATAGCGCACTCCGACTCGCATCCCTTTTCACTTCAAGTTTGCTTACCAGTTCATCAAACGGATAGTCCTGATGGGCAAAGCCGTCAAGCGTAGTATCTCTAATATGATGAAGCAACTGCTGCAAGGACATATCGGGTTCAGGATAGAAGCGTAATGCCAGCGTATTAACAAACATACCCACCATATCTTCCAATTCTGGATGCTCTCTTCCTGCCACCGTAGTCCCTATAATGATGTCATCCTGGGAAGTGTATCGGGCAAGAAGTATCGTATATGCGGTTAACAGCAAAACAAACAGCGTTACACCGTTTTCGGCAGCCAACAAACGCAGTTTTTGTGTCAGTTCGAAATCCACTGCACATTGAAGCCGGTTTCCTTCATAACTCTGAATCGCAGGTCGGGAGAAATCGAGCGGCAAATTTAACACGGGCAATTCACCTTTAAGCATGTCTGTCCAATATTGCTGGTGCTCTTGCCTTTGTTCCTGTTGTTCCGGAGCCAGAGACCATTCAGCATAATCTTTATATTGAAGGGTGAATGGTGCCAGTTGTTTATGTTCATAGATTTGCCCTATTTCCTGGATAAGGATATCTATGGACACCGCGTCTGAAATCAAATGATGCATATCAAGACATAAATATTGGCTGATCTCCGTTCGCCATAATGCAGCTCTGAACAAAGGGGCCTTCTCCAGATCAAAGGGTTGGATAAATGAATGTATGAACGGATCGAAATCCTGTTGCAACCCGTTGCCTACAAGAAGATTGAAGTTCACTTGGGCATGAATACGCTGCACGGGCTCACCATCGATTTCTGTAAAAGAAGTTCTCAGCCCTTCATGTCTATGAATAATTTCAAGCAATGTCTGCTCCATACGTACCTGTTCAGCTTCTTTTGACAATCGGATAATAAGGGGCATGTTATACATCAAACCCGTTTGCTGCACCCGATCCAGAATGTAAAGTCTGCGCTGTGCAGCGGACAATGGATAATGTGGCTTTTCGTTTGCCTTTTGGATTCGGAAAGTGCGCTGTGTCTCCACTGTTCGAAGCCATGCAGCCAGCTGCCTGATTGTAGGCATGTTAAAGATATCCTTGAGTGTAATCCGAAGCTCTAACTTTCTCTGAATGGCTGACATCATAGCAAAGGCTCTCAAAGACTGACCACCCAGCTCAAAAAAGCTATGATCTACACCAATCGGCCGAAGCTCCAGTATCTCTTCCCAGATGGACGCCAGTATACATTCCAGCTCATTGCTTGGGGCCACATACGTCGTATTGGCCATGCTGTCCACATCGGGATGGGGCAAAACGTTAAGATCTGCCTTACCATTGAGGGTACGTGGAATTTGCTCCAAACTCATAAACCATGAAGGAATCATATAAGCCGGCAATCGCTCTCTCGCATGTGTTTTCAGTTCATCAAAGCCATGCACATGCTCTGGCGAATTCCAGACAATATACGCACATAGGCAGAGCTGACCTTTCTGATCCTTTTGAGTGATAACCACAGCGTCGCTTACATCAGGATGATCTGCCAGATGATGCTCCACTTCCCGAATTTCAACGCGATATCCACGTATTTTAATCTGTTCATCATTTCTTCCAAGAAACTCTATATTTCCATCCGGCAGCCATTTCCCCATATCCCCGGTGCGGTACATTTTGGTCCCCGATGCAAGCAGATGATCTACAAAACGGGATTCTGTTAGCTCGGCAAGGTTGAGATATCCCTTAGCGACCCCTGCCCCCCCGATGTATAATTCCCCTGCTACACCAATCGGAACGGGTTGTTGATGTTCATCAAGTATAAACACCTCATAGTTACCAAGCGGACTACCTACGGGAATAGATACTCTTCCTTCGTCCTGTGGCATCACACGATAATATGTAGCACATACCGTTGCTTCGGTAGGTCCATATGAATTGTACACTTGAGCCGAACCGACCATATTCCGGACATATTCGTATTTCAGGACGTCCCCACCACTGATAAATTTCATGTTGGCATGTGGACGCAGGTGCCTGTTTTTGTCCAACTCGTTCAGAAGAAGCGGGGAACAGCTTAAAACAGTGATGTTCTCTTTTTCAATCTGCATAACCAGGTCATCCACATGCGTTTCGTTGAGCTTGCCACTAAGAACAATACGTCCAGATACAGCCAGCAACGGAAATACTTCCTCAGTGAACGCGTCGAACGAAAAGGACACCACCTGAAGAACCGTATCTTCCTCTGTTAGCGGTACTCTGTTCAAAAATGCAGAGATATAGTTCAATACATTTCCATGAGTCGTCATAACTCCCTTCGGCGCACCTGTCGAACCGGAAGTATAGATCACATAGGCCAAATCACCTTGATGATTCACTCGTTCCGGGTTGCCTGGTTCCATATGTTCAATCTCCGGATTGTCCATCGCCAGCTCGGATGTGATGTGGAGCCTGTCTCTGAAAGGACACCCGTTCAAAAGCAACACAGCCCCGCTATCCCTGAGCATGTATGATACCCGGTCATCAGGCAATTCAGGATCAATGGGCAGATAGGCAGCCCCTGCCTTGAGAACTGCCAGTATTCCAACAATCATGTCCAAGGATCGCTCCACCATAACACCGATGATCGAATTGGGCTTTCCCCCTTTCACTCGAAGCAGGCGTGCCAGCTTATTTACTCGTTCATTAAGTTGCTTGTACGACATGGATTTTTCCCCGTGGACTACTGCGATCCGTTCAGGTGTAGATGCAGCGCGTTCTTCAAACCAATCATTTAATGTGCCCTGGTACGAATCCACTCGCTTGCTGTTAAACTGGTACAACACCTGATCTTCTTCCTGCCTGGACAACATGCGAAGCTGACTTACCTTTTGCATGGCGTTTGACGCAATCTCATTCAACATATCCATCAAGTGACTTAAAAAACGTTCCATGCTATTTCGGGCAAACAATTCGGAAGCATATTGCAGATCCAGTTTCATGTGACTGCCGTAATGGATTACAGTGAGACTGAGATCAAATTTGGAGACGGGCAGATCGAATTCACACATTTCCGCTTGAAGCTGACCAAGTTGGAACACATAATCCTCTGCGTGCTGCAAATCAAACATCGTATCAAACAGCGTGTGTCTGCTTCGATCCATGGGTAAGTTCAGTTTTTCAATCAGTTCATCAAAAGGATAATCCTGATTCTCATATGCGTTCAAGGTATGTCTTCTCACCTGATTCAAAAACGCGCTGAATGTCTGCTCCGGGTCTATGTTATGTCGTGTTGCTATTGTATTGGTGAACAAACCGATTACTGATTTGAGATGATCATGCGACCTGCCTGCGATCGGGGTACCCACGATAATATCTTTCTGTCCAGTATATTTGGATAACAGTACTACGTAGGCTGATAAAAGCAGCATATACATCGTTACGTCATGCTCATCGGCAAGGCGCTGCAAATTTCTCGTTAATTCCTGATCCAATTCGGTAACCATTCGTTGACCGGCGTAATTTTGCTCTGGGGGGCGTGCATAATCCAGAGGCATTTGAAGTTGTGGCAGTTCCCCACTCAGCGTTTCCAACCAATAGGTCTCCTGCTTTTTCAGATCACCTGAACGTTCTTTGGCTTTCTCCCATGCTACATAGTCCTTGTACTGGATGGAAACAGGTGTCATCGGTTTGCCACTGTACAGTTCAGCCAGTTCATTCAAAAACAGCGCAAATGACATCCCATCGGATACAATATGATGCATGTCCATGAGCAGTACATGCTGATCTTGATCCAAGCGGACCAGTTCAGCCCGCAGCAGCGGAGCCTGCGTTAGATCAAAAGGTCGAATAAATTGTTTGATCTTGACCAACATATCTGATTCATTCCGTTCACTGAAATCAAGCTTAAACCGAATTTCAGAGTGAATCTTCTGAGCAGGCTCACCCTGATCATCCACAAATGACGTTCGAAGTGCTTCATGTCTCTCCATCACGCATCCAATCGCTTCTTCAAGTAAATCCAGTTCGAGATGACCCGTCAGCTTCACCGCCATTGGAATGTTATAAGCAATTCCCTGATCGTCCATTTGATACAGAATATACATTCTTTTCTGAGCCCTGGACAGAGGGTACATCTCGTTGGTCGACTCTTGAGCCTTTGGAATAGGCGCATTCCATACTTCTTCCTGATGGATCAGAAACTGAATAAGAGCCTGTTTGTGTTCTTTAATCTGTGATTTAAGGTCAGCATCGATTTCCTCACGCGGTCCGATCATTTTGATTTTTCCGTCTTGATGGTACAATTTCACATTTCTTCTCTGTAAATGATTCATAAACTCCGCAATGTTCATAGGAATTCACCATTCCTTTCAGTATGACGCCTAAGACATGGAATTCCGGGAGAAACTGCACCTTTACACCTCGTCTAATGAAGAGGCAATACACGATGCAGTCTCTCTCGGATCATTGAGTCATTTATTGAACTTAAAGAACGAACTGTTAAATCTCTTCTTCTACATATTCATTCACATCAGGGCCAGCTGTACTACCGCTCAATATATGAATGGCCTGTTGTTTAATCGTTGGATATTCAAAAAATTGGCTGATTTTTAATTCCATTTGGAACTTTCGGTTAGTCAGCTGAACTGCATGCATCACTTTCAGGGAATTCCCACCGCATTCAAAGAAATGGTGGGCGGTGCCAATTGGCTTCACATTCAGCACCTCTTCCCATATGTTTATTAACTGTTCCTCCACATAATTGGAAGGTGCCTCATACGTTGTCTCTGATTTAACTTCAATCTCAGGGCGAGGCAACGCTTGGCGATCTATTTTCCCGTTTGGCGTAAGTGGGAACTGCTCCAACACCTTGAAATAGGATGGGATCATATAGCCTGGCAAACGGGCTTCCATAAAGGATTGCATACCTATCCGGTTGACTTCCTGCAAGGCAGTAATGTAAGCACACAATGAATCCTGCCCACTCGAATCTTTGACAGCAACAACCATGGCTTCACGGACATGCTCATGTGAAATCAGGACCTGTTCGATCTCCCCAAGTTCGATCCGATAACCTCTCAGTTTCACCTGATGATCCATCCGCTCCAGAAATTCAATCGTTCCGTCAGACTGTCGGCGCACCCGATCTCCAGTGCGGTACATTCGTCCATGGAGCTGATATGGATTATTGACAAATTTGGCTTCGGTCAGATCTTCATTGTTCAGATAACCGATACTTAATCCATCACCTGAGAGATAAAGCTCTCCAGGTACTCCATTTGGAACAAACTGTTGATTGTCGTCCAGAATCCATGCAGATGTGTTCGCAATGGGCTTACCAATCGGAAGACTTCCATCATGGTCACCTATAGCTTGTACAGGATAACTTGTTGCAAACACTGTACTTTCCGTAGGACCATATACGTGAATCAGTTTGTCTGCTCCCATATGGGAAAGAGCTCTCTGGGCATGGGAGACAGAAGCCCGCTCCCCTCCAAACAGGAGTTTCCGAAGTCCCAGCAAACAATGAGGCGCACGATCAACCAGCAAGTTAAACAACGCAGTTGTCATGAAACAGACCGTAATTCTCTCCTCTGTCATCACTTTAGACAATTGGTTGATATCCAGCAGGGTCTCCTGTTCAATCATGACCAGCCTCGCGCCGTTTAATAGCGCTCCAAAGATGTCAAATATCGAGCCATCAAAAGCATAATTTGAGATCTGCAATATTGAATCAGAGGAAGAGATCTGAATATAATTCGTATCTTTCACTACCCGAATGGCATTGGCATGGGAGATCATTACACCTTTTGGTTTCCCCGTAGAACCCGAGGTGTAGATAATATAGGCCAGATCGTCTCCTGCCTTATCCTTGAATGCCAAGGTTGGGGCTGATTCCTTCATGCCTAGGCTCTCTAATCGGATGGCTTCTTCAACATCTGCACGTACATTCATGACTTCAATGACGTCTGAGAAATCCTCCATCCATTGTTTTTCCGTAAGCAGCAAGGCGGCACCACTGTCATGCAGCATGTGCACAATTCGCGCTCTTGGCCATTCCGGATCGATCGGTAAATAGGCTGCTCCGGATTTGAGAATTCCAAGAATACTTATAATCATCTCGGAAGAGCGTTGCACCATCAGTCCTACGATGGATGAATTTTGAATGCCTCGCATGCGCAAACGTTCCGACATCTGATTTGATTTCTCCTGCAGCTCCAGATAGGTGAGCTGTTTTTCTTGCATTACCAGTGCAACTGCATCTGGAGTTCGCTCTGCCTGTTCGTCGAATAGCTGCGATAATGTCTTTTCTTTGGGAAATGGTGTCATCGGGCCATGGGATAACAACTCCATCTTATGGCGGGCCTGCTCGCCAATAAGCGCAATTTCTCTTACACGAATATTCTGGTTTGCACTAATCTGCTCCGCCACATAGAGAACATGATCACCCAGACCATTCATCAGATCTGAATCCAGTACGTTACTGTTATAAGACCATTTAAGTCTGAATGTATCGTCCAGAACAGCAGTCACACTCAAATCATAGTGTGTATGCTCATTGCCATAAACACGCTCCAGCGTGATTCCTGTCCCTTGTTCCGCCGCAAGGCCCGCAGCCTGTTCATTCCCAAAATTTTGGAACACCAGTACATGGTCAAGCAAATCGGCTTTTAATTCACTTTGGTCCTGTATATCTGCCAGGTGTACATAGCCATACTTTTGACCTTCCATTCCTTCCTGTTGAACCCTGCGGATAGCATCGGCAAAAAGCTCTTCCGGTTCAAGCTTCACCCGGGTAGGAATGGTATTAATAAACAGCCCCACCATGTTCTCTATTCCTTCAACGTCAGCGTCTCGGCCGGAAATGACTGTGCCGTATATGACATCTTCTGTACCACTGTATCTGCACAAAATCATGCCCCATATCGCCTGAATCAACGCATTAAAGGTAACCTGATTGTTCACAGCGAACTGTTTCAGCCGACTTGTGAGTTCACGCGGGAATTGAATTTCCTGCTCCCGCAACGTGGGCGCTGCTGTATCCAGGTTAGTCCCTGTTTTGGGCAAAGAGACTCGTTCATAGTAGCCCTGGAGATACTGTTTCCAATACGCCAGTGCTTCCTCCTTGTTCTGTTGATCAAGCCAGTCGAGGTAGTCCCCCAGCGGCCTGGTTTCTTCCAACCTTTCAGGCTGCCCAGCCTGCTGACTGGCATAAATCTCAAACATTTCACGAATCAGGATGTCCAGACACCAGCCGTCGAGCAAAATATGATGATGACTGATGACCAGTGTGAACGCATCCGCCCCTCTGGAGATCAGACAAAATCTGATTAATAACTCCCGGCTGAGATCAAACCCTCTTTCCTGATCATCAGTCATGAACTGCTCCATCCGTTGAAGCTGCTCATGCTGACTCTTTCCGGTCCAATCCAGCATCAACCATTCAACCTGTTGCCGGTCAATAATAAGCTGGCGAGGTTGTTGCACAAGTTGATATTCAAATATGGAACGAAGCCCTTCGTGGCGCTGTATTACCCGCCCAAAGCTGTATTTCAATATCTCCACATCAACGTTACCCTTTAATTCCACAAATACCTGCTCAAAATAGGCATGTGATGTTTCTTGCCCCAGCGAATGGTACAGCATGCCGGATTGCATAAGGGTCAACGGATAAATTTTGCTGATCACAAGTGGATCAACCTTATTTTGTATAGCCTCCAACTCCGCTATGGATACAGGATGCTTCCCATAATCGGACGGGGTTCTCTCTGCGCCCTGCTTGTTCCGGCAGTGTTGAACGATTTGATGCAAGTTGTACATGAACAACCGATTAAGCTTTTCAGCAATCTCAGCTTCGTATACTCCATCACTGTAAGTCGTATGAACGGTGAACTTCCCATCCATTACAACTGCATTTATTTCAAAATCATGCGATCTGATGAGTTGCCCACCCACCGTTTGTCCTACCGGGATAGGAGACGAACAGAACAAGTTCCGTTCCAGACTGCTGTCCAGTTCACCCATATAATTAAACAAAATAGGTGCTTCCTTTTCATCCGCAAAACAATGCTGATCAGCCATATACTTGAGAACTCCGTATCCGATCCCTTTATTGGGAACGGCTCTTAGTGTTTCCTTGACTGTTTTAATTGCCTCGGGCAATTCCAGCTCCTGAAACAGATCAAATACCAACGGATATACGGATGTAAACCACCCTACCGTTCTGCTGACGTCCATCTCGGTTGCGAGCGCTTGTCGGCCATGCCCCTCCAGCATGATTTTAAACCGGGTTTGACCAGTCATCTCGGTTACACTTAGCATAAGTGCAGTCAACAGAATGTCATTAATCTCGGTTTGGTAGGCTCTGTTTGTCTGTTGAAGAAGCCAGCCGGTTTGTTCACGATCAAGCTCAGATACAAGGGTATCGCTATGACCATAGTCATGGACTGTATCCGTTGCTGGACGCTGATGATCCATGAATGGCGTATACACACTGGATACGTTTTCCCAAAATGCCTGTTCTCTTTGCAGAAGGTGATGTTTAGCATATGACTTTAATGCAGCAGCAAATTGCTGGTAGGAAACGGTTTTGGGTCCCACATCAAACGGCTTTTGTTCAACCGCTTGCATGTATAACCATTCAAAATCTTCGAGCAAAATTCTCCAGGACACTCCATCCATGACCAAATGATGAATAGTGATTAACAGGTGTTCGCCTTCATCGAGCCTGAAGAGACGGAGTTTAACAAGCTGTCCTTCGTGAATCCGCATTTTCTTTTGCAGCAACGATGCCTGCTCTTCAATAAATACTTCCGGTTGTACTACGCCTCTGGCATCCACAACGTCGAACTCAAACATGCCCTTTCTATAGTTCCGGATGGTCTGTGTCATTTCCCCAGAAGAGCTATATTCATAAACTATTCTTAACCCGTCATGATGCTCCATCAGTTTGTCGAAACTAAGCCGAATGGCGTTCTCATCGAACCCTTCCTGCCTGAATAACATAAAAGCCTGATTGTAATGGTTATGCTCAGTATGATTTCTCGCAAAAAAACGCTGCTGAATAGGTGTTAGGAAAACCTCACCTGTCACCTCAACATTCCCAGTAGAATGGGACTGTGACTGTTTGACATATGGACTAAGCTGCCGGATGGTCGGATTGGCAAAAAGATCCTTCATCTCTACTTTTAAACCCAGTTTGGACAATCCCGAAATCGTCTGGAGTGCCTTGATGGAATCTCCACCCATGACAAAAAAGTTATGATGAATCCCAATGCAATCCAGATTCAAGATCTTCTCCCATATCTGAACAAGCTTTTGCTCTTTGTCATTCCTTGGCGATTCATACTTCGCGTCATCCAGTATGCTGTTGCCCGGTTTAGGAAGTCGAGAGCGATCGACTTTTCCGCTTACCGTTCTCGGCAAGTGATCCATTTTGACAAAATGGGCTGGTATCATATATGAAGGAACCTGTAACTCAAGTTTCTCACGAACATCCATAATAGAAGTCCCCGGATCAGTAATCACAATATAAGCACAGAGATAGTCGTTACCGCTGTCATCCTGACCTGTGTTAACAAACGCCTCTTGAATTACCTCCAGACGGGTTAACTGATATTCCACTTCTCCCAGCTCGATTCGATAACCACGGATTTTAGCCTGATCATCCTGTCTGCCAACAAATTCAATGGTTCCATCCGGCAGCCATTTGGCGATATCCCCTGTACGATACATTTTCCGGTCACTATCTACAGGTGAATCCACAAACTTCTCTGCCGTAAGATCCAGTTGATTCAAGTACCCGCGTGCCACTCCCTCACCCGAAATGCACAACTCACCCGGTACACCAACCGGCTGTGGACGATTGTAACGATCCATAATCAGGATGCTTGTATTTCGGATCGGTCTGCCGATCGGAATCGTCCCTGTTCGCTCGGCTGTTCCATACACGATTCTGTTCCAAGCCGCATCCACTGTGCATTCCGTCGGTCCATATACGTTTGTAACGTTTGCTCTCATTCCAGGGAGCGTGGTATATACTTCATCGAGAAGGTCAAAGGTCAGCACGTCCCCACCGATAATCAGCTCTTGCAGTTCATACTGCTGTTTGCATCCGGCCGAGGCCAGGGTGAGCAATTTCAGATGAGCAGGCGTACCATCGGACACATGAATATGATGATGAGCATAATAATTCAGCAAAAGATCTGCTTCCCAGACTGTGCTCTTAGGCACGATATGCAGTGCATGTCCGAGCAGCAAAGCAGCAAAAATCTGCTTTACGGATGCATCAAAGATATATGGAGCAATCAATGCAATATTCAAAGGGGTCTCATAGTGCTGATATACCGCCTCCACCAGTCCGTCCACCAGATTGTGAACATTGTAATGTTCAACAACGACTCCTTTGGGTCTGCCAGTAGATCCCGAAGTGTAAATGACATAAGCCGCATCGCTGGAATGGTTGATCATGTCCGGTTCACGTACTGGTTCACGTACCCCTGAACGATCCAATGCATCCAATAAAATAACTGTACCTTCAAACGCAAGGTCATCCACCATGGAATGATCTGCTGTACATAATAAACGCGCACCACTGTCAGTCAGCATATAACGCTTGCGCTCAGTAGGAAGTTCAGGGTCGATCGGCATGTAAGCCGCACCTGATTTGAGCACACCTACAATCGCAACGATCATATTTATGGAGCGCTCCACCATCACAGCTACAATGTGATTTGGTCCTGCTCCTTCCTTACGTAACTCGCAAGCCAGGACATTCGCCCTCTCATTCAACATGCGGTAGGTCAGCTGTTCATTCTCAAAAACTAAAGCGATGTTGTCCGGATTGCGTTCAACCTGCTCCATAAACATTTGGACCAGTGTTTTGTCCCGTTCATAGGCCTGTCTCGGCGGGTTGAACCCTGTCAGAACGGTTTTCTCTGGTTGCGTCAGAATATCTAATTGATCCAGTCGCACTTCTGGAGCAGCAGCGACCTGTCTCAATATCTCGACAAAATGTTCAACAAAGCGCTGAATACGCTCCGCCCGGAACACATCCGTGTTATATTCCAGTTCGAGATTCCAGCTCAGGTTGGTTTTGTTCATTCTGGCCGTCATATCAAATTTGGAACGTTGAATGCCATCTTCAAGCAATATGGCCTCCACATCGTTCATCTGGAGATGAAGATGATCTGTATTTTGAACAAGCATTACGTCAAACAGTGGATTGCGTGAAGGATCACGCTTCACATCAACCTGTTCCACCAAACGTTCAAATGGATATTCCTGATGCTCATAGGCCTGAAGTGTGTTCTCCTTCACCTGTTCCAGATATTGCCGGAAGGTATAATGGCCCAGCGGCGCATTTCTGAGAACTATTGTGTTTACAAACATGCCGACAACACGGTTGAGATCATCATGATTCCGACCTGATACCGGCGTACCAATCAGGATATCTTCCTGTCCGGTATATCTGGAGAGCAGTGTTGTAAATGCAGAGACAAACAGCATATACATAGTGGCTCCCTGATCATTGGCCAGCTGCTCAAGCGCAGCCGTCAGTGTTTGGTCCAGATGCAGACGAACCTGATCCCCGTTAAACGTCTTGGTCTTAGGCCGTGCAAAATCCAAAGGCAAGTCAAGAACAGGAACCTCTTCCTTCAACACATCAGACCAATAATTTTCATGCCGGACCGAGTCACTTGATTGCCGTTCATGTGCCCAGAGGGAATAATCCTTGTACTGCACTGCTACAGGTGGCAATTTTTTGCCATTATAGAACTCGGCCAGGTCATGCAACAGAATTCCAATCGAGATCCCATCTGAAATCATATGATGCATGTCAAACAAAAGGACATGTTCATCTGCTTTGATTTGCACAAGTTCAGCCTGCATCAATGGGGCTTGCTCCAATGAGAAAGGTTGTACCCACTCGGATAGAACAGGTGATTCCCCTTCTGTAAGGAGGGAACTGTACTGAACTTCAAAGTCGACACTTGGCATAACTCTTTGAGCCGGCTTACCCTGATTCATGACAAATGAAGTTCGAAGGGATTCATGTCTTGCAATCAGGCGGGAGAACGCCTCATTCAATTGTTTTTTATTTATGCTTCCCTTCAATTTCATGGCAAGAGGCATATTATAGGCTGTACCCGTAGGGTCCAAATTGCTCAAAATATAAATTCTTTGCTGCGCTGCTGATAAATCATACAAGGACTGCAATGGCGCATGGGGAATAGATGTATATTTGCTTTTTTTATGATCCAGAATGAATTGGGCCATGTCCCGGATTGTAGGCGTACGGAAAATCTGTACCAATGGCATTTCTACCTGCATCTCCTTGTGTAATCTGGAGATTAGTATGGTGGCCAGCAGGGAATGTCCGCCAATATCAAAGAACCGTTCATGGACACCCAAATTGCCAACCTTTAGAATATCCTGCCAAAGAGTGACCAGTGCAACTTCAACAGGGTTCCTTGGTGGTTCATACGCGATAGCCGTCCGGTTGTCCGATAGTGTCGGAATCGG
This sequence comes from Paenibacillus sp. 37, assembly GCF_008386395.1. Classification (NCBI taxonomy): domain Bacteria; kingdom Bacillati; phylum Bacillota; class Bacilli; order Caryophanales; family Paenibacillaceae; genus Paenibacillus; species Paenibacillus sp. 37. The sequence goes on along the minus strand of NZ_CP043761.1, from coordinate 2,981,611 downwards.
CAATGCTTTGCGGTTCACTTTACCGTTAGCTGTTAAAGGCAAGCGATCCATCGTCACGAAATGGGCAGGCACCATATACGAAGGCAAACGCCGGGTCAATTCTTCTTTAATCTCATCGATAACTTCCACAGAATACCCCTCATGACAAACGACATAACCACAAAGAAACGTCGAGTCTGTCGGGTCCATTTGCGCCACAACTGCCGCCTCTAACACCCTTGGGTCCTGCAACAGCAGATGTTCAATTTCTCCAAGCTCAATACGAAATCCGCGAATTTTCACCTGATCATCCATGCGACCCAGATATTCAATATTGCCATCCGGCAGCCAACGCACCCAATCTCCGGTCCGATACATCCGTTGTTCTGGATTAAGCGGATGTTGTACAAACTTCTCTGCCGTTAACTGGGGCCTGTTCAAATACCCTTTTGCAAGTCCAGCTCCGCTTATGCACAATTCACCCGGAACCCCTATGGGCGACAGCTGGTCACTGCCACTCAGAATAAACACGTTGGTATTCGGCAGGGGGTGACCTATAGGAATATTGGAATACATCTGATCGATGGTAAAACTGGTAGTGACGACTGTATTTTCAGTTGGGCCATAATTGTTCACAATTTCATACTTCCGGGGTTCGAAATAATTCAGCTTGTCTCCCCCCGTCAGCAATGTTCGAAGAGAATGGTTCTCCTGTCGGATAAACTGTTCACAAATCGCTGTAGGCAGGAACGCAACACTGATCTGATGCTGATGGAAATAGTCATTGATGCGAACCACATCCAGCCTGATTTCATCCTGAATAAGATGCACGGACGCGCCTGACAACAGATATGGGAACAATTCCCACACAAAGGCGTCAAAGCTCAAACTTGCATAGCTGGCACTGCGATCAGCATCGGTGATCTGATACCGCTTTTGATGCCATGTACACAAATGAACAAGTGATTGGTGCGAAACCATCACTCCCTTAGGCTCACCTGTGGAACCTGATGTGTAAATCACATAAGCCAGATTCTGGCTTTGTCCCCGGATGGGTTGCAAGGAAGAGGAAATCAGGAATTCGTCCATTTGCACAAGTTCAGTCTGTAAATCAATAATATGGACAGAGCTTTCTTTTCCCTGAACGACATGTTCAAACCGTTCCTTCGGTGTTAATACCCATCGGGTCTGACTGTCTTCAAGCATGTAATGGATACGATCATTAGGGTAAGCAGGGTCAATGGGCAAGTATGCTCCGCCTGCTTTTAGAACCGCCAGCATTCCGATCACCGCATCAATTGAACGCTCTGCGAGAACCCCGACGATGTTGCTATCACGCACTCCTTTTTTTCGTAATACATCAGCAAGCTGTTCACTCCGATGGTTCAACTCGCGATAGGTTACATGTTTTTCGCCCATCACCAGAGCAACATGATCCGGTGTACGTCTCACTTGCTGTTCAAAGAGCTCATCCACAGTTTGATGCAACGGATACTCCATGGATGGTGGATTAAAGGTATGAATCAACTGATCTCTTTCTCCCGAAGACACACTTTCAATCTCGCTAAGCGGCTGTTCCAGACCGGATATCATGTTGCCCACTAAGGCAATATAGTTGTCACTCATGCGCTGAACGGTTTCCTGACCAAACAAATCGGTGGAGTACTCCACGTTAAGCACGATTTCATTTTCAAACTCAAGGATGTTGAATGTCAGATCAAATTTTGCATTATCCAGATTAAACATGACAGGCGACACCTGGATACCCTCTTTTTCACGAGTAAACAGCGAAGCGTTCTCCAGCGAGAACATTGTGTCAAACAACGGATTACGATTGGCCTCACGCTGCGCACCTGTTTTTCGCACCAGTTCATCAAATGCATACTCTGAATGTTCAAAGGCTGCTACGGTTGATTGTTTGATTTGCTCAATAAACTGTCTGACCGTATCCGATTCGTTCATCTGGTTTCGCAATGCAATGGTGTTCACGAATACTCCAAACATATGTTGTAACGGCTCATGCAGACGGCCGGAGGCAGCCGTACCCACAACCAGGTCTTTCTCATGTGTATACCGGTGCAGTAAGAGGAAATAGGCACTAAGCATCACCATATACAACGTTGATCCGGTATCCTTGGCAAGCTGCCTGATGTCGCGGGTCAGGCTCTCGCCCAAGTGACTGTAAATGTTGTTTCCTTCATACCTGTTAACTTCAGGTCGTTTGAAGTCGTACGGAAGCTCAAGCGTTGGCGGGGTACTACTATAGATATCCAGCCAGTACGCCTCCTGTTTTGCCATCTCATCCGAATGACTGTACTGTTCCTGCCATGCCGTATAATCCTGATAATGCACATCAACGTCTGGCAGAATCGAGCCACTGTAGAGCTCCAGCAATTCGTTCATCAATATGCCCTGAGATGTACCGTCAGCCACAATATGGTGGAAATTGATAATAAACAAATGACGTCCATGGCCAATTCTCACCAGTTTTGCCCTCATTAAAGGAGGCTGGCAGAGGTCAAAAGCTTGAGTGGACTGTTTGCACAGGTTGCTTGTCATACGAACAAGTTCATGGTCATCTGGATCGAGTTCTCCGAGATCATCATATTCAAGTTCAAAGGCTACGCTTGTATGAACCGTCTGGACAAGCTCATCCTCTATCACTTCAAATCCAGTTCTCAGTATTTCATGCCTCTCAATAAACGTTTGAAGCGCTCTCTCAAGCCTTACGAAGTGTACTTCTCCTTCCATAAGCAGCGCCATGGGAATGTGATAAGCTCCCCTATTATTTTCAAGCAGCGAGAGGGTGTACATGCTTCTCTGGGCTGCAGAAGCCTTATACCGGTCACGGCGACTTAACTTCTCAATGAGCACAGCAGGTTTGACATGTGCTTTGGTAACCAAGTATTGTTCCAAGCTGTATATCGTATCATTTCGGAACATTTCACCAATGGGAACTTCAACATGAAGACGCTTCTTCACTTCAGCCACCATTGCCATAATTTTCAGCGAATCTCCGCCGAGATCAAAACAGCTTACGTTCATGCCAATCTGCTTCAAGCCAAACACATCACTCCAGATCTGAAGCAGCTGTTCCTGAATCGAATTGACAGGCTCTGTATCTACTACAGCATGTTCACGAACACTGAGTTGATGCTGTCTTGCCACTTGTTCAAGTGTCGCTTTGTTGACCTTGCCATTGGCAGTAAGCGGAACTTCATCTACATTCAGAAACATGGACGGAACCATGTAATTTGGTAATTTACTTTGCAAAAGTGCTTTCAGTGGCAGTGTGTCCACATCCTGATCTGCAACAACAAAGGCAAAGAGGCTCTTGACTCCATTCTCGTCAGCAACATCAATAACGGCTGTCTTTTGCACTTCATCAGCTTGCAAAAGTACGTTCTCAATTTCACCAAGTTCTACCCGATACCCTTTGATTTTGACCTGACTATCTTTTCTGCCTAGGAACTCCACATAGCCTTCGGATCGAAGGACTCCAAAATCTCCTGTCTTGTAGATGTACCCGAACTGTGGATGAACAATGAATGACTGTCTTGTTTTTTCCTCGTCATGAAGATAACCGCTTGCTACACCGCTTCCACCAATGTACAATTCCCCCTCAACATCTACAGGGCATGGTTGAAGTTGTCTGTTCAACACATGAATTTGTTGGTTGGCTAATGGTCTACCATAAGGGATACTCTTCCATTGCTCAGACACTGCCGTGATTGGATAATAGATGGACCATATCGATGCTTCAGTGGCTCCTCCCAAACTAACCACCTCAGATGCAGGAAATACATCTACTATTTTCTGAGGAAGCCGCAGAGATATCCAGTCACCACTAAGCAATACCAGACGAAGGTCGTTGTTCTTCTCTCCCGGTGAATACAGATCAACACACATGTCCATAAGAGCAGGAACCGAATTCCAAATGGTGATTTTTTCTTGCTCCATCACGTTCTTGAGCTGAAACATGTCACGCTGATCATCAATAAGAACCAGACAAGCCCCGCAGCTGACTGCGCCGAAAATATCATAGACGGATAAGTCAAAACATAATGAAGATATGCCCATCATTCGATCACTGGAGGTTACGTTGAATCTTTCATTCATATCCAGGATCGTATTGGCTGCTGCGCCGTGCTTGATCTGCACACCTTTGGGCTTGCCCGTGCTGCCAGAAGTAAAAATAACATAGGCCATATCATCATTCGTCACTCCGCTGTTTATGGATTCCGCAGAGTAGGTTTCTAACGATTCCGTCTCATATAACTCTGGCATGATGAAAAATTTACAGTTGGCCTTTTCGCGAATATATTGCTTACGTTCCTCCGGATAGTCCGGATCAAGCGGAATATAAGCTGCTCCCGCTTTGAGCACACCGAATATATTCACAATGGTGTCAATGCATCTCTTGCCATACACACCAATATAATCGCCCCGCTGTACTCCGTGATCGATCAAATACCTGGCAATCTGATTCGATCTGCGTTCCAACTCTATGTAACAAATGGAACGTTCATGATGCTGAATCGCCACCCGATCTCCTAAGCTGATCGCTGTTGCAGTTAACAAGTCATGCAGAGGCTTCAGAGTATACGGCTTGCTCGTATCGTTATACTGTTTGATGAGTTGCCTGCTCGCTTGACTCAACGCAAGCTTGGTAACTTGTGTTGCAGAGATCACTTGGTTCAGAATGTTCAGATATTGCTGGAACATCGATTCAATCACTTCTTTTTCAAACAATTGATCCACAAAGTCCCATGTGATATACAACCCGCCATTGATTTCATAGACCTGATTATCAATATAAACCTGTGAGGTTCTTGTACTGAAATACTTGATCTGGTCAAAGTTAAACAAAGCGTCAAATGAATCTTCCACATTTTCATTTAAGACACTTGTAAATACAATTGGCATGACTGCTCTTTTGTGCATATCATGTTTTTTGCCCAATTGTCTTATAAAATCAACGCCATCATAATGTCTGTGATCCAATGCATCCAGCAATGAATGTTGCACCGACTCTGTAAATGTCCAGAACGAATTCAGAGATTTTTGGGCATCAATATCCAGCAACATCAGCGTTGTAAAGTCTCCCGCCATCCTCTTCACATCTTCATGAAACGGAATCCGATTAAATACGGTCAGGTTGACCCCAAATCTCTCCTGGTTCGACCAATGCGCAAGTACATAGGCATAGGCTGCGCATAAAATGGAGGTTGGGGTAACGTTGTGCTGCCTTGCCTGCTGTTTGAGCTTATTCCAATGTTCACCCGTTATAAAGTTCGAGAATTTGCTGAATTGGGGCACGTTTATGTCTGCCGGATTACATTTGAGCGGCAAAGCCGGAGAACCCGGAAAGTCTTCCAGCTTGTCCATCCAATAGCGCTGATCCTTGAAATAACGTGCAGACTGTTTGAAACGGGCCATTGCCTGAACGTAGTCCCTGAAATTATATTGAAGCTCCGGCAGCTCCTGATCCCCGTTTGCATAGAGCCATTTGAATTCCTTGATGAGCAGTTTCAAGCTGCTGTCGTCACAGATGAGCGGGTCCAGATTCAGATAGAAATAATATTGATTCTCTGACATTCGGTAAGCTTTCATTTCAAATAAGGGCCACTCGCTTGGAACAATCACTTTTGTCATCATTCGTTGTCTCTCTGCTTCCATTTGCGAGCTACGATATGCCGTATCCCATTCTGACACGTCTATCACTTCTACCGTGTATAACGGTGGGCTTTTCAATATTTGCTGTGTCCCGTTCTCGTACACAACTGTTCGTAATATAGGATGCCTATTGATCAATTTCTGCAAGGTTGCATTAACCAAATCCATATGCGCCTCGGCTTCGAATTCGACCGTAAAATTGGTCGCAGCTCCACCCATCTCAAATGCAGGGTCACGTCCAATTAAATAAGCCAGCTGAATACCCGTTAGACCAAATGGCTCAAGCATATTGGCAGGATCACCTTGATCCGTGAAGTAAGCCTCCGTGTTATCCTCATCATTATTTTCTTCCAAAAATGTTGCTATATTTTGGATCGTTCCAAGACGGAAAAGCTGGTTTAATGGCAGACTTGAACTTAAATCCTCATTGATCCGTGCAATCACTTCAATGGCATTAAGGGAATGACCGCCCAGATGTGCAAAACTGTCATTTACACTCAACTGCTCGATCTGTAGTACATCCTTCCAAATCAAGGACAGACGCTGTTCCAACTCCGTTGTTGGAGCAACGTAAACTCTGCCTGAATGGATACTGCTATCCGGCTCGGGTAATTCACTCTTGTTAATCTTGCCATTAGCAGTCAGCGGAAGCTGCTCCAGTTTGACATAATAGCTCGGTACCATATACTCCGGTATTCTCTGCTCCAGGAAAAGACGCAGCTCCTCAATCGAGGTTTCCTGGATCAACACCATATATGCACACAGATAAGAATGGCCTGCATCGTTTGTTCGCAGCATGACAAATGCCTCTGCTACCGCATCATGCCGGGACAAATGGGTTTCAATTTCACCCAGCTCGATCCGAAAACCACGAAGCTTCACCTGTTGATCCATTCGATCCAAAAATTCAAGGGTATGCTCAGGCGTCCAGCGAACCAAGTCACCCGTGCGGTACATCCGTTCTGATGTAAAGAAGGGATGCTGAATGAATTTTTGTTCTGTGAGTTCATCGTTATTCAAATAACCGAGCGCAAGTCCATCACCGGATATGCATAATTCCCCGGCTGTTCCGACAGGGACGGGTTGATCATGCTCATCTAATACCAGAACGGAGGTATTAGCGACTGGAACGCCAATCGGTATTGTAAGCGCTTCCTTTTTAATTCCATTTACAGGATAATATGTGGTAAAAACCGTGCTTTCCGTAGGTCCATAAACGTGAATAAGCTTATTGCCCCCCATATAATCAAGCGCTTTTTTTACATGGGTTAACGAAACTCTTTCTCCGCCAAAGAGCACTTTACGAACCGATTGGAAGCAGGATATTTCACGTTCCACGATAGCATTAAAAAAAGCAGTTGTGATGAACATAACGGTAATCCCATTTTTTTCAATGGACCGGGCCAGGCTGGGCATGTGAAGTGCCTCTTCCTTCTGAATAATGACCAATCTGGCTCCGTTCAGTAGGGCTCCAAATATTTCAAACACTGATGCATCAAATGAATAGTTGGACATCTGAAGCATGCGGTCCTGTTCCGTAATAGTGATGTAATTGGTATTACATACAACACGGATGGCTGATCGATGAGAGATGACCACTCCTTTGGGAAGACCCGTTGATCCGGATGTATAAATGATGTAAGCCGGATCTTCTGCTTGGTTAATATCCGTGAGTGCATCGGATGGAAAGTCACGATAATCCTCGATCGTGGGATGAATAACCTCCATACCGATACATTCTATGTAATTCTCTTGAGGATGAGATGTCAGTAGCATACATGCCCCACTATCCTTGAGCATATAATTCACTCGTTCCTCAGGTGTTTCGGAATCAATCGGTAAATAAGAAGCCCCTGATTTGAGAACGGCTATTAAAGCAATTATCATTTCAGGGGATCTCTCTAACATAATACCGATTATTTTGGTGCGGTCTGCCCCCTTCTGACGAAGAAATGCGGCAATCTGATTTGAATACTGATCTACTTCCTTGTACGTGTATTGAATGGTGTCTGAAGCTACCGCAATGGCATCGGGTTGCAGACTGGCCTGTTCTTGAAATAACTGATGGATGGTATGATTGCGGGGATAGTCTGATCTGTTCTCTTTCACTGTCGGATTCTCTCTGATATTGGAATGTCCAGTAATCATAACGATATCCTTCCTTTGTAAGCAGAATACTTTTATTATATTATCCTGAAATTTCCATGTCAATATATTTACTTATTTGCTTTATTAAGTAAAATGAAAGTAAAATTTGGCGAATATTCTGAGGATAACTCGACAGATTCTAGTATACATGCTACTCTATTTTTGTATAATTTCCTTTATTTTTCAAAAAGCGCGTGATAAAAGGAGGAAACCACTTGTCAATGCCTGTCATTGATGTCAATGATCCAACCACATTCTATAATGAAAACTTCTTCGGTAATCCGTATGACGTGTATCGACAGCTGATTCAGCAAGGCGAAATTCACAAAGTGAATCTTTATGGAGGACTTTGGTACATCGGTGGATATGAAACCGTAAACAAGTACATTGCAGACCCACGCATTTCCCATAACACGGCACAACAATATTGGGCCGTCCAGTTTTCGGAGCAACAGCTCTATGGAATTCTGGAGTTTATTCGTCTGTTCTCGATGTGGATGTCCCTTCAGGATGGCACTTCTCACATCAGATATCGCAAAATGTTAACCCAGGCCTTCTCCGTGTCGGTCAAAAATCTGGCTCCCTACATTATGGATCTGATCGACGACTCTCTTGATGAACTGGAAGGAAAAGAAGAGGTGGATTTGATTCGGGATTATGCTTACCCGCTTCCCACCAAAGTCATTATGAAACTGCTGGGTCTGCCTGAGGAACAATATGAACGTGTGGCCGAATGTGCAGATAGCCTCGTTCACTTGTTCGGTTCCATGACGGTTACATATGAGGATGTCACGCGTGCACAAAATCTTTTGGTTCTGTTGACTGCCTATTTAACAGATGTGATTGAAGAACGAAGAATACATCCTCAGGAAGATTTTATTACTTACCTTATAGAAGCAACTGATGATGATGGTGTGCACCTGACAATTGAAGAAATTCATGCACAATGTGCCATGCTTCTCTTCGCCGGACATGAGACCACACGTAACCTGATTGGGAATGGCATGCTTACACTGATGAAACATCCGGAACAACTTCAGAAATTGAAAGAATCTCCGGGTCTGATCAAAAGCACCATTCAGGAAGTCCTTCGCTATGAAAGCCCTGCACAGATTACCGTAAGAACCGCCCTTGAGGACATGGAAATTCTAGATCAGCAGATTAAAAAGGGAGAATTGATCATGTTCTGCTTCGGTTCAGCCAATCATGATCCGCGAAAATTTACCGATCCTCATCTATTTGATATTGAACGTAATGAAGCGCGGAATCTGGCCTTTGGTGTAGGAATTCATTCTTGCATCGGTGCCCAGTTGGCGATGATGGAAACAGAGATTGCCATGAGCCGCCTAATCGCAAGGTATCCCCATATGGAATGGATACAGGATGAGCCTGAATGGCTTTCCAATGTAGGCTTTCGCGGTCTTCAACGGTTGCTTGTCCGCTTGAACAATAGATGACCATTATGTAAGATCGTAAGATCGAAAAAAAGCGTCGCTCTTTTCATGAGCAACGCTTTTTTCTGATCTTATTTGATCTGGTTTTTGGAACTCTTGCGTGGGACTTTTGCTTTGGTGCTTTTTTTGAAGGATTGAATGTCTTTTTCCGTAACCCCTTCATTTGAATACAACTGCTTGCAGAAAGCACCTATTCGATCAGAGCTTGCGGGATTGGACAACAGTAACATATGGTTGGAAACATCGATGTCAAACATATTAAAATTCGGAATGTTCTCCGCCCATATGCTCCAATAGGTTGAGTTGTTCAGTTCGATGCAATCTTCATCTGTGACAAAGTAAGGCTCAAGTTCACCAAAGAAATGTCCGCTTTGATTGCGGAAATAATAACATGCCACAGCATCTCGATCTGCAAGCGATTGAACTTGGTACTGGTCTGCCTGATACGCCTGCTGAACCTTGACACATTGCTCAATGAGCTGCTGCAGATGCTTCTCATTTTTGAAAAGCCCTCTGGATTTCGCAATTTCTGTTAAGTGTTTAAGAAAATCCTCATTACTTAATTCCATATTGATTTCATCGCGGTGAATTAACGTGTCTGCAATTTTCTCCGGTTGATGAAGAATCGAAGACATTAGCGACATATTAACGGACTGTAAAATATAACCTTTGTCCGACGAAGTCATTTCGTCTTCATCAGAGAGATAGATCGAATCCAGCATCACCATGCTGTTCACCTGGTCACCCTGATTCTGAAGTAACCTGCACACCTCATATGCAATCAGGCCGCCAAGAGAATAACCACCGAGATCATACGGCCCTTCCGGCTGAACGGTTTTTATGACATGCACATAATACATCGCCATGCCTTCGATCCCATATAACGGAGAGCGGTCAGTCATCCAGCCTCTTGCCTGAATACCGTAGAAGGGTCGCGTACACCGGGATGCAATAACCTGATAACCTTCAACCCCACCCATTGCGGCATGAAACCAGAAGATGGGTCTGCCTTCAGAAGCATGATTCAGCCGAACAAGTTCGGGGAATTGTGGCCATGCCTTAGCAACCGACTTCAAAGAGCCATTTGTTTGCTCTTCCGGTCCGGTGACACTAAAACTTGTTGGCTTGCCCTGAAGCATAGGGGTCTGATTTAATCTGTCTGTCAGACTTGCTATGAGGTCTGCCAAAGTCAAACAATGTTGCAAATCTGCTGCATTGATTTCAGGATTCAGCTCGGTTTGCAATCGTTGAATGAACTGGATAAACACGATGGAGTCCATTCCATATTGCACAAGAGGTGTTTCTTCCTGAATCTCACCGCTTTCCAAGCCAAGCAGATTCAGGATGATGGCTGTGATCCTGTGTTCCAGTGATGTATTCCCGGCTACATCCACACCGGAATCAGGAGCCCCTTCCTCCAGGCTGGAAATGACCACAGATTTAGCATGAGTGTGAGTATGAGTAAGGTCAACCCAGCATCTTCTCTTTTCAAATGGATAACCAGGCAATGAAATGATTTGGGCAGGCTTTCCTTCATGCAGACCTTCCCATGAAACGTTGCCTCCTTTGGACCAATACAGTGCAATTTTATCAAGGCTGCCCTCAGCCATGAAAGCTCTCAATATTTTTTCGCCAGTCCTTCCTGACAACAGCTCCTTCACTGCCGAGTCTTCTTCTGCCCTTCCAGTAAACATCGGACAAGAATCGACCATGCTTTTATTTGCCTTTTCCGCTTTCAAAAACTTCTTCAGCCCGATAATGAGTTCTTTTTTATTACTCACAATTAGAGCCAAGCGTTCCGGCATCGCTTCTCTGCCCACTTGCAGCGTATACGCCACATCCCTCAAGCTCAGCTCGTTATTTAATATGACTGTATTCAGGAGTTGCTGTGCAGCGGCCTGCAAGCGTTCCTTGTTCAACGCCGACAGAATGACAACTTGGGCCACCGAATCTTCGCTCACTGCATCATTTTGCTCTGTTTCCGCGGCAACGTACTCTTCGATGACCACATGTGCATTTGTCCCACTGATGCCTGTGGTGCTAATCGCTCCCATCCTTGATGCATTCAACGGCATTCTCCACGGTCTGTTTTCTTTATTGATAATGAGGTTGCTGCCCATGCTCATGTTGATATGCCGATTAGGCTCTTCATAGGAATGCACAGCCGGAATTGTTCTATGCCTCATGGCCATCAACATCGTTATAAGGCTAACCAAACCGGATGCCGCAAAGGTATGTCCGATTAAAGGTTTTACGGAGCCAATCGCCACGGATATATCCTGATTGTTGTAAGAACCATATACGTTGGATAATGCCTGCATCTCAATTGCATCTCCTATCGGTGATCCCACACTTTGCGACATGATGAACTGCACGCTGCGTGGATCAATCCGATACCGTTTGTACACCATTTTCATCAACGCTGCCTGTGACTCAGGATCAGGCGCGGTCAATCCATTGGTTCGTCCGCTATAATTAACACCACTGCCTCTAATTGTGCCATAAATATGATCTCCGTCCTGAATGGCCTGTTTCAAAGGTTTGAGCATCAACGCGGTCACAGCCTCACCAGGCACCATTCCGTTAGCACGTTCGTCAAATACGCGGCACTGGCCGTCGGGGGATAACATGCCTGCCCGATGGAGAGCTGTGTGCAGCATGGGAGACAGTATCAGACTCACTGCCCCGGCCAAGGCTGTGTCGCACTCTCCGCTTCTTAACGCTTGACACGCTTGATGAAGAGCTACCAGCCCTGAAGAACATGCGGCGGTGATCGCCATATTGGGCCCTTTCAGATCCAGAACATAGGCAATACGGGCCGCAAGTGTGGCATTTTGATTACCGTTAATCGATCCTTTTTCTGCTGTCAAATAACCATACTCGCCTTCTTCAACCCCAACATATACACCACAATTCTGACCACGAATACGATCCCCCATATAACCGGCATCCTCCAGAGCATGCCATGCCTCTTCCAGGAATAGACGTTGTCTGGGGTCCATCATCGCTGCTTCATTCGGTGAAATATGGAAAAACATTGGATCAAAGCGATCAATATCCGCCAAATAACCTCCCCATGCAGGAATACCAGCATTCTCATCGGTTACATCCTTCCCGCCTTCTGAGGTCCAACGACTGCGGGGCAATCTCGATATACAGGAAGAACCTGATTCAACATTTGTCCACAAATCCTCGATGGTGCCTGCCTGCGGAAACCTTCCGCTCATGCCGATGATGGCTATAGGCTCTTCCCTGTGAAGTTCGGAAGGCTCAGGGACAGGATGCTCCATTGGTCCGTCAAGCTGCTCCATTACAGATGGATTGGTGTTTCTATCTGTATGGGAGTGATCTTGTATTGGTGTTGGATATGCGGTTGACATCATGCTGTACCTTGCTTCCATTTCTTCGGAAAAGGATGTGATCAGATGCTGAGAAAGTTTGTTCAGGGTGGAATGTGCAAAAAAGACGGTCGGCGACAATTCAAGCCGGAATTGCTGGCTCATAAGCTCAGCGAATTCTGCTAGACTGATCGAATCAAAACCATAATCCGCCAGATTCCGGTCCGGGTCCAACTTGGTTGCTTCCATTTTCAACAGTTGGGCAGCCCAGCCTCTCAGTTCTTGTTCTAGACATTCCTGTAAAGTCTTGCCTAATGGTGAATGTGAATTCCTTACCTGGGCCTGATCCTGATTTCTCGCTTTCGTGCGCAATCCAGGGGAAGACTGCTTGGAAGCCGGCATGTCCAAGCCCAAAAAACGATGTATCCGGCTTGGCCTTCCTGCTAGAGCAAGCTGATGTGTACCGGATTGTCTGATCGCCTGATCAAAAAAAGCGATCCCCTCATCCTTTTCCAGAAAACGCAATCCACTTGTTCTCAGATACATGTCCGTACCTTCTGACGTCCTGGAGCCCATTCCGCCTTCTCTCCAAAGTGGCCATAAAATGGCGATTGTACGAATATTCTGATCCTGCATCTGGGCGTACGCCATCTGAAAACGATTGGCCACTGCGTAGTCACAGGAACCAAAGTCCCCCAGCAGCGCCGACGAGGATGAAAAATAACAGCGAAAAGCCAGAGGTTCGTTTTGCAATGCTTCATCCATCACAAGTAATCCTTTAACCTTGGGACGTAACACTCGTTCGAATGCTTGTACGCTTTTGGACAGAAGGGTTTCCTGACTTTCCATTCCGGCGGCATGGACCCATCCGTGGATATCGCCACATTGCATTTTGGCGGATTGCAGAGCCGTTGTTACTTCTGCCGCTTCACTCACATCTGCCTGAACATATATGACCTGACTGCCATTTTTTCCAAGGTCCTTGAGCAATTGCCTGTTCAGCTCATCCAGCGGAGATCGCCCCATCAAAACAAGATTGATTCCCTTTGAAGCCCAGACTTTTGCGAAAATAACACCCAATCCGCCAAGTCCACCTGTAATCAATACAGTCTGTCCAGGCTTCGGATAACGGGTATACTCATCAGCATGTTTCGTTAAATCAACTTGCTTCATTCGACTTACCAAACGACGTCCATGCTCAAAACGAACACTTTGTGGCGATTCCGATAAAAGTTCATCCCACAGCAGGTTCGACAGGTCCGCAAATCCCAACATATCCGAGTTCTGTCGTGCCTGCGAGCTGCATACGGTTAGTTTCGTCTTCTTCATACTCAGACCTATTGAACGTTCAAAGCCAATCCATGAGTCGAGGTAACACTGATCCAGCGCAGTGGCATGTTCACCAGCCAATAAAATACGTTTGGGATGTATATTCTCCATAACCATCGCTTGAATCATGTGTACAATCGGACTTGTATCACGTAAATATTGGGCATCATCCAACGGCCACAGATACAGAACCGCATCAATATGATCTCCTTGCTTGGCGATCATACGAAATTGCTGACAGTATGCTTCCCGATCCATTTCCCCGGCCTCCGGGCCTGCCTCTTCAACAAAATAGACCTCGGTATTCGGACTGCGGCGAGCCAACATTTCGCGAATGATAGACTGTTTGTTTTTATCCGATAACAGACATATCAGTCCCCTGACATCTTCTCTCGCCAGCTTGGCCGAATCTGAGTCAAGACGAGAGGATTCTTCCCAAATTTCCTGAAAAGAAAGCAGTTCCGTTGCTTCTTCCGATGGTACGTGCTGACTCTCAGAACCAAATTGTTGTCTTTCGGCCGGGGAACCCGATTCGAATTTTTGGACGGACTGATACGACACCCAATACTTTTCCTTGGCAAATGGATACGTGGGCAAGCTTAACCTGGAAGGTTTATCTGGATCATCTTTATATAAATGCTCCCAACGAACCGGATATCCCTTGGTCCACATATCCAGCACCTTTCCATAGGATCCGTTTTGCAGCCATTGGTTTACGATTTCCTCTGTGCCTTCGTCCATGTTAAACCGTAATGCTTCACTGCCACCATGCAGACTCGCTTGGTACATTAAACCTTCTGGTAGTTGTTTCATGCCTTCATCCAGTGCTACGCTAAGCTTTTCCTTTAGATCGGCGATGCTGGAAGTCAGCACACCCAACCGCTCCTCCATTGCATTACGTCCCACTTGTAACGTATAGGCCAGATCGCGGAGATCAGCATCCATATATGAATTGTACTGCAATCTCTTCAGCAACAAACGAACCTGCTCCTGAAGCTCACCTTTATTCCGTGCAGACAGAACAATCATTTCCGGATATTCAGGTGCCGCTGAGTGATCCGCCTCTTTTTTATCCAATTTTCCCGTATACTCTTCAAGAATGACGTGAGCATTGGAACCACCAAAACCAAACGAACTGACCCCCGCTCGTCTTGGCATCACCTTTCCGTCCGCATTTGTAATCGGCTTCCATTCTTGGAGATCACGAACAAGGTAGAACGGACTGTCCTCTAGTTGCACGTAGGGATTCACTTCATCCAGATGGAGATTTGGAGCCAGTTTTTGATGTTTTAATTGCAGCAGCACTTTGATTACACCTGCAATGCCAGCAGCCATCTCCAAGTGCCCTATATTGCTTTTTACCGAGCCTAGTCCGCAATGCGCCTCACCCATTTGGCTATCCCCTGTGTGTTCATACAGATTCCTAAACGTCGCTTTAAGCGCATTGACCTCGATCGGATCGCCCAAAGGAGTGCCTGTGCCGTGTGTTTCGATATAACCTACCGTTCTCGGATCAATTCCTGCTTTTTGGTACGCTTCGAATAACAATTCCGTCTGAGCTTTGGGGTTGGGTGCCGTTAATGAATTGGCGCGACCTCCATGGTTTTCGTTTGTTCCACGGATAACGGCATAGATATGATCTCCTGCTTCCTCGGCATCCTTGAGCGGTTTGATCATCAACATGCCGACCCCTTCACTTCGAACATATCCATCAGCCTGAGCGGAGAACGTTTTACACCGACCATCACTGCTCAACATACCTGCCTTAGTTAAGCTTATATATCCTTCGGGTGTCAAAATGGTATTAATACCGCCTACAACGGCTGCATTGCAATCCCCGTTCCTCATCGCCGTGACTGCGCGATGGATCGCAACCAGCGAACTGGAGCATGCGGTTTCAATCGGCTCGCTCGGGCCATGGACGTTAAGAAAATAACTCATCCGGTTCGGTCCAACCGAAGGTACAATTCCCGTAGACGTATAGCTATCCAGAGCCATACCTGAAGACGCGATGAGATTGCTGTATCCCGTACCAGCCGTTCCCACAAATATGCCCAGCTTGCTGCCAGAAAGGCTTTGCGGAGCATATCCGGCGTCTTCAATCGCTTTCCACACATACAACATTAGCAGCCGCTGCTGCGGGTCCATAAGTTCCGCCTCACGGGGAGAAATACCAAAGAATCCGGGATCAAATTGATCCACACCCTCAATAAACCCTCCCCAGATCTTGTCAAGCTCCCCAGTCTCGTTAAAAGAATCCCTTTGATTGGCATACTTTTCCCGCCGAGACCGAGGAATTTCCGTAATGCAATCCCGCTGGGCTGCCAGATTGTCCCACAGCTCGTCCGGGTCAGCAGCCTTCGGGAAAATACCGCTCATGCCTACGATGGCAATGCCTTGATCCTCCATGACGTTCGTTGGTTTCATCCTTCCCGCGTCCGAGGCATGTTTACTTGCAAATCGTCGGAAAACAAGAGGTTCAGCTCGTTCAGTCCCACTCTTCGCTTGTGTGGAAACCATCTGGGATGAGAATCTCGTCAAAAATTGTTGTTGATAGGTACGTGTTACATATTGCGAGAAGGCTTGCAGCGTCGAATATTCAAAAAACAGTGCCGGGGTAAGACTCATGTTGAAATTCTCGTTAAGTGTGTTGGTCAGTTCCGTCAGCATGATGGAATCAAGTCCATACTCCCCAAGTTCAACCTCGGGATCAATTTGTGTAACCTGCACCTTAAGAAGTGACGAAATCATGGAAGCCATCGTTTCCCTGACCTTATGTTCAAGCCAGGCTGTATCCGTCTGTTCCTCTGGGATTGCTGGCTCCCCCGCATTCCGTGAGTCAAGAGCATCGGGGGAAGACAAAAACTTCTGTCTCAATCGGGTCACTTCACCTGCCGCAACCAGTACCTGACTTCTTCCACTTGCCAATGCCTGATACAAGGCTGCCGTTCCTTCTTCTTCACGCAGAGGGTGCATGCCCGTCTGTTTTTTCAAATTGCGTAATTGGTGTTCATTGATCTGCATACCTCCCGATTCCCAAAGAGGCCAGTTCACCGATAACGTTTGTCCGGTCCGCTCTCCTCGTTGGACAAGCGTATTGCGATAAGCAGCATAACGATCCATGAAAGCATTGGCTGCTGCGTAGTCTGCCTGTCCAATGTTACCTGTCACGCCTGTACCGGAAGAAAATAAAATCATGACATCCAGATCATCCCTCCGTGTTGCTTCATCCAGATAAACCGTCCCTGCAACTTTGGATGCCAACACCTCTCTGCATTCTGCACCTGTTTTATTTTCAAGCAGACGGTCCCGGGTAATGCCAGCGCCATGCAAAATCCCGTTCACTTTCCCATACGTATGACGGACCATCGCCAGCACTGTCTGAACATTCTCTCCATCCGCTACATCCATGGTCAAATATTGAATGTGGGCGGGCAGTTCCTGTATCCTCTGCCTGACGGCAGTTGGCAACGCTGGAGACCTGCCTGTCAAAATAATCGTTGTCCCGGTCGCCTTGAGTGCGATCTCCTGTGCAAAGATGGCTCCAAGACCACCGCCGCCTCCAGTAATCACGTATACGCCCCCGTCTTGCCACGGATGGGCTGGCAGATGCTCATGGCCATCCCGATTCGAACGCTCACCGATGGAACTCACTGCCTCGGCGGATACGTCCTGAACAAGTTCTTTCCATGATGCACGGTACAGTTGATTCTCCATATATCGCAAGTGATCCTCATTCGGCAAATTTGCACAGGACTTAAGCCGTTCCAGCCATTGTTCCAGTGAAGTATCACGCTGCATTTCAACAAGCTGGCAGCGCACCTGCGGATGTTCAAGCTGAACGGTACGAAGCAGACCAGACAGCCCTGTACAGAGTCTGGATTGTTCTGCATCATCAGGTATGACAACCTGAATGAATTTGCTTCCTTCATGACGGAGGCTCTCACCATCTTTGAACTGCTCCAGCAGGGCAAGCACATATGCTTCGTAACGCTCTGCAAGGGTCCCTGCTGAACCGAGTTGTATCAGGGAAACCCCTGGCATTTCCTGTTTCAACATTTCGGTCATCGTGAAATTTGTCAACTCACCACACAGAATAATCCGGTGTTCGCTGTATGAAACCGGTACGGAAGAAGACATGCGGTTGGGGACCGTTTCCCAGTATGGCTCCAGAAGGATTACGCCTTCTACCTCGGGCACACTCACGGTGACTTGTTCCATCCAGACCAGAACCTGACCAGCATCATTGGCTATGGCTACGTCCAGTCTGAGATCGGATCTAACCGCTCCAGTCGAGTCATGATGTGGCGCCGTGCCCAGGCGAATCCATACCCAAACAGGTTGTCCATCCTGCACAACCTCCAAGGAATGGACTGATTTTAATGTAACCGCTCCCCCGAGGTTCACTTGACCCTGCTGCCCACAAAGTTCACACATTCCAACTTGAATGGCGTCATTCAGCATTTCCGGGTCAATGATCATGTTCGTAGATCTTGTAGTTTCTACGGAACTGGAGATGTGCAGCAGCACTTCTCCATTCCCCTTATAACTTTGTTTCACACGGCCCGTCGTCTGCCCGCCAGACCATGCATTATCTGCATCCGATGTAGCTGGGTTGGAATCCAACTCACACCGTTTACGTACAGCTTGCAAGTCAAACCTTGTTAGGTCATAGGCAGAGCTTTCCAGTCTGGAGACTCTTCCCGACGTTAATAACTGCCGTCCCTTGTTGTTGCCTGCACTGCTGATTTCGAAAAAAAGTTCTTCCTGATCTTCTTCAGGGTAAATCTCAATTTTAATCTGTAATGGAAACTCCGTGTTCAGGGTGTTTGTGTCATGTTGCACCCACCTCACATCGGATAATCTGAGCTCCATCACCGATTGCCCATCCCCGTCTGATGACTCCATGGCATGCTGCGCCGCCACACGAGCCATTTCCATACAGGCTACATCGGGAAAAGTCCGTTTGTCCGATGTAGCAGAAGTTTGCAAAAATGACTCGGTTCCAGTAAAAATAGAGCCATAGCGCTGTGAGTATAAATTGGAAATGTTACTGTGTACAAGGGGATGCAGAACCCCTGCCCAGTTCGAATATTCATCTTCGAATGGCCGCGGCATTCGGGAATCCGGGATAGGAACCCAATACTTCTCTTGGGCAAACGGATACGTTGGCAGACTGATTCTGGCTGGTTTCTTCCCATCATACAGGGCTGACCATTGGACAATGAACCCTTTTGTCCAGATCTCTGCGACTTTGCCCAGCTTGCCACGCAGGTACCACTTATGGACCAGATCCTGCATTTCCTCATCTTCTGTTAGTGACAGGAGTGTATCCTTGCGTTTGGCTTGCCCTCTGTAGATTTCAATCCCGTCATGACCTGTGACTGTTCCTTCATGCATGTAATGTGTCAGGCCAGTCTCCAATTCAGCCATAGTTCCCACAATCAGTGCCAATCGCTCCTCCATAGGCTCGCGTCCGATCTGTAACGTATAGGCCATATTAGCCAAATCGTTCTCTGCATACTTTCCTTCACGCAAGGCCAGAAGCAATTGATTCACTTGTTCACGCAATCGTGCTTCGTTTCTGGCCGACAACACTACGATCGCAGGGTGCTGTCCGGGGATTGCTGTTGTATTTTTTTCATGATTCTCCCGATTCGGAATATACTCTTCCAAAATGATATGTGCGTTCACGCCGCCAAAACCAAAGGAGCTCACGCCCGCACGTCTAGGCATTTCCCTGCCATAGCTATCTCTCGGGACAGCCCACTCTCTTGTTTCCCGCACAATATAAAACGGGCTGTTGTCCAATTGGACATAGGGGTTAATATGATCCAGATGCAAGCCTGGCACGAGCTTACGATGCTTCATCTGAAGCAATACCTTCATGACACCCGCCACACCAGCAGCCATCTCAAGGTGTCCAATATGAGACTTTACAGAACCCAAACCGCAATGCGGTGTTCCAAGCGGTTCATCTCCTGATTGACGAGCCAGCTCTTTAAAAGCGGCCTTCAGCCCGTTCACTTCAATGGGGTCACCCAGAGGTGTCCCCGTTCCATGGATTTCGATATAACCGACGGTTCTTGGATCAATATCGGCTTTGCGATAGGCCTGGATCAATAGGTCAGCCTGTGCTTTTGGATTGGGTGCCGTTAAGGAGTTAGCCCGTCCACCATGGTTCTGGCTTGTACCCCGAATCAGTCCATAGATGTGATCTCCCGCTTGTTCTGCATCTTTCACCCGCTTTAGCATCAGCATGCCGACACCTTCACCGCGAACATACCCATCAGCCTGTTCGGAAAAGGTTTTGCAACGTCCGTCTTCACTCAGCATCCCAGCACGGTTAAAGCTGATATGTCCTTCCGGGGTCAGGATGGTATTAATACCGCCAACGATGGCTGCATCACAATCCCCATTTCTCATCGCTGTTACTGCACGGTGGATGGCAACTAGCGAGCTTGAACAAGCCGTCTCTATCGGTTCACTTGGACCATGTACATTCAGAAAATAGCTCATTCGATTAGGTCCTACGGATGGAACAATTCCGGTTGAGCTATACCCCTCAATAGCCATTCCGGAACGGGAAATCAGACTGCTGTATCCCGTTCCGGAGGTGCCTACGAATATACCCAGGTTACTTCCAGACAAGCTTTGAGCAGCATAGCCCGCATCCTCAATGGTCTTCCATACATAGAGCATTAGCAGACGCTGCTGTGGGTCCATAAGTTCCGCTTCCCGCGGGGAGATGCCAAAAAATGAAGGATCGAATTCATCCACCCCATCTATAAATCCGCCCCATTTAATGTTGGTTTTATTCGATTCCTTTAGGGGATCTCCATAAATGGACTTCCAATCCCAGCGTGACAATGGAATCTCGGTGATACAGTCTCTTCCTTCGATTAAATTTTCCCACAGCGCATCCGTATCCTTTGCCATCGGAAACCTTCCTGTCATGCCTACGATCGCAACAGGTTCAAACGTTGTTATCGCCTTATCTGCTCGCTGAAGGGTTCGAGATTGGCTTTCCTGAGATCGCGGGCTGGTATCTCTCATCAGACGGGAGTTTCCATGCTTGGCGTTTTCCTGAGCTTTATGAAAGCTCTCATCATTTACGGAAGTTCCAGCATTCTCAGAAGTCTCAGCGTTCTCATCATGGTGAGCCATTTCGAAATTCTCGGATGACTTAAATCTGTTCTTCATTGTGGATTCAGATGAAATATGTGTTTTCTGGACATCTCTTGCCTCGGCAGGAGATGTCCACAGTTCTGCAAATTGATCAACATAGGTTTCCAAAGCATAGTCTGTAAATTGCGCTAAAGTTGAATGTTCAAAAAAAACGGCCGGCGTCAGATTCAGTCTGTAGTTCTTGTTCAGGGAGTTGCTCAGTTCGGTTAACATAATGGAATCAAATCCATACTCACTGAGCTCCACATCGGCTTCAATTTCCTCCGGTCGTACCTTCAATTGATCAGCTACAGCCTTAGTCAACATTCGGCGTGTCTTTTCATGTAACTCGGTATTAGCCTGAAGCGTATTCCCGGATTCCTGAGACTCGCCGGAAGTCTGGCTGTGTTGATTTTGCGCCATTAAAGAGGTTAGTTGATTGGCAGCATCTTGCGGATTTAGTTTACGTGTTCTGATATCATTGTATATTTGATACAAGTCGTCTTTCATCCGATCACTCCTATTCCTTCATGAACGCTTCAACAAATTGCGCTTCCGTTAGTTCCCCGTCCAGAACACGATCCACCAGTTCCGAATAGAGGTCGTCCCTGTGCTTTTCCCCTTTGGGAGAAGCTGTATACATTGGAGAGGAAATATCTAGTGTTTGTGATTTTACAGTTCTGATCTTGTCCCGAATTCGTTCAGGGTTCCCTGCCATGACCATCACTCTGGAAGAACCGGATGATAGTGCAAGGGTTAATGCCTTTATTCCCTGACTCGAATGCAGGGGTCTCATTCCCATTTGCCGCCACATCATTTGTTTGACAGATGCGTCCACCTTCATGCCGCCATTTTCCCATAATGGCCAGTTTACGGACAGTGTCCTGCCGCTTCGTTTGCCCTGACTCACCATCGTTTCCCGGTATGTTGCGTATAGGTCCATGAATGCATTGGCTGTAGCGTAATCACTCTGCCCCATATTGCCGAGCACGGCAGTTCCAGAGGAGAACAGGATGAAGAAATCCAAGGCTTCCTGCTGTGTAGAACGATCCAGGTGTATAGTGCCCGCCACTTTGGGTTTCATAACCTCACGCCATTCTTCCTCTGTCTTGGCAAGAAACAAGCTGTCTCTGATTAATCCTGCTCCATGAATAACGCCGTGGATAGCGCCATAGACTTGTTTGATGCTATCAACAAGGTTCTCCACGGCTTCACCATCCGCTACATCAACCTGCAAATAGTCCACCCGTGCCCCCTGCTCTCGCAATACTTCAAGGGATTGTTCCATGAGACCATCCATCGGTGATCTGCCCACGAGAACAAGCGTTGGATGCTTGGCCTGAGTAGCGATCTCTTGCGCAAATACAAGGCCAATCCCTCCCATACCGCCTGTAATGAGGTAAACACCATGATCACGCCAAAACCGTTGTTCAAGAACAGTGGACGGATCAATCTCTTGCCAGTCTGCCCATTCCCGTCGACGACCCGTATAACGAATCCAGCTATCTTTAGGCTCGCAAACGTCCAACTTCAATTGCTGTAAAATATCTGCGTTGTCCAACTGTTCGTCCATTTCGATCAACTGTCCTGCAACAGCCGGATACTCGAGTTTAATAGTTTGCAACATACCTGACAGCGCAGCATACAAACGCTGCTCTCCATCATTAGGCACAACGGCCTGTATAATCCGCGGTTTATTCGATTCACTGGACAGTATCGTTTGAAGTGTACCAAACACCTGCAAGGCACCATCCTCAAACCACTTTTCGGCAGTGGCCATTCCCTGATCCAACCCAATCGGTATAAACGATGCTGACGGAAATTCAAGCTCCATCTCACTCAACCTGCAAGCGAATGCACCACATAAAATAACGATATGCTCAGCGTCTGGAGTCTTCCGGCTCCGACCTGCTCCTTCCACCTCCACCTCCATCTCCCGCCAGTACGGCTTTAACAGCAGCATTTCAGACTGAGCGGGTGTGTCAGCACCTGGCGCTGTGGATTTTGGATCGGGAAGCTGTCTGGAGGAAAAGCCAATTAAACGAACACAGACATCTCCTTTTTGATCAAACAAATCCATATCAAGCGTCATTCCTTTCCCATCCGAACTGGAATCGGAGCTGTAGCGCACCCATGCCCACATGTCCTGAGCACAAGCTTTGTAGATCTGGACTTTCTTCAACGCAAAAGGAACCGAAGGCTGTGGTTCACCTGAACCATGTCCCGCCTTTTTCCCATCCACATCAGGTTGCTCCAGCATCATGCCAATAGAGGCCTGCAACGCGGAGTCCAATATACAGGGATGAAGGACATGTGAGTTCATTTCCGGCAACAAATGCTCAGGTAGCTTCAGTTGGGCCAAAACTTCCCTTTCACCGATGAACAATTGCTGTATTCCCTCAAATGCAGGTCCGTACTGGATACCAGCTTGCCTAAATGCCTTGTAACAATCTTCACCCGTCCAAGTCGATCGGCTGCATGCAGTCATGAGTTCGTTCAGATCATGAATTGGAGCCATTTCAGTCTTTTCATTCCATCCCAACTGTCCTTGACTGTATACATGACGTTTCCCCTCAGCCTGCTGGCCTTGTCGGTATATCTCATAACTTATAAGCTCGGGATTCTCTGTGACAGGATGTAATCCGATTCCGACCTGAATGCTGTTATGAATTGCTGCATCTCCGTCCATGACAACGGGACTGATCCACACCACATTTTGCAGAAAAACAGGTCTTGTTCCGGCAACGGTAAGCTGCAATGCAGCCCGGGCCATCTCCAATTGGGCCACCCCGGGAAGTACGGAGACTCCATGAATAATATGATCCTTAAGGAAAAATTCTCTTCCATTGAAGACCGAGCTGAACCTTTGCTCAGTGAAATCAGACGTATTTTGTTGCACCAGGGGGTGAAGAGAAGTCCAAGAGCGCTCCCGCGATGGCGGCTCTTCCCTTTGCTCCCTTTCCTTTGACGCCATCCAATATTCCTCTCGGGCAAAAGGATACGTTGGCAGGCTGATGCGTAATGGTGGTACATCGCCATACATCTGGCCCCAGTTCAGATCATAGCCCTGGGCATACAGATCAGCCAGCACATGGAGTATATCCCTCTGTTTCTCCGCGGACAGACTTCTTTCGGTGCTTTTGATAATCCATTCGTCCCCATGCTCCTGTAACAGCTTTTGTCCAGTAAACCTTCTTGGCACCACGCCCTCAAACAAAACCCCTGACTTGGATTGCCCCCGTTGTTTCAACATGTATAGGGCATCTTCCCTGGACTGCACAACCACCGCACAACGGTGTCGGAAATGCTGTCGTCCCTCCAGCAGCGTGTAGCTGATTGCCGTCAGATCCGGCTCTTCTTCCCGATCCAGTGCGGTGATCATATCTTCTACCTTGCGCTGTAGTGCCTCTTCAGTTTTGGCTGACAACGCCAGCAAATAATAAGATGCCGCATAACCAGAGGTTTGTTTTTGCCTGCTGCCTTCATAACTTTCCACCACGACATGCACGTTGGTTCCACTCATGCCAAAGGCACTTACCGCACCCAACCTCGCCTGCTCTGTTCGTGGCCAAGACCGATTGCTTTTATTCACATAAAACGGCCCCTCCGACCACCGGATATATTCACTTTTCTCTTCACAGTGCAGACTTGCCGGGATCGTCTCATGACGCATCGCCTGTACCAGGCTAATCAGGCTCACCACTCCCGAAGCAGCGAGGGTATGACCCAAATTCGTTTTTACCGACGTCAGCGCACAGGAGCCTGGCTCCATATTTCGCGTTTTGTAGGCCTCCTGCAAAGCATTGATTTCGACAGGGTCTCCGAGACGTGTTCCCGTCCCGTGAGTCACAATGTACTGCATGTTCTCCGCTCGAATGCCGTACCGGGTATATACCTCATTCATCAGTGCCGTTTGTGCCACCCCACTTGGTGCGGTGATTCCATTCGTTTTGCCATCATAGTTCATGCCACTGCCCCGAATGACCCCGTAGATCGAGTCTCCATCCGCCTCAGCCTGGGATAAGGTCTTTAATACAACAACCGCTATCGCTTCTCCCGGGACCATGCCATTGGCACGTTGGTCAAACGCATAACAGCGCCCATCCTCAGACAGCATGCCCGCCTGGGACATCGCTTCGAGTCCCTGCTCGGTAAGCAGCAGGCTCACCCCTGCCGCAAGAGCTGTGTCACACTCTCCAGTTCGCAGGCTGGTACAGGCTTGATGAACAGCCGCCAGCCCCGAAGAACAAGCCGTATTAATCGCCATATTGGGACCATTCAGGTCCAGTAGATAGGCTAATCTAGCGGCCAGAATGGCATTGTGGTTGGATGTAAGCGGCCCGTCCAGACCAACAACTTGTAAATACTCATTGTTCTCCACCCCGACAAACATACCGACCCGGCCGGAGGAAAGCTGTCTTTTGCCATAAGCGGCATCTTCAAGCGCTCTCCAGGATTCCTGCAATAGCAATCGCTGACGCGGGTCCATGCTCTCGGCTTCACGCGGAGAAATTTCGAAGAAGCGGGGGTCAAACTCCCGTACCCCTGGCACAAGACCGCATTTCCAAGGTCCACGCCCATTGCGGGTGGAAAACCGGTCCTCCGGTGCCCTTTTTATCGCTTCCTTACCCTGACTGATCATCGACCACATCTCGTCCACATCACGTGCTTCGGGGAACCGTCCGCTCATACCAATAATGGCAACAGGTTCCGTGAATTGATCCATTTTGTCCAGATTACGTGCAGTTGGGCGAAGATCGGATGCAGGGAAGGATTTGCCGCCAGCCCATCTTCCGGAACGTTCAGATCGGTAACCTCGGTCCGCGACATCGGATTTCATGTCGGTCACGACTTCCCTTTCTTCGTACATGCCAATTAAAACATCCCGATGCTCGTTTTCCAGATATTCAGCCAATCCCTTCAGTGTAGAATGTCCAAAGAAAATGGATGGTGTCACTTCCGCTCCGTAATGATGGCTTAACCGTGCTGCATACTCCGTCAAGCTGATGGAATCAAATCCAAACTCCGCAAGATTGGCTTGAGGGTCCAATTCTTCATGAGGTATCTTTAACAGCTCGCTTGCTATTTCTCCAAGCTCCCATTGCGCGCATTCAGCCACCGTTTTGCCACGTAACTCCATACGTACACGCCGCTTCACCGAAGGATTCGTAAAAACCGGATTCCTAACTCCATGTGAAGGCTGAGGCATGCTGTCAGCTCCATCAGGTGTGAATTCAACACCCAGAAAACGATATATGCGTTCCGGTTTCCCCGCCATAACGAGTTGGTGAGCGTAAGGTTCATTTAGAATTTTTGGAAATAATGCTAGCCCTTCGTCTTTTTCCAGAAAACGTTGACCGCTGGTTTTGAGATACATGGCCGAAGCATTCTTTTCTGCTGTGCCCATTCCGCCCTCTCTCCAAAGCGGCCAGTTGATGGATACCGTGTGAATAGGACCCGTGCGATGCTGTTCTTGGGCATAGGCCATCTGGAATCGATTCGCCACAGCATAATCACAGGAACCGAAGTCTCCCAAAATAGCCGATGAGGAAGAGAAATAACTGCGGAACTCCAGCGGTTCGTTACCAAGCGCCTTGTCCAATGCCATTGTTCCCCGGATTTTGGGAGCAAGCACACGCTCAAAATCTGCTGCTGATTTATCCAGCACACTTACCCGACTTTCAATCCCGGCAGCGTGGATCAGTCCGTGAATTTCGCCAAATCTTCGTTTAACTGTTCGCACCGCTTCTTCGACTTGTTCTAATACAGCAACATCAGTCTGAACATACATGACCTGACTGCCCGCCTCGGTCAACTCATCAATTCTTTGCTGTTTCACAGAATCCAGGGAAGATCGGGCCATCAACACCAGATTTACTCCCAACGGAGCCCATGCTCTGGCAAAAGCGAGGCCAATTCCTCCCAATCCGCCTGTAATCAAATATGTCTTTCCTGGCAACACGTATTCTGTTCCCTGTTTGTAATGCTCGACAGGTGGGATTGATCTGATACGGCTTACTTTGCGCTGCTGATGCTCATAACGTACGCTGCATCGCTGGTTCGACCTTAATTCTTGCCATAACCGTTCACTCCACCATTGCCAGTTCACTTCGTTTATGGATTGCACATCACTGCTGATTACCTGTAATTTCGTATGGGGCATAACGAGCCCAAGTGAACGCTCAAAACCAATCCATGCATCCAGGTAACACCGCTCGATCCCTGTTCTGTATTCCCCGGCGAGCAGAATTCGGCCAGGCTTGATCTTCTCTGCTGCCAATGCCTGAAGCAAAAGTAATATCGGCTTCGTGTCCTGCAGCAGTAGCGGTTCCTCCAGTGCCGACAAATATAGTACAGTATCCACGTTCCCATATTGCTGGCTGATCTCCTGAAGCGCTTCTCTGTACTTCGCTAGATGAACGGTATCCGTCTCGTTTTCCCACAGTCCCGGATCGATGAAGACCAGCTGGATCTCAGGGTTGTGATGTTTCATCCGTGAAACGAACCTCTCCTGATTCTCCTGACGGGAAAGTACACATAACATAGTCTGTGGGTTCTCTTCATGATGAAGTTCTGGCTCCGATTCTTCCCATATTTCCTCAAAAGCCATCAGAAGGTTATCATCTGCAACCTCGCGTCCGATCTCCTTTCTTTCCATGTCCTCCGGTACATCTTTTGTCATCAGATTCTTTTGGACCTGTAAACCCGCCATGTGTGCAACTACCTGTTCTTTCGCATCATAGAAAGTAACATCCAGCCCGGAATCCAACTCCCTGATCCACATCCACAGCGGATGCTGCAAGTGATCTGCGGAAAATTCCATAGACTCCATGGAAAGCCAGGTATGTCTTTGACTCTGTACCTCATGTGTAAGCGATTCTCCTATCTCATGTACAAGCGAGTCGCCTACCTCACTTACTGGTATCGTTTTGTTACGATAATCTGCTGCCGCTCCCGTTCTTGTCTGAAAGATGTTTGCCGCCAGTGATACGGCTTCAGTCAGCGACTTCGGTGTAATCAGCAAAGCCCGATCCTGATCATTGCGATTAGGCGAGAGCTTTATTAACACTTCATTCTCTCCGGTATAACAACAAACAATGGATGAGCATATACCTTCTGACGATAGGTTCCTAAGCTCCACTTGCGTACATCTTTCGGTAATGGACTGCACATCCATTGGGGGCCTCACGAATTCCAGAAGTTCATACTCGATGCGACCCCTGCCCCATAACTCTTCATCACCCTCATCTCTTTCACTGAATATCTCATAGATTAAGGATTGATCTGATTGTGGAATGATGACCAAATGAACCTCCAGAGCTTCCTCTGTCACCACCATTGGATTAACCCACTGATGGTCGAACAGCTTCATGTGAACCGGAGCCTGATTCATCCCGTCCGCTCCTTTTAACGCACATGACACCGCTGCCCGCACCATCTCCACATGGGCTGCATCAGGAAGACATTTGTAACCCGATTCCATAGGCTCATGCAGTAACGGATCTTCCAGTGTAAAAATAGAGCTATACCGCTGTTCGCGCAGCGTTGACGTATTCCGGTGTATAAGCGGATGAAGCTTTGCTGTATGATGCTGCTCGTTCATCTGGACTGTTGCAGCGGATGACGGGGTCACCCAATATTCTTCCTGAGCAAACGGATAGGATGGCAGATGAATACGTCCAGGAGCAGCCTCGCCGTACATGTTCACCCAATCCAGCGCGTAACCCTGGCAGTATAAATCAGCCAGGACATGAAGAATGTCACGGTATGCCCCGGTTGAGGGTACTTGAGTTTCATGCTGAAGTTGATGTAATAGCTCATGACCATGTTCCCGGACAATGCGCTGTTCAATGAACTCCCGGCCCACTGTCCCGCGGAACATCTTCCCGTTATTTTCTTTCGTACCGAACTGTTTCCAGACATGCACAGCATCCGCCCTGGACTGTACAACCACCGCGCAGCGGTGACGGAAATGCTGTCGTCCCTCCAGCAGCGTATAGCTGATTGTCGCCAGATCCGGCATCTCTTCCCGTTCCAGTACAGCGATCATGTCTTCCACCTTGCGTTGTAGTGCTGCTTCCGTTTTGGCCGACAGTGCCAGCAAATAATAAGGCGCTGCATTTCCAGCCATTTGTTTTTGCCTGTTGCCTTCATAACTTTCCACTACGACATGCACGTTGGTTCCACTCATGCCAAAGGCACTTACCGCACCCAACCTCGCCTGCTCTGTTCGTGGCCAAGACCGATTGCTTTTATTCACATAAAACGGCCCCTCCGACCACCGGATATATTCACTTTCCTCTTCACAGTGCAGACTTGCCGGGATCGTCTCATGACGCATCGCCTGTACCAGGCTAATCAGGCTCACCACTCCCGAAGCGGCGAGGGTATGACCCAAATTCGTTTTTACCGACGTCAGTGCACAGGAGCCTGGCTCCATATTTCGCGTTTTGTAGGCCTCCTGCAAAGCATTGATTTCGACTGGGTCTCCGAGACGTGTTCCCGTCCCGTGAGTCACAATGTACTGCATGTTCTCCGCTCGAATGCCGTACCGGGTATATACCTCATTCATCAGTGCTGTCTGTGCCACCCCACTCGGCGCGGTGATTCCATTCGTTTTGCCATCATAGTTCATGCCACTGCCCCGAATGACCCCGTAGATCGAGTCTCCATCCGCCTCAGCCTGCGATAAGGTCTTTAATACAACAACCGCTATCGCTTCTCCCGGAACCATGCCATTGGCACGCTGGTCAAACGCATAACAGCGTCCATCCTCGGACAGCATGCCCGCCTGGGACATCGCTTCGAATCCCTGCTCGGTAAGCAGCAGACTCACCCCTGCCGCAAGAGCCGTATCGCACTCTCCGGCTCGCAGGCTGGCACAGGCTTGATGAACAGCCGCCAGCCCCGAAGAACAAGCCGTATTAATCGCCATATTGGGACCATTCAGGTCCAGTAAATAGGCTAATCTAGCGGCCAGAATGGCATTGTGATTGGATGTAAGCGGGCCGTCCAGGCCAACAAATTGCAAATACTCATTGTTCTCCACCCCGACAAACATACCGACCCGGCCGGAGGAAAGCTGTCTTTTGCCATAAGCGGCATCTTCAAGCGCTCTCCAGGATTCCTGCAATAGCAATCGCTGACGCGGGTCCATGCTCTCGGCTTCACGCGGAGAAATTTCAAAGAAGCGGGGGTCAAATTCCCGTACCCCTGGCACAAGACCACATTTCCAGGCATCCTTTTTACTGCTGGTGAATCGATCCGAGGGAACGCTCTTAACAGCCGTTTGCCCATTTACGAGAATCGACCACATCTCATCTACATTGCGCGCTTCGGGAAATCGTCCGCTGATGCCAATAATGGCAACAGGTTCATCGGCCGTTTGCATTCGACGTGTATCTCCCAAACGCCAGTACTTGCCAGATGCTTGTCTTTGGGCCTTAGACTTTCGGGCTTTGGCACGATGCTGTGCCGCTTTGCTTTTAATCGGTGCAGCTTGCTCTGTATGTTTTTCTTCCGTTTGGATTTCGTGATCTGCATATTGATCCGTGATGGCCTGCTCGAATTCTCGCTCCAGATAATGAGCCAATTCATAGAGTGTGGTGTGATCGAAAAATATGGATGGTGCCAGATCCACTCCAAAATGCTGATTAAGAACCGTTGCGTATTCAGTCAGGCTAATGGAATCAAATCCATATTCCGCAAGATTTTCATTGCCATCAATCAGTTCTCTTGGAATTTTCAACGTTTGCCCCGCCAGTTCCCTTAACTCCCATCTTACACACTCCGACGTTGTTAGGCCCAAAAGCTCCGGTCTCCGGCGAGAAACCATGAGAGCAGATGAAGCTTCTTTTGAGAGGATCACGGTTTCTTTCTCGGATTTACTAAATGAAGAATCAAGTGCAAATGCACCTGTACTTGTACTTGTACTTGTACTTGTACTTGCAGTATCCGAATGGACCACCATTCCTTCGCTTTCTGCCTCTGGCGATATGGCTGTAAATCCTGCTTCTAATCCCTGAATCTTTAACACTATGCGTCCTTCTGATGAATACAAACGAATGTCCAACACTTCAAGCCCTGGTGCCCCGTTCATCCGTTCTCTTCTGTCTACTCTCGCCCAAGAAATGTTTGATGCTCCTATTGCATCAAGTCTTTGAAGGGATTGAATGTAAACAGGACGTGAAGCAGACATATCCAACTGCTGATTTGCTTCATTTTCGATTTCCGTCCAGCCCAGCCCCCCATAAACGGCAAGCTGAATGGCATCTACTGGCAGTTTGTACACTGATGGTACAGATAACACATCCGTTGCATGTTCAAACTTGATCAGGATATGACCTTCCCCCGCATATATACGTTCTACCGCATAAGGAGATGAGGACAAGAGTGGCTTTGAAGCATGGTTCGCAAAAGCAGTGATCGACGAATCCAGCTCAACCGTGTCGAGCTCATCGATAGAACCAATCTCCAGAGCATCTGATGCTGTAAACTCAGAAGCCACCTTTCTGGCCATTCCGCTACTGTATATGGGTTGGAGTCCCCCTGCATGTTCACCATATATGACGTATCCCACGGTTAAATGTGGTTCGGATTGCAATGAGACGTGTAACGGAAGTGTCTGATCAGACACGTAAATAGAGCTGTCCCATATCACATCCTGCAACTGGATCGATAATTCAGATTCTTCTGGATCATGATGATCAGGTATCGCCAATTCCATAGCTGCATAGGCGATCTCCAGATGAAGTAAGTCAGGCAATAATTTTGCTGTTTGTTCTTCATGGATCTCCATAAGCATAGGTGAATCCATCGTGAAGAGTGAACTGTATCGCTGCTCATGAAGATCCGAAGTATTACTGTGCACAAGTGGATGAAGCATGGCTGGCCCATTACTTCCAATTACGTTGGAGTTGGACGATGCTACCTCTAATTTCATTGGAGCCCAATAACGATTTCTTGCAAAGGGATAGGACGGCAAACTGATTCGACGCGGGTGCTGCTGTCTGTTGTCCCCGTATAGCTCCATCCACTGAATCACTGCCCCTCGTGTCCAGGCGTCCAGTACATGCTCATAACGACCCTGGGACAGCCAGCGTTTCACATTCTCCTTCATGTCTTCCTCGTCTGTTAACCAGCCCGGATTGTCCTGCCCTTGCTTCACATGACCCTGATAATACTGGCTTCCTTTGCCTACCGGTTCCGCCTGACCCGCCTGTTCCACATAGCTGTCCAGCTTGGCGAGAAGCTCGTCCACCGTTTGCGCCAGTACGCCCAACCGAGCCTCCATTGCTTCACGTCCGGTTTGCAGCGTATAGGCGATCTCCCTTACACTCCAGCTGCTCTGCCCAATGCGAAGTGTATCCCGCAGCTGACGCGCCTGAACGACCAGTCGTTCCTCGTTTCTCGCCGACAGCACAACCATCCCGGGAACTTCATTTTTCTCGCTTTTCTCGTGTTGCTCGTTCGCCTGTTCTTGCCCCAGTTCGGGTTCCCGGTATTCCTCCAAAATGAGATGAGCATTCGCTCCACCTGCACCAAACGAGGAAATTCCCGCCCGTCGCGGTACGTTCTGACCGTCCACCCTTGGCCGTGCCCAAACGTCTAACTCCCGCTGGACCCTGAACGGGGTTTGACTAAAGTCAATATGCGGGTTCGTCTGCTGCACATGCAGGGACGGCGCCAGCTCCCCATGCTGCAATTGCAACAGCACCTTGGTGACTCCCGCGATGCCTGCTGCGCTCTCCGCATGTCCGATATTGGATTTCGCTGAGCCAATGGCACAGTAGGTTTCTTCCGATGGCTCTTGCTGAAAAGCTTTACTCAACCCCGCAATCTCGATGGGGTCACCAAGCGACGTACCCGTGCCATGGGCTTCCACATAACTGATCGTCCGCGGGTCAACTCCCGCCTCACGCAAGGCCCGGCCGATGACGTCCGCTTGAGCGTTGGGATTCGGCACGGTATATCCGTTCGTTTTTCCACCGTGATTCAAGGCCGACCCTTTGATCACGCCGTAAATCCGGTCCCCGTCTGCAACGGCTCGTGCGAGCGGCTTTAACAGGACCGCGCCAACGCCTTCACCCGGCACATACCCGTCGCCCCCTTCACCAAAGCTCTCACAACGGCCTTTGCTGGACAGGAATCGTCCCTGGGACAACATGATATATTTGTTCGGGTGGACCGACACATTCACCCCGCCCGCCACCGCTACCTGACATTCGTTCTGTCTCAGACTTTGGCACGCCAGATGAATGGAGGTCAGCGAAGACGAACACATCGTATCCACCGCCAAACTTGGTCCGCGGAAATTACAGAAATACGACACCCGGTTGGCGATGGACGCCGGATTACCCGAGAGCGCAATTGAGGACTCGGCCCCGTACAGCTGATATTCCTCGTACATCACACCCACGTACACCCCCACGATGTCCGCCGCCAAACGCTCCCGCGTATACCCCGCATCCTCCAGCGTCTCGTACACACACTGCATGAACAATCGTTCCTGCGGGTCCATCATCTCGGCTTCCCGGGGAGAGATCTGGAAGAACAACGGGTCGAATTCGTCCACACCGTCCAGAAATCCACCCCAGCGTCCATAGGTCTTGCCCGGCGTGCCCGGCGCCGGATCATACACCTGCTCCTGATCCCAGCGTTCTGGCGGGATTTCGGTGATACTGTCTGTTCCACTGCGTAGATTCTCCCAAAACTCATGGATATTCCGCGCTCCCGGATACCTTCCCGCCACACCAATAATGGCGATGTCCTGCTTCTCCTCCTTCTCTTGCACCTGAATGGATGATTCAGTTGGATTTATCGAATTCAAAGAATTCATTGGGGCTGCATTCTTCGACTCTGGATTAGTAGCTTGTTGATTCTTTAACGTCCTCTTTTGGCGTAAAATGCCCTTGGAGTTAACGTCCTCTATTTTTGGCTTTTGTACAGCAACCGAGGTTGGAGATATACTAACGGACTCCTTAGAACGTTCTCCCCCTACAATGAGTCGCAGTTGTTCATGATGGTGCTCAAGAAAATATTCGCTCAGAGCCCGAAGGGTCTGATACTCGAAAAAAAGCGTTTTGGGCAAGAGACCAAACTGTTCTTCCAAATGGGTAGTCATCTGCATAATAAGCAGCGAATCTATACCATATCGATCCATGGCTGTATCTGCATCAATCCTTGATGTTGGAAGTCCGATGACACGGGCTAAACGCTCTTGCAGAAATAGAACTGTTTTTACTCGCAAATCAGCATCATTCTTCTGCGCAAGGTCATGTTTCTCTTCATTCATATCCAGGTCCATTCGCTCCTTCCCCAGTGGGTGGATCTGACCGGTAACATGCCGGATCGTTTGACTCATGTTTAAGTGTTCCAACAGTGTCTCTGCGGAAATGTCCCATCCATGCCGGGTCAGCAGTCTGCGGGAAAGCTCGCTCCATTGTACCGGGTCCAAACCATATTCACTCCAGTCTATATCCGGATCAATCTCCTGCTCCGCCACGTTTAGTAAGGCGGCAACTTCCAACGTAAGCACTGCTTCCAGCTCAGCTGCGCTTCCCGCCTGAGACGTCTGAGACGCAACTTGTGGCGTTTCCGTGTGGGTGGGTAGCCATTCCGACACCGGTTCAAGTTTGTCTGCCTTTACCGGCTCGATCGGTTGGCCCGACCACGAATCTCCCGGTTCCAGCAGGCTTCTGCGCAGCACCAACAGATTGCCTTCCGCAACCGCCACCTGACTGCTTCCACTCGCCCAGGCCTGATACAGCGCCTTCACACCCGAAGCGGTTCCCATCGGTCTCAGCCCATGCTGTTTCCACAGACGTGCCTTCCCCTCTTCCTCCAGCTGCATCCCGCCTTCTTCCCACAGCGGCCAGTTGATGGACAAGGTTCGACCCTGACACTCCCCGCGCTTCATCCGTGCATTTCGGCTCACCGCATACGCATCCATATACCCATTCGCGGCGGCATAGTCGCCCTGCCCTGCATTCCCCGTCACCGCTGCACCGGAGGAAAACAGCAGCAGTACATCCAGCGCCTCTGTCCCGATCACTTCTTCCAGGTTCCGTGTGCCATTTACTTTCGGGGCCAGCACCGCCTGCCAGTCGGCTTCCGTTTTGTACCGAATCAGACTGTCCCGGATCTCTCCGGCACAATGCAGCACCCCGTTCACCCGACCGTATTGCTGACGAAGACGCCGAAACAGTGCATCGACCGCCTCTCTGTTGGTGACGTCCACCATTTCATAAAGCACCCGGGCCGGAAGCTGCGCCATCTCTCGTTGTACCGTCTCTGGCATCGCCGGAGATCGGCCGGTCAAAATGAGTGTACTGCCTTCTGTTTGAGCAGCAATTTCCTGGGCCCAAATCCGTCCCAGTCCACCAGCTCCACCTGTAATGACGTAGACGCCTTCGTCCCTCCAGGGGGACAACAGCGGGAATCCCGTCTTTGTCTTCGGCTCCATCTCGGCTTCCGCATGTACATTTCGAATCAAATGTTCATCCATGTCCACGTCCTTCCAGCCTGCTCGCTTCAGCCCGTCTGCTTCCCAACGCAGGTGAGTTTCCTTCGCATGGAGCGCACACTGGTGCAGTTGTTCAGCCAACACTGCGGCGGCTGTCTCTGGCTGGACTTCGACCAGCTGTGCCAGACAGCCCGGATGCTCCAACCGCACCGTCCGCAGCAGCCCACTCAGGCCAGCGAACCGTCTTCCTTCTTCATCTCCAGCTATGACAATTTGCAAGGCCATTCCGCCGCTTCGCTGTTTTGAAAGTTGCTGCTGAATGTGATGCAGGACGGCCTGAACAGCTTGTCCGTACCGCGCCTCCAACGCCCCCGTTAACACCATCTGCTCCCAGGGCAAATCCGCATCTGCATTCGCGAAACCTTGCGGGGCCCAATCACACAGCAGCACCGCCGGCTCGACTGCCGGAACCCCAGGCGTTAGAGCGCGTTGCGGCAGTTCCTGCCACTCGGGCTGCACCAACAGTACGCCTTCCCGGCTTTCCGGTACACGCGAGGTAATGCCCCGCAGCCGAATGCAAACCTGTCCCTCTGAATCACACAGTTCCAGATCCAGTTTACGGACCCTCACCTCCGCGGCGGAAGATGCCGCAGGATCGGGGCGAACACGCACTACCACCCACATTTGCGCTTGGCAAGGAGCCATCACTTCCGCCTCCTCCAGCGCAAAAGGTAACGGAGCGGAAGCCGGCTGGTTTCCATACCGTTCTCCTGTGCTCCCAAGGGCAGCGCCCTCCAAGTTTACTTCACCCTTCAGAGGTGTGGATCTCAACGCTGCCGCGATCTCATCTCCTGCCAATAGGGCGATGGTCGCTTGCAAGGCTCCATCCACCATACCCGGATGCAGCACGGTGTCCGCTTGCCCCTCGAAGAGGGCGTGTGGCAGACGAAGCTGCGCCAAGGCCTCGTCCGCCCCCCAGTGTAGTTCGACAATCGCCTGATGGGACGGACCGTACTCCAAGCCCAGCTTCCGGAACGTTTCATAACAGACTTCCCCGCTGGCCTGTCCTTGGGTGCAACGGCTGCGTACGGCCTGCAAATCCAGACTTTGCACGGCTTCTGCCAGGGGGCGTCCGATGCTCACACGCCCTTGACTATACACCGCTTCCCCAGACTCGATGGCAGACTCGGTGGATGACGCTGCCGATATTTCATAGGACAGGCTCCCATCGGCCTCGGCTTCAAGTGCAAGATGAACCTCCACAGGCTCCTCCCCAACGATGAGCGGCCTGCTCCACATGACATGGCGCAGTAACAGGCTATGTGTGCGCGGAGGCCAGTTCGCTGCGTATGCTGCTGCTGCCTGGGCCATCTCCAGTTGAACGACAGCGGGAAGCAGCTTGTGCCCCTGTACCACATGATCGCTTAGGAAGGGCTCTCTGCCATTAAACTGGCTACTGTACCACTGGCCTCGCAGCAGATCCGAGCGGTTATGGTGCAGCATGGAGTGCAGTAATATGCTTTCATTTAATGGCTTAACCGTTGTTGGTTTTTCTGCTAATGCTGAGTCATTCATTTCTTCGGGCTCCACCCAATACCGCTCTCTGGCAAATGGATAGGTGGGGAGTGAAATGGTTCGATAGTGACCCCGCTCAAACAACAGATCATAATCCAGTTCATATCCCTGGATATACAGATCCGCCGCAGTGCCCAGCTGCTCCAAATATTCGCTTGCATGTGTCGTCTTCCGGCAGCTCCGCAAACATTCATTCCCATATCGCTGCAATGAGGAGTGCTCACGTGAAGTGTCCGGTGTTCCTTGTGAAACCCGAACCTGTGGTGCACTTCCCTTGCCCAACCAGCGTTGAAGTAACGTTATCGCTTCATTCAGACTTCGGGCCACACAAGCTAGGCGGAAATCCATATGTTTGCGTCCCAATAACAGGGTGTAGCTCAGGTTACCGCAATCGAGTTCCGGCAATTGTCTTCCGTAGGCGGTGAGTTGTTCAACCTGCTGACGCAATTGTTCGGCGGTACGAGCTGAAAGTGCAATCAAATATCCCGGCATCGGCTCTGACGGTCTGGATCGCAGTGGTCCCTCCTCAATGACCATATGGGCATTCGTACCACTGAAACCAAATGAACTGATTGCAGCACATCTTCTGCCACTTGATCCGGCTTTCCATTCCATCGTGGCTGTAGGGATATAAAACGGGCTCTCATTTAAGGCAATCTGGCTGTTGGGTTGATGAAAATGAATAGAGGGGGCTATTTTTTGATGACGCATCCCCAGCATAATTTTAAACAAACCCGCTACTCCGGCTGCCGTGGCCGTATGACCGATATTGCTTTTTACCGAGCCGATCGCACAGAACTGTTTTTGGTCCGTATGTTTTCTGAACGCCTGCGTCAATGCATTGAACTCAATCGGGTCTCCCAGCCTGGTCCCTGTCCCATGAGCCTCAACAAGCTGGATATGTTCAGGATTAATATTAAAAGTCTCATATACGTTCTGCTCAAGCCGTTCCTGAGATTTCGCACTGGGAGCAGTAATTCCATTGGTGGACCCATCCTGGTTTATTCCGCTCCCTCGAATGACTCCGTAAATCTGATCACCGTCATCCAGCGCCTCGCTGAGCCTTTTCAGGATAACAACCCCTGCACCTTCTCCCGGTACAAAACCATCTGCCGCTTCATCAAAGGTATGACACCGTCCTGTTGGAGACAGCATTCCCGCTCGATTGGAGGCAAGGTAAAAGCCAGGGGTGGACTGGATGAATACGCCTCCGGCAACGGCCATATTGGTCTCTCCTGACCATAATCCCTGACATGCCAGATGAATGGCTACCAATGAACTGGAACAGGCCGTATCCACTGTAATGGCCGGACCATGCAGATTCAGGTAATAGGCTATACGAGCAGGCACAATAGAATTGGCGTTCCCCCAGAAAGCTTGCGGGGGGGCCTCATGTCCAAAAATGCTCTGGTAATCCATACCACTGCAGCCTACATAAACGCCGCATTGAAGGCCCTCGGCCTTTTTGCCAGCATAACCTGCATCTTCAAGCGCCTTCCAGGACTCCTCCAAAAAAATGCGCTGCTGCGGGTCCATATAGGTGGCTTCCACGCCGGATATATTAAAAAACAGAGGATCGAAACGATCAAAATCCTCTATAAAGCTGCCATGTCGACAATAGGACTGCTGATCAGCGTAATAAGCGTCCAGATCCCAACGTTTTACCTCTCCAATCAGATCATGCCCGGCTTGCAAATGTTGCCATAACTCCTCAGGATTGCGACTTTGTGCAAATCGACCACTGATTCCAACAATCGCTATTTCATCCCGGACGGGCAGTGTTTCTTGATTCATTGTGGCCTCTTCTACCACAACGTTTTGCTCCCATGGCTTAACAGAATCCGGCTTAAAACGTTCTTCTTCAGGGATATGTACCACAATTTTGCCGATATTACTGCGGTTTCCCATAGCCTTATACGCTTCTTTCACTTGCTGAAAAGGATAAGTGGCATATATCGTCGGACGAATGATGTTCTGGTCAATTAGAATCGCCATTTCCTTCATATAGGTTCGAATGATAGAAGGATCACGGAAGGCCATCCGTCGCAAATCTACCGAAAAGAATGCCTGATTGTTCGATAACAAGGATAAATCAATATTTTTGGCTGATTTGAGGGCAGTCATGGCAATTTCAATATATCTGCCACCTGGAGCAAGACAAGCCATACCCTTTTGAATCGCATCACCCGATAAGGTATTGATGACCATATCTACACCTTGCCCGTTCGTAAGACGGTGAATCTCCTCGGCAAAATCCTGCTCCACATACTGAATGGTATGGTGCACACCCTGCTGTTGCAGATAGTTCAGTTTCACATCTGAACCGGCTGTGGCATAGATTTCCAGACCATAGTGCTGGGCCAGCTGTACCGCAATAAGACCTGTCCCTCCGGCCGCCGTCTGTATCAATATTTTTTCACCTGGCTGCGGTTTGGCTTTGTGGAACACATCAAGCATGGTCATCGTGACGGCCGGCAGTGAGCAGGCTTCTTCAAATGTTAATCTTTTCGGTTTGGGTACAACATGAGCTGCCGGACAGATCACCATATTGGCATGACCACCCATCTGCTCACCCATCATGCCCACCACTTCATCACCGCGCCGAAGGTCTGTGACCTCGGAACCTGTTTGAACGACGACCCCGCTGACTTCAAAGCCAGGGGTAAACGGATAAAGGGGCATGGTTGGATACAGCCCTTTTACACATAACAGATCTCCAAAATTAAGTGAAAAAGCATGCACAGCAATTTGTACTTCGTTTGGCTGGAGTGAACGCGATTGATCCCGAATCAGTTGAAGCTCTTCCGGTTCTCCAGGTTTCTCCAGCAGCAATCGATAATATACACCTTCCGAACCGGATCCCAGCTTTACGTTATCAACCCTTGTGCTTGTCCAAGTCGAATTAGGATTAGTCCTCTCATCCCGAACCGGCAACCGATCCTCATTCCTATGCACAGCAGACTTCTCAGCCGTATGATTATCGCTGCTTATGTCCATAATGCTGACTTGTTCGTCTTTCCTCTGTGGAGATGTAACAGCCGGGGCAGGCAGCATGGACGCCACAATTTCTTGTCGATATTGCTCCAGCATGTGCTTGCTTAGGGCATGGACCGTGTTATGATCGAACAGCACTGTAGTCTGCATCACTATTCCACATTGCTCATTAATGAGATTGACCAGATTCACGGCAACAATGGAATCGACGCCATATTCAGAGAAACTTTGATGATTATCGATCCGGTCCTGGCTCATCTTCAAGGATGTCTCTATGCTGTCCCGGATGACCGTAATCATATGATCCCGGATCAGGTGGTCCGGAATATCTGCTGTAGGCTGAATGTTTCCAGTCCCCGTGACCAAGGACGGACTGGGCTTCCACTCCACCTCAGGAATCGCTTTTGTTTGTGTCTGTACAGAATGAGATGCAGGGCTCTGTTCTAATTCGTGTATAATGATGCCATCACTTTGAGATACAACGATTTGTTGCCCCCACTCTTCAGCATTTAATGCCGGAAAACGAACATTTCTGAGCCCCTCTTTGGCGAGTACCTTTTTCCATGTATTAGGTGTAAGTCCCGGGCAGCCCGGAATACGCAGTGCCTCATCTTCGTATAACCACCAGCCCTCCAACAAACCAAACGTAATATGGGCAAAAAGTGTATTATCAGTTATCTCATTCAGGAGCAGATGCCCCTGCTTTTTGAGTGCTGCTTTGATATGTCTGAGGGTTTGACGAATATTCGGTGTAGCATGCAGCACATTGGCCGCGATCGCTATATCATAGACAGCTTCATTAATGGATTGACCCTTCAGCTGCTTGGTCACATCTATTTTTCTGTAGGTCAAATATGAGTGTTCATTCCCATAGCGCTGCTCTGCCTGCAACAGAAAAGAGGAAGAGATATCCGTATAACAATATTCCTCAATGTGCTGGGCATACGGTCTGAGCATGTCCAGCACAGGGGTACTGGTTCCGCCTGTACCCGCGCCAAATTCGATGATTCTCAACCGGATGGTTGCATTCTTTTTTCTTTTTTCTTCAATAATTGTTATAAGTTGCGATCCCAGAACCTCATTGAAATAGTCGGCGATGGGATTGTTTTGGTATATGCCTTCGACAAGTGTCATGCTTGAATTGGGGAAAAGAACATCCGTTGCCTGCTTGTGGCCCCGAAGAATATCAGGCAGGTGTTTTAATGCCGTTTCTGCCAAAAGGACCTGGGATCGAAGATGGCCCTTTTGCAGCCATTGCTGTTTAACTTCATCCCATTTCTGCCACACATTCTCGAAGGTAGTAGCGGTTTGCCCGCCTGCAGCGCTATTCCCATCTTCTTTGGCTAACACAGCAAGTGTCTCTTCCATCCAGCGATGAAACAAAACGGGTATCCCGTTTTTCTCTAACCATTCCCGGGTGCTGGAATAGCTTTTTTCAAACAACCCCATTGCCTTTAATTCCGCTGACAATAATGCGACAAGCCACCCGTGTAACTGATCTGTCTCACTGCGAAGTCCCTCGGGAATATGTTTTGTAATCGGAATATACACCTGATCATCCATTGTTTTAACCTCCCTGTGGCAGCAGATGCCCATTCATCAGAAACATTTATGTTCTGCTGCTCTCCCGTACCGTGCAAAACGGTTCATGCACCCTGTCAACACTTCGTTCTGTTACACATTCAGGGATGCAACTTTGTTCAAGTTCAGCTCTTGCATAAAAAGAGGTCTGGTCGTTCTGACAAGCCCCAGTTGATCCAGTGATCCTGTCAAAAGGATTTCCAGTGCTTTCATGGCTTCAGCTACTTCAATAGAACCGATACCGGCATTGCTCATAAGTGTGTTGTATTCTTCCGAGGCTACACTTCCCACACTTCCCCAATAACCCCAATTGATCACTTTGACATCATAGGAACGCTCCCTCGCAAGCTGATGAGCAAACGCATCCTTGAAGGTGCAGCCAGCCGCATAATTGCTTTGCCCAGGTGACCTGGTAAACGAATTAAAGGATGAGAAAAACAGCATGAAGTCGAGGTCATCCTGTCCAAATACCTGAGCCATGCGTGCACTTACAGCGACTTTTGCAGATAAGACAGCCTGAAAACGATCCTCCTCCATATTGGCGATACTCTGATCCTGCAATACAATCGCAGAATGAATTACACCATGAATATAGGGATGTCTTTGCTTGATCTGTTCATAGGCCTTCTGGAGGGAATCTCCATTTGTCGCATCTGCCACAATGTACTCGGGAGCACTCCCCAGAGACTCCAAACGTTCTATACAGCGTTGAATGATT
This sequence comes from Paenibacillus sp. 37, assembly GCF_008386395.1. Lineage (NCBI taxonomy): Bacteria > Bacillati > Bacillota > Bacilli > Caryophanales > Paenibacillaceae > Paenibacillus > Paenibacillus sp. 37. The sequence goes on along the minus strand of NZ_CP043761.1, from coordinate 2,939,188 downwards.
GAATCAGGTTCCCTGCGCCCGATCCAGATAATACGTGCATTGTACTGCCGGATCATGTATTCGCTCCACACCTGTCCAATGCCACCTGCCCCACCAATGACCACATATACTCCCTCTTGGCGATAAGCATCCTGGATTGCATGTTCATTGTGCACATTTACCGGGATCAACTCCTGGCGTAACCACTCGTTATCCCTGTACAGATAGGCGTTTCCTTGCGCATTCCAAGGAAGTTCCTGCATTTGGGTCTCCGCCCATTCCACCTCATGCTCCAGATCGAGCAGTTTTATGCTCCACCGGGAGTATTCTTTGGCCAAAGAGCCCGCAAAACCATGAATGCTTGCATGGGTAGGATTAATTTCGTCCATTGGAGAGGATGGGATCGCATTTGTCGTAATGAGGGTCAAACTCAAGCTTCGATTACCGTATCCAAGCTCTAGTAGACTCTTGATCATTCTGAACAGCTGAAGAACCCCCTGCTCCTGTCCCTCAACAATGGAATCATCTGTCATGCCAACATTACCGGGAGACGGGGCCTGCCATACGATATGATCCAGAATGGCAAACTCCGACAGGCTGTCCTTCCAACCGCGTATGCTGTTATGGGGCAACATGTGCATTGCGCCCGGATATAGTTTCAGGGCTTGCTTATGACTTGTATCGTTGTCACTAATGATGAGCACCTTGTTATCAACGGATAGCGGATGCGCTGTCTCCTCCGGCGTAAATACACTCCATATGGGTGTCATCAGAACATGTCCAACAGGAGGTGTACCCCCGGTCGTCAACGGATTTTGAAATAAAGGAAGCCTATCCGCTGTGGGCGCTTTACATGCCAATTCGGTCATCCGAATGCATAACTTTCCGTCTGGACTATACATTTCAATCTGAAACTTAATCAGCCCCTGTGCCCCAGAAGAGTGATCCATCCGTTGGACACGCACCCACATCTCTTCTGTGCAAGGATGCAGGAGTTCCAGATGATCTAGTGTAAACGGCAGTGGCACTGAATCAGGACTTCGGCCCCCCTCCACATGTTGCTTCAGCAAAAGACCCATGGAGGCCTGGAACGCCGCATCAAGCAAATATGGATTCATTACATATTGCTCTGTATGTCCGACTGCCGGAGACAACCGCAACGGTGCCCAAACCTGATGATCCTGGATGAATAGCTGTGTAAGTCCCTGAAAGGCGGGCCCGTAGGATAGACCCAATCCGTCAAACAAGGAATAACACTCCTTACCTGAAAGGACACGTTCCGCCTTCTCAACCAGCCAAGGTTTGTTTCCGGTTGGTTGAACGGATGCCTGTATTCCCCCCAGCAGAACGGAACCCTTGCAATGTGTTCGTTTGAGTTGCTCAGATCCATGAGTGAAGCTATAGATCTCGAAACCTACGATTTCATCATTCTGCTGTTTAAGTTCGATCAGAACATCAACCGGCTGATCAACCTGTAGAGGCGTCATCCATGTGACTTTCTGAATACACCGTACCTGCAAGGATTTGTCGAAAAGTCCAACAGCTTGCTGGACCGCCGCTCTGGCCATTTCCAGATAGGCCGTACCGGGAAGCCATTTCTCTCCGTGGACCTGATGATGGGCCAAAATCGTTTCCTCGCCCGTAAACGTACTGGCATATCGTTGCAAACCAAAGCTGGATGTATTGCAATGTACAAGCGGATGTAAAATAGGTACGCCTGTATGTTGGATTACTTTACTTCTCTGTTCTCTTGAGACAAGGGGTTCAGGTACCCAGTAACGTTCAGCTGCAAACGGATACGCCGGCAGACTGATTCGACGCGGGTGCTGCTGTCTGTTGCCCCCGTATAGCTCCATCCACTGAATCACTGCCCCTCGTGTCCAGGCGTCCAGTACATGCTCATAACGACCCTGGGACAGCCAGCGTTTCACATTCTCCTTCATGTCTTCTTCATCTGTTAACCAGCCCGGATTCTCTTGTCCTTGCTTCACATGGCCCTGATAGTACTGGCTTCCTTTGCCTACCGGTTCCATCTGACTCGCCTGTTCCACATAGCTGTCCAGCTTGGCGACCAGTTCGTCCACCGTTTGCGCCAGTACGCCCAACCGAGCCTCCATTGCTTCACGTCCGGTTTGCAGCGTATAGGCGATCTCCCTTACACTCCAGCTGCTCTGCCCGATGTGAAGTGCATCCCGCAGCTGACGCGCCTGAACGACCAGTCGTTCCTCGTTTCTCGCCGACAGCACAACCATCCCGGGAACTTCATTCTTCTCGCTTTTCTCATTTTGCTCATTTCTCTCGTTCGCCTGTTCTTGCCCCAGTTCGGGTTCCCGGTATTCCTCCAAAATGAGATGAGCATTCGCTCCACCTGCACCAAACGAGGAAATTCCCGCCCGTCGCGGTACGATCTGACCGTCCACCCTTGGCCGTGTCCAAACGTCTAGCTCCCGCTGGACCGTGAACGGGGTTTGACTAAAGTCAATATGCGGGTTCGTCTGCTGCACATGCAGGGACGGCGCCAGCTCCCCATGCTGCAATTGCAGCAGCACCTTGGTGACTCCCGCGATGCCTGCTGCGCTCTCCGCATGTCCGATATTGGATTTCGCTGAGCCAATGGCACAGTAGGCTTCTTCCGATGGCTCTTGCTGAAAAGCTTTACTCAACCCCGCAATCTCGATGGGGTCACCGAGCGACGTACCCGTGCCATGGGCTTCCACATAACTGATCGTCCGCGGGTCAACTCCCGCCTCACGCAAGGCTCGGCCGATGACATCCGCTTGAGCGTTGGGATTCGGCACGGTATATCCGTTCGTTTTTCCACCGTGATTCAAGGCCGACCCTTTGATCACGCCGTAAATCCGGTCCCCGTCTGCAACGGCTCGTGCGAGCGGCTTTAACAGGACCGCGCCAACGCCTTCACCCGGCACATACCCGTCGCCCCCTTCACCAAAGCTCTCACAACGGCCTTTGCTGGACAGGAATCGTCCCTGGGACAACATGATATATTTGTTCGGGTGGACCGACACATTCACCCCGCCCGCCACCGCTACCTGACATTCGTTCTGTCTCAGACTTTGGCACGCCAGATGAATGGAGGTCAGCGAAGACGAACACATCGTATCCACCGCCAAACTTGGTCCGCGGAAATTACAGAAATACGACACCCGGTTGGCGATGGACGCCGGATTACCCGAGAGCGCAATTGAGGACTCGGCCCCGTACAGCTGATATTCCTCGTACATCACACCCACGTACACCCCCACGATGTCCGCCGCCAAACGCTCCCGCGTATACCCCGCATCCTCCAGCGTCTCGTACACACACTGCATGAACAATCGTTCCTGCGGGTCCATCATCTCGGCTTCCCGGGGAGAGATCTGGAAGAACAACGGGTCGAATTCGTCCACACCGTCCAGAAATCCACCCCAGCGTCCATAGGTCTTGCCCGGCGTGCCCGGCGCCGGATCATACACCTGCTCCTGATCCCAGCGTTCTGGCGGGATTTCGGTGATACTGTCTGTTCCACTGCGTAGATTCTCCCAAAACTCATGGATATTCCGCGCTCCCGGATACCTTCCCGCCACACCAATAATGGCGATATCCTGCTGCGTATCGACAGCTGTGTCCTGTCTGGATGCCTTTGTCTGTGACTCATTCATCCGTGGGACAATCGTTTGGGTCTGTCCAACAGCCAGATAAGGCGACCGAGCCTCACCTGGGACCGAAAAGGCAGGTTGCATTACGGGTTGCTGTGCTTTGACATGTTTATCTTCCATAGGTACCGATGCTGCATCTGAGGCTGTATAGGGATCTACCTCCCTTAGTAACCTGTCCAGTTTTTCGCCTTGCTCCTGTAGAAAGTAACTGCTCAAATCCCTGATCGTCTGGTACTCAAAAAATAACGTTTTGGGCAGAGGTCCGAACAAACTCTCCAGCTTGTTCGTCATTTGCATGATCAGGATTGAATCGATTCCATACTGCTCCAGAGGTGCGCTGGCTTGAATTCGGGATTCGGGCAGTCCAATAACTTCGGCAAGGGTTTGGATCAGAAATTGAACCGTCCGTTTCGGTTGGTCATCTGTCTGTAATCGGTTTGATTCCCCGACAGGTGAATTTATTTTATTCATGGATGCCAGCCCTTTGATTTCACTATTGGAAGCCAGGGACCCCTGTTGGTTTTGGGAATGTAGAAGCTCCCTGATCCGGGTCACATTACCCGACAAAACAGCAATCTGTCCGGCCCCTGTTGCCAAAGCCCCATATAAAGCCTGTATGCCGCTAACCGTATCCATGGCTGCCATACCGTAACGATGGAACATCCTTTGCTGAACGGCTTCAGATATTGTCATGCCACCTTCTGTCCACAGCGGCCAGTTTATGGAGATCGTCCGTCCAAATCGCTCCCCCTTCTGCACTCGCTGGTGCCGCTCAGATGCAAAAGAATCCATAAAAGCGTTGGCTGCCGCATAGTCGGCTTGTCCGGGGTTGCCAAACATTGCGGCAACAGCCGAGCAAACGATGAACAAATCCAATTTGTCCTCCCGAGTTGCTTCATCCAAATGAACAATACCGGACACTTTTGGTGCAAAAACGTTCCGAAGATCGTCCTCTCTTTTAGCAAAAATGGGATGATCATGTATGATTCCGGCACAATGAATAATCCCATTCAGTTCACCAAACTCCAACTTCAATGAACTCACCAAATCTTGCACGGTCCGCCAATCCGAAATATCCCCCTGTCTGTAGACGAGGTTGATTCCTTTTTCACGCAGAGCATCAAACGGTTGCCGAATCGTGGTAGAGGATGTCCTCCCTACAGCAACAATGGTACAGGAAGGTGCATGACGCGCTATTTCTTCAGCCATGATGATGCCGAGAGCACCTGCTCCCCCAGTAATTACGTATACCCCTTCCGATTTCCATGGTATGTCGAATGAGCTTTCAAACGGATCATATTCAATCATTTTCCAATCCTGAACGTGACGAAGCCCAATACCTGAAGACCCTGGTGTACTCTTATAACGGATTAACCCATGCTCCGGGTAAGCGCGGTTATCGAAGAGCATGTTCGCCAGCATCTCCGATTCCGGCTTATTCATGACCTCAATAACCTGACCATGAAAGGATGGATTCTCCAGTTCGGCCGTTCTTAACATAGCGGCAATTCCCTGATACAACGACAACTCGCCAGGAATAACAATTTGGAGCCATTTTTCATCGTTAACATGGGACACTGCCCGCATCAGCAGCTGGATCTCTTCGAGCACCCGCAATGCACCGTTGGTGAATAATCCGTCCCAAGTCTGGCTGAAATCCGTTGAAGGAATACGTACACTTCGAATGGAAAAACGCTGTAAATATTGCTCAATTCCCGGATAACTGTGATTGCTGTCTTCGAATAAAAGCACCACATGATTATCCACGGTTATGGTCTCATTCCCGGAAACGCCTCGGGTAAATGTGTCAGCAGGTGCCACTTTCCAATAGGGTTCAGCGAGCAAAGTCCCTTCAGCCCCAATCTCTACCTGTCCGGGAAGCTCACGAAACGTCAGCCCCTTGATTCGAAGGACAAGCTGTTCCTTATCGTCATATCCATCAATATCAACCTTTTTCGTTTCAATTAGGAAGTCGTTCGAAGTACAGGCGCGAACATGCGACCACATTAATGATGTGCTGTTTCCCGATATCTGCACTTGCTCCAAGGCAAACGGAACCGGCGTTATACCAGGCGAACCTCCTGCTGCTGCCAACAGAAGTCCAATGGATGCTTGTAAAGCACTGTCTGTAAGACCAGGGTGAAGCTGACCTTCGCCATATTCATGGGGCAACCCTTCTGTAAGGCTCAGTTTGGCAAGTACCTGATTTGTCCCGATGTACAACTCTTCTATTCCTTGATAATAATCCCCGTATTGCAGACCCATTTGTTTAAACTGGTCGTAACAACCTTCCCTTGTATAAAACCCTTCGGTGCATTGTGTTCTGATCTGTGTCAGATCTGTCTGTCCAGCTTCCCAAGTCTGCATCATGGTCGCTTGCCCAAGACAGTGAACAACAGCCTCTTTCGCACCTTGGCTCTGTATCCGAAACTCGATTGCTCCCCGTTCAAGCGGATGAAGCAAGACGTCAACCTGAACAGGCTCATTGTTCACCTGTAGTGGATCATACCAGCCGATATCGCTCAGACTTACCCATGTCTGTTCTCGTTCATCATGCGTATGAGCCATTTCCACTGCAGCACGAGCCATCTCCAGATAGGCCGCACCCGGAAATACACTTTCCCCTTGCACGACATGATCCTTCAGGAAAAGCTCCCCGCCATCAAAGGTGGAACTGAATTGGAGAGCGGCCAAATTCGAGGTATTACGATGCAGCAATGGATGAAGCAACTGGTTTGAATCCTCTCTGCTCTGGTCAGTATGCTGACGGGTCACACGACCGTGTGTTGATGCATAACCAGCATCAATCCAGTACTTTTCTTTGACAAACGGATAAACGGGCAGCGAGATTCGTCCCGCGGGTTCGTGCCCAAACAACAATTCAAAATCAAGATCATACCCCTGCATATATAAACTTGCGGCAGCGGATAAATTTTCCGTAAATTCAACCGAATCCGGTGATTCCGAACAATGCCGCAAACATTCATTTCCATAACGCATTAATGAAGACTGTGGGCGCAGCGTATGGGCCAGTTCCACCACCTGAACTTCTGCCGCAGATCCCTTTTCAAGCCATTTCTCCAATATTCTGATTAACTCTTGTTCATTACGGACCACACAGCTCAATCGGGAGTTCATATGTTTTCGTCCCATAAGCAAGGTATAACTCATATCCCAGCAGCTCACATCGGATTGTTCTTTGCAGAAGCTAACCAGTTGCTTGGCTTGAATTCGCAATTGTTCCTGGGACTGGGCGGATAAAACAATCAGGTTCCCGGGGCAATTGACCTTCTGACTTTCTTTTACAGGTGCTTGTTCAATGACCATATGTGCATTCGTTCCACTGAAGCCAAAAGCGCTGATTGCGGCCATCCTTTTAACACCCGGCGGTGTGATCCAGTCGGTTGTTTCTGTATTGATGTAAAAAGGACTGCTTTCAAACGAAATGTGTTCATTACCTTCCTGAAAATGAAGGGAAGCTGGAATTTGTGCATGTTTTAACGAAAGCAAAATTTTGATCAGTCCTGCCACACCCGCAGCTGCGGCTGTATGCCCAATGTTGGTTTTGATTGAACCGAGAGCACAATAGCTTTCCTCTTCGGTGTAAGCGCGGAATGCTTTTACAAGTGCGCTGTATTCAATGGGATCTCCCAATTTAGTTCCGGTTCCATGGGCTTCAACCAGCTGAATATTTTCAGGATGGATGCCAAAACGATTGTAAACCTCACACATGAGCTGCTCCTGAGACTTCGCACTCGGCGCGGTGAGCCCGTTCGAGGCTCCATCCTGGTTAATGGCTGTACCGCGAATAACCCCATGGATGTTGTCCCTGTCACGCAGAGCATCACTCAAACGCTTCAGAACTACAACTCCTGCACCTTCTCCAGGCACAAATCCGTCTGCCCGCTGGTCAAACGTATGACATCTGCCTGTCGTTGAGAGCATGCCGGCCCGGTTGGATGCAATGAAAAAACCTGGGGTGGACTGTATAAAGACCCCTCCGGCAAGCGCCATTTCTGTCTCTCCAGACCATAATCCCTGACAAGCCAGATGAACCGATACGAGCGAGCTTGAACATGCCGTATCCACAGCAATGGCAGGGCCCTGCAAATTCAGATAATATGCGATTCGAGCAGGAATGACTGAACCCGAGTTACCCCAGAATGCCTGCGGAACAGGATTCGTTCCAAGCAATGTCCGGTAATCAAGCTCATTAAATCCCGCGTATACACCACACTTCAGTCCGGCAACTGCCTGTCCTGCATATCCAGCATCTTCTAGTGATTTCCAGCATTCCTCAAGAAAAATTCGCTGATGCGGGTCCATATGAGCAGCTTCGGTGCCAGAGATATTAAAAAATTGAGGATCAAATTCATCTATGTTTTCCAAAAATCCACCATGGCTGCAATAGGGAATATCTTTTTCAAAATAAGATGATAGATCCCAACGTGTAGCTCTCCCGACCATATCTTTTCCTGCGACCAAGTTCCCCCATAAGGAATGAATATCATCTGATTGCGGAAATCGGCCACTCATCCCAACAATAGCGATATCTCCCCGCTCCACCTGTAAAGGAATATAAGACTCTGGCAACGCAGAATGCTGGTCATGATTGTGTTCGGATGAACCTTCTGTGTTGTATGCATGCAGGGCAGAAGCTTCAGAGCTCAACTCCACCGGTTCTACAGATTTGGAAGTCTTTTCGATGGTCTGCACAAGGCCGTCCCTATACTTTTCAACGATATGGTTGGATAACAACTCAATGGAGCTATAATCAAACAGGCTGGATACCTGCAAAGATATGGATAACGCCTCGTTGATCGACTGAATAAGCCGCACGCCTGTAATGGAGTCCACACCATATTCGGAGAAAGGTTCCTCTGAATCAATCATGGTGGTGTTTACTTTAAGCGAAGCAGACAGCATGTCTGTAACGATCTCTCTTACATGTGCTTTCAATGTAGTTGCTGAAGTGCTCTCCACACCAAGGGATGACTTGCTCGCCTTCTTTTCTTGCAGTTCAGGACGGCTTTCTGGAGAGAACGAATCATTGGACTGAAATTCAGACCGCACCTGATTGGAAGATCCAACTGGAGTAACCTCTGAGTCAATCTGCCTGACTATGCCGTCACTGTATGCCACAATGACCTGCTGTCCTTCCTCATGCCAATCTTGTGCAGGAAATTCGATAGAATGAAAACCCGCTTCCAGTAACAGTTGTTCCCATACATGAGGTGCTACTCCGGGAGAATCGGTTAAACGAAGCTCGGGGTCCTCATACAGCCACCACCCGTCCAACAAACCAAAGGTAAGGTGAGTGAAAAGGGAATTGCTGCTAATCTCGTTAATTAACAGCATTCCGCCTTGTTTTAGCAGAGCCTTCACATTACGCAGTGTTGTCCGCAAATCGGGAGTTGCGTGCAGCACATTGGCTGCGATGACCACATCATAGGCACCGGTGTCTATCTGTTGGGCAGACGGAGCATAACGGACATCAAACCTACGATAATTCATGAATGGCCTGCCCGCTCCATACTTTTGTTCACCATGCAAGAGGAATGCTTGGGATACATCCGTATATGCATACTCTTGAATATGTTGTTCCATCAGTTTCAGTCTGTTCAAAACGGCTGCGCTTGTTCCTCCGGTTCCCGCCCCAATCTCCATCATGCGGAGAGCAGATCTGTCCAGCTGGATGTTATGCTGCACATAATATGCTGCTGTTTCAGCAAGCACTTCGTTATAAAGGTTTATTTTCACGTGTATATCCCCCCGACCAATTCCATAGAAGAATCAGGAAACATAATCTCGGTTGCCAGGCACTTTCCGCCGAGAATATCTGGCAGCGCCTTCAGCATCGTTTCAACCAACCTGATTTGTGATTCCGCGCCGTGGTGTTTGATCCAGCCAGGTTTGTTATGCTCCCATTCCTGCCAAGCCGTTTCGGCATTCGGCGCGTCGTTATTGCATACCCTGTAACCAAAATCGGTTTTCATCAGATAGCCGTAACGGACGAGCGCGGTCAAACTTCCTCTGATCCAATGCGCGTAGGTATCCGACAAATTCTGTGTTAATTCAACCAGAGTGCCAGAGCTAACATCGGACACAAACCAGCCGGAGGTATGCAGCTGCACCCACATTAGCTTTGCAAGCAAGGGCTCCATCTTTTGGAGCAAATGACCTGTATCTTGCTCTGGATGAGAGATGCGCATGATGCCGCGAGTCTCTGGCCTGCTCTCCTTTATAGGGTGATCCGACATGTAAACCCGTACTGACTTTTGCATATGGATTCCAGGAATCGGATGTGCTTTTGTTTTTAACAAGGCGGCCTGTGTAAGGTCCAAGCTCATGAGCATCTCCAAGGCTTCCATCGCTTCAGGCGCCTCAATTGAACCTACACCCATCCGGTCCATGCGTTCCCTGTATTCCAATGAAGCAACACGGCCTATATTTCCCCAGAAACCCCAGTTCATAATTTTGACCGGGCACGTCCAGGATTGTCGCAACCAATGCGCAAACGAATCTTTAAACATACAACCCGCCGAGTAATTGCTCTGGCCTGGTCGTCTGGTAAAAGAGTTCATGGATGAGAAAAAGAGTACAAAGTCCAGATTTTCTTTCGCAAATATGTTTGCCATCACAACACTTACATCCAGTTTGGCGGTAAATACATGTTGAAATTGTTCCTCTGTCATCTGTTCCAAACTGCCATCTTGCAAAACAATTGCTGAATGTACAATACCGTTTATGGTCTTGAACCGGCTCTTGATCGTTATATACGCACCCATTAAATCCTCTTCATTGGCTGCATTGGCCGAAATATATTCGGGAGCAGCCCCCAGAGCTGACAAACGATTCTGCTTATGCCGTATCTCGTCGTTGTATTCACTTCTTCCGATCCATATCACCCTCGCCTGATAGGTCCGGATCATATATTCGCTCCATACTTCACCGATACCGCCAGCTCCACCAATAACAACATAGATTCCGCCATGACGATAATTGTTGTTGTCATGAGGAGCATTGCTCTCCAGGCGAACAAGTTCCTGACCATACCAGCGGTCATTTCGATGAACCTGGAGATCCCCAATACCTTTCGGTTCCAGAGACAACGCCGTACGAATGGAATGTGCATTGATGTTACCGGCTTGCAGATCGACGAGACGCACACACCACTGTGGAAACTCCTGCGCCATCGAGCTGGCAAGACCGTGAACTCCGGCATCCACAGGATGAACCGGATCGCTTGGCCAGACGGATTGTGTCTGACAAGTTAAGAACGACCATTCTAAAGGGCGAGAACCATACCCCATCTCAATCATGGCTTTAATGATTCGGAACACATTTTTCACACCCGTATTCTGTGCCGCAATAAAATGATTCAGCGACTTCGGTGGGAGCGACATATGATTGGATAACCAAATGATATGATCAATAGAATCAACCTTTTTCAAGGCATTCATCAGACTGACGGGATCTACAGCAATTTCCGCATCCATACGGATTGATTTTGCATGGATCTGATGAATCATCTCCCATTGCTCCGTTGTACCTCCAATGACCAGCCATCGTTTATTTCCAGGATTAAATTCGGACTTTTCCGTCTTATCGATTACTTCCCATATTGGGGTCAGCATAAGAGTATGGTCCGATGCCTTCGATGGCTCCGCAGGGGAAGTGCCCTCCTCCACCTTTGATTCACTTATCGTGTTGGCCTGAGCTTGCTGCGGAACCCAGTACCTTTCTCTTGTAAAAGGATAGGTTGGGAGACCGATTCGTTGGGGTTTACCCTCAGCAACATATAATGTATTCCAGTCCAGGTTCAGACCCTGTACCCATAATTCCAATAATTTCTCATGCTGGCCCTTCTGCATCCACCGATTCACCATTTCTTCCATGTCCTCATCCCGACTAAGGATGGAAAGCATCTCTTTACCCTTTTTCACATGACCGGTATAGAACAAATTCTGGGAAGCATGTGTTTCCATATCGTTTGCCTGGTCAATATACTCTTTGAGTTTCAAGATCAGTTCATCTATGGACACCGCCAGCAATCCCAGACGTTCTTCCATCGACTCACGCCCAACCTGCAACGTATAAGACAGGCTCCTCATATCCGAATCCTCATATATTCCGGTACATAACACCTCAAGCAAGTCTTTGGCCTTTGCCAAGAGTCGTTCCTGATTTCTTGCGGACAGCACAACGATAACTGGAGATTCTGGGTGATCTTCGCCAACTGTTATCGGTTCCGGATACATACTCGTCGGGGTATACTCTTCAATGATGATATGTGCATTGGCACCCCCAGCTCCAAATGAAGATACGCCTGCACGTCTTGGGATCTGCACTCCATCTATTTCCGGACGCTTCCATGGTTCGAGCAACTTCTGAACCAAAAATGGACTCTGGGTAAAATCAATGTTTGGATTGGTCTTTTCCGCGTGCAAGGATGGCGCGAGTTCCCCATGCTGCAGCTGCAGCAACACTTTTGTTACCGCAGCAATACCTGCTGCGCTTTCGCAGTGACCAATGTTGGATTTGGCCGAACCGATAGCACACTTGAAGTCGGATTGGACCGTCTGCTGAAATGCTTTTGTTAAACCGGTCACTTCAATGGGGTCCCCGAGCGAAGTTCCTGTTCCATGCGCCTCCACGTAACTAATCGTTCGCGGATCGATACCTGCTTCACGCAGGGCGTCACCGATAACCTCAGCCTGTGCGTGGGGATTCGGGACGGTATACCCATTGGTTTTGCCTCCATGATTCAGCGCTGATCCTTTGATCACACCGTAAATCCGGTCGCCATCCGCTATGGCTCTCGCCAACGGTTTCAACAGAACTGCGCCAACGCCTTCACCCGGAACATAGCCGTCCCCACCTTGGCCAAAGCTCTCACACCGTCCTTTGCTAGACAGAAATTTCCCTTGGGACAAAAGAATATATTTGTTGGGATGGACCGACACATTCACACCGCCAGCTACAGCTACCTGGCACTCGTTTTGTCTCAGGCTTTGACAGGCCAAATGAATGGATGTTAATGACGAAGAACACATTGTATCCACGGCCATGCTTGGTCCGCGAAAATTACAGAAATACGAAACCCGATTGGCAATGGAAGACGGATTACCGTTGAATGCCATGGAACTCTGGGATCCATAGAGCTGATACTCCTCATACATCACACCTACATAAACGCCCACTTTCTCCGTGCTCAAGCTTTGTCTTGTGTATCCCGAATCTTCAAGTGTTTCATATACACACTGCAAAAAAAGTCGTTCTTGGGGATCCATTGTTTCGGCTTCACGAGGAGATACCTTGAAAAACAACGGGTCAAACTCATCTACACCATCCAAAAAACCACCCCAGCGGCCATAGGTTTTGCCTGGAATTCCTGGCTCTGGGTTATACACCTGTCCGTGATCCCAACGTTCCAATGGAATCTCGGTAATACTGTCCACACCATTTCGCAGGTTATGCCAGAATTCCATGGTATTACGGGCACCTGGATATCTGCCCGCCATTCCAATAATCGCAATATCCTGATGATCATTATTCGAGTCTTTTCCACCACCAGAGGGTGAGTCCATATGAATGGACAGATCCAGATCCGTTTTTTTCAAAATAGGTTCGGCTTCGGCTTTAAATTGGGTTCCTGTCAGCAGCTTTCGCTTCAACATCATGGCATGCGTTGGTGCGTGCGTTCGAGAGTCCGACACATTCTGTACATTCGTTAACACATTCTTCTGCGGTGTTCCAGCCGGTTTCATCCCTTGTTGCTGAAGCAGCTTATCCAAACGCACCTGATGCATGTTCATAAAGTAATGACATAGTTCCCTCAGGGTCTGATATTCAAAGAACAGCGTTTTGGACAAGGACCCCAATTCATTCTCCAGTACGTCCGTCATCTTCATAATGAGCAGCGAATCGATACCATATTGCTCCAGTGGGGCATCTGGCTCAATCCTTGATTCTGGCAAACCAATCACGGGTGCCAATTTTTCGATTAACCAAAGGATCGCTCTATCCTCACGATTGCTTTCAAGTTCGGTGAGTTCTTCCGTATCCTCGATACTAGCAGGTATATCTGCTTTTGAACTCTTGGCAAGGTTTAATTGACCCACGAACTGCTCAGCGGTTGCGTGGAGGTTCATTTGTTCCAACAGTGTCCTTGCGGAAATGTCCCATCCATGCCGGGTCAGCAGTCTGCGGGAAAGCTCACTCCATTGCACCGGGTCCAAACCATATTCGCTCCAGTCCATGTCCGGATCAATCTCCTGCTCCCCTACGTTCAACAAAGCGGCCACTTCCAACGTGAGCACAGCTACAGCTTCCTGTTGGGCCATGCCTCCCGCCAGAGACGCTCCAAGCTCGGTTGATAACGATTCCGGGGAAGGTCCATGCCCGTTAGCGTTAGTGTTTGCTGACTCCATCGGTTCAGTTGACCACGAATCTCCCGGCTCCAGCAGGTTTCTGCGCAGCACCAACAGATTGCCTTCCGCAACCGCCACCTGACTGCTTCCACTCGCCCAGGCCTGATACAGCGCCTTCACACCCGAAGCGGTTCCCATCGGTCTCAGCCCATGCTGTTTCCACAGACGTGCCTTCCCCTCTTCCTCCAGCTGCATCCCGCCTTCTTCCCACAGCGGCCAGTTGATGGACAAGGTTCGACCCTGACACTCCCCGCGCTTCATCCGTGCATTTCGGCTCACCGCATACGCATCCATATACCCATTGGCGGCGGCATAGTCGCCCTGCCCTGCATTCCCCGTCACCGCTGCACCGGAGGAGAACAGCAGCAGTACATCCAGCGCCTCTGTCCCGATCGCTTCTTCCAGGTTCCGTGTGCCATTTACTTTCGGGGCCAGCACCGCCTGCCAGTCGGGTTCCGTTTTGTACCGAATCAGACTGTCCCGGATCTCTCCGGCACAATGCAGCACCCCGTTCACCCGGCCGTATTGCTGACGAAGACGCCGAAATAGTGCATCGACCGCCTCTCTGTTGGTGACGTCCACCATTTCATAAAGCACCCGGGCCGGAAGCTGCGCCATCTCTCGCTGTACCGTCTCTGGCATCGCCGGAGATCGGCCGGTCAAAATGAGTGTACTGCCTTCTGTTTGAGCAGCAATTTCCTGGGCCCAGATCCGTCCCAGTCCACCAGCTCCACCTGTAATGACGTAGACGCCTTCGTCCCTCCAAGGGGACAACAGCGGGAATCCCGTCTTTGTCTTCGGCTCCATCTCGGCTTCCGCATGTACATTTCGAATCAAATGTTCATCCATATCCACATTCTCATCCATGTCCACGTTAACCGCCTGCCAGCCCGCTCGCTTCAGCCCGTCCGCTTCCCAACGCAGATGGCTTTCCTCCGCATGGAGCGCACACTGGTGCAGTTGTTCAGCCAACACTGCGGCGGATGTCTCTGGCTGGATTTCGACCAGCTGTGCCAGACAGCCCGGATGTTCCCGTCGCACCGTCCGCAGCAGCCCACTCAGGCCAGCGAACCGTCTTCCTTCTTCATCTCCAGTTATGACAATTTGCAAGGCCATTCGGCCGCTTTGATGTTTTGAAATTTGCTGCTGCACGTGGTGCAGGATGGCCTGAACAGCCTGTCCGTACCGCGCCTCCAACGCCCCCGTTAACGCCATCTGCTCCCAGGGCAAATCCGCATCTGCATTCGCGTAATCTTGCGGGGCCCAATCACACAGCAGCACCGCCGGCTCGACTGCCGGAACCCCAGGCGTTAGAGCGCGCTGCGGCAGTTCCTGCCACTCGGGCTGCACCAACAGTACGCCTTCCCGGCTTTCCGGTACACGCGAGGTAATGCCCCGCAGCCGAATGCAAACCTGTCCCTCTGAATCGCACAGTTCCAGATCCAGTTTACGGACCCTCACCTCCGCGGCGGAAGATGCCGCAGGATCGGGGCGAACACGCACTACCACCCACATTTGCGCTTGGCAAGGGGCCATCACTTCCGCCTCCTCCAGCGCAAAAGGTAACGGAGCGGAAGCCGGCTGGTTTCCATACCGTTCTCCTGTGCTCCCAAGGGCAGCGCCCTCCAAGTTTACTTCACTCTTCAGAGGTGTGGATCTCAACGCTGCCGCGATCTCATCTCCTGCCAATAGGGCGATGGTCGCTTGCAAGGCTCCATCCACCATACCCGGATGCAGCACGGTGTCCGCTTGCCCCTCGAAGAGGGCGTGTGGCAGACGAAGTTGCGCCAAGGCCTCGTCCGCCCCCCAGTGTAGTTCGACAATCGCCTGATGGGACGGACCGTACTCCAAGCCCAGCTTCCGGAACGTTTCATAACAGACTTCCCCGCTGGCCTGTCCCTGCGTGCAACGGCTGCGTACGGCCTGCAAATCCAGACTTTGCACGGCTTCTGCGAGGGGGCGTCCGATGCTCACACGCCCTTGACTATACACCGCTTCCCCAGACTCGATGGCAGACTCGGTGGATGACGCTGCCGATATTTCATAGGACAAGCTCCCATCGGCCTCGGCTTCAAGTGCAAGATGAACCTCCACAGGCTCCTCCCCAACGATGAGCGTTCTGCTCCACATGACATGGCGCAGCAGCAGACTATGTGTGCGCGGAGACCAGTTCGCTGCGTGTGCTGCTGCTGCCTGGGCCATCTCCAGCTGAACGACAGCGGGAAGCAGCTTGTGCCCCTGCACCACATGATCGCTTAGGAAGGGCTCATTGCCGCTGAACTGACTGCTGTACCATTGGCCTCGCAGCAGATCCGAGCGGTTATGGTGTAGCATACAGTGCAGTACTGCCGCCTTCTTGCCGGAACCTGCCATCACGCTCTCCCCTTTTGCATGAACCATGGGGACCCAATAACGCTCTCTTTGAAATGAATAGGTAGGAAGACTGATTCGAGTGGGCTTGCTGTCCTTCTGAACCATGCTTTTCCATTCAATGGTTATTCCTTTGGCCCATACTTCGGCGATAGAAGCCAGCTTTTTTTTGTTCATCCATATTTGGAGCGCTGTCCGAATGTCTTCATCTGATTGAAACATTTCTGTAATCGCATCTTCTTGATGCCGGACTTCTCCCTCATAACCAACCTGACTGTTCAACGATCCAATCCCCAGGCCTTGGTCCTTGCTTTCCAAGTACTCTGCACATTTCCTTTGCAGTTCCTCAAGAGAACGGACAACAAAAGCAACCCTATATCGCATATGTTCTCTGCCCACCTGCAGTGTGTATGCCAGGTTGGAGAGCTTGATTTCCTGTGTGGCGGTGGAATTTTGATGTTCCTCCCCAGTGGAGAGATAATTCATCATGTCGCGCACATGATCAAGCAGACTTGTTTGAGTTTTCGCAGATAACGGGATAATGACCGGAAGCTCGGACTCAAAATTCGAACCGGAGTTTACTACTGTCGGTGCATATTCTTCAACAACCAAATGGGCGTTACTGCCGTTTGCTCCGAAGGAGCTAATACCCGCTCGCAAAGGTCCGGTTTCTGGAGTGTTACAATCTGCCTTTACGTTTCTCCAGTCTCTTCCTTCCCTCTCCACATAAAAGGGAGTGTGCTGAAAAGGAATATACGGATTCAGACGCTCTGCATGCAGGGAAGGAAAAATCCGGTTGTATTTCATCTGTAGCAGTACCTTGGTTAACGCAGCTACACCCGCGGCTGCTTCCAAATGCCCGATATTGGACTTTAATGAACCAATTGCACAGCTCTGTTCCGGCAGTGACCAGTCCGCCAACGCTTTGTGCAGTCCCTGGACCTCGATCGGATCTCCGAGAGACGTTCCTGTCCCGTGTGTCTCAAAATAACTGACCGTTCGAGGATCAACCCCTGAACGTTTGAAGGCCTCTTTAATGACTTCCGACTGTGCCGTTGAATCCGGTACGGTTGGACCCGATGTTTTTCCTCCATGATTGATTGCAGACCCTTTAATGACTCCATAAATGGAATAACCTTCCTCTTTGGCATGACGCAGACTGGTCAGCAATACCGTTCCGGCACCCTCACCCGGCACATATCCGTCTCCGCCCTCTCCAAAACTGCGACATCTTCCATCGGATGACAGCAGCTGTGCCTCTTTCAAAAACAAATATCGATGTGGATGCGTAATGACGTTGACTCCACCTGCCAAAGCATACTCACATTCCTCATTTCGAATGCTTTCGCAGGCGAGATGAATGGCTGTTAATGCGGAGGAACACATGGTATCTACCGCAAGAGAAGGACCATGGAAATTCATGCAATACGATACCATGTTTGCGACGGACGCTGCGCTGACCCCCAAGGATGTAGGTACACCGCGATCTGTCAGTTCCGATGCAAACAGCTCATAATGGTTCCAGAATACACCAGCAAATACACCAACACTCCGGGTACCTGTTGAAGCATCATGATGCTGACTACGTTCAACCCGAAAACCCGCATCTTCACAAGCTTCCCATGCCGTCTCCAGAAAAAGTCTCGCCTGAGGGTCCATCATCTCCGCCTGACGGGGAGATAAATTAAAAAATAGTGGATCGAACTCGTCAATCTTATCGATGAATCCCCCAAACTGATAATATGAATCTGGCGTATACGAAAACCGCCCCTGTTCCCAACGTTCGATGGGAAAGCCTGTAATGCAATCCTTGCCTGATAACAGATTGGCAGCAAACTCATTCACATTCCGAGCCATCGGATAGCGGCCAGCCACACCAATAATGGCTATATCTTCTGTATGCCTTCCCGATAACCGCTTTTCTTTTCGAGAAACCTCATGATCATTTTTTGAAACTTTTGCGGAGGAAGCCCCCTCCACATGGATAACCGTTTGCGCAAAGCTGCGGATGAGCGAGGGTTTACCATACATCACAACAGTCTGCGGTGAACCATTCATCATAAGTGAATCGAACAGTTGCATTCCTTCGTTTGGAGGCAGCGGAACCAATCCCGTTTTGGCTTCCAACTGCTGCTCGTAAACTGGATCGATCGACATGCCTCCATTCGCCCATAGGGGCCAATTAATTGAAATGGTTCTGCCTGATCGCTGTCCTGCCACAACCTGCTGCTGACGCCGCTCTGCAAACCGATCCATAAAAGCGTTTCCACAAGCATAATCTGCTTGTCCCCTATTCCCGAGCACAGCCGATAGTGAAGAGAATAAAATAAAAAAGTCCAGTGGTTCATCACGAGTATATTCATCCAGGTACCAAAGTCCATGCACTTTAGGGCCTAGCACTTCCGAAATATTCTCTTTTGTTTTCTGTAAAATGAATTGGTCCCGGGTAATTCCTGCACAATGCACGATTCCCCGAATAACTCCCAGACTGGTCCGGATCTGCTGGATAACATGACTCATCTGCTCGCTATGATTTAGATCTGCCTGAAAATAATGAACATCCGCTCCCAGACTCTTCAACTCGGATATCTTAGCGGACTCTTTTTCGCCAAGAGAAGAACGCCCCACCAGCGCCAATGTAATCCTCCCTTGCTCTGCCAATTGTCGGCCCACCATCAAGCCTAATCCACCTAATCCACCTGTAATTACATACACTCCATCATACTGGCTTTTATGCGGCATCGGGATCGGCTTTTCACGGTATTTTTTCACCCTTCGCACACGAGATTTTCCGGTGTAATACACTTCAATAACTCCCGAGGAATGTGTTAACCGCTCCTTATTCAACCACTCCGCCCATTGGGCTTTTGTAACAGTATGAATATCATCCACCGTAATTGTCTGCCCATGCATATGGGGGTTCTCTGCATGAGCTGTTCTTAACAGTGCTCCCATGGCGCCTGCAAAGTCACTACCCGTTCCTGACGGACCAATCACTTGAATATGGGTCTCCGTTTTGGGAAACTGCTGCATGTAATTCTGAAGCCAGACTATGCATTGCTCGCACATTTCTTCAAATGATTGTGGCATCATGGTATGTTCGCTGGTTAGGGTGACAACCTCTGATTGCGGAAAACATTCCTTGATCATTTGATCATGTCCAGTTGCCTGTTCGCAAAGAATGACAACGTGGCTCCGCACCGTGTTAGAGGTGTTACGCATATGCAGCGTGACTTCTTCCCAGAAGGGTTCGAGCATGATCAATGAGTAGTCATCACCCTTTCCCTGATCATGATCGAGTCCCGAAGTTCTGGTGCTTGCCTTGCTGACCGAAACTTTGTTCTCCGCATACTTATTTTCAGTAAATGCCTCAGACCAATGTTGGTGCAGGTATGCAGCAAGAGACTGAATATTGGAATATTCAAATAACAGCGTGGGGTAAAGCTGTTCCTTCACTTTGTTCTCCAGCGTCCTTGAAAGATTGATAAGCTGCAAGGAATCCAGTCCCATCTGATAAAATCCCAGCTCTGTATCCAAAATCGCTTCAGATGTTCCAAGCACTTTGCCGATCTCTTCCTTTAAATAGTCCGCAACCTGCTTCATACTTCCTTCTGGAACACTTCTTCGCCGATTCGATAGTTCGGATGTTTCATGTAGGCTGACAGATGAACTTTGAATACTGACCTGTGTGACCAGCTCTGGTACAGATGCATCCTTTGATCCTGACGCTTCTACCCCACTGGGATTCTGATGAACATCGGCCCATTTCTGTATCAAATGAGGATTTCGAATGCGTTTGGCGGTTAAACGCTCAAATTCAACCAAGGTCTTGCCAGCAGAGTCGACAATCCGAATATCCATGGAGACCAGATCCGGTGATGAGACCGAATGGTCTACAGTCAATGGTCGGGCGAGCGAATGCACACCAATCGTGTCAGGTAACGGGCCGAAAATACGAAACCGATCGATCATAAACGGAATATAGGGAGTCTGATGGTCATACATTCCCTGTGCTTTTGCCTTTAAACGGAATGAGGAGCCCGCAAACGTTGCTCCATCCAAAAAAGCCGCATGTGCATAAAATTCATCGGAGTAAGCGGAGGCCTGATCACTGAGATTCAGACACATAAGCTCCTGATTCTCATTTTGGTAGACGACCCCTGAAGTTTGCATAAATGGCCCATGTTCGATGTTGACCTGCCTCGCTAATTGATAAACCTCATCCATGCTCCACTGATCCCGGGATTGAGTTTTCAGATCCTGAACATTAATCACGGGTGGATTAAACTCGGGATCAACAAGAAACATCGTACATTGCATATGTTGTTCTTCACTGTCCTGATCGATGATACCATTCGTCACTTTGTTGCTCGTAATGGTTACCCTCCACTGCATCTCTGAGAGTACAGGTGAGAACGTCACAGCGATTTGACGATCAAATTGCTCTGATGTCACAATGGGCGTTGTAAACAAAATCTGGCGCAATTCGATGGCGTGTGTCTCTATATATAAAGCCGACAAACGATAGATCATATCCAGCAGAGTGACCCCGGGTAACGTACAAATTCCGTGTACACGATGATCCTGAACGATGGCGTTGCTGTGGCTTAATCGTTGCACGTACGTTTCCTGAATGCGTCCTATCAACGACAGTTCCCCCTTACTGCAATTTTTTCGGTGTGAAGAAAGACAGCATATGCTCAGGTTTACGATTGGTTTGTCCGGAATACGATCCGACCACCACGTTTTTCCCCTCACCCTCGTCAGGCCAAAACCGGGCCCTTTTCCAGACAATGCGATTGAAACGAGGTTCCAGTGTCGCTTTATTTTGGTCCGGGACACCCTCATTGCTGACAAGGATATGAGCGTTATTTCCTCCGAGCCCAAACGCGCTGACACCCGCACGCAACACTTTATTGGTCCAAGGTGTAAGTTCTTGAACAAGGAATAACGGACTTTCTTCAAAGCGAAATCTCGGATTCGGATGCGGACAATTTATACTGGGCGGGATCTGGCCATGAACCATACTCAGCAAAACCTTGATCATGCTAACTGCCCCTGCCGCACTCAACAGATGTCCAACATTGCTTTTGACACTTCCCACGCCGCAGAGAGCCCTCTTTTCCATACGGGTTCCCAGCACTTGAGTTAACGCTTTAAGCTCAATGGGATCTCCAATGACCGTGCCTGTTCCATGTGTTTCTACATAATTGATTGAAGCCGGATCAACATTGGCATCCTTGATCGCACGTTCGATCAACGTCTGCTGAGCCTGGGGATTCGGTGTGGTGACGCCCATCGTATGACCATCATTGTTAATTGCTGAACCATCAATCACGCCGTAGATTTTGTCACCGTCCGCTATGGCCTGTTCCAATCGTTTCATAATGATTACTCCACAGCCCTCCCCAACCCCAATTCCGTTGGCAGAGGCATCAAAGGTTTTACATTGTCCATCTGGTGACAGCACCCTTGATGCAGTCAGGGAAAGATAAGGGGTCTCATCCAATAAAACTTCAACCCCACCGGCGATCACCAGATCTGCTTCCCCATTTTGCAAACTCCGGGCAGCCAAGTGGATGGCTGTTAGGGAACTGGAACAAGCGGTGTCCACGACCATGTTTGGACCTCTGAGGTTATATAAATGAGCCAAATGTGCCGTAATAAAATTTTGACCTGTACCAATAATGGTTTGTTTGTTGTCCTGACGTATTTTGCTCATGAAATGACCTGTTCTTGCCCCTGCAAACACACCAACCTCAAGCGACTCAAGCTGATTTTTTCCATATCCTGCATCTGCAAGTGCTTCAGCGCTAACCTCAAGCCACTGCCTTTGCAAAGGGTCCAGATGAGTTGCCAGTGAATGATCCATTCCGAAAAAATCGGGATCAAACGATTCCAGCTCATCGAGAAAAGCTCCCCATTTGCTCATACTTTTCCCGGCTTTGCCATCAGGATGGTAGTACGTTCTCCAATCCCACCGGGATGACGGAATTTCACGTATACTGTTTTTGCCTGTCTTCAGATTGTTCCAAAATTGTTCCGGGTTCACCGCATCCGGGAAATGACAGGCCATTCCAATGATGGCCACTCGGGAACGGGAATGTTCTTTGGGCGGCTGGAGAATCTGTCGGGCCTCATGTCTGTTGAACTGTTCAGGAGATATACGTGGACTTGTTACGTATTTTTGCAGCAAAGCCCCTGTCAGTCCTGCGATCGTTGGATAGTCCAAAAAGAGATAAGGTTCCACCACAGGAATTTGAAGCTCGCGCTCTATCCGGCGTGCCAGCTGTGCAATCAGGATTGAATCCATCCCGAAATGTTCGAAGGATCGGTCTGGGTTCATTTTTTCGGGTTCAATACTCAATTCCTCGGCGAATATGGAACTTAATTTCATCTGTAATATCTCTGATGTATCAGAAAAAGAAGCCCCACTTGTCATAGGTATTTCGGACATCGTTTCAGTTTTAACCGCTCTGGAAATTCCCGCTTCCCCCCCAGTGTCAATGGATTCGCTGCTCACGATTGCCGGAAGCATGACTGCGCTTTGTTGGGTAACTAGTGCCCAGTCCAGCAACTTCAGTCCTTCTTCATCCGTGATGCTGAGCAGGCCGGTTTCGTTATAAACTTGACTTGGAAACTCACCCATCCCGGATTCCTTCCAGTTCGGCCATTGGATGCTGATAAGTGGACTGGTACGGGCATGCGCTGCGGCATAATAATCCATGTAGGTGTTAGCCATGGCATAATCGCTTTGTCCGACACCAAGTTTCGAAATGGCTCCAGCCACGGAAGAGAACAGGACAAAAAATTGCAAGGGATCGTGACGGAAGCATTCATACAGTGCTATAGTGCCTAATATTTTGGGGGACAACACCCTCCGAATCGACTCCAGCGGTTTACGAATAAAGGCGGGATTCTCCATGTCGGCTATGCCAGCTGCGTGAATTACTCCTCCGGCTGCGCCCATCGTTGAACGTATATGTTTTACAGCCTCCAGAAGTTTCTCCTTATTACCTATATCAAGAGAGAGTACTTCAATCTGTACACCCTGTTTCTCCAATTCCAGGATATCTCTAATTTTGCTGCCGATCTCGTCTTTGTCTCCACGTCGCGCCTCCCATTCATGTCGAGATGGAAATGGGGTCTGACCGATCAGAACAAGTTTACGGACCCCGTAGTGTCGGACGGCATGCTGCGCACACAGCATGCCGAGACCCCGTGTCCCCCCAGTGACCCAAAGAACATGATTGGATGAAAAAGGACGTCGGGTTTGATTCAACTGCTGTATATTCACGTTATCGAGTGTATCCAGATAAGCACTGTACCGCTGTCCTTCACGATAACAGACCTCCTGTTCCTTCCCTGCATGAGTTAACTCCTGAACGATCTGTGCTGCGATATCAAGCTCACTGTCCCCCGGGTCCACATCAATATGCCGCGAAATAATATGACTGTACTCACTTTGTAGCATCCTGTAGAGCCCAGCCCGTTCTGCGCCACCCATATGAATCGATGGGTTCTGGAAAGACTCTAGGCCCATGGTGACTCCAAGTAGTTTTAATTCTTTGTGACCACGGGTATCAATCATTTGTTGGAGCTGTGCTAACCAGTAGATCAGTTGGTCCAGCATCATTTCTTCTGCTTCCATCTTTCGGCTACAGCCTGACAGATCTATAAAAGCATCACAATTCATTAAAACATCGAGCAAACGTCCAGAATCCTGCTCTTCCTCACTCACAAGCACAACCTGGCTCCCCTGTATCATCTGTGAAATCTTATTGGCAAGTCTGGCGGTTTCCATTGTAGATCCAACCACAACTTTCCCATGTTCTGGATCAAGCTTTGTAACCGCCGCGTGCCTCCACTGCTTCCCGAGAAGCTTGGCTATTCTGCGCTCTTTTGTGACAGGAGCAACATCCGAAATCTCCTTGTTTACATTCCTTTCAATGGAAGGGATGGCTTCCCCGGAACTCACCCAATACTTTTCCCGTGCAAAGGGATACGTCGGCAGAGGTATTCTTTTATACTTTTCCGTCAAATACAGCCTGTTATAATCCAATTCATATCCTTGTACGTACAATTCAGCAATAACATGCAGGTTTTCAAGATATCGCGAATCATCTGCTGATTCCTCAGCGATTTTTTGGATACATTCATTGCCATAACGTCGAAGAACAGACTGCTCTTTGGAAGGCTGGCCTGATAAATCCGCCGCGTATATCTGTGATGAGCCCCCGGTTTCAAGCCATTGTTCCAATATGGAGGCCATATCGTCAGAATGCTGAATTACACACGCTAACCGATGCTCCAGATGTCTTCTCCCCGTCATCAAAGTAAAGCTTGTGCTTGCGTAATCAAGCTGGGCTCCCACTTTCCTGTAATGCTGCGCAATTCGTCTCACATGTTCCCTCAACTGTCCTGTCGATTGTGCAGACAACACCAATAGATAACCCGGTTTATGTATTGATGGAGAAAACTCTCCGGAAGGCTCCTCGATGGCAAGGTGAGCGTTGGTTCCACTAAAGCCAAATGAGCTTACAAGTGCAGCCCTCTTAAGTCCGGTGGGTGTATGCCATGGATTCAATTGAGTATTGACATAGAATGGACTTTTCGAAAAATCAATATTGGGATTTGCTTTGGAATAATGAATGGATGGTGGAATCTGTTGATGTTTCAAGGCCAATAACAATTTGATAACACCGGCTATGCCCGCTGCTGCAATCGAATGTCCCATATTCGACTTGATCGAACCTAGTGCAGCATATTGAGAACGGCTCGTATACTTTCGAAAACTTCGGTTCAGCGCTTCGAATTCAATGGGATCACCCAGCTTCGTTCCAGTACCATGCGCTTCAACCAATTGGATCTGATCGGGATTAACACCGAACTGTTCGTATAGCTGGCGTTCAAGTCTTTCCTGTGAGGCTCTACTGGGGGCTGTGATCCCATTGGTGCTCCCATCCTGATTGATACAGCTGCCTTTGAGGATCCCATGTACATGATCACCATCTTGGATGGCATCCTCCAGCCGTTTGAGCAACAAGGCCCCCACACCCTCACTCGGCACAAAACCGTCTGCACGTTCATCAAAGCTATGACACCGTCCAGCCGGGGACAACATGCCCGCCCGACTAGCAGAAAGATAAAAATCAGCCGTGGATTGCACAAACACTCCACCTGCCAGAGCAAGCTCCACTTCCCCTGACCATAGGGCTTGACAAGCCAGATGAATGGCAACCAGCGAACTTGAGCAAGCGGTATCAACCGCAATCGCCGGCCCCTGTAAATTCAGAAAATAGGATACTCGGGCAGGTACGATGGATGCAGCATTGCCCCAAAAGGCTTGTGCAGGGGCCTGTTCACCGATCAACTTCTCATAGTCTCCTCCACAATATCCGGTATACACTCCGCATTGACGGCCCTGAATTAGTTCGCCCGCGTATCCGGCGTGTTCAAGGGTTTTCCACGATTCCTCCAGAAACAATCGCTGTTGCGGGTCCATATGCATTGCTTCAACATTGGAGATTTTGAAAAACAAGGGGTCAAAACAATCGCTATCTTCCAAAAAAGCTCCATGGTTATTTTCAGTTTTCTCTACGGATGATCCTGTCTGTTCGGAAGTCCACCGCGCCCCACGCTGAATCAAGTCATTGCCTGCAGCCAAATGCTCCCATAATTCATCCACATTATCCGATTGCGGGAATCTGCCGCTATAGCCAATGATCGCAATGTCCTTGTGTCTGTTGTTGGCACCGGAGGATGTTATATCGCCATCGGAATGACTCTTCATTGCATCACCCAACGTGAATTCCCGCTCTTCATTCATCTGTTCAGTCCATTGGACGTCGGGCCTATCGGCACTGGCACTGCGCCCCCCATGAAGCTGCGTTTGTTGTTCAGGCTCCATCGGTTTCTCCTGTACCATTGGGGAAATATACTGTGCAAGCTGGTTGACACAAGGAAAATCAAAAATATCGGTGGTGAACAGCTCCGTTCCCAGTCGTTCATTGATCGAATGAATTAATCGAACACCCGTTATGGAGTCAACCCCATAATCGGAAAAAGCCTCCTCAGGGTCGATAAGCTGTGCCTCCACTTTCAAAGATTCACATAATGTCCGAACAAGCACTTCCTTTATGTACTTCAGTTTTTCTTCGGATGTATGTGACCCCTCCACTTCGGGTAACCGGATTTCTGACGGTTTTTCTTGAATATCCTGCGAAATGTGGCTCGTTTGACTTTCGGCCTGATGTTTCACCGTTTGCTCATGTTTCAAGATTTGCTGACGTACCACGCCATTGCTTGTTCCCATTATCACTTGCTGGCCCTTAAATTCGTCAGAATGAGCCAGTAACTGTACTTCCCCGAACCCCTCGGATAACAATACGTTTTTCCAAGTTTCCTGTTTAAGCAATGGTCCTCCGGAAATACGCAGAGCAGGGTCCACATAGCTCCACCACCCATCCAACAAACCAAATGTAAGGTGATTCAATAGCGTATTTTCAGTGATTTCATTGATCAAAAAAACACCCTTACAACGGAGTAATGCCTTAGCATTCCTTAAGGCAAGGCGAATATTAGGAGCAGCATGCATGACATTAGTTGCTATCGCTATATCATAAGTCCCCGCTTGCAGAGATTGGGTGGACAAAGGTTTAGACAAATCAAACGTTCCGTATGTAAGGTACGGATAATGCGGGCCATATATCTGTTGGGCATGACTCAAAAAAGCCTGGGAAAGATCGGTATAACAATACTCCAGAATATGGGGATGAAAATCACTCAGCCGGGTAAGAACCGCCTGGCTCGTGCCTCCCGTTCCGGCTCCGATCTCCACAATACGGATATGTGCACTCGGCTCCTGCACAAGTTGCTGTTTTATAATAGCTGCAACCTGCTCTGCCAAAACGGCATTGAAATAATCGGCAGCAGGATTATTCATGTAAATGTTCTCCACCAGATGCATGGAACTATTCGGAAAAATAATGTCGGTTGCGGACTTCTGACCCGTCAAAATGTCCGGCAGCGCTCGGAGCGTGGCATCCAGCAGTGGAATGTAGGAAGATACGTTTGGATCGGATAGCCACAGCAGTTTTTTCCTATCCCATTTCTTCCATGCGTGAGCCAGGTCCGTATCGTTGGTCTGAATCAAGGGATTTACAGCACCAGTAGAGGTGAAATAACCGTATTTTCGCAAATAAAGAAGACTCTCCCGCCACCATCTTCCGTAACGCTTGATCAATGAATCAGGCATTTCTGCTACAGCTGCATCTTCACCCCGAAAATTGCTCAAAAGTCCTGTAGCATGCAGTCTGCCCCATAATAATTGACCCAACAACTCTTTCAGTTCTGTCATTACACGTTCCCCCTACCGTCTGATAATCCCCGCTCTTCAGACCCCTGTTATACAAGCAGAGACAGCCCCCTGATAGACCATAATGGATTCTTCTTCATGCAAGATCTGCATATCCACCAAAGGCTGTTTCCTTATCAATGCAATCTGATCCAGCACACCATTCATCAGTACATTAAGAGCCTCCATCGCTTCAGGAGCTTCGATTGAACCTTGTCCTGCTTTCGCCATGCGTGTCTTATAATATTCAGAACGTACCGAACCCACACTTCCCCAATATCCCCAGTTCATCACTTTGACGGGGAAATTACAGCACTGTCTCAAAAATTGGGCGAATACATCTTTGAACGTACAGCCGGCTACGTAATTGGCCTGTCCGGCCGAATTCAAAAAGGAGTTCATGGACGAAAAAAAGAGTACAAAGTCAAGCGACTCTCCGATACACGCTTTGGCTATATTGATGCTGATGTCTACCTTGGTGGAATAAGCTTTCCGAAAAGCAGCTTCGTCCATATATTCCAGGCTACGATCCTCCAATACGATGGCTGAATGAATAAAACCATGAATGGTTTGATGATTCCGCCTAATATCTGTACATGCTTGACGCATTGCTTCCGAATCCGTTGCATCAACAGCCATGTAACAGGGCGCAGGTCCGAGCTCGCCCAGCCTTTGCAATTTCGCCTGAATATCAGCATCCAGTTTCCTTCTTCCCAGCCAGATGATCTGGGCTTTGTAATGCTGGATCATATATTCACTCCATGCCTCTCCGATTCCGCCTGCTCCCCCGATAACAACGTATACACCTCCATGGCGATAGGAATGAGACTGCCCCGAACTCACAGGGGAATATGTAACGGACGCAAGTTGTTGACGAAACCATTCGCCATGTCGGTTTACGTATGGGAATCCGTAGGAATCAGCAGACCACGAAAACAACTCGTGCATATTCTTATCGTTCAACTGATCCAAATCCACCTGTCTAACCTTCCATCCGGGTCGTTCTTTGCATAATACTCCTATAAGACCATGTATCCCGGCATGAGTGGGATCAACCGAATCAAGTGTATGAATGGCGTTTGCCTGCATTGTGATTACAGTCCATTCCATGCTCCGATTCCCATATCCGTCCTGAAGAAGTGCCTTAATTAGTCTGTACAGAAGAAACACGCCTTCTTCCTGAGCCTCAATCATTCCCTCGACATCAGGTGAGTTTCCGGTGGTTAGCGGAGATATCCACACCATATGTCGAAGGTTCATAATTGGGATCAGTTGTTCCGTGATCCGCATGATCGAATCCTGTGGATTCAAAACGATCACTTCGGCGTGAGGCAGATATTTAAGCAGCTGAGTCAAGTACGAGCTCTTCGTACCTACCAAGCATATTTCTCCCCGGAGATCGTTGAGTACACGTTCATGTTCATGCAAGCCGATTGTCTGCTCTTTCCATACAGGGGCCAGCATTTGTAACTCATATGTCTCCATCCCTTTAGTCTCATTGAGATTAGAAGCTTTTGGCTCAGGTCTTCTAAAACGCATTGCCCTAATAGATACCCGTACATCACCCTCTACATTAAACAAATCCATGTCATATTCGGTATCTGCGTGTACAACGGCACTGCCACTCTCCTGACGTACTCGGACATGAGCCCACATCTCTGCTTCGCAGGAGCCAAATATTTGAATTTGCTGTATGGAGAAGGGCAACAAAGACGTATCTTGCGGCTCCTCCTGAATATTTCCCGAAGCACTGGACCAGATCCCGATGGTGGCCTGAAAAGCATTATCCAGAAGACCTGGATGAAGGGTGCCCTCCTGAAATCCATCGATAATATTCGAAGGCAGAGCAATTCTGGCCAATGCCTGATCATGACCCACTGATACAATTTTCAGACCCTGGAAGTCTGGACCATACCGCATGCCTCTTGCTGAAAAAAAGGAATAACATTGCTCTGAAGTGAGATTTTCCAGATTACAGCTGCTCAGGATTGTCTCCACTTCGCTAGTCTTGCGTACTCCACGCTTGGTAATCACAGCAGTCCCCTGGCTAAAAACCATGGTCTCTGTCCCATCCCCCTGAGACTCACTTGGAGATTGAACGGTCACCTCAATATCTCCATTAGAGGATGGATTAAGAAGGATTCGGAGCCTTCCCATACCTTGTTGAGCTACAACAGGTTGGAGCCATACCAGCTTTTGGAGGTTAATTTGTTCATCCTCTCTGGGTTGAGCAGCCATCATGACAGCGGCCCTGATCAACTCAATATGTGCTGAGGCAGGCAATACATTATATCCGTTTATTTCGTGATCCCGAAAAAAGGATTCCTGACCCGTAAATTCAAATTCGTAGCGGTATGACCGAAAATCCGATCTGTTTTCCAGCTTCATCATGAATCTGTTATCCATTCCCGACCGATGAGCTCCAGCGTTTTCTATACGGTTGACTGGATTAGGAAGCCAGTGCCGTGTCTCTGCAAACGGATAAGTCGGGATGGAGATTTTCCGTTGCCCTTCACTTTTATCCATTGAAGACCAATCAATCCTGTTACCGGTTACCCAGAGCTGAGCAAGTTTATGGAGTTCTGCTTCCATCATGAAATCCTGATCTGTGGATGGATGATTGTAAGTTATAACATGTTCATCTTGGAGGGATTTGCGCTTGGATACGCTCCCTTGCCAACATCGATATAGATCTGCCTGACCTGCAACAAACCGCTCAAGCATGTCTACGGCATCCGTGATGCTCGAACTCACCAATGCAAGTCTTTCCTCCATCTCTTCCCTGCCCGTTTGCATTGTAAATGCAACATCAGCTAGGGTAATCCCATCCGTTTGACTCAGAAATTCAACGATTCGCTTCGCATATGCTTTCAATCGATCCCTGTTCTTTGCAGAAACGATGAGTAACTGGGGGCGATTGGATATATTTTGGGAACTATTGTGCTTGGTCACGTATTCGCGGATGACGATATGAGCATTGACACCTCCAAACCCAAATGAACTTACGCCCGCACTTCTGGGCAACGTGTCATGTTTGCGATTCCACGTCTGTCCTTCCTTTACAATATAAAATGGACTGTTCTTCAACTGGATGTACGGGTTAACTTCATTTAACTGCAGATTTGGCAGCAATCGGTTATGCTTCATACTGAGTAACACGTTTAGTACTCCCGCTACTCCTGCTGCTGCCTCCAGGTGCCCAATATACGTTTTTATAGTCCCCACTGCACAGTGCGGAACAGTGGAATCCGGGGATGAGCCGCTCTGCGTGCCATGCAATTCATCCCAGTTTTGAACCAGCTGGGAGAATGCTTTTTTAAGCGCATTTATCTCGATTGGATCACCCAATGGCGTCCCCGAACCATGTGCTTCAATATAATCTGCTGTCCTCGGATCAATTCCTGATCTCGACCACGCTTCAACAATGAGTTCTGCCTGTGCGTTAGGATTTGGAGACGTCAAAGTGTTGGCATGTCCCCCATGATTTATAGCCGTTGCCTGAATTACTCCATAGATATGGTCTCCATCCGCTTCCGCTTTGGACAACGGTTTAAGCAGCAATGCCCCACTACCCTCACCACGAACGTACCCATCAGCACCTTGATCAAAGGTTTTACAGCGACCATCCACACTGAGCATGCCTGCCTGATTAAAAGCAATCATCAGCTGTGGACTTGCGATAACACTAATGCCTCCGGCAACTGCCAGTTCACATTCTCCGTTGTGTATCGATTCCACTGCCCGATGAATGGCGACCAGCGAACCGGAACAGGCTGTATCCACGGGTTCACTAGGTCCATGCAGATTTAGAAGATATGAAATTCGGTTAGCCAGAATGGAATGAAATATGCCCAACGCTGTATGTGCCTCGGTAGGAATGCCTGCTTGATGCATCAAATCATAATAATCTGAACTAACCACCCCGACAAACATGCCTGTTTTACTCCCAGACAAATCGGATGGCCTGTAACCAGCATCTTCAATGGCTTCCCATACGGTTTGCAAATAAATGCGCTGTCTCGGGTCCATCAACCCCGCTTCATGAGGCGAAATTCCAAAAAACGAAGCATCAAATTGATCAATGGCTTTCATAAATCCGCCCCATTTGATGTTGGTTTTATTAACTTCCTTTATTGGGTCCCCGTAATATTGATGCCAATCCCAGCGTTCAGGAGGGATTTCGGAAATAAAGGTTTTTCCGGAAACCAAGTTCTCCCATAGTTGATCCATACTCTCGGATTGAGGCATATGAGCGCCTATTCCAATAATGGCAATGGGTTCTTTATTGCTCCTATGGACATCAACAGGCTCACTTGCGTTCTCATTTGTTTCATCAGCACTGACCGTATGTGAAGTCTGCATTTCGGGTTCATCGTGTCCCCCACTCATTCCATGATATCGGGCAATGTCTTCGCCATAAGCTCCGCTCAGGTAGGTTGCAAAGGTCCTTAAAGTCGCATATTCAAACACAACAGGAGGCGTCAGATCAATGCTATATGTTGCGTTAAGTCGATTGACAAAATCAGTCGTTGAAATGGAATCAAATCCATAGTCGCTCTTATCCGCATCCAGATCCAGTTCCTGTATGTCAACACTAAGAATCTTAGAGGATATGGTCAAAATGACCTCTGAAACCCTTTCTAGTAGAACTTCTTCATTTATGCTGTTCTGCAACAACACATCCTTTTTCGGAGGATCCACATCTGCAAACGATGTTTTCTCGTGTACCTTCTGAAATTTGGCCGCATCCCCGCCAACAATTACCAGCTGATTTTCCTTACAATGGAAAGCATCTTCAAAAGCATGTATGGCATGTTCGCTGGATATCGCTGAAATCCCGAGCGTATTCTCCAAAAAAAGGCGATGAGTTGGATCTACTCCCATCCCCGCTTCCGACCATAGAGGCCAATTCAGAGAGATCGTCTGACCAGAACGTAACCCCTCTTTGTTCAAACGATCCCGTTGACGGCAAAAACCGTCCATAAAGCCATTGGCAAAGGCATAGTCACATTGTCCAGCGTTGCCCAGAACGGACATGACGGAAGAGCAAACGATGAAAAAGTCCAACTGTTCATGACAAGAAGCTTCGTCCAGCCAAACCGTTCCGTATACTTTAGGAGCGATAACAGCATCCATGTCCACTTTATTTTTGGATTGAAGCATGGAGTCTCTCAATACGCCAGCGCAATGAATCACACCATGAATACCCCCAAATCTGGCTTTGCACTCACGGATGAGATTAAAAGCGGACTCACGTTGCGATACATCCGCCGGGATATACACTATTTCAGCTCCGAACTTCCCTAGATCATGCAATTGTTGTTCCTGATCCCTACTCAGAATGGAGCGTCCGGATAAAACAATGACTCGAGCGGATTTGGCAAGCAAGGAGGCAAACTTTAGACCGATGCCGCCCATCCCACCTGTGATCAAATACACGCCTTCTTTGTTCCAATCCACTTGTGAATATTCTCTTTTCGGCAACGATACCAATCTTTTTGCATAACGCCGATTGTCCCGATAACGAACCTCTACCGCTTGGTCCCGAGCTTCCAGCTCCTGTTTGATGAGTTGTAACATATCGATTGGTTCATTTCCCATGTCCAATGTACGACATGTCCATTGCGGGTGTTCCCATGTTACACTGCGCATGAAACTGCTTACGGCTTCACTTGCCGGTTCTTCTTTATGATCGCTGGAATAAACATATAAAAGATGTATTTTCTTTTTGTCAGCACATTTCGCCAGCCATTGGCATGTATAAAATAAGGCGTACACGCCCTGGGCAAGCTGTTTACTCAGCAGCGTCCCTCCATCTTCCGAAAGCACGGCACCATTCCATCCATGAACGACAGTATCAGGTATCCACTGTAATTCGGACAGTCGGTTGAATAAACGCTCGTAATCCTCTTCATGTTCCGGACGGACTACGAATGTATCAGCATCCTGCTCGATGAATTGATTTCCTTGTATCACACGAATGATGGAAGCACTCTCATCCCATTGCCCCATATTTTCTTCACCAGTAACAAATAACAGAAGTCTCTCACTTTTGAAAACCGTACGTTGAAGGTCTTGAATTTCCCAGGATGGATACAGATACGTATTCTGCTGTATGTTTTTTTCATTGGAAGCCGAATTATCATGCCGCTCTATTTCCTGTATAAGCTGATAGGCTATCTCTGATGAGAGACGTCGTCCCTTCACCATTTCAAGAATCTGATCCAGTGATAACATCTGATCTTTTCTCATCGTTCCTCCATATAAGTTAAGACATCAATGGGTTCAACCTCTCCGGCTTCCAATCTTTGCAAAAGTGTTTTCAGTGAGTCCTTCGCATGGCGCTTTTTGTCCTGAACCTGTCTTACCGTAAAATCACGCATCTCCATGCATATTTGTTCCTGTTTATTAAGCAAGACAATATCAAACTTGAACGCTTTTCCCCCTTGTGTACTCTGCTGCCTAACATACACACTTCCCTTGTCGGGAAGCCGATTCCACCATTTGACCGTACCTATGGAATAGGGCATACAAAGACTAGAGCTTACCTTTTGGACAAGTAACATCGCTGTCTGCAAAGCACTGTCCATCGTTACAGGATGAAGCGTGTAGGCATGTGACTGTTCATCACAAGGGAGTGAGAGCGCAAAGCTGGCAATAGCCTCATCTTCACTCACCCAACAATCCGTTATGGATTGAAAGGATGGACCGTAGACGAGAAGACTCTTTTCAAGCGTGCGATATACTCCTGGAACAGGGTCAACACACCTTCTTCTAATCGCATCCATATCACGTTTAACTCCGTATTCAGTGCCTTGTCGCAAGACTTGTTTATTGCCTTCCATTTTTATTTCATACAACGTTCCTTGCCCGTGAATTCGTCTGGAGTTTGAATCATCGCCGGTCCATACGTGAAAATGAACTTTTCCCTCAGCTCTTGACAAAGAAATATTTACTTCAACAGGATGCTCCATAACCGTCAGGGGTCTTGACCACACCACTTCACCAAAACCAGTAACCTCCTGGATTCCTGCCTTCTGCGCAGCGGCCAATGCCATTTCCAAATAAGCCACACCTGGTAAAGTCCGTTTACCATCTACGATATGATCATTCAGAAAAAATTCTTTGCCAGTAAACAGCGTTTGGTACTTGAATTCGTCCAAGGTTGAGGTATTCCAGCCAATCATCGGGTGTAAAGCTGGATCTATCCCCTTCCCCTGTGGACGCGGAAGCTTATGTACATCCATAACCGATGGATTAGCCAGGGTATTGTTATTGTCATGTAATCGATGTATTACAGACTCGAAACGCTGAGTCGGCAGGGCACACTTGTTAAATGTTCCTGAAGGGAACCATAGGTCCCACCTCACATTCACGCCATGGAGCCATAACTGACCGAGGATATTCCAGACGTCATATCCTGCTTCATCCTCTTTTAAAGCAAGTTTCAGCGTATCAGGTGCGGCCGATTGAACTACTCCGATGTCGATGATCTTGATGTCTGTCGAAATTTTTTCCAGATCAACTTGGCTTTCTTGTGTTTGATGCAGCCATTGCTCAACATTTCCAATTTCGGGCAGGTTATCGTTTAGGTCATGTAATGGGTTTTCGTTTTGATCCGTATGCATCTGTTGCTGTTTCAGGTTCATGGATTGGGCAATCGCCTTATAATCCGCATTGGAATCCAAAACAAGCTGGGCGACCATTTCAGGAAGTAAAATGTGATCGTCCATCAGATCCAATATTTGTTCGAATCGTGGATCGGGCTCAGTCATGATCGTCAAATCCCATTTGCGATTCAACCTCCGCAGTGAATGAGCCACAGCTGTAACGATAATGAACAACTGTTGAGTGGAAAGCTCCGTAACCATCAAGACATCAAGAGGCTTCCCAAGCAACTCTTCCAAATCCCAATCGTCCCCACTTACTTTACCTAGAAGATTCGACCATTCATCTATATACTTTCTGAAGGTGAACTGATGAGAGATGAGTGATTGACCCTTAGTTAGATAATATTGAACCTGTTCGTTATCACTGACCATTGGATATTCCAATCGATCATCTTGTCTGTTCCCAGAGCCCACACTATCAACTAGTGTGCCACCCAACAAGTGACGAAGATAGGCCTCGTTAAAAGAAACCGGATACAAAATGTCTTGCAATGTGGGATCATAATAGGGAATACACGGACGATGGAGTTTAAAGATGTTAGCTTCATTTCCCCCTGCAAGCCTCAAAAGAATTTGTTCTGGCACAATCATCTGGTTTACCCCAAGAACTGCCCACATCCCTGCACGTTCCCCTGTCATCCATTCCACTTTTAAGCCCGCATCAAGTAAACATCGAAGGACGGCGTATCCAGCAATGAACTGACAGCATGGAAGTGTCTCTTCTTCCCATGGTTCATTGTAGAACATCCGCCGATAATGATCGGCAAGTGGACGATCAGCAATTTGATCCAGTAAGGATTGAACGATGTCCTCCACGTGCGGTAAATCACGGGTTAACATGCTAAATTGCTCATAGTTTATATAGGAAAAGTGCCCCACTCTTATTGCCCACTTTTGCTGTTTTGGCATGAAAGGACGACTTGATTCCGAATGCAACTCTTCCTTCAACTGCTGTAAGTTGTCTGCCATCACAGCATAACGATAAGGAAAAGCCACTCTTCCCGTGAATAATGTTCCACTAATATCACGCAGCGTACAATCTTCAAACTCGGGTGTGAGCGAGAATGCTCTCCACGATTCAAGCTGTTTTTCCAAATGCCATTTTGATTTTCCAGATAGCGTGAACAGCTGAGAACGGGCTGCTGCTGCATCATCCTTCTGTTTATTCGAGGGTGCAGCGCACCACTGTTCAATCACCAGATGTGCGTTGACTCCACCAAAACCGAAAGAGCTTATGCCCGCTCTTAAAGGCAAACCTTCGCCAGCACTGTTCCAATCCGTTAGAGCCCTTGTCACTTCAAAAGGAGTACTCTTAAAATCTATGATCGGATTAGGATCGTTAAAATGAAGGTTGGCAGGTATTTTACCATGTTTCATCATCATGATCACTTTCACAATACCAGCCATGCCCGCAGCGCTCTCCAAGTGGCCAATATTGGTTTTTACCGAGCCAATCCGACAGAATTGGGCTCGGGAAGTATAGGCAGCAAATGCATTTTTAAGCGCTTCAATTTCAATCGGATCTCCCAACGACGTTCCCGTTCCATGTGCCTCAATATAAGTGACCATTTCCGGGGAAATATCTGCATCCTGATAAGCAGCCAAGATGACGTCTTGTTGTGCCTTCATGCTCGGAGCAGTTATGGATGCGCTTCTTCCACCATGATTGCAGGCAGATCCTTTGATAATCCCGTAGATATGATTGCCTTCCGCTAAAGCATCTTCAAGCCTTTGAAGCAACAGTACGCCTGCTCCATCCCCTGGTACATAACCATTGGCTTCCTTATCAAAGGTCTTACAACGCCCATCCGGACTTAACATTCTTGACTTGGAAAATGAAATAAACTTCCAGGGATGCAAATTTAGATTTACACAGGCAGCCAAGGCGTAATTGCACTCTTTTCGTTGCAGGGCTTGTTTGGCTTCATGCACGGCTACTAATGAAGATGCACAAGCTGCATTTACCGATATACTCGCGCCCTTGAGGTCCATGACGTAAGAAATTCGATTGGCAAGAATACTTTCATAATTTCCAAGACAAGCGTAGCTATCTATCTCCAATTCGGGAAGGCAAGCCATTTGGCGGTGATCTACTGTCATTACTCCGGCATAAACGGAAGTGATCTGATTCTGTAACCTTTGAAGCGAAATCCCGGAATCCTCTATGCATTGCCAGGATACTTCAAGTATCATTCGTTGCTGAGGATCCATATTTTTGGCCTCTCGGGGAGAGATACTAAAAAAGCGGTGGTCAAAAGAATACACATCATCCAGCAGACCGCACCATTTTCCAATACTCTTATTAGGGGCGTCAATATCTTGAGAATAGAACTTTGATACATCCCATCGATCTGGGGTAACCTCCCTGACGGAATCCACACCATTCGCAAGATTATCCCAAAACGTCGTATAATGATTAGCCTGCGGAAACCTGCACGCCATACCGACGATCACAATATCCGTAAGGCTCATTTCCGGATTACTATCGGATGTTGATTTCGTGTCCTTCTTTTGTCGCATCATCACACCCCCCTGTCCCTAACCATGCTAAAAGTTAGTTCGTCTCAACCTGCACAGCCAATTGCTTCAATCGTTCCTGTAAAACCAAAGCCGTATCTTCCATCAACTTTATGCCCACTTCAGCTACACGACGGTTTCTCCAGTCCTCGAGATTTGTGCCTTTCACCCATTGATTAAAAGCTCCCAAGGCTGGACCACAGTGGATTTGATAATCGACCTGATGACCTGCTGTTCCTTCCATTGCAAGCTTTGTACTGTGGGCAAAATACCACTTAAACACCAAGGCCATTTTGTACTTGGGATTCTGCTCGGCTTTCTGTATTTCCTCGGAAGATCTATATTGAACAACCTGGCGGTATACTTCATCAAAGGTTTTTTTGAAATATTTGTTTTCCAGCTGCTGTTTGTTTTTTTCGCTAATGTCATTCAAAGAATCATGCTGCCGATATAAATCATAAAGCTTGTTCGCTCTCGCGGGGAAAAATACACCTTTGCGAAGAACCTGTACCTTGGCTCCAATCTCAAACATATCTCCAGCAGGGGCATATTCCGTGTCGTGAATGTTCATATCCTGTAGTAAATCCTTGGCAGCATCGCTAGTAGCTGCTTCAACCGTGCATTGATTGATTGAACCTGTTACGATAAAATCCGCTCCGAGCAAAAATGCTGCTGCTGCTGCTTCAGGTGTACCAATACCACCGGCAGCACCAATGCGAACTTCTTTCGAATAACCGTACTTTTCCATCATCGTATTGCGAAGACGAACCATGGCAGGCAGCATGACATACGCCACACCCGCATCTGTATGTCCACCCGAATCAGCCTCAAGGCACAGATCCTCTGCAATGGGTACTTTTTTCAGGAGTTCTGCCTGAACAGATGTAATCTTGTTTTCCTTCAACATCTTCTCAACCATGAATTCCGGAGCGGGGCTTAAAAATGCTTCAGCCACTTCTGGTCTGGATACTTTGGCAATAATGCGATTCGTTGTGGATACTCGCCCGTCTGAAGAACGCTTCAGTCCATGGGCACGGTACTTGATTAATGCCGGAGTAACACCCATGAAGGCAGAAGCCTCTACTGTATTTACACCTTTACGTAGTAATAAGTTAACTTGTTCTTCTTCTCGTTCAGGATGAGTCATTTGATGAAGAAGATTTAACCCATACGCCTGTCCATCCTGCAAATGGTGTTGTATATAATCAATTCCTTCTTCGATCTGCTTCAGGCTTAACCCCCCTGTGCCCAAAAAGCCCATCATTCCTGATTGCCCCACTTTAACAACCATCTCCGCCGAAGCAATGCCTCTGTACATTGCACCTGTCAAATAGGCCAATTTCAAATTATAGTCCTTTTTGAAGGGTTTCGAGCCAAGAGACTCGGCCAGTCGAGTTCCTTGGCTGCCAGATTGTAAAACGGATGATATTGGAGTATCGGGGTGAACTGCTGACGATAACGGTTGGACAGACATGTCATCAGGACGATATACGATGGGTCCGCACTCTGTCTGAATCTTTGTAACCAACTTAGTCAGCACGTTGCCTGGACCGATCTCTTCTATTGTGTTTACGCCCATGCCCATCAGAACCCTTACCGTTTCACACCAGCGAACCGGATGTGTAATTTGGTGCACCAAATTGGCATGAATTTCATTTGTACGGTAGGGCTGCGCTGTATAATTTGAGATGACGGTCATCGTTGGAGCGGAAAATGTATAATGCTGGAGGTGCTGATCGAATTGTTTGGCTGATTCCTCCATATAACGGGAATGAAATGCCCCGCTGACCCTGAGAGGGATATACATTTGTGCACCGTTTTGCTCAAAAATCGGTTTGGCCTGATCAATGATTTCTTGAGGCCCTGCCAAAACAATTTGGGTCGGAGAGTTCAGATTGGCGATATCCAGTTGATGCAGTCCAAATCGTTGAAGGATTGTCTTCAATGCACTCTCGGTTAAACCGATAACCGCGGCCATCCCCCCTTTAGGGGCCCTGCTCATGATTTCTCCTCTTTTATGTACAAGCTTCAATCCTGTAGCAAAATCAAATACGTCTGCGGCAAAAAGCGCATTGTATTCTCCCAGACTGTGGCCTGAAACCAAGCATGGCTTTCTGCCCATTTCCTTGATTTTATGTAGATACATCATGGCATTAACAACAAACAAAGCCGGCTGTGTATATTCTGTCAGGCTCAATTGCTGAGACCGATCGTACAAGCACAGTTCCTGAATGGAAAATCCAAGAATATCATCCGCCTGCCGAGTCAACTCTGGAAACTGCTCAAATAATCCTTCACCCATGCCCAACTTCTGTGATCCCTGCCCTGGAAATACATATGCCCAC
This sequence comes from Paenibacillus sp. 37, assembly GCF_008386395.1. NCBI lineage: Bacteria > Bacillati > Bacillota > Bacilli > Caryophanales > Paenibacillaceae > Paenibacillus > Paenibacillus sp. 37. Next base: position 2,898,862 of record NZ_CP043761.1, on the reverse strand, counting down.
AAAGGTTCATCCCCTCCAGTTTCATTCGAATTGGCGTAACGACTAATGATCTGTTCCACATGTTTTGCATCCTGATGGAAGGGAGTCATGGTTATATATGTTCGTTCCTTCCTGTGGCTAATCTGATTTACGAGGCTGGAAAGTGTACCCGAAGGCCCCAAATCCAGAAATATACTATTCGGTTTCTCTTCTTTTATATGGGTTAACGCGCGAGAAAATAGGATCGGTTCCTTGACAACTTGCCAAAAATGATCGGTAGATACCTTGGTCACAGGTTGTCCCGTCAAACTGGAGACAAGCGGGATCGTGGGAGCATGATATGACTGCTTGTCCAGATAGGCTAAGTACTCTTTGGCCGCAGGATCGATATAGGCTGAATGAAAGCCGTGAGTCACAGGCAATCTGACATAAGTAATCCCCTGACTTTTCAGCCAATCCTCTGCTTTTGTAACCCCTTTCATACTTCCAGAGATTACTAGATGATTTGATGAATTCACAGCAACAAGCTCGCACTCTGCATGCAGCTCCAGATTGGTATCATAGACTTCACGACTATGCAATACAGCAAGCATGCTTCCTGGAATACATGTCTTGTGAATGATTTCAGCTTGTCTATAAACCGCTTCGAGTCCCGCCTTGGGAGTTATTACGTTGGATACAGCCGCTGCGGCAAACTCCCCTAAACTGGTGCCCACAACGGTTGTAGGCATGACACCGCTCTCCATTAACGTTCTGGCAAGCGCGTATTCCAACATATAAATGGCCGGATGTGTAACTAGAGTTTCATTGAAATCATCAGGATAAGACGGATTGGAATCATATAATTCCTGTATAATGGATTTGCCGCCGATGTCTTGAACCCAACGATCCATCTGCAACATCCATTGGCGAAATACCGGATAATTCTGGTATAGTTCCTTTCCCGCCTGAAGATATTGTGAACCCTGACCGGAGAACATAAAAACAATATTTTCCTTCACAAGTCACACCCCTTGTTCCTTCACACAAAACTTTTGGCATCCGGCTGATTCTTACGCATACGAAAAGCGATAAACTGTTCTTCATCCGAAATATTAAAATATATGTTTCTCTCAAGCAGCATCTGAAGTGTCTGACCCGGTTCAACGCCAAATGAATGTGCAGGGTATACCCTGACGGAAGGATGTATTTGTTGCCGTATTTTTTGCAAACTCTGATACATCGCACCTGGATCTCCTCCGCGTTCGGGGCATATGCCACATCCCTCTGCAAACAGAGTATCTCCTGTAAAAATATGATTTGTTAATGAATAACATATAGAACCTGGCGTATGTCCTGGGGTGCTTATACAGGATATCAGTGTATTGCCTATTAAAACGGCATCTCGATCCTTTACAGGCTTCAAATTCTTACAGTGGTACTTAAAAAAATCAATTTCCGCTCCCCCCATATAAACCCGAGGATTAAAACGTTCGAGCAATGCTCCTACAAGATGAACATGATCCGCATGGGAATGTGTCAACAGGATGTGTGTGAGTTTGGCCTGCTCAGCTTCCAGGGAATCCAGAATGGCTTCAAGGTCCCAGGAAGGATCAATTACCGCTGCCTCCTGAGTCGCTTCATCAACGACGATATAGCTATAATTAATGAATGCTTCATAACTGGATTTAATAGAAATAACCTTGTATTCACTGGTTGTCATAAGAAGTTCCCCTTGTTAAACAAATGAAATGATCATATACAAACACGCAAAACCAACGATAAGTATAAACGGAGTATCTATGGTATGAGGTGAGAATGCCTCAGCCAGAGTTACAGCTATAGGAAGAATTAGCAGTGCAACAACTAATTGTGGAACAGTAAAACTGCTTGCAAACACCAAAAGGATCAACACTGCTGATAGAAACACACATAAACTGCCTTCGATACTTCTCGTAAACTTTTTCTTCGAAAACAAGGCATGAACGCGATATTTATGTTTCCCAAAGCGAATACCGATCGGTTCGGCAAGCCCGTCCCCTAGTCCATTGATGATAACGGGAATAAAGGCCAGCGTGCCATAACCTATGCTTTGAAAATACAGAAAGCATGGTGCCAGAACGACGTAGCCGGCAATTAATTGCGTATTCATCCATAGCAAAGTATGAGGACGATCTTCGGGACGGTCAAAAGAAGCAAACATGCGTTGAACCAATACACTTTTCTCGCGAATTGGCTTAATATAAATGAGCATGATAACGCAGTTCATCAGCATTCCGACGATAAAAATGGGCCCGGTATACCCTGTACTGGAACTCACGATCATTTCAATAGCTAACGGTGTAATAAATGACATGAAATGAACAATTTTACGAGCGTAATTCACACGCAACTGATATTTGAGTACAATCGTTCCGATCAAAAATTGGATTCCGTACAGTATGACAAACATGATGCTTTGCTTTATGATGAATGCCGTCATATTTTGCGCTCCCACCCCAGTAGATGAATGTCCCTTTGATAACTACTTATTTCCAAAAAATAAAAGGGAGTCTTTCCTTTTCAATGTGATTTATAAAAACACTGATCATGGATAAGACTCCTGCGACGGTTAATTTATTCACATGTAATAGATAATAAGAATGCTTTAGTTAAGCAAAAAGATCCAAAAAGCGGCTGCCAATACAAAACGATAGATTGCAAAAGGAATCAGTTTAATCCGGTTAATTAACTTCAGGAAAAATTTAACTGCAATCATGGCTACAATAAAAGCAGTCACAAACCCTGTAATAAATAAGGGAAGATCATCAACCGACAGATAATCCCAGCTCTCGTATAGATCCTTCAGTGAAGCACCGAACATAATAGGAAGCGCCATTATAAACGTGAATTCCGAGGCAGTTTTGTGACTCATGCCTGCTAGCAAACCTCCCGATAGCGTGGCACCCATTCTCGAAAAACCGGGAACAAGTGCAAAGCACTGGAACAGACCTACGATTAAAGCCTGCCGGTAAGTGACTTGATCCAATGTTTCTGCAGCCGGCTTTTTGGGTTTGAATATCTCGGCTGCAATCATCAGAATCCCGCCAAGGATTAACGTTACAACCACCGTTTGAGCACTGAACAAAACCTCTTTTATGTAATCGTAAAAAAATACGCCCCCAATACCAAAAGGGATAACACCAATAATGATATGAAGAAGTGTTAATTTTTCCTTAGCTTTGTTTGCTTTCCGATCTTCTCCAACATGGATGCCAAGGATGCTGAGAATTCGTTTCCAGAACAGAAAAGCCACAGCCAGGATTGAACCGAGTTGGATTACAATCTCGAATGTCGAAGCACGTACAGTACCCTCGAAACCTAGCAAATGCCCCACCAGAATCAAATGACCTGTGGATGACACTGGGGCGAATTCCGTAAGTCCTTCCACTATTCCCAGTATAAGCCCGATAATAATATCCACTAATTTTCCTCCAAATTCTAAATGAATTATAATTTATCACAGTATTCACTTACATAAAAAGCCATATTAAGTCAAGTCTTTACACTAGAATAGCCCCTCTCCAAAACTCTTAAACAAAATGGTAATTGATGCATCAAATTTTGTCAATAAATCCAAACAATAAATTTTATTTGTTTTTATTCCATGTTTCTACACCATCGGGTTCATTCTGAAATTGGCTTAATTCGCTCCTACCATAAGTATGTTATCCTCCTCCCCTTTATACTAAATACTAAATTTTTTTGATCTATGAAAATTGTTTTTGGATCACTCGGCTTTTCACCCTCACAAAAACACCCTATAAAGTAGACTTTGTGTCTGCTCTATAGGGTGTGATATACATAGACGATGCTCTTATAATAGTGATGCTACTAGCCAGTCTCTAGGACTTTGCAGGTTTGGCCGACTTGTTATGTTTTGCAGACTTTACCTTCTTCACCTCAATTATAGCAGGCTCCTGCGGGTGATCTACCGGGTACATTTTACGGAACAATAATGTCTGTAGTACCAGGAATGAACCCCCAACTGTCCAGTAGAGCGGCATCGCTGCCGGGGCTGAAAGGGAAAAGAAAGCCATCATCAATGGGGAGAGATATCCCATAATGGCGAACTGTTTTCGCTGCTCAGGCGCCATATTGGCTTGTGATACTTTAGCTTGGATCAGATATATGACTGCAACCACCACAGCGAGCACGTAATCCGGCGCTCCCAGTTTGAACCAAAGGAACGAATGGGAGGACAACTCCGGTGTAAGTCGGATGGCTGTGTAAATACCTGAAAGTATAGGCAGCTGAATGAGCATCGGCAAGCAACCAATGTTCAGCGGATTAAACTTATGTTTCTTGTATAGTTCCATTGTTTCCTGAGATAGCTTTTGCTTATCAGCAGGGTCATTTTTGCCTTCATATTTTTTCTTGAGCGCATCCATTTCGGGTTTCATGGCGTTCATGATGACTCGTGTTCCCTGCTGGGACTTGGCTTGACGCATCATCAATGGCAACAGTGCTAAACGAATGACCAGCGTAATCACGATAATCGCGACCCCGTAGCTTCCGTTAAATATAGTCGCAATATGCTGAATCAGATACGACAGTGGAAATACAATGTAGTGATTAAAAAATCCCGGTGTCGATGAAGTAATCTCCGACACGTTGTTGCTGCATCCGGCAAGCAGCATGACTGCAAACAAAATCACAATCAGGCCATAGATCCGTCCCTTGCCCGAAGTAAAAGTGAATCCCTTGTTGGTCTTATGTTCCATATATATCCTCCTCGTTGATTTGTTGACCAATCGTTCAACGAGGAATGACAATCTGGTTCATCTTCATCGGGCGCTTCTCTTCGTCTAATCATGCGGCTCCAGTCTTCCTGTCTGTGCTGTCTGTCCAAACACAGGGCGGGAAGTACAGGTTCAAGTCCACCACCGACGCCACCTTCCACCCAGTACTCTGTCATGCCACAATGAAGATGGGCAATATAGGCATAACTGACGGTGAAGATGAGTCCAATCGAGAATAAATATGGTAATAACTCCTGCAGTTCAAACAAGGGATTCACCCCCTTTATAGGTTAGTTTTTATATTATAACACTTACATATTGTTTTTGCATAAATCCGTACGTGAAAACAACTATTATTCAGCTATTCCGTTCTCAATTTGGACATTTCTAGCTCAGCTCGGTGTCTCGCCACGTTATAAGAAGGCCATGAACGATTTGATGAATCCTCGTCCAAGTAGACTTGACGTTCCAGCATTTCCCTTTTGAGATCGGGGTACTCCTCCAGAGCAAACGCACGAAGTAACGGAACTGCATCTGCTGACAGACTCGCCAGATAGGTAGCATCAATATTGCCAGTCTGATGATAACGTTCAATATTCAGCTCGGCAATCCGTTTATCCATACCCACATAGTTGACAGCAACATATGCAGTGAGCGCAAGCACAATATACCAGCGGATCAGCGGTATGGACGTGTACCGTATACGAAGGCCAGCGATCAGCAACAGGAGTGCGAGGAAGATCATGAATGCGTGTACCAGAAAGCGGATGTATGTATATCCATATGCCTGCTCATAAAGATTTAGGCGCATAAACGCGGAATACAACATAATTGCTGAACAACTGACCAGAATCAGGAGAAGTACCTGATGCACGATGGAACCCGCTTTGCCACTCGAACGGGTATACTGCAAAGCAACAATAAGAATAAAGAAGTTAATACCTGTGACGAGAATTAACTCTGCGAATCCACTTCTCGCATAGTCTGCGTAAGACAGATCTACCGGAAGATGCCCCTCTCCTGCACCAAACAGATACGAAAACTGTACAAGTACAAATAAAACGTACACACAGTTAATGACAATCAGCATCGTCCCCACAATGATGGGGTCTAATCTGAATGGTTCCCGATGAACTGGAGTGCGTTCGGGCTCGGGTGTAATCTTATTTATAACCTTACCTTCAGTGGCCGGATCCACAGGAGAGAATATATAGGTGTGATCACGCTTATCAACCGTGGATGCTGCTCCATTTTTCCAATGTGCGTTCTCTCTCTTCTCTGCCTCATATTGCATTGGCTGTACAAATCCCCATACATAACCGAACAGAACTACACCTGCAATGACAATCCAGATGATTCTCGGTATCCCTGGGGTAAAAGCCAGCTGATTCAACCACTCCGGAAAACCGGCTAAATACTGGTCGAAGACCCCGTCAGCAGAAGACAGTAACGCGATGACGACAACAAGGATAGGCAAGGATGCCACAAGGCCAATGAGCACTTTGAAAACAACCGTTTTCTGTGATTTGCCCATGCCACGCCCGCCTGCTCTCACAGCAAGGGCCGCAACAGTCCCCCAATGACGTATGGCTTGAGGCAGCAAATGGTCAATTGCCGTACCGATTAACCCGATCTCCCACCACTGCTTCCGTTTTCTGCCCATTAGATAGGTCATATGTAAGATAATTACGCCGGGTACAACCAGGAAATTAAGAACACGGAACAGTTCATTGTCGTATAACAGGAACGTTAGCGACAACAATAGCACTACAGCCGCCACAAAAGCATCAATGAACTTGAAAGACCTCATGCGGTCCCTTGCAAACAGATACATGAACACATAAAAGAGAATTACAAAGATAGGATACGATACGCCAATCTCATTACCATAGAATAAATACTGGTGAATGATCGCTAGCACCCATGCAGACAGTAGCGTGATTAGAGCGCGTTGCGGTGAAGCCATTATTTTATCAATCATGGGAAAAACCTCCATTAACCTTTCTATGCTATATTCTAGATGATAAAATAGGAATATAAATAGAAATTAAAATCGATAAAACTTCTTATTTTAGAGGAATACGTAAAGTTCACCTCCAGGAGGGAATCAACACTTGAAATTACATCAGCAATACCTGCTGTTGCATCGTCATTACGGTCACCATACAGAACATGAACTTACACTCGCCAATCTCGCTGAATTACTGAATTGTACGCATCGTAATACATTAACGATTGTCAAAAAGATGGTTGCCCATGACTGGATTCGTTGGGTTTCCCAGCGTGGCCGTGGTCGTCGTTCATCACTGACCTTGCTTGTTCCGGCTGATCAAATCGCCGCAGAATATATGATGGAGGCTATGAATCGCCGGGAGTTGCAAGAAGCTGCCGAGCAGGTGAGTGCATTCTCGAGCTCAACAACCATGCAGGATCATCTAAATCAGTGGTTGCTTGGGTATTCGGGACATCATACGGAAGCCGGCACCAACAATGAGCAGATTGATACGCTTCGGTTGCCCCTGCGCCAACAGCTTCATGCGCTTGATCCGCTGTACATTAATCTATTAGCTGAATCCTTTGTTACCAGCCATGTCTTTGACGGGTTGGTTCAACGTGGTGAAAAAGGTGAGATTCTCCCCTGTCTCGCTCATACTTGGGATGTCAGTGTTGACCGACAGACCTGGACGTTTTATATACGAAAAGGTATTACATTTCACAATGGTCAGATGCTGACGTCCCATGATATTGTGCATACGTTTGAACGGCTGCAATCTACAGACCGCCGAACACTGTACCGTGATGTGAGTAAACAGATTCTATCTATTGAAGCGGTCAGTCCCTTGACCGTGTGTTTCCGGCTTAAAAAACCTCACGAATTGTTTCTGTCCTTTCTTACAACAAGTCGTGCGGCGATTGTACCCTCACCGGGAACACACGAGCTGAAGATGAATCATGCGGGTGATCTGCATGGAATGCAAAAACCTGTCGGGACGGGGCCGTTCAAGGTCACTGCCTGGGATGATCACTTGTGCAGACTTGAAGCCTTTTCATCGTATTTTCAGGGTAGAGCACATATGGACCGGGTAGATATCCTGCAAATTCCGTGGAGTGCCTCGGCCAAAATGGACGATAGTCAAGATATCGATACTCCGTTCTTCCATCTTGTTCATAATCCGTCTTCGTCTACGGGTGCAGATTGGACTCAGATTAGTGCAGGTGTGATGGTTCATAAATTACTCACGTGTAATACGCAAAAAGCCGGACCGTTAAACGATCCGGCAGTAAGAGCACACATCCAGTCATGCCTTGCTGAAATGTATAAAGATGACCGACATGCAGATGAGTCTAAGGTTGTGGTACCTGATTTTAGTAAAGCGAGTACCCAGATGGTCCAGGTACATTCGGAGGGATGTAACCATATATCTCAACGACTCACTGCCACTGCTCGAGCCGTATCCCTGCACATTGCAACCATTCCACAATATCGCAGGGATGCCCAACATCTGGCATCTATATTGGAGCAGTGCGGTTACTCCTGTACCGTCCGCACAGGCACGATGGAGCAGTTCAAAGGAGATCTGCGGCTGGAATCTGATCTGATTCTCTTTTCTCTGATTCGGGACAGAGACGAAGAACTGCGCAGATATGATCTTTACTCCACGTTGTCCGAGCATCTGGAAGATTCTGCTCGTATAACGATTCATGAGATGTTGCAAACCATTATCGCCTCTCCGATTGCAGCAGATCGAACTTCTGAATTAGACCGAATTGAGCAATTTTTGGTTGATCAGAATTTACTGTTCCATTTATCCAAAAAACCGGTAGAAACCGCTTATTTGCCTTCCGTGCGTGGTCTATCTTTCAACAGCCAGGGCTGGGTGAACCTGCGTCATATCTGGTTTCCGTGAATGCTCATTAAACGAGCATAACAATACCTTCATTCATAATGCGGTAATGATTTTGGATGCCTATGAATTGGTCAGTAGGTCGGCATCCATCTTCTTCGGCATTTCGTCATTTTTCTTCGAAGTAGTATCCTTCCGGCGGTAAATGCCGAGCAGTAAACCGAGCATGGCGTAATCAAACATCAAGTGATTTCCGTATCCAATTAAAGGAAAAGTGATACTGATAATAGGTGCTTTTCCGGTAGTCATAGCCAGCGAATAGATGATTTGCATTGCAAACATAGCTGTGATACTGACAATAATCATACGGCCAAAATCATCCCATATGCGAGGAAGCATTTTCACCATATTGGCAACAAACCAGATGATCGCCACCAATAGCAGTATCCCGGCAGACCAGCCAAACACATCAATGAGCAGCACACCTGGGTAATTGAAATAACTCGTTTTAAACCTGTCAAACGTTGTATCAATCCCGTTACCCCACCAACCTGATGATCTAATAATTTCGATAATGGAATAGTTACTATAGGCACTGCCATAAAGGTCATCCTGAAGATTTAAAACGACAGTGAGCCTCTCCAGTCGTCCGTATTGATCTGCAAAGAACAATAACAATACAAAAATAATTCCTGTTATAACAGCACCTATGACTGTATAAAGCCACTTTCGCGTGAGCCAGCCAAATAAAATAATGGACATTATGCCAAACAGAAACAAGCGAACCCAGTCCAACGTTTGAAACAATAGTACTGCGGGAATCGTTACCATCGCAATGTAGGCTAATATGGATTGCATATTACAATTGGAACGAAGCTTGTCCAGCATAATGGCACCTATAGCAAGTGGCAAAATCCACACTGAAGCTGTGGTAAGGTCTAGTGTTAAGCCAAATAAGCTCCAATATCTGCTATTACCATAAATATCTGTAGTTATCATTGGACTGATCCACAACATGACATTCAGTAGAATATAGATCCACCAAGCAGCTTTTTTCAACTTACGATAATCAAAGTAAATAAAGAACAACATCAACATTACACCTATAACGGTGTACACGACATGATTGCGATATAAGAACTGATACTTTTCATCTGCTACATTAATCGTAAAAACCCACATTAAGAACAGACTTATTATAGACAAAGCAATTAATCCAACTAACAGCCCCCAATGCATTCGGTGACGATGTAACCGGTGCATACTCTTGCCTACAACAGCTGGATCGCCCATCTGTTCAATGGCGTATGCAATTGCTTCTTCTTCTGAATAACCTTCTTGTTCTTTGTCCAAAATCATCTCTTCCATGTGGTTTCCCAACTCATCACGCAAGTCGTTATGTACTTCGCGAGCTTTAACCTGAACACATATGTGATCAAGATAATGTTCAATTCGTTCATGTCGATTCGTCATGTCAGGCCACCTTCCCCGAGCACCCGATCCACAGCTCTGCGGAACAAATTCCACTCCGCTTTTTTACTTTTTAAGGCCTCCATGCCCTTGTCTCGGATCGAATAATATTTACGTTTACGGCCTTCAACCTCCATCCAGTACGACTCTACCCATCCTTCAATCTCCATGGCATGCAAAATAGGATATAACGTGCCTTCTTTTAGATTAAACACACCCTCGGATTGACGATGTAATTCCTTAATTAATTCATAACCATACAACGGTCGTTCCTGAAGCAAGGTCAGAATTAATGTTTCGGTACTACCTTTAATCATTTGTTTGTTAACCTGCAACGCGCCCACTCCTTCCTTATCAATTCATTTTGGATTTCGAAAAAATTCACTTTTAAATCTCTTCTGATCATATACATCGGAAATCTATGCATAGAACAATTAGGTATGATATTACCTTATCCTTCCTTTTCTGTCTAGCTATCAACCTTCTTTATTTATGTTAAAATAAACAAGTCCTTTCATTCACGAACTCTAATGATGAATCTATCTATTCGTATAATCCAATTACATAACCTATTTTTTTCAATAGAATTAAGGAGGCATTACATTCATGAGCAAACTAATCTTCTTTCTCGGCGGGGCCGGAAGTGGCAAGACTACACTAGCCAAAGCTCTTTCCCGTAAACATAAAGCGGCTTTCTTCGATATGGATATCCTGCTTCGTCCCGCGGCTGAGGCAATTATGACCCTTCAGGGACTCGATCCATCCGACCGAGATTCGCCTGAATACAAGAGGTTGTGCCGTGATCTTGGATATCGTATTACGATGGACGCAGCTCTGGATAACGTTCAGTTGGGTATCGACACGATCGTTGTCGGGCCATTTACCAAAGAAATCGGAACCCCGGATTGGATTGCTCAGGAACTTGCAAGAATTGGACGTTCTCTGGAAGACACGGATGTGCGTGTCGCCTATATCTATCTTGAGAATGAAGCGTTGTATCACGAGCGGATCACAGCGAGACAATCCCCATTGGATGAATGGAAACTTGAAAACTGGGATGCCTTCACAGCTTCTCTCGTCCGTAAAGAAGTAGCCTGGCCGCTCCCTGCTTCATCCGTCGCTTATATTGACAATTCCAATGATGATCCTGCGATTGCCTATGCCGAACTTGAACGACGGATGTACGAGTAGTTTTATAAAAGCTACTTCCCAATTTCTTTGCACTATGTCGCTTCACATGGAAAATAAAAAGACGAAACAAAAAGAGGTATTTGTCGAGACTCCCGTTGGGTCCATCATGACAAATACCTCTTTTTCATATATTCAAATTCATCTTTTCATATGTTCAAGATCATTCGCAACTCACTATTCACCTTCTGCGATTGCGGGATCACGCAAAAAGGTTTGCGGAAGTCCTGCCATAATAAGTGCGTACTACGGAATCGCCATTACATTCGAACTGCTAGATTATAGATGTACTTAAATGTAAGAGAGCCAACATCTCTCAACTCAAAGGAGAATTTCATGAAATCTTACGTAGCAACATGTCCAATTCAACAACAACAGAACTACAAATCGAATCCTAAATGGAAACGTGTCGTAGCCAACATCCTTCTGGTTGCATCTCTGAGTTTCACCACAATAACCAGTGTATCGGCAGAGAATAGTCTCCCCCTTCAACAGGTAACCCCTCAGGAAACGGAATCGTTCATCAATCAATTCTTCGCCCAGCCTGAAGTGAAGTCTGCTCTGAAAGGGGCTGTCGTCACCGTTGTTCACGATCAACAGATTGTGTTGAATAAAGGATATGGTTATGCCAATGCGGAAAAACAAATCCCCGTCGATGCCGACTCCACCCTGTTCCGTGTAGCCTCCATCTCCAAAACACTGACAGCAACCGCTATTATGCAATTGGCCGAGCAAGGTAACGTAAAGCTTGATCAGGATATCAGCGCATACACAGACGCTTTGCATCTGACCAACCATACCGGAACAACGTTAACATTGGAACATCTGATGACCCACACCAGCGGGTTTGATTTCACGGATGCAGTAGCTACAGACAGGGAGCTGGGAAGTTCTTATCCGCTTGAGCAATTCATCAAAGACCACCAACCGTCCGTTGTCCGCACGCCAGGAGAAGTTTTCCGTTACGACAACTACGGCTATGCACTCTTGGGCTACATTGTTCAGAAACAGTCCAAACTTCCGTTTGAGACTTATGTACAACAGCATATTTTCCAGCCACTCGGTATGTCGAATAGCCATTTTACACTAAGCAAAGACTCGCTCAGTAAACTCGCGACTCCTTATGGCGCTGAAGGGCAGGCATTACCGCAATATCCCAATGTACCGGATAGCTCACCTGAGGGTGGATTAATTACGACTGGACGGGATATGGCTCATTTTATGCTTGCGCAGCTCAATCAAGGTTCATACCAGGGTGCACGTATACTCGAACCGGCATCCGTCCAGGACATGCAAACGTTGGATGTCTCCATACACCCTGATATACCCGGCACAGGTTATGGATTCGAATCCACCTATTCGCAATATAATCATGGACGGAAAGTCGTGAGTAAAGCAGGCGATCTTGCAGGCTTCCACTCCAATCTATGGCTGTTGCCTAACGAGAAGACCGGACTATTTGTCGTCTCCAACAGTGATGGACCTGATCTGCGAGAAGCGCTTTTCCAAGCATTTATGGATCATTTTTATCCGAACAAAGAGACCCAAGATGTCAATTATATCGTACCCGATTTTTCACTCCGTACCTACGAGGGACTATATCGGGATATTCGCTTGCCCGCATGGTTGTATGATATTTCAGCAACAGAGAAAGGGCTTCAGGTTATAGACGCTTATGGCACTCACAACTTAACACCCGTTAAGGACATGTTGTTCATGGATGAGGACGGTAAACTCGCTGGTTTCAAAAAAAATCAGTTAGGTGAAATCACGTATTTCTATTACAACAAGTCAGATAGCTGGTCCGAGAAATTGCCAGAAGCCAAGCCTTATGAAGATGTGCCAGAAGACCACCCCTATGCTCCGTACATCTATCGCTTAACACAGATTGGCCTGTATCCACAGGATCAATCCCAATTTGAACCAGAGAAGCCTGTAAGTCGTGGAGAATTTGTAACACAGGTCGTGGGTATAAGCGGGATGTCAATTTCGACTCAATCACCAAAATTTAAAGACACCCAGTTAAGCCCCTATGCCGCCTTCATTCAAACCGCCCTGGAACTGGGAATTGTGCAAGGTAACACCCGTGGATTGTTCCATCCTGACCAAGCCATCACAAGGCAAGAGGCCGCAGTGATTATTTCCAGAACGGCTCAACAACTACTTGGTGCACCTGCCGTAACTGCCAATCTTGCCGGTTCACAGGATCGTTGGGCTGAAGAAGGGGTCCAGTTTGTGGTTGCTCTAGGTCTCTACGGTCCGGAAGTATCCATATCCAGCAGCGGTGCTGTGGATTATAGATCAAAGCAGCCTATGCTTAGGCAGGAATCATCAATTTTGATGTACAAAATGTTAGGCACTCTGCTACATTAACATAGAGTGATGCTCGGCAAGCCATGTCATTGCTACATGGCTTGTTTTTCCACTTCATTTTACCAATGATGCATTTTATAAGAACGGATGATTACTCGCATGGGATTAAGAAATTCATTACATAGTGTCACCACATATAAATTTAGTTCTGTTTGGTTTGTCACGATGTTGTGCTTTATACTGACAGCCACGTATATACATATCTCTTCATTTTTAAATCCTTATATCGGTCTTTCGTTAAAACCAAATGCCTCCAATTCTTGGGAAGTACATGATGTAGATCCTCAAGGTTTAGCATATACATCCGGGATTAGATCGGGTGACACCGTTATCTCGCTGGAACCCAAAAGAGAAGTCCGCTTACTCCATCAAAAAGGTGAATTCTTAGTGACTGAAGCCTATACCATTAGCGTTGAGAATTCTCGCGGTCAGGCATCCGAACATACCATGAAGCCTGGACCACGCGAATGGTTTAACATCGGATTCTCATCCATTTTGGAATTATTGCTATTGGTGACAGGAAGCTACGCCCTGTTTAACCAACCCGGTTCACGAGTGATGCGTCTGTTCTACCTGCTTAACCTGTCCATGGCCATATGTATACTGACGATATACACATCCCAGTTGCCTTTATCCAATTATATTCTGGCCTTTTGTGCGGCATGGTTACCTTACTGTCTAGCCGCTTTTTATGTGTCTTTTGCATTCCGTACCCGTCTGCATCGTTTTCGGTGGTTACTATTCATCAGCAGAGGTATTGCAGTTGCTTATTCTGCAGGCCTAGTATATTTATACATCAAGCAGTGGATGATGACCGATGTTCAGATCAATCAAGGCATTACCACCGTCAGTACTCCTGTTGCGCCGTCTGGTCCAACCAATCTGCTTAACTTTATTCTTTGCGCAACCCTTCTGATCTTAATCTGGATGACATGGGTTAATCGTAAAAGCTACAATCGCAAGGAGCAGAACCAGCTATTGCTCATGTTAACAGGAATTATTTTTAGCCTAATTCCCTTCATCATCTGTTTTGCTATTCCAACCCTGCTTCAAGGTGAACCATTATTGCCTGTAGAGTACACATTAATTGGATTTCTTCCTTTATCATGGATGTTCACTTATGTACTTGTACAACGGAGCATGCTTGACTTCAAACTGGTTATGCCAAGATTGATGATTCATGGACTATATGCTTTGATCGTATTTTTACTGTTTCTGGCTGCTTCGCACCTGCATTCGTTAATTCATATCAGCTTACTGTTTGTCTCGTTTTTGCTGATCACTTGGGTGTATCAGTACATGCTCACCCGCTCACGCAAGAAAAACAAACTTAATAAAGACTGGTTGGAACACCAGCAACTGCGGTTGACTGTGCGAATGGCTGAGCAGCAAAACATGCGGGACATGATTCACGTGTTTGCCGAGATGTTCCACAAGATGCTGGATATTGAAGGCGTCATTGTCATATGGATTGATGATAAGCACAGATATTCTCAGGAAGGTACAGGCGTTTTTTCTTCCATTCAGAATATCGATAACGAGGTGTTGGATATTGAAGTTTTACGACAGAAATATGACTTGGCACAGGTTTGGGAGCTTTCAGGTGAACCAACGACGGAGATGATAGGATTTCTAGGCATTGGTCACAAAGAAAATCGCACCTTTTTTTCAGCAGAAGAGCAGGAGATCATTGATAAAGGCAGGCTGGAAGCGATTCGAATGCTCATCAATGGCAAACTCTTATCTGATCTGCAGAAGCGATATGAATACCGTGTAGACCAGACAGATCTTCATGAACACCAGATACGCCGCCATCGGCAGTTCAATGATATTATGATGGAAGCCCAACAGGCAGAGCGTATGAAAACCTCTTATTTCCTGCATGACCAACTGCTACAAAACCTGATTTTCCTGTCTCGTGATTTGGAGGAATTACACGATACCGGAGAGACGCATAAGGATCAAACGGCTGTTTGGCTGGAGTGCCTGTATGCTTCCCAGAGAGATATACGCCAATTGTGTGATGATCTCTACCCTCATATTATGGATCGAAGTGATCTGGAGGAAGCGTTGCAATGGCTCATCCGTACACTTCAAATACAAAGTGGTCTCAGAATGGAACTAAACTATAACGCCCTCTCTGAAGAGTTAAAGCACGATCCTCTGAAATCCACCGTCTTTCGGACGATCCGTGAACTCATTATGAATGTGATGAAGCACGCACAGGCGTCGTTTTGCTTCATACAGGTACATACAAGGGATAATGACTTGATTCTCCAAGTAGAGGATAACGGCTTGGGGTTTAATGTTCATACCACATTTGCTACTGCAACAGGGCACTTCGGTTTGATATCCATACAAAGCAGCATTCAGCATCTCGGTGGAGAATTCACCTTACATTCCAGCCTTGGCAAAGGAACCTCAATCAACATTCTTTTGCCTTTAACCAAAGGAGCAACTGAACAATGAGCGAACCCATTACAGTCGTACTGCTTGATGATCACCCCCTGGTCATGGAAGGTCTCAACAATCGCTTAAACCGCGAACCCGGCATACAGGTATTGAAGACTTTCAGCGATCCATTACTTTTTTTATCCGAAGTAGAGGCGTTGCGACCAGATGTTGTCGTCATGGATATTCGCATGCCCCAACTTGATGGTTTTGAGGTTGTGAGAAGATTGAAAGATCAATACGGGTTATCCGTCAAAATTATATTGTTATCCGGGTACAACTATCACGAATTCCAGTTGAAGGCTTATGATCTGGGCGTCCATGCCTACTTGTCGAAACAAGCAACGTATGGACAGATTATTAACGCCATCCACCAAAGTATGTTGGGTCATGTGCTTGTTCCAGAGACCATGTTATCCTCTAATCTGGAGGAATCACTCACTGCAACAGAACGCGAAGTGCTTAACCGTATTGCACTGGAGATGACCAATAAGGAAATTGCACAGGATCTGGCGATCAGTCAACGTACAGTGGAGTATCATATCACCTCTATTACACAGAAATTTGGTGTGAAGTCCAGAATTGGTGCTGTAGTCAAAGGATATCAGGCAGGGATCCTCGGTGATGTAACACTCCCTGAGAAACGGTAAAAACATGTACCAGTTTAAAAGTACAACATAAGAGCGGCAGAACACCCTGTAATGCAACCTGAGGTTTGTTCTGAACCGCTCTATCTGTTGGTTTACTTTCCTATAAGGTGCATTCATGTTTGAAGCATGTGATCTTTATCCGCGCTGACGCGCCGCATGACGTTCAGCAATACGAGCCGTGATTATTCCATGACTTTCATCAATTTCTTCCGGTGTACAAGCGGCTTTCAGCTCATATACTTTCACCGGCGAACGATCAATAATATCCAAAAATGAATCAAAAAAGGTCATGTCTTTACTATGAATATATGGACACCAATGATCTGCCAACCCTACGGTTTCATGAATATGCACGCCAACCACGTGATCAATCAACGCGTTAGCTTCACGTACATTATCGTACAGTCCCATTCGATCCATCATCATGCCGTGACCAATATCGTACCAGAGACCAAGCGGCGCGCCCTTCATGCGTCCAATAATCGTTCCCGCTTCGTGCAAAGTCGGCATCTGATAACAGCGCGAACGGGTCTCAATACCGAAATTCACCCCGTATCCTCGCTGCTCAGACAAGTCACATACCTCTTCCAGACTCTCCTGAATCCGACTCAGGTAATGTGCGCTGCCATCTTCCCGTTTCTCCAACATCTCTTGCCATAAAGATTGATACGCCGGGGAGTCCGGCCCCTGATCGTGGTATATCTTTTTCAATGCTTCATCTATATTGTATTCAAACGGAACCTCACCCGGATGTACAACAACAGCCTTGGCGCCATAACGATGTGCGTACTCGGCTGAGCGAAGTAACAGTTCAATCGCTCGTTTACGGCGCGGCTCATCATCGAATCCGAGCAGGACGGAATCCGTCCCATAATCCGGATCAGGCACATGCGGGAATGTATTATGCACACTGGATACACCGATCTCGCCCCGTTCAATCATCGGTTCTATCGTCTGCAGCATCTCTTCCGTAACGTTATAATTCAATTCCACCTGTCTGAATCCAAGAGATTTGATCTCTTCAATCATGCCTTGTCCGGTCGTATGACGCTTGATGTTCCAACATGTTGAAAACGAGTATTCCTGCTTGTCCGTGTACATGATTGGTCCTCCTGTCTCTCATTTCATCCCTATTCATATTCCATTTATCTCTATCTATATAAGTTGAACCAATAAACTTTACACTAGATCACTCCAATTGCAGTGCCATCTTCCGATCGCTGTTATCCCCAGATTTTTTTGATCCCCTTCTCCAAAGGGAAAAATCCGGAGATAGCTTATGCTTCCGATGCAGCTTTCTTGCAGAAAGCTTTCAGGCGAACGCTCCGCTTCTTCAGATCGGTTCTGCACTCTTCGTTCTCGTGTAAATGTTCAGTCCATCTTATATACCTATTCATTCCTCTATCCGTTATCTTCATGTATGGTCAATTCAAATCTCATCTTGTTCGCAGTCTTTCCAGGTACATAACGATAGATGATCTCCGCATGATTCACATACATTAATACGGATGGTTCAGGCGCTTCAGCCTTCACGGTACACGTAAGTCCAGGGAACTGCCATAAGGCTGGCGTAATATCCTGCTGACGAAGGGAAGGCCCTCTGATTTCAAAATAAACTTCGATTTCTTCCTCTGTATCCAATGCGACATCAATGGTTAACGAATCTGGCGTGAGATCCGCATCAAACGTCAATCCCCGCAGATGACTATTCCACCCCTCGCCTACCTCACGGCGGATCAAGCGAAGATAATAACGCTCCCCCGTCTCTATCTGCCAGTGGATCGTAGCTGGATGCATCTGTCCATTCGTATTCACACTTCCCGACATGGCCCCAATCATCCGATCCTCACCGATCCAAGCTTTGGCTGTACACAAATTCCGATTGGACGTTGGATCATTGCGCTCACACAGTTCCATGAACTGTTTCTGCACAAGCCGATCCGCTTGATGAGTCCTGAAATACGGCACGGCTTCTGCGGGCACATCGACCCCAAGGAGCGCAATCAGTGGATCATGACCTGACTCACAGTTGATTCCTGCCAGATATTCATACCCTTCACCAAGCAAAAGATAGATAAATACACCGATCGAACTATGCTCTCGCATCTCCATGTCGTACGCCCGAGAGAATGGGCCGGAGAGATTCTCCAGGTTGGCATTGTAATATAGCGCAATGTTATTCCACAGCCCGTGTTCGATCCGGTGTCCAATTTCAACTAAACGTTGGGTGAGTCCATACTTTCGATACATGCCAAGCACGGACAGATCCACCCCGAAATACGTTGTCGTATTGAATTCCGCGAATGTACCGTTGTATTGTTCAAACTCCATCATCAATCCCTCTGCCTGTTCATCCGAATGCTGAATCCATTCTGTTCGGTTCAAGCGATGGCCATAATAGTGGGTGATGAAAATATGCATCAACTCAATATTCGTGTTCATTGGAATTACGTCGGATAACCTCCGTTCTATTGACCCTTGAACAGCCAGTTCCATCGCATGGTCCATCCGTTTCATGAGTGTCTCCGGCATAAGTTCGGCGAATTCGGCAGTTACGACCACACAGACACAAGCGATAAACTCGCGCCAGTTGGGATCATAACTGATCCAGACCGGTGGCAGGACCTGATTCACTGCCGAATGAAACAGGCGTTTCAGTTGTTTGGAATCTGCCGTCTCTGTAAGCAGAGATCCATCTTCCTGTAATTTATGGATAAACTGCGCAGACACCTTCTCAAAGGTGCGTTCCAGGAAATAGGCCGTGCCTGGCGCAAAAGATTTCCAAGCATAGTGACCCGCTGGTGGATGCACATCATTTGGCCGGGTCGCGAAGGTTCCGTGATAGATTTCATCCGGAGCGTCATATTGAACATCGAGCACCTTGTGGAACACCCGTATCGCGCGTTCCACATCACCAGGCTCATCTCGAATCAACAACCCTAGCGCATAATGTGCGCTGGCTCGTGTGCTGTGCTGCGATGAATCCTCCTCTTCAAAACTGCGAAGCAGATCCAATTCCTTGTCATAGAAGCTATCCATCATCAACATGGACTGATTTACAAGGTACTGCTGCTCTTTTGACATCTTCTCTACCATTCTTTGTGTCATGTCATACGCCCTCCCGAGACTATAGGTGCGTGTTCAAAAAGATCAGTTTTCAGTACCAAGAAGATGGAATTAAGCTAGAAATGGAGTAGCGGAGCGTAGGACAACTACGTGAGCAACTACAATGTTTCTAAAGGAAACATACTTCGTAAGCCTCCCGCTTATTTCGGCTGAATTTCATATTCGATGCTGATGATGCCACTAGGCATCATTCGTAATCAAAAGTGAACTTTTTGAACAACCTCTATTAACCTTTTACAGCACCTACCATTACGCCACTTATAAAGTACCGCTGCAACCATGGATACACCAGAAGGATCGGTAACGTGGAGAATATAACGCTGGCTGCTTTCAGACTCTCAGGCAAGACTTGAACAGCACCAATACCTTCGTTCTGCATCAGTTCTGTAATCTGGTTTTGCTGAATCATCTGATACAATTTCAATTGCAAAGGGTATAGTTCAGGCTTCGTAATATACATGAGTGCATCCTGGAAACCATTCCAGCGTCCTACAGCGTAGAATAGGCTCAGTGTTGCCATAACCGGAAGAGAGAGTGGCAAAATAATGCGCATAAGTGTTCCGAAGTGACTGCTTCCATCAATGCCCGCTGCTTCTTCCAGACTTTCTGGAATACCTCGGAAGAAGGTAATGAGAATGATCATATAAAACGGACTAATCAATCCCGGCAGAATGAGTCCCCATGAGCTGTCGAGTAGATGCAGATTTTTGATCAGAATGTACTCGGGAATAATACCTCCACTGAAGAACATCGTCACCACAATAACAAGCATGAACCACTTGCGCCCCTTCAGGTTACTCTTCGCCAGTGGATATGCCGCTGCAATGGTCATCGCCATGCTTAGCACTGTACTCAGGACGGTCAGCCAAACGGTATAGATGAGAGAGCGAATCATCGATCCATCTGCAAATACTTTGGTATATGCCTCAAAGGATAACTCTTTGGGGAAAAAGGAAACTTCTCCTGAACCGATCGCCCGGTTCGAGCTGAGCGAGATCGCAATAATATGAATGAATGGTGCAAGACACAGCACCATCGTAATGATAATAAGAATGACGTTTACCGTGTTGAATATTCGATTCGCCGTGTTTTCAGACATCCCACTCACTCCTTACAGATCATATGTGATTCAATCCACTACATAATGCTCTCATCGGTTAATTTCTTGGACGTATAGTTTGCTCCGAGTATGAAGACAAGTCCAACTAAAGCCTGGAACAAACCTACAGCTGTTGCGAGCGTAACCTGACCAGATTGTAAACCGACACGATAGACAAACGTGCTGAGCACATCCGAGTATTCACGTACAGCCACGTTACCGATAATAAACGGTCGGTCAAAGCCGATAGAGATCATGTTGCCGACATTGATGATCAATAAGGTAACAATCGTTGTTTTGATGCCTGGCAAGGAGATGTGCCAGATTCTGCGTAACCGACTTGCTCCATCCACTTCTGCGGCTTCGTAGAGTTCCCGGTTAATGCCCGTGAGGGATGCCAGATACAGAATCGTACCCCAGCCTGCACTCTGCCACACGCCTACCGCAAGATACGTAAAGAGCCAATAGTTTTTGTCTGAAAGGAATGGCAATGGATCAAATCCCATGCTCATCAAGATATTGTTGATGAAACCGGACTGCGTACCGAATACCTGAAGTACGATCCCTCCAATTATGACCCACGAAATAAAGTGAGGAATGTACAGTAAAGTCTGTGCCAACTTTTTGAACCAGGCCTTCTTCAGCTCAAACAATAAGATGGCTAATATAAGTGGTGCCGGGAAGGAGACCAGTAGATCCAGCATGTTAAGCACTAACGTGTTGCGTAATGCCGTGTAGAATCCCTGGTTTTGAAACACTTCTCTGAATGCATCCAAGCCAATCCACTCACTACCGGCGATCCCTTGAAAGAAGTTAAAGTCCTTGAACGCAATCTGCACGCCATACATTGGCCCATACTTAAAAATAATGAAGTAGATCATGGGCAGTAGGAGCAGCGCATATAGTTGCCAGTTTCTGCGGAAATAGATGCTTGTTTTCATAAACCTTCCCCCCATGTCATTCAGGATTCTTCATCAAGGCGATGTTGCCATCGCCCTAATGAAATCCCTGTTCTTTGTTGTCATACACATTGGATGTGATCTCTACTCTACTTATTTCATCGCTTTGTAAGCTTCTGTACGTTCATCGAGGATTGCTTGGCCACCGCTCGCCATGTAGTCCTTCATCATGCTGTCATACGTGGCTTCAAAATCAGCGGGTTTGGAAATGGTTGTTTTCACGAAAAATTCCATGAACTTGTCTTTCAGGCCGTTACCGTAACGCGCTTCTGCATCAATCGGTTTGGAGAAGCGTACCGGTTGAATGGTGTCCGTGTTGGAAATGGCTACCGACTTGCGCATATCATCCCGATACTTCGACTCTACCTGAACGACATAGGCCTCTTCATTTTTCTTGTCATCCCCAACGTATTTACCGTTCACGATAATGGCAATGTCACCAGAATTATAGATACGGCCTGCAATTTCAGGAGAAGCATCATCTTTGATCAGTGGTACCCCATCCACAAGTTCGTAGTTCTCGTTTTCAACACCGAATTGCAGGTCGAACAGGTTGTTGCCTGAAGCCATCCAATCCAGATACTTCATCGCTGCTTCCGCATTTTTGCTCGATTTCGGAATCATGACATACATCGCATTGGGTGCATATGCCGGTTTGGCAAATTTGCCTTCGGAGTTTTTGAATGCATCAATTGGTGTGATCACTGCACCAGGTTGATTGGTTTGCAGGTTTTTGTACGTACCGGAGATATAAATCTCCCCGGCATCCTCGGTGTAGAATCCAACTTTGCCGTTAGATACATCTTCCCACAGCTTTTTCTTGTCTTTGTCGAGTCCAAAGTCCTTGCTCATTAATCCTTCATTATACAGTGTGTTCATATATTTCAGGGCTTCCTTGAAACCAGGCAACAACGTTGGATAGTCATTGGAACCCAGTTGTTGCGTTAATGTATATTTCTGTTCTTCCGTCAGCGGTTCAATGAATGACCAGATCAGTGGTTCATATTGAGCCGAGGCAATGGACATCCCCATCGGGATAAGTCCTGTGCCAACCTTACCCGGATCTTTTTCCTTAAAGGCCTTCAGTGTGGTATGCAGCTCCTCAGCTGTCTCAGGTGAAGGCAATCCGAGTGCGTCCAGCCAATCCTGACGAACATAAGATGCGTACTTGCCAAGTACAAGACGTTTACCTGGAACCGCAAACTGTTGACCATCGTATTGACCGTAGGCCAACGTTTCATCTCCGAGGAACTTCTTCAGGTTAGGACCACTTTGATTGATCAGATCCGTAAGTTCGGTCAGACCTCCTTGCTCTGCATACCGGTTGAATGTTCCCGAATCGTAGGTGAAGACAATATCAGGAACTTCAGAGCCACTCGCCATCAGAACGTTAAGTTTCTGTACTTCCTCCGAGCGTGGTACGGGAACAAACTGAACATCGATGTTGTTTGGATCACCAAACTTCTCTTGAATGAAGCGAGTCAGATAACTGTCCGAAATGGTGTAGCCCGCCGGAGTGTTTCCCCGATCGAAGATTTCCACTTTCAAAGTCGTTTTTTCCCCCGAACCCGACTCTCCTGATGAAGATGTTGATTCGCTTCCTGATGAACATGCAGATAATAATAGAGTGAATGCTGTTACCACTGCGAGGATTGAACTTGCCTTGCTTGCCTTACGTCTTTGAAATAATCTCATTTGACCTTTCCCCTTTCGCACACTCTCTGAATGGATTCACATGATTGCCACTCCACTTTGTTCATCCCATTTTGTTGCACCTGTGAATGTCACTAATCATTACATAAGATCTGATATTTAGACAATAAACTATTTTCAAAATGTGAAATTCACGTTTTTTAAGTTAAATACCGCGAAATATAAACATATTTCCTGACAATATACAATTTTCACACCTTATATGTTAACTATGATAACATATTGTGTTGTATTCATTTTGGTTTCTCATAGACAATCTGGAATCACCCAGCTTGCAATAATCTTTTTTCCATTAAATCTCTCTTCAAAAAATGAAAAAGAGACCACATCTTATGTGATCTCCTTGTTTAGCAACACGTGTAGAACGATTCGACGCACTAATTCCTTGGCGGAAGATTAAACTTCATTTGACCAAACAACGTATCGATGGCATTTCCCGCAAATTGATCCATCACATGTTCGTTGCTTGTGTCCGTATGTTCCAAAATCAATACATTATACTTCTCATCATAATGCATTCCGCCCAAAATAAATCGTACAGGAATGCTCTGAGCCGCCCCTGCCTTCGAAATGACCTGAATAAGTTCGGATTCATGCCTTTGTTGACTTGTCGTATAGGTACCAACAGGTATAGTTATCGTATATGACGAGTCATCTACATGAAATGTAAATGTGTTGTTGTTTGCTGTAATGGTAACCCTTTTACTGATATCTACTGATCCCCATACTTGCTGTCCGTATTTGTACATCATCTTCACTCCTGCCCTATTAATCTATGGATTGTCATAATGCTAGTATAGGACATTCGTAAAATTCCTTAACAACATACCAGTTACACTGGCCTAAGATTGTGGTTGAACATCAAAAAAATCTCCTGCAAAGGACGATAAGGTACGAACCTTATTCCCTCATACAGGAGATTTCATAGATATCTCTAAGATGATTGGATTTCACCCGCTAACGGGTGTTCTAACACGACCAATATCATTATTGATCCCCTTGTTTTCCACTCTGCTTGCGGTAGTCCCCTGGTGTCACGCCCATAATCCGTTTAAATACTCTGCCGAAGGAGATGGCATTGGCATAACCCACTTGCAGAGCAATATCCTGAACAGCCATATCGGATGCAGACAACAGACGACAGGCCTTTTCGACCCTCAGTTTCACCAGAAAATCAACAAACTTCATCTCAAACTCTTCCTTAAACAGATAACTCGCATATTTGCCCGAGATCTGGAACCGATCACTCAGATGTTTCAGCGAAAGATCCGGATCATCAAAATGCTCTTCAATATAAATCCGCAGCTCGTTGATCATCGCGCGATGACTTTTCGTTTCATTTACAGATACATAATTGCGATAAACCTCTTTAAGCCACTCCTGCAAAATTTCTTGAATCCCCTCCAGTGTCTCCACCTGCTGGATATCACTACGAAGACGAGTCAGAATTCCCTCGGCAAATTGGCTTTGCAACCGCTCAGACAGCTCCCCGAATTCACGGGACAACATCTGGATTAACGCCTGCAGCAACATGCGAATATCGTTATCTGTAATCTGATCTTCGCTGAACGCAACAAACATCTGATCCAGTTGAATCCGCCAACCATCACCGGTTAGTCTGAATTCACGGACAAAGTCTGCGAGCATTTGTAAATACTTGTACGATTTCAGCTCAATACGATCCGGTAGTTGCTCACTGAGAACGATGGCATCTTTACCAAGAGTAAGTCTATGCTGCAAACCCGCATCTGCACTCGCATAGGATCGAGTGATCTCCTCCCAGCCCGATACGGTTCGTCCAATGCCAAAGGTAAACCGGAGTCGGAAGTGTTCCGCAATCCACATATGCATCTGCTTAGCCAGATCC
The DNA here is from genome assembly GCF_008386395.1 of Paenibacillus sp. 37. NCBI lineage: Bacteria > Bacillati > Bacillota > Bacilli > Caryophanales > Paenibacillaceae > Paenibacillus > Paenibacillus sp. 37. The sequence goes on along the minus strand of NZ_CP043761.1, from coordinate 2,873,382 downwards.
ATAAGCAATTCACGGTCCAGTCCTTCCTGCTCATCCGATGCAATCACCACAATAAGCCTGCGGTTCCCAAACCATTCAGCCCAACCGCCGAACTGGGTCTCATTCTGCACAAGTTCTTCCACTACGTTCATGAGCGCAATCTTCAGAATATTCTGATTGGTCGAGAGATCGTCACCATTCATCTCCGCAATGAGGACAGCAACACTCTTCGGTTCCATGAATCGTTCCTCTAGCGGTTGCAGATGGCGAAGTCGGTGACGGAATGAATCCATTCGCTCTCCTTCCATCAGATCAACAAGCAACTGTCTGCGATGAATCAGTAAGTTTTCATGATGTTGTTTCTCATAGTCAACCGTTTGAGCAATCAAATGTTCCAGCGCACGATCGATGAGTGCCAGTTCATCTTTGACGGATGGAGCTGCTTCATCCTCCTCGGCACGTGGCTGTAACGCCTGAATTCGATTCATGATCAGCTGAATGGGGCGTGTATTTCTGCGAGTAATGTAGATTAGTCCAGCCACCGCACCAACAATTGTTAATAAACCAATACCGATCCACACATAAGAGACAAGGGATACCCATGAATACAGTTGTCCGGATTGAATACCGCTCTCAAAGACCAGACCAAGTTTGTCCGCAGTCACACGATTAAGGATTTCGCCTGCTGAAGGGTCCATTTGATGCGCGGTATAGATCAGATTGTCGCTCTTATCCCGAACCTGAAGAACAGATAACTTTTCATTCGTCATGTTATCAATCTGCCGTTCTACTGCATACATGCGGATGGTAATGACGAGCAGACCTTCCCCGCCCCACGGTAACGGAAGCCACTTATTCATACTAATCACCTGTGAAGGTACGTCGAAGGAACGTTCCTTATAATCACGTGGCAGATTCCAACCGAGGTTCTCCCGATCTTTCAAGGCTTGCTCAATATAGGCACGATCTTCAAAATCTTCCAAACGCATCATGCCTCTCGGCGTAAGAATCTGGGAATCGGACATACGATAGAGATAAATGGATTGAATCATATCCTGCTGATCCAGCATACGTCCGAACCCACTTGCCGCATCATAGATGAACTGACTCGATAATTGTCCCCGTCCAGCTTCCAGAAAGCGACTATATGTTTTGTTTGCACCAATGTCTTCAAGTAACCGAAGTTCAATGTCGCTTAGCGAGCGCTCCAGTGTATCCACGATATAGCGGGTGGAGATCATGTCGGCTTTTTGTGTTTCGTTACGTGAGAGTTCGTTGACAATCAGGAAGGAGAGAAAGATTAGAATGGAAATCGTAAGCAGAAAAATAGGAAAATACGAATACATCAACTTGGTGTGCCAATTCCGCTTCAGATTTACTTTCATAGGCTCCAACTCCTTCCATCTCTATTCTAATGAGTATGCTCTTCTCTGTTCTTTGGCCTGCCTGCTGACGATATACAGAATCACTGATCCTAGTGCCGCACTGATCGTGCAAGCCAGATACATCAGTGATGGACCGCCGGAATCGAGTAAATATCCATTAAGCATATTACCTACAATTCCGCCCAGGCCAGCAAACACCATGTTAAATAAACTTTGTCCCGTGGCCTGCATTTCCCGCCCCGTAACCGAAGCCACATATTCGACTGCTGCGATATAGAAGAATCCGAAGGACAACCCATGCAGCACCTGAACGCCAATCATGACCTCAGGTGTCGGCCATAGCCATTGTATTCCCCAACGTAACATATACGCCCCAGCTGCAAGCAGCATCGTCCGTTCATGTCCCCATTTTCGGAGTATGAATGCCGCTGCCAACATGGATGGAACATTAGTAATTGACGCCAGCAACAGTGCTGTACCCGTCATGGTCACCGAACCACCAGCCATTTGAAATGAAATAACAAAAAAGGAGTTAAACGCAGTGAGCGTTTGGTTAACCAGGAAACAACCTGTTAGAAATAGAAGGAATGTCCGGTTTCGGAGCAATCTTGCCAAACCTACGGAGAAGGTTACCGAGGACGAGGATATGCTCGTCTGCCGGGGGAGTGTACTTGCCAGTATAGCGCTCAGAATGTTAAACAGGAGAAATGGCAGCCATAACATGTGAATGGAAAACTGGGAGAGATACATCCCTGCGGCAAATCCACCAACTCCCGTTCCTATGCTGCCGAAGAGTCGGATCATGCCATATGAGGTGTTCGCGGCTCTCGCGGCTGTAACCGCATAGGAGTCAGCCACGGGTATTTGAGTCACTTGGAATATAGTGCATAAAGTATAAATCAATATTAATATAAAGTACACTTGAATATTGTAGAAATACGCTAACGATGCAGGAACAAGCAGGCTTATCACCAGTACGAACCGTGTCTTTTTAAACTTATCTACCAGAATTCCCCATATAGGTTGAAGAATAATGGATACAAGTGTGCCAAACGCCATAATAAATCCGGTTTCTTTACTGGAAAACCCTTGTGTTACCAATATGGGATTAATGTACGGGTTAAACATCCCCCCGGCAAGCCCCATAAACAGATATAGGCCCTGCAATTGGAGTAAAACACGTTTTGCATCATTGGAATCGGCTTTTGTTTTCTCTGTGTAAGCCTTCATATGTCTACTTCTCATCCGGATCTCCATCCTTTAATTCTATAGTAGCTTGACCTATTCTCTATTGATATGTGTGCGCTAGACTCGACCTGATTGCAGCCAATGCCCCGATTGCTCCTGCTTTGTTCCCCAGTTCAGCTACAGCTAAAAGTGTAGGCAGAACGGTGTAACGTTGGAGGCGTGTGCGCACTTCATTTAGATAATAGGATGGGTTGGATGCAGCCACGCCACCACCGATCACTATAATGGAAGGATTGAGTAAAGCCGTAATATTCGCCAGACCTCTAGCCATATAACGCATGGGTAGTTCCAGAATCTCCAGGGCGGCAAGATCACCCGACTCGGCTGCTTTGAATACATGCCTGGCTTCAATCTGTTCCGCTTCCCCTCCTGCCAGACTCATGATCAGGGATAAGGAACTTCCCTTTCCAGCAGCAAAATAACGCCTCGCCTGTTCGGTAATTCCCGTACCTGAAGTCACTTGCTCAAATACGCCAAAGGAATCCGCATCCGCAACATAACCGGTATGAAGCCCTTCCTCACCTGCAATGAAATGCCCAATCTCACCTGCTGCTCCATTCTGGCCGCTATAGAGCTGTCCATTCAGGATAAGAGCAGATCCAATGCCTGTTCCAACCGTGACCATTACACAGTGTTGATGTCCCTGTGCTGCCCCTTGATCATACTCTCCCATTGCGGCCATATTCACATCATTATCCAACATGATATTCCCTCTGTAATACTTCGCAATAACAGGGCGAATATCTAGCTCAGGCCACTGAAAAGCCGGAGCATTTCGCAGTATTCCCTCCTCTTGCAGAATCACACCAGGGAATCCCAAACCTGCACCGTTAAGTTGATCCAGACTGCATCCAACTTCGCGGCAGAATGTTTCCAATTCAGCGAATAACCATCGGAAGAACTCATCCGGCTGATCACTGGCAAGCGTAGGCAAGATTCGTTCATGAACTTCATTTCCAGCCTTTTGTGATGACAAGAGCATTAATGTTTTGGTGCCTCCAATGTCAATACCTGCAATCCAGCCGGATGGATCACCTCCAACCGTACCATCCTGATTGGAATGATAATTATTACTTACGTTTTTCACGGATTCTGTCATACCTTTTCCCTCCTCACATGTTGTATATCCAATGTCTTAATCCATGGCTTCCTGCTGAAGGTTCAGCATCGTTTGTTGTATGGCTACCTGCACTGCACCAGTAACAACAGCTTGCTCACCAAGCTTGGAACAGATTAACTGTGGTTGCACCGGGAATTGCTCAGAGATGATCTGCCTCAGTAAAGGCAATAACACATCACCGTTCCCTCCTATACCTCCGCCAAGCACAATGAGATCTGGGGCAAGCACAACGCTAATCTGCCGCAGAGCGGAAGCAATCTTCTGGCTGTATTGTTGTAGAATGTCTAACGCCTCTACTTCTCCACTGCGTGCAGCTTCAAATAACTTCTCGGGAGTCAGGTGTCTGTGAAGATCATCTGCACCCGAATCAGCAACCTCCAATAATAGTTCATCATGCTGATCTTGATAATCTTTCGCCAGTTGCATCAGACCATCAGCGGACAGCACTTCCTCCAGACGCCGGCCATCGTCCACCAGCATCTCTGCGATCTCTCCAGTTAAGCCGCCTAAACCTCGAAGCAATTGGCCATGTACCATGATACCAGCACCCGTCCCTGTACCGATGGAGAAAAAAACAAACAAGGGATATTCTGCTGCTGCACCACTCCGATACTCCCCAAGCGCCGCAAGATTCACATCATTTTCCAGAATCACTTCACAGGGAAAAGCTCCTGACAACGACTCTAGAGAGAAAGCTTCTTCCAGACCCGCTAAAGGGTCCACAATACGATGGATACGCCCTGATCCAGGCAGCACTACGCCTGGTATACCGAACCCGATGCACTGAATCTGATCCCAGTTCAGATGATTTTCATCAAGCAGTTCGTTCATATGGCTTCGAAGAAGCTCCGGCATCGTCGCTGTCGAATCTGTTCGCTCATGAGCTTCTTGGACAACCATGGGATGTGTCCGATAGGCGATGATCTCTCCATTCAGATCGGATAATGCAATCCGAATACGTGTTGCGCCGATATCTATGCCACAGACATAATAAGCCGTTTCATTGAAACGAATGAGCGTTGCTTTTCGACCCTGAGCGTTGTCAGCTGGCCCCATTTCCCTTACCAGATTACGGTTAATCAGATGTTCGACCGCCTGAGACACCGTTGGTTTACTAAGTCCTGTCTGACGGCTGATATCCGCTCTCGACATGGTTCCCTGAGTTATGAGGGCATCCATAATGAGATTTTCATTCAGATTGCGGATATACTGCGGTGTGCCAGCCATGTTATCGCCTCCTTTTATAGTTAGTTAGGTTTATTAACAAATTGATTAAATTCAATATATCATCGTGTTTGGTGGGTGTACAGCTTTTTGTCATTGCACTCTTTTAGTAGAAAGAACTACACCTCCATCTATAACACAAAAGCCTAATAAAGGGATTATTATACAATAATAGACGTTTATACATTTCCGAAACAGTGACACGCTCATAGAATACCTTATCACGATCAGGGAGGTTTTAATATGTATAGAAAACATCATAAGTGTCATCATCCAAGACCAAAGTGTTTTTACAAAAAAATTACGAAAACCTGTGTTACCAAAGTTAAATATGTCCCTACAAAGTGTAAAAAACATTGTCATGTCACTGTTGAATATTGTGAAGTCAAAAAAAGAAGACATTACTAATACTCTTTTGCCCTTCTCTTTGGAGAAGGGTTCTTTCTTATTGAACTAGATTAATACCGGATACCATTAACCTATCAAAAAAGTTGCGGTGATATTTCACCGCAACTCCTTTCTTCCTTATATACATATTCATCAAGTTTTGGAGAGTTCAATAAATCCTTCACCGAAAACATCACGCACATCATGAATGGTGATAAAAGCAATCTCATCTTCTGCTCGTACAATCTTCTTCAGCATAGAAACTTCCTGCTTGCTAATCACAATGTATAGAATTTCTTTCTTATTTTTTGTGTAATAGCCATGACCGGACAGGACGGTTACTCCGCGATCCATCTTCTCAATGACTTGCTTCGCGATTTCATCCTGTTTGGAAGAGATAATCATGACTGCTTTTTTCGGATTGAGCCCTTCAATAATGAACTCCATTGTTTTGGTTCCAACAAACAGCAAGACAATTGTACACATTAATCCTTGTGGTCCAATGATGAAATATGAGGAGAAAGCCACAATCAGATCAAAGAACAGAAGTCCATAACTGATATTCCAATCCAGATATTTGTTGGCAAGTCGGGCCAGGATCACTGTTCCCGCCGTTGTGCCTCCTACTCTAACAATCAAGCCAATACCCAGACCGGCAAATACTCCGGCAAAAATGGTATTGATCCAGAGTTCATCCGATGCAATCGTCCAACTCTCCGTCAGGTGCAGGAACAACGAGTTGAATACCACCGCAATAATCGTATATACCGTAGTCGTTTTGTCAAGAAACCGATATCCCACAATTAACAAAATGCCGTTCAGGATCAAGTTCATCAGTCCAGGGGACCATTCAAACAGGTAATACAAAATAATCGTGATACCTGTGACGCCGCCTTCAGCCAAATCGTTCGGTATGACAAACAGGTTCACCGCCAGTGCAAACAGAAATGCACCTGCCATAATAAATAGGATATCCGTAATTCGTTTCTTCATTATGCATTCCATCCAATCCATCAGAAATCAACCTAATCGACCCGTCTCATAAGTTGTCATAATCACTCAAGGATAGATTTTACCATGCTCACAACAAAATTTGTATACATAATACAAATTGTTGCGTAATTTGTGCAAAGGAATTAGTAAAACCTGCTCTTCTGTCTGCTGCAGAGCTATTGAGTATCATACACCCATGACAAATGTCATGGTCCGTCATTGATATTCGTCATTACAGAAGGCTGACGTTTATGACTTACTGTCATGTTCGGATTGTTTTACAATGATAAAAACGCTTCCTACAGGAAAGTCTACCGGGAAACGCCAAGTTGTAACTGATTACAGTTATAACGATTGAAGGAGGACACAATTTTATGAACAGATCAAAAGAAATGGCCTTAAAAAAAGAAGTTACCCCTTACGAAAAAAATGATCTCAGACTAAGTATCCGCCAGTTAATCAATACATTGCTCCCGCTCTTCTTGTTATGGGCTGCAGCTTACTTTAGCTTATCGATTTCCTACTGGCTGACCTTCCCGATTGCCTTGGTGGCATCCGGATTTGTACTGCGGACCTTTATTATTTTCCATGACTGCTGTCATGGTTCATTCTTCAAGAGCAAACGCGCCAATGATATTCTCGGTACCATTACTGGTGTATTGACAGTTACACCCTATCAGCAGTGGAAAAACGAGCATTCTATCCATCACGCAACAAGCAGTAATCTTGACAAACGTGGTGTAGGTGATATCTGGGTTATGACGGTCGACGAATACAAAGCAGCTTCTCCTTGGGGTCGTCTCTTCTATCGGATTTATCGTAACCCGTTTGTATTGTTTTGTATCGGACCCATTTACGTGTTCCTGTTGGCTTATCGTTTTAACCGCAAAGGTGCTAGACGTAAAGAACGTATCAATACACACCTCACTACCGTATTGATCGTAGTACTCTATGCATTCATGTCCTGGTTAGTCGGATGGCAGGCTTTTGTAATGGTGCAGGCACCTATCTTCTTCTTCTCCGGTTTCTTTGGTATCTGGTTGTTCTACGTCCAACATCAGTTCGAAGAGACGTATTTTGAACATGAAGATGAGTGGAGTTATGTAAAAGCAGCTGTTGAAGGCAGTTCTTATTACAAATTGCCAAAATTATTGCAATGGATCAGTGGTAATATCGGGTTTCACCATGTGCATCACTTGAGCCCACGTGTACCTAACTATTTCTTGGAAGAAGCACATAACGCAACACCACCTTTGCAAAAAGCAACTACTATTACACTACGTTCCAGTTTGGTTGCCCTGCGCTTCCGTCTGTGGGATGAAGATTCTAAACAGTTTATTAGCTTCAGACAGCTCAAAAACTTGTCCCGCAAGCCGTATGTTCAACCGCCTATCCGAGTAACCAATCCAGCGGGTCTGACAGAGAAGCCTTAACTCTGTCGGATTCGTTTTCTTGTGTTCAAGCTATAGTCATGCTACAGTCATGCTAAAGTTGAGTACAAGTGCAAGGAGGAGAATTACATTCAAAAGTGGATGCAAAATTTTTATAAAAAGACAGGATTGAATCTTTATGTGTGGCTCGCCTTTTTCATCCTGCCCTTCTATTTCATTTCACAATATTCCAAATTATGGACGTTGGTAACTGGCATCATCATCATCCTCGTTTTCTTCGTCTGTTATCTGCTCGCCTTCATCACCAAGGGCTGGCAGGTGTACATGTGGATTGGACTACTTATTGCCATATCCATTACGATGACTATTGCCTATGATTATGCCTATTTCTCATTGTTTCTTGCTTTTTTTATTGGGAATATTAAAAATAAAGCCGGTTTCTTCACCCTCTATTCGGTGAACCTGGGAGCCAGTTTCGTAACCATTAATTACGGTTTCATTAATCAGAGTTCTCTGCTCGTGAGCCAACTCCCGTTTGTATTCATCAGCTTGATGGCCTCCATTCTGCTTCCCATCAGTACGTATAACAAAAACAAAACTGAACATTTGGAAGGCCAATTGGAGAATGCGAACAAGCGACTTGATGATCTCGTAAAAATGGAAGAACGCCAGCGTATCGCTCGTGACCTGCACGATACACTTGGACAGAAGCTCTCTCTGATCGGTCTGAAAACCGATTTGGCGAGACGGCTGCTCCGCAATAATCCCGATCAGGCCGAGATCGAATTGAACGACCTCAGACAAACGGCAAGTACAGCTCTGAAGGAAGTCCGGGAAATGGTCACCACCATGCGTGGTACACAATTGGTCGATGAACTGTTCCGGGCGGAGCAGATTCTGAAGGCCGCTTCGATTGAATTTGTGCTGGAAGGTAATCCGAAATTACAGGATACGTCACAATTAAATGAAAATGTGCTCGGTATGTGCTTGAAAGAAGCTGTCACGAATGTCGTCAAACACAGTCAGGCAACAACCTGTACTATCATCATCAAAGAAACACTAGCGGATAATGTATTAACCGTTCAAGATAACGGTGTTGGAATAGAACGAACTCGCAAACAGGATCGGCGCGGAACAGGAATTTTGGGCATGAAGGAACGACTTGAATTTGTGAACGGTTGTCTGGATATTCGCTCTGCGGCAGACATCCCGGGTACAGCGATCATTATTCATGTTCCGAAACTCGTTCGCAAACCGATAAAGGAGGCAGAATCATGATTAGAATTGTAATCGCGGAAGATCAGCGCATGATGCTCGGCGCCTTGTCCTCCCTCCTCAATCTGGAGGAAGATATGGAAGTCGTCGGACGTGCCAGCAACGGCCAGGAAGCCCTTGCCCTTGTCCAGGAGCTTGCACCAGACATCTGTCTGATGGATATAGAAATGCCCGTGAAAAGCGGCCTTGAAGCTGCAGAAGAACTCAAAGGAATGAGCTGTAAGGTCATTATCCTGACCACTTTTGCCCGGACCGGATATTTCGAACGGGCCCTGAAGGGCGGTGTCCGTGGTTACCTGCTCAAAGACAGTCCAATTGAAGAACTTGCCGAGTCGATCCGCCAAGTTATGAATGGCAGACGCATCTTCGCTCCCGACTTGGTAGATGAAGCTTACGTAGAAGAAAATCCCCTGACAGAACGGGAGAATGCCGTACTAGGCCTCATGGCAGATGGGAAAAACACCAAGGAAATCGCCGGGCATCTGTTCATCACAACGGGCACGGTGCGTAACTACATCTCCATTATTCTCAACAAGTTAAATGCCAGTAACCGCATTGAGGCCATCACTCGCTCCAAGGAAAAAGGGTGGTTCAAATGAAAGCACCGCTTTAACCCATTGAAACAAAAATAAGCATGTACCCCGGCTACATAAGCTGCGATAACATGCTCAAAATAAAAAGCTTGGCTCAGTAATTTCTTCCTGGGCCAAGCTTTTTTAGGTGTATCGTAACCATCCCACACTCATCTCTTCTACATTGCAGAATATCCGTAAAACACTCAAGATTTATTTCACAGATACAACCATACCAAGAGCTTCCAATGGCACTCGATCGGTCATTAGCTGATGAATTTGGTTACCGTCCTGCCATGAGATCGTTACATGAACAGACTGTCCACCACTTGGATATTCAACCTTGATATACCCTTTATCTTTGGGTACAGGCAAGGTATGTGACTCCAGGTACTCCACCATTTTCTTCGCTATACCCGGATTATTCATTTCATCTTCGGATACCGAACGAATTTCCAGCGTCCATCTACCTTCTTGCCAAGTCAGATATTGACTGCCTGCGGCACCTTCACTCATACCTTTGATGCCATGTCCCAGATCCACAGCCATATCTGCTGGAATATCTTTCAGGTCCGTCTCAGGGAAAATTTCTGGCTGATTCGGGTCCTTATAGGTCTTCACTTCATAGGTAGCCAGTACAGGAATCTTACTGTCGGATGCCGTTAAAGATTGATCATTAATGGCAACAGACTGAGTGGTAGCATAGAAGTTCACCTTAAATGCATCAGCAGTATTGGACAGTATTGCTGCACTCAAAGATGTACCCTTGTCCAATGTGAATGAAGTGGGTAACGCCGCATCCTTCATCTTCAACTGGTTGCGAACTTGCTTGATCACATCATTCACACCTGATTGACCAGTGGCAACTTGGTTGTCATTTGTCTTGGATCCAGATGTGTCTTCATTATCTGTTGTGCCCGTATTCTCTTTGGTTCCTGTTTCATTTTCATTAGAGAAATCAGCACCACCACTGCCGGTCTCGGTCTGCTCACCGACTGTTGTCGTTGATGAAGAACTATTCTCTGATGATGCTGCATTTGAATCCGGTCCGCCACATCCTGCCAGAGCAAGTAAAACGGCTGTCGTTACTGGAATCGTGATCCATAATGGTTGTTTCTTCATGATGTGTACCTCCTCCGTTGTAGCCAATCTAAAAATTAAAAAGATTAACGCTTGTCGTTCCAGAAGTTAACCGGCTGCACTTTTTTGCTTAATACTTCAAAACGATACCCTTCTGCCTTCAAAGTTTTTAACACTTGCGGTAATACTTTCAGCGTTGCTTCCTGGTCGTGCATAAGCACAATAGGTGTTGTTCCGCTCTTTTGCACATTGTGGATCTGCTTCATTACACTGTTATAGACTTTCTGGTGATCTTTCTTGTATTTCCAGTCTTCCGAGTCGACATTCCAATCCCATAGATGGAATCCACCTTGGCCCAGCAGTACATTACGGAATGCCGATTTGAGATAAGGTTTACTACCATATGGCGTCCGCACGAGACTTGTTTTAACTCCGGCAACCTTGTTCAGACTTGCATTGGCCTGTTGCATCTCTTTCAATCCGCTATATGCAGATTTATAGAATTTGCCTGGAACGTGAGTCACACCATGCAGACCCAATCCATGCCCGTCAGCTACGATTCGTTTGGTAGCCTTCTGAAATTGCTCCATTTGAGGTCCCAGCATGAAAAACGTTGCCTTCGCATGATATTGATCCAGAATATCCAGTAACTGACCCGTATGAGCGGTTGGCCCATCATCAAACGTCAGGTATATAATCTTTGAATTTGGTTTGCTTGCACCATCCTTGGATGCAGCTGATTTGGCAGATACCGACTGCGGCAATAATAGTGGAATGATTAGTAAAATAGCAAGTGTGACCATGATAGATTTACGAATATGTAGCATAATTAAAAGTCTCCCTTGTGTGTTATATTTCCCCGGGTGTCCATGTTTTTCTACCTTCATCCCTTGGCGATTAATCCTAATACTATCAAAGATAGTGGCTCCTGTTCTCGCTCCAAAGGCTACGGTAGAGTTACACTTTTGTCAGATAAACCTAAAATTTAATACGAATTTGATAGATTTGCGCAAAATAAGATCCCGTCAGGATAGATCAAATGTGACATATCCTCTATTACCCACATTCAGAATTTTGATAGACCTTTACTCCAATTCAAGCAAATCAATACAATCATTAAATATCTATGCATGCAAAAAAACCTGCACAAGTGCAGGCTTCTTTGTCTTCAATCAGCATATGGCATCAAACCATCATCCCTTGCAAGGAGATTGCCCCCATTGCTTTCAGGATCATTACCTCATGCTGTATGTAAATGGTGTTTTGACGCTGGAATCTTATCGAGTCCCTACGTGCATTTATTCAGCAGGAGCAGTGAACGAACGTTTGCCAAACTCGGCATCCAGCATGTAGAAGGCATTGCTGTCTTTTTCAATGCGGCGCAGCTTCTGAATAATATTGTCAAACAAAGCTTCCTCTTCAACCTGCTCATCAATGAACCATTTCAGGAAATACATCGTTGCATGTTCACGTTCATTCAGAGCGATGTCAGCCAGATTGTAGAATTTTTTCGTGTTTTGCTGTTCATGAGCATAACCATGCTCAAATACATCCAGCATCGAAGCATATTCATTCTTCGGTTCTGGCAAAGCCTCAAGTGTGGCACGTTGTCCACGATCATTCAGGAATTTGTATATTTTCATGCCATGGAATCGCTCCTCTTCCGCTTGCACGATGAAGAAGTTCGCAAATCCATCCAGACTTTTGCTGGAACAATAGGCTGCCATAGCCAGATATACATGAGCAGAATAAAACTCAAAGTTCATCTGTTCATTTAAAGATTCTGTTAACGTTTGGCTCATAATCAAAACACCTCTTTCTTTCTCTAGGGATGGTTATATTCTAACATAACGTCAGCAGGACTTACACCGATTTTCTACAAAATTCGCCAAGGACTGAACGTACAAAAAAGCTCTGCCGCAATGGCAGAGCTTCTTTCATTCTTTAGAGATATGCAATTATACCAAGAACGCTTTGGAGATGATAACCAACAGGATGAACAGAACCAGAATGGCACCTACAGAAGTGAAACCTCCGTATCCGTAGCCTCTTGTTTCTCCACCTAATACTTCGCTCATTGACCGTACCTCCTCTGCAACAGGTATGGGTTATCTTATGCAGGAAGAACGACTTTGACAGGGCGGATGCCCTAATTATTCAAAAGCTGTTTTTTTTCGTTCAGTACCGGGGAGATTGCACACGCATGATATCCAGAAAAGGCACCTTCGCTGTGAACTCTTCTTCGGTATACTCTACATGCACAAGTCGTGTACGGGAGTCCATTTTGACGATGACTCCTTGCACCTGATCTTCCTTACCCCATACGGTCAACAGTACTTCCGAACGTTCCCGAAAAGCTTCAACTAGTTGATTTCCCAACTCTTCAAGTTCGAATTCATCCCGTGTAGGTCTTTTTGCTACTTTTGCTTTTGCCAATGTGGCTGCCTCCTCTACTCCGACGTCCCGATTCCACGGGTTGATTGCCGAGTTCATATTCAATTAGTATACCATTCATTTACGTTCGTGTAATCTCATGGCAACCAGAATAAGCAAATTCCTCAGGCAAGTTACCGTTAACCGTGATACCTCCTATTCTTCTCCATACTCCACAATGATGCTGTACTCATTCGATCGGGTTTCGCCAGCCCGTTTTTGTCCATTCCATTCATACGTGTACCGAGCAATCAAGGCTCCTTGCAGCGTCCCCGTCTTCTCAGAAGCTAACTTCGCTACATACGAGATGTTCTTTTCCGTTTCAGGCTCAATCACGCCCACATGCAGAACCCGTGGTGTGGAATACTCTGGTAAGCTCAATTGGATCTCACCCGTAGCTTGCCCAAGCCATCTGGCACCCTCAGGTAAAATGCTCCCAAGTTGTACACGTGCCGGCAAATTGCCTGTATTCCCCACACGTACCTGAAAAGTGACGGTACCTCCCTGCTCGACCAATGTGGGTGTCACTTGAACGTAAGCCTGAATTATCGGCGCTTTCAATTCGACCACAGCTTCATTAGATGTAATCATCCGCTGCACTGACCGTGAATCTGGCAATCGAAATGTATACATCAGGCTAGCATGATTCACATACCTGTAGTCATCAGGCATCGATTCATCTCGATCTGGAAGTTTCGCTTCGAACTGAATATTCAGAACCGACCGGGCTGTCAACGTCCCCAGATTAAGCCCTTTAGCCAGATTGGTTCCGGGACGTTTAACCCCATTCCAGCGCAGACTGCCTTCGACAAATGTTACACCTGTTGGCAGTACATCCAGGAGAGTTCCATCCACCGCATAACTGCTTGCATTGGAGATGGTAATATTATATTGGACGGCATCACCCAATGTGGCCGTTACCGGGAGCACACTTTTCACCACAGAGACCTGTGGCTGTAACACTTCCAGAGTAACCTGATTGGAGTAAAGCGTCTCCTGCTGTCCTGCCGAGATATATGACAGTACAGCTACACTTGATATTCCATTCGCATCGCTTCCCCCAATAACCTGAACCCGATATTGTATCCGAATTGAGCTTCCGGGCAAAATCTCTCCAAGTTGTATGCCCGTATCAGGCGTTACTTGTGGCGCAAACATTTCATCTACGATGACACTCGCTGGTATAAAAACAATTCCCTGTGGCAAAGAAATCGTTACTTGGGCATTCGTGGCTGCAATAAAACCCGGATTGCTCACGATAACGGTGTACATGACAATATCCCCTGAGAAGGTATAGATGTGATCCGCCTGAAAGGAGATCTCCAGCCGGGATGAGACCAGATTGACCTCCACGATATTGGATTGTTCCATACCCGTAACCGTTCTGCCTTCCGGTGTCAAAAACTCATAGTTAACCTGTGCCTGATTCAGCAGCTTCAGTGTCTCAGGTAAACGTAAGATTACAACTTGGAAGTGGTATCGCAACGTGGCTCCGGGCTCGATTTCAGCTGGAGGCAATCCACTCTCCGGTGATGCTCCCGGTAACGGAATACCATCACGCAGTACACTATTGGGAAGCAGTGCCGTCTCTGCAGATAGCTGATCCAATAGGTACACTAGGGCCGGAAGATTTCCGGTGTTAACAATTTCAACATGGTAGATAAGAGACTGCCCCAAGGCAGCCTCCGTGACATTGCAGACTTTTCTGACTTCAAGCCTGGGGCCGATCCACGGTGTTACAACCGTATTCGAATAGGATACCTGTTCCAGTTCAGTCGCACCCGAGCTGAATCGAACCAGGGACTGATTCTTTAGCCAGTGGGACAACGGACCGGAAGATTGGCTCATATCACCACAACCTCTACTCTGAATGTAACCGTAACGGAAGCACCCGCAGCAATCGATCCAAGTGTGATACCTGTATTCGGATTCCCTGTTGGTCTTGGCACACCATCCACCGTAACACTTCCTGGCACAAATACTGTACCGACAGGTACCGGGTCAACCATGACCACATTATTTACCACTTCAATGCCGCTATTGGTTACTACAACCGTATAGGTGATCACATCGCCGACAACGGCATCAACCGCACTTGTGCTTTTGACAACAGTCACATTTGGTGCAGATACCGGAATCACCAGAACATTGGAGGATACCGTCCCTGTCAACAGACGGCCATCGGGTGGACTAAATGTATAGTTGGCCACCGCCTGGTTAACGAGTTGCTGATCCTGCGGCAACGAATCTACAGTCACTTCGAGGGTAACCGTTACAATAACCGTACCTCCGGACGGTATGGAACCCACAACGATACCCGTCTCCGGATTGGCACCTGGCTGTGGAACACCATCAATCAGAACACTGTTGGGAAGCAGTACGGCTCCATTCGGTATATTGTCCGTTAATGTCAAACTTGCATCCAGATTCCCGCTATTGTTAATGGCAAAAGAATAGGTGATGGTGTCACCAATCGTTGCATTGGAGGTGCTCCCTGTTTTGGTTACGGCAATAATCGGCTGATAGATTGGTGTTACAACCGTATTGGAATACGCTGCTCCCGAGAAAACACCCGATGTGAAACTTACGGAAGACTGACTGCTCACTTGTGGTGGTGTTGGAAGCGTATTGACCCGCACTGCATACGATACCGCTATCGATGCTCCAGGGGCTAAACTACCAAGGGCTATGCCCAGCGCAGGGTTTGCCAAGGCCCGTGGAACGCCATCTACCAAGACGCTGCCAGCAACAAATGTGGTGGCTGGGTTAATAGGATCGGTGATCACAATGTTGTTTACCGGGTCAATTCCTTCATTGGTCACAACCATCTCGTATACGATCGTATCGCCCACCACAGCATCACTCACCGGAGTGGTCTTCACAACGCTGACATTCGGAGCAGATACTTGAATGTTGAGTGCGTTGGACGTAATCGTGCCTCCAAGTGTTCTTCCATCAGGCAATGTATACGAAAATGTAGCAGAAGCCTGATTGGTGATGGACTGGCTCAAAGGTAACGTCACAATCACAACGGAGAAGGTAACTAGAGTTGTTGTGGAAACGACACCAAGCGGAATACCCGAAGCCGGATCTGCACCTGGTGCTGAAGCCCCGTTAATAATAACGCTATTTGGAACAAGCTCTGTTCCTGCCGGAATGGTATCGGTCAACGTGACGGATGCCCCATAGTTCCCGGTATTGGAGATGGCGATGCTGTACACAACGGTATCCCCTACCGTTGCTATCGTCTGATCTCCCGTTTTCACTGCCGCCAGAATAGGTTGAAAGACCGGAGTTGTAACCGTATTGGAGAATGTGGTCGCTGAGAAAACCCCTGATGTAAAACTGACCGTGGACTGATTGTTTAACACTGCACTTGCCGGGAGCGCCGTAACCTGCACACTAAATACAACGGTTACCGTAACGCCAGGTGCGATGGAACCAAGCGTTATTCCCGTAGAAGGATTGGCACCAGGGCGCAGAACACCATCAACAAACACGCCAGTTGGCGCAAGAACGGTACTTGTCGGCACTGCATCCGTGAAAACCACATTGTTGACCGTTGCAATTCCGTTATTGGTTACAGCGATGCTATACGTTACGATATCACCAACTGATACCGCCGTTGAAGTTGTGGATTTGACGACATCGACATCCGGTGCCGATACGGTAATGGTCAACACATTGGATAGAACAGACTCCGTGATGTTCCGCCCATCCGGCAATGTATATGATAGAGCTACAGAAGCCTGATTCACCAGTTGTTGCGGACTTGGCAGCGTATCAACAACCACTGAAAAGGTAATGGTGGTCGTAGCTCCGGGAGCCACGTTGCCTGCGGGGATGCCCGTTGCTGGATTTCCTGCTGGCAGCGGTTGACCGTTTACAATAACGCTATTTGGAACAAGGATGGTTCCGGCTGGAAGGTTATCTGTCAGGTTAATCTGGGCTCCAAAGTTTCCCTGATTGTTCACGGTTATCGTGTAGCTGACTGTATCCCCAACGGTAGCATTTTGTGTACTGGCTGTTTTTTGTGCTGAAAGAATAGGCTGGTACACCGGAGTGACCACAGTATTTGAAAAGGTTGTGCTTGAGAATGTACCTGAGGTAAAACTGACCGTAGAGCGATTGCTCAACTGATCACTTGGCGGGATCGCGTCGACACGGATACTGAATGTGACCGTCGCGGACGTTCCGGGCCCCAATGTACCAAGGGGTACCCCACCTGCCGGATTGGCTCCGGGTTGCGCAACCCCATTCACTGTGACACTCCCTGTAACAAAGGAGGATCCAGCTGGAATCGGGTCTGAAAACTGAATATTGCTCACCGGTGCAATTCCGCTGTTGGTCACTAGAATGGAATAGGTCACCGTATCGCCTACCGTAGCCGCGGTGGAAGCTGTGCTTTTGACAACAGCGACGTTTGGTGACGAGACCGGGAACGTGAGTGTATTCGAAGTGGCTGAGCCAGTCAACGTCCGCCCATCTGGAGGTGTAAATGTAAAGGATGATGTAGCAAAGTTGCTAAGCTGCTGTGGAGATGGAAGTGAATCCACAACAACGGCAAACGTGACAACAGCTGTCGCCCCCGCTGCTACAATACCTATCGGAATGCCTGCTGCTGGCGTCGCTCCTGGCTGTGGCACACCGGATACAACCACACTGTTGGGTACTAAAGTAGTCGCAGCGGGAATGGTATCTGTCAGGGTAACATTTGCCTCCAGATTGCCTGTGTTGCTAACCGTTACTGTGTATACAACCGTATCACCTACGGTCGCATTTACGGTATTTGCCGTTTTGACAAGTGAAATCTGCGGTTGTATGACCGGAGTCTGAGTGGTATTGGACGATGATGACCCTGAAAATGAACCGGATGTGAAGCTGACCGTCGACTGATTGTTAATCTGCGAAGGAATCGGCATGGTAATCGTCACCTCAAAAGTTACGGTAACCTCGGCTCCTGGAGCCAACGTACCGATTGGAATGCCGGCGGTCGGATTGGAGAGCGGGAACGAAGTCCCGTTCACAATGACACTTCCGGGTACAAATGGGGTATTCGAAGGAAGAGGATTGACATATACCACATTATTAACGGCTACTGTGCCGTTATTACGAATAACAGACGTGTATCGAATGACATCCCCGACTACGCCGTACTCTACATTGTCACTGTTGACAATCGTTACATTGGGTAGAGAGACAGGAATAGTGATGGTGTTGGATGACGAGAATCCGGCAATCGTTCTCCCACTTGGAAGCGTGTAAGCAAACGAAGCAACCGCCTGATTAATTAACTGCCTTGCATCTGGCAAACTGGTAACCGTCGCAACAAAAGTGACCGTTGCACCTGTGCCCGCAGCAATCTCTCCTAGACTGATCCCTACATCCGGGCTGACCCCAGGTGTAGGTACGCCATTAATAATGACACTATTTGTGCTGAATACCGCTCCTGCTGGAATGGGATCTGTCAAGGTAACCGTTGCAGCTATATTACCTGTATTGTTAATTTGGATGGTGTAATTAAACGTATCTCCTACCGTCAAACTTGTTGTACTTGCTGACTTCACCACTTGAACCACTGGCAGAAATATGGGGGTATTTACCGATATGGAAGAAGAAACACCATTAAAACTGCCTGATGTAAATGCTGCATTGGCCCGGTTACTAACCAAACCTGTGGATGGAACAGAATTCACCCGGGTCTGATAGGTCACAGTTACACTGCTTGAGCTATTCAATGTACCCACTGCGATTCACGCAACGGGGCTTGCGCTTGTAACAGCAGATCCATTAATCGTGACACTACCCGGGACAAATTCAGAGCCGGATGGTGCATCCGAAATCACCAGATTTTGGACCGCACTAATTCCGGCATTGGTTGCAATAACGGTATAGGTAAGGATGTCACCTACAGTCGCATCAGGTGTGTTTACCGTTTTGCTAATCGAAATATTAGGGGCCGATGCAGGTATTCGAACGATATTGGATTGACTTGACCCTGAGAGATTCCGTCCGCTGGGAAGCTGGTACGTATAAGTTGCGGTACCCTGATTCTCCAGTGTTGGCGGAGATGGAAGTGTACTCAGTGTTGCGCGAAATACGACCGTTGCCGTAGCACCTGGCGAGAGACTGCCCAGCGTTATACCGGTTAAGGGGCTGGTTCCCGGACGCGCAGTACCATTCACGGTTACCGAATCCGGGACAAACGTCAGCCCCGCTGGAATCGTATCGGTCACATTCACTTGAGTCGCTATGTTTCCACTGTTCGTGACTGCAAGTGTGTATGCAATCTGATCCCCCAGTGTCGCATTGGTTTGGCTTGCCGACTTGTTGATACCGACAACGGCTTGGTATACAGGGGTTGTAATGGAATTGGAGTTGGAAATGCCCGTGAACGAACCAGAGCTATAGGACACTACCGCTCGATTAACTAAAGAACCTGAAGCAGGAAGAGACTGCACATTCACCTGAAACGTCACCGTTGCAGAACTTCCGGCCGCCAATGTCCCAATAGAGATGCCACTGCTCGGATTCGCAGACGGTACGACAGTTCCTCTTACGGTTGCACTGCCAGAAACAAAGGTTGTTCCAGCAGGGAGCGCATCTGTAAGTACCACATTGTTAATCACCTGAATACCGCTGTTGGTAGTAACTATGGTGTACGTGAAGGTCTCCCCGACTGCAACATCGGTAACGGATGCTGATTTTACCGTGGTCACATTGGGCAATGTTACCGGGATCGTTAAGGTATTCGAGGCGATGTTTCCCGTGATCGTCCGACCATCAGGTGAATTAAAGGAATAAGAAGCCGTAGCCTGATCCACAAGAGTCGGCGGTGTCGGCAAGCTTGTTACAAGCACCTGAAAGGTCACGGTATTGGCACTTCCTGCCGCGAGGCTCCCCAGATTAACGCCAGTAACCGGATTGGCACCAGCAATCACATTTCCATTCAGACGAAAGCTGCCTGCTACATATGAGCTACCACTTGGTATGTTATCCCTCAATGTAACGTTGGCAGCAACATTCCCTCCGTTGTTCACTTGGAGTGTATAGGTAACCAGGTCACCCACCGTGGCATTGGTGGTACTCGCCGATTTCACAACGGACAGGTTTGGCGAATAAACAGTAAGGGTGGAGTTATTGGACGGAATAACTCCCGTAATCACTGCCCCCCCTGCCACACTTTGAAATGTAAAAGCGGCATTCGCTGAATTCACCAGCTGCAATATGCTTGCATCCTGACCAATGAGCGCACGATAGGTGACTACGATGCTGCTGGACAGGTTTAATGAACCCAGCGGAATGCCTGCGGTCACATCGAGTGTTGGGCGGGGTATCCCTGCGACCGTTACACTCCCTGGAATGAAGGTAAGCCCTGCAGGCAGTGAATCGGATAACACAACGCTGGCCGCACTGGCTGTACCTGCATTGCTGACGGTAACAGTATAGAGAACACTATCTCCCGCCACCGCGCCGGAGGCAACGGATGCCTTGGCCACTGTAATTTTGGGCGCATTGATATCCACCTGAATCGCATTGGCATTGACAATGTAGGCATCCCCCGAGGTCGTCAGCGTTAACACAGCAGAAGACTGGTTGTTAATCAGTCTCGCAGATACATCCACATTGGTAATATCCCAGCCTTGTCGTCCACCGATAATATTGGTGCCTGGGGCCCCGTTAGTCTGGTTTCGTGTTCCGAAAGTCCCTGTTGTGTTAAGCGCTCCCGTATCCCCATTGATTTGGGATGCAAAAAAGTTCGCAGCCAGATTATTGGGCCCGGACAAAGCAACCGATGTAGCTGAGGTTGGCCCGAATAATGCCTGATCTCCAGTCCGGTTCGCGTCACCTTCCTGGGCACTGAACAGCGCTCTTCCTCCGAGTACACCGGAGAGGGGGGTGGCGAATCCAGTCAATGTTGTTACGACCGGTGGTGAAGTGGATTGCACAAGTACGCCGCCTGCACGCAAAGACATGTTGCGAAAAGGGAGATTGGGATTCTGATAAATAACGCCAAGTGTCCATCCCGCATGATTGGCCGTGGAATCATTTGTAATAACTATAGTCCCTACCACTGCTCCGGTGATATATGTACCTGCTCCCCCATTTTGTACAAGTGTCGTCACATTGGCGGAACGTACATAACCTGCGGCGTTGTTACCCAGATCAAACTGATTGTAAGTCACCGGGTCAGGTGTAACACTGAATGAACCTGCAGGGGTAGTGAACGTTACCGGATTGTTGATCGCTGAGCTCAGATTGACAGTTCCATTGATATAACTTCCGCCCCAGATTAATTCCGCATACAGAACGGTACTTCCCGCAGGAAGAACAAGGATAGCAGCGGAACTGTTACTCTGATACAAGCTTGTGGTCCCCAGTGGGTAGGTGCCGTATTGGACGCTGGTGTTGGTTGTGGTAAAACCTCCAATACTATCCTGTGTTCCGGGTACTCCCGCCGTTTCTGAACGACTCAGTCCAAGCGTATTTCCTGTAAATGTAATTGCTCCCGTAGCATTAACGGTTGAACGAACGACAAGAGGAATGAAGATCACCTCCCCTTCATCAATGATTTCCTACATATGGAACGGAGCCATGTATATAGTCTATGAGTGTATTGTTGAGTTTTGTTTGTCCTCCATAAAAAGTTTGTGATAACTCGAAAATTATGTGAGTCTTGTTCTCACATAACAGTTAAACACATTTGCGTTTTGTTCATTGTGATTTATAATTATCTTATACGAGAGTAATTCTGTCGTACCATTATGATGCAGTCAGCGGTGATATATGAAAGGTTTCCATACGCACAATAGCCACATTCCAACAGAGTACGAGTTCAAACATTCCAAATGGATTCAAAAAATGCTCCATGCCTACTGGATAGTCATCATTGCACATTTCGCCATTCAGATTGGCTGTTTCCTGTTTCTGGAGTATGATCGTACACCGATAGATTTCTTGATGAATGTCCTGTTCTGGCCTACGGCCGTCAGCAGTTCATGCATTTTGTTCGCAAGTTGGGTTGATCGGCGCTTCAGTTCATATTCCTTTTACACCATGTCTATAGCCAGCACGGTTATCGCCTGGACAATTATTCATGTCAATTATGACATTCGGATTATATTAGCAATCTGTCTGTTGCCCATCTTTGCTTCGGTGCTGTTCTTCAGTAAAAAGAGAGTCTGGATTGTCTTTCTGATGCAGATGACTGGTTACTTTCTGGTTTTGTTCGATCCGGCCTACCGGTTGTACCTGTCTTCATTTGACATGGTATCCATTCCTGCTTTTCTAATCCTAGGTACATATGTAGCACAGGTTATCGTAACCAGCGGCGTTGAGGTGCTTGATGATCTTCAGGCCAGCATGCTTGCCAAGCAGGACCTTATTGTGCGAAATGCCATTATGACCAAACAGTCCAAAACAGACGGTTTAACCAACCTTTATAATCAAAGCTCATTCAAGGATTATTATGAAAAAGCATTTGAGTATGCCAACAGTGGCATGAGTATGCATCTGGCCCTGATCGATATTGATGACTTCAAATCCATTAATGATACGTATGGTCATCGGGTTGGAGACATCATTCTGGAGAAAGTGTCCCTGATCATTCAGGAAACCATTACCTCAAGTGATATTGCAGCACGGTACGGAGGCGAAGAGTTCGCCTTATTGATGTTTGAGCAATCTTTCAAGCAGGCCTATGCCTTGGTGGAACAGATTCGTCAGAAGATTGCCCTGATGGGCCATCTGGAACTTGAAGGAGCTTCCATCACCGTAAGTATCGGTCTCAAAAGCTACAGCCCTAATATAACCAAAGACAAATTGTTTGAGGAAGTGGATGCCTGTCTGTATGCCGCCAAACGAACAGGTAAAAATAAAACCGTAACATCACTTGACCTGACTTCGTCCTTGGCAGAGAAAATATAAATAAAAAAGTTGTGCTGTACACCGGAATCCCGGTTTGTACAACACAACTTTTTTTGGGTCTGAATATGATCAGCAGGCCGATCTTCTTCATACGTCTATGTTTTCATTCCGCCCATTCCCAGCGATGACGATTTTGCTCCAGCATCGGATGCAGGTATTCGGACGATCCGTCAATGATGAGACGCAGCTCTTTGATCCAATCCTTGAAGGAATCAAATGAAGCAAACAGATTTGCCATCTCTATCGTCAAATAAAGAGAGTGAGGGGCTGGATATTCCGCAGTGATATGACGCAGCGCGCTATCCACAGGCGTATATTTCTTTCTCTTGCCCTCAAGCCCCTCCACACGTATACGTGAAGTTGGATGTTCCCGCCGCCAATCATGCAGGCGGTCTTCTCTTTTGTAATATGCCTGTATCGTATCCTTGCTCATTCGTTTAAACGTGCTCTCGTGTAAAGGATACAGCACAAGCTGTATGAATGAACGGGTGTCCGCCGTTGCAGCGGCGCGTTCAAGTTGCTCATCGGTCACATGTTCAAACGAGTCATAAAAAGTCAGTGTGCCTTTGCGGCTGGCCGCAGGTGGCTCATAACCATAAGGTACAGTTGTATATTTTCCAGACATTTCACCCCTCCTTGTCTATACCCACATTCGTAAAAAGGTGATTGGGATAACCGAGCTAATATTATTATACGCTAACGATCCTGCTTCAACTCGGAATAAAATGTTATTCTGTTCTTGCCTGCACGTTTGGACTCATACAAAGCTTCGTCCGCCATCCGGATAATCTCACTTGGATTGTCGCTGTTGGTTGGATACTCAGCACCTCCAATGCTACATCCAATTCGAATTCGCTCGTATTCGATAATAAACGGCTTGTTCAGACTTTGAATGATGGCTTCAGCATAAGCCATGGCTTCTTCCCTCGGATGACTTCCAACAGACTGAAGTACAATCAGGAATTCATCTCCGCCCAATCGGACCGTTATGCCCTTCTCCTGACCAAGAGCAGACAGTCGCTGGGCCACTTTCTGTAGCAGCACATCTCCAGTCTGATGTCCAAGTGTATCGTTGACCCGTTTGAATCCATCGAGATCCAGATAGAGAAAAGTCAGCGTGTGATTTTCACTTTCAGTCTCCAGAGACTCCTCAAGATATACTTCTAGGGCAGTGCGATTCGGCAGACTAGTCAACTGATCAAAATGCGCCAGATTCTGCATCACGACCAGCTCCGAGTTTTTATTCATAAGAGAGGTCAGCATATCCCGAAGCGAACGGGACAACACTTCAATCTCCTTAATCCCCTTAATCGCAGGAATTTCAAGCTCTTCCCCTGCACGCAGTCGATTGGCTACTCTGGTAAGACGCACAAGTGGGGCAGAAATCAGACGTGAGACAAACCAGCCAATCAGTGCAAACAGTACGGTAACGGCGAGTCCCGACCACACATTAAACCACATCAGGTCAAACACAGAAGCAAAAGCAGATGACTTGACTTGACGAATGACTACGGTCCAGCCTAATCCGGGATAATCCAGATGACCCTGGCTGTAGGCAAACCCTGTCACATATTCTTTACCATCTGGCCACTCTTCAATGGACCAGCTGCTTTTGTTGCGCTGGGCCTCTTCGATGCCGGGCAATGCCAACGGTTTACCGATCCATTCCTTCGGCCCCAACAGCACTGTACGTTCCTTTTTGCTTACGATAAAGAACTCAATGTCTTTTTCTTCCCTTTTCAATGGGGCAAGCACGGACTCTTCGACTTCCTTCGCCCATTCCCAACTTAAATGTGCAGCGAGCACACCCTGAATATGGCCCTTGCTATCCTTCAGCGGAAAACTGATATCAACAAATTGCAACGGCTCTCCCGTTGGATTCGGAAGCAGCTTGGCAAGAAGTACTGCATTATGCACATCTCCAATGAATTTACCCTTGATTCCCTCCTGATACACAGGTCGCTCTGATAAATTTTCCCCAAGCAAGATACCATCCGTGGCAGCTAACACTTTTCCCTTCGGGTCCATGAATCCAACCCATGAGAATGAGGGAAAGCTATCTTGTAACTGATCCAGCAGCATCTGAATCTCATCAGGTTGAAATCCATCTTCCAACGAAGCCATTTGACCCAGCAGGTCCAGTTCACCCGCGCGAGCGGACATGAATCGATCCAGCTTGTCCGAAGCCTGTGAGGCCGTGCCTGTAAGCGAGTGACCAATCTCAGTCTCTACAGCAACAAATGACTTTTGGCTAAAAATAGACCCAATCGTCAGAGTAACCAGCAAGGATAACACAGCAAAGATGACAGTAAGCACAGTTCTAATTTTGAATGACATTATTTCCTCCATTACACGGTGAAACCATCTTGCTTTTCAACATAACTATGCTGTAAAGAGTACACGGAATGTCACCTAATCGTTTTCATATTTATCGGAACTTGTGTGTTTTTTTATTATACATGCCCATACAATATTATACTGAAATCTTCACCGTGTTTCTTCCATTCAAAGAATAGACACGATTCTGTATATACATACTTGGGTTATGAATATAGAGAGCAAGCATATCCTTCAAAGGATCATGCACCTGTATGTCACAGAGAGAGTAATCGAAATACTAAACATTGGGGGTGTAATGTTGAGCCTGCTTCATGTTGCTGTTATTCTGCCTTTTGCCGCTGGCATTCTTCTTGCCATGCTGCATCGTTTCTTCCGTAAAAACCATTTGGGATGGCCGGTTCTCCTTGTCCCGGCACTATTATTTGTATACTTTGCGAGTCTCATACCCGCTGTGTCACAGCGCAATACCGTAGCCGGAAATATCCCATGGATTCCTTCACTAGACATTGGATTTAACCTTTATCTGGACGGTCTGAGCCTCATGTTGACACTGCTAATCACCGGAATCGGTGTCCTCGTTGTTCTCTACTCCATCTTCTACATGGATATGAAAGAAGCGCTGAACCGTTTCTACCTGTATCTGTTGATGTTCATGGGAGCCATGTTGGGCGTGGTGTTGTCTGATAATATGATCGTGCTCTACGGATTCTGGGAATTGACCAGTATTACGTCGTTCCTGTTGATTGCATTCCATTACAAACGTAAAGCCTCGACTTCAGGAGCACAAAAATCATTCCTGATTACGGTATTTGGCGGTTTCGCCATGCTTACCGGATTCATGATGATGTATCTCATTACCGGAACGTTCAGTATTCGTGCAACCATTGCAGGATTGGGCCAGTTTCAGGAAAGCGCACTATTTCTACCCGCACTTATCTTGATCCTGATTGGAGCTTTCACCAAGTCAGCTCAGTTCCCGTTTCATATCTGGTTGCCGGATGCCATGGAAGCTCCAACACCTGTTAGTGCCTATCTTCACTCAGCCAC
Organism: Paenibacillus sp. 37; assembly: GCF_008386395.1. NCBI lineage: Bacteria > Bacillati > Bacillota > Bacilli > Caryophanales > Paenibacillaceae > Paenibacillus > Paenibacillus sp. 37. The sequence goes on along the minus strand of NZ_CP043761.1, from coordinate 2,846,981 downwards.
CATGGTCAAGGCCGGACTGTACGTTGTGGCCCGGTTTACACCGATCTTCGGTGGACAGGGACTCTGGTTCTGGCTCGTTACTGGCGTTGGTCTTCTGACTTTGTGTTATGGATCATTCCTGGCGGTGAAAAAAAACGACCTCAAAGCGATTCTCGCCTATTCGACCATCTCTCAACTTGGTCTGATCATGTCCCTCTTAGGGGTTGGATCTGCTGCTCTCTACTTCGGATATGGCGAGTCCTCTGCGATGTACACCGTGGCAATAACCGCTGCGCTGCTTCACCTGTTTAATCATGCGACCTTCAAGGCCGCTCTGTTCATGGTCGTAGGGATTGTTGATCATGAAACGGGTACACGTGACATTCGGAAGCTCGGTGGACTTGCTTCATTCATGCCAATTACATTCACCGTGGCATTGATCGGTTCACTTGCCATGGCGGGTATTCCGCCGTTCAACGGATTCCTAAGCAAGGAGTTATTCTTCCAGGCGATGGTGGAAGTCACGCATCTGCGAATCTTTGGACTTGGGTCCTGGAGTGTTCTATTGCCGGTATTCGCTTGGCTTGCAAGTGTGTTTACCCTGATCTATGCGCTTATTATCGTGTTCAAAACATTCCTCGGTCGTAGCCAAAGCGAGATCCCTGCCGAGAAGCTGCACGAAGCGCCCGCTGGTATGCTCATTCCGCCCGTTGTTCTAGGTGTTCTTGTCGTTGTATTCGGACTCTTCCCGAATCTGCTGGCCGGATCACTGATTGAACCGGCAATGGCCGCTGTGCTTCCATCCCTCTTGAATGGGAATGAGCGCTTCGATGTACATTTCTCCCTGTGGCATGGATGGACTCCGGAACTGATTATGACGATCGGAGTTGTGATTCTCGGAATCACTCTCTACAAGCTGTTGCCACGATGGAGGAATATTTATGAGCACTATCCACAAGGATTAACCATTAACAATATGTACCATGTTGTATTGGATAATCTCCAGCATTATGCACGCAAATGGACGGAAGCCTATATGAATGGCTCGGTCCGTAATTATCTGGTTTACATTTTTTCATTCACGGTCGCCTTGTTGGTCTATGCCTTCTTCCGTTCAGGAGAGAATATCACCTGGAATCTGCAGGGCAATGCACCTTTCTCATTTTATGAGGTCGTTCTGCTAGTCACGCTCATCGGTGCTGCGGTTTCAATTCCTTTTGCCAAAAACAGACTGTCGGCAGTCATTATGACGGGCGCGGTTGGTTACATCGTAACCCTGCTGTTTGTACTCTTCCGGGCGCCGGATCTGGCATTGACACAGATGATTGTTGAGACCGTATCCGTTGCATTGTTCCTGCTCTGCTTCTACCATCTGCCTGAATTGCAACGTGGCAAATCAAGCCGCAGTTATCTCACGGTAAATATGATCGTAGCGATTGCAGTCGGAGTTGTGATGACCTTTGTAGCTCTAGCTGCAAGCGGAACAGCATCACTGGACAGCATTTCTACCTTTTTCCTTCAGGAAGCGTATGAGTCTGCGGGTGGTAAAAATGTCGTGAACGTCTTATTGGTTGATTTCCGTGGCTTCGATACGTTATTGGAGATTATGGTGCTTGGCGTTGCTTCACTATCCATCTACTCCATGATTAATCTGAACCTCGAAGCAAAAGATCTGGGAGCTCGCTTGAAGTTCCGTAAGAAGGACGAAAGTCAGGATTCCGAACCTGCTCTGGATGATGAAGCGGACAATACGAAAAAGTATGGTAACCGGGAACGGAGCTCATCCTCCTGGGATACTGTACCCTTGCAGAGTAATGATGTATTGCTGCAAACGACCACCAAGGTCGTTGTGTTCATCATTCTGACATTTGCCATGCACCTGTTCTTTGCAGGACACCACAATCCGGGCGGAGGTTTTATCGGCGGCTTGGTAACAGCGGCAGCACTCGTATTGATTGCCCTGGCATTCAGTACGGATACGATACGCAAAGCGTTACCCGTTGACTTCCGTGTTCTAACAGGGATCGGATTGGGTATAGCGTTACTGACAGGTGCAGGTTCATTTATATTCGGAGTTCCATTCTTAAGCCAAACCTTCGGTTATTTCGAACTTCCTTTGCTGGGAGAAACAGAACTCGCCACGGCCATGCTGTTTGATCTTGGCGTGTATCTCGCTGTCCTGGGTGTCACCATGACCATCATTCTACAGATCGGGGAGGATCGCTGATATGGAAATATTGATGTGCGTAGCCGTTGGCATTCTGTTTGCGGTTGCCGTCTTTTTAATCTTGTCGCGGAGCCTGCTCCGTATCGTACTTGGCATGTCCATACTAACCCATGGCGTGCATCTGCTCTTGATCACCATGTCACGTCTCAAAACCGGGGCACCACCACTGCTTGGGGAGATGGCTGAACGTTATGTCGATCCTCTTCCTCAGGCTTTGATACTAACTTCAATTGTAATTAATTTTGGACTCACTGCGTTCTTCTTTGTTCTCTCCTATCGTTCTTATCTGAAGTTAAAAACAGACGATATGGAAGAAGTAAGGGGGCGCCCATATGAATAATCTCGTCGTTCTGCCGATTCTGTTGCCTTTAATTACAGGTGTTCTGTCTCTGTTATTTTTCCGGAAAACAAATATCCAGCGGATCATTAGTGTCATTGGACTGTTGTTTACAGCAGTGGTCTCAACGATACTCATTACGCGGGTAGCTCAGACTGGAGTTCTAACGCTTAATATGGGCGGATGGGCACCTCCCTATGGTATTGTGCTAGTAGCTGACATGGTATCGGCGCTACTTGTCGTCGCCGCTTCCATCATTGCACTGGCGTGTCTGCTGTATGCGTTCCGCAGTGTGAACAAGGAGCGAGAAGAACATCACTTCTATCCGTTCTTCCATTTTCTGATTGCAGGAGTTAACGGTTCATTCCTAACCGGAGATTTGTTCAACCTATTTGTTTGCTTTGAACTGATGCTCATCTCTTCCTATGCACTGATTGTATTGGGTGGCACGGAAAGACAGCTTCGGGAAACGATTAAATATGTCTTGATTAACATCGTTTCTTCAGCTCTTTTTGTCGCTTCCATCGGCTTCCTCTACTCCATAACTGGCACATTGAACATGGCAGACTTGTCCGTCAAAATTGCTGAAGTGGGACAGAGCGGAGTCATTACCTTAATTGCCGTTCTCTTTCTGATCGTATTTAGCATCAAGGCCGGGCTGTTCCTGTTCTTCTGGTTGTCGGGCTCTTATGCGGCACCACCTGCCGTCGTCACTGCATTGTTCGCAGGATTGCTTACCAAGGTTGGCTTGTACGCGATTGTGCGAACATTCACACTGATCTTCTATCATGATCCTGATTTCTTCCATACCCTGATCGGATGGATGGCTGGTGCTACGATGGTCCTTGGTGTCATCGGTGCGATCTCCTACCGCGATGTGAACAAAATTCTCATCTACAACGTGGTCGCAGGTGTAGGTTTTGTCGCTTTTGGTATGGCTTCGGCCAGTCGTCCTGCGCTGGAAGGTCTGCTCTTCTACATGCTGCATGACATGTTGATCAAAACATTGCTCTTCCTTCTCGGCGGAGCCTTGATTGCGGTTGCCGGAACATCCAAACTGGACAACATGGGCGGGCTGATCCATCGCTATCCGCTGCTCGGCTGGATGTTTTTCATTAGTGCACTTGCCTTGGCGGGCTTGCCTCCATTCAGTGGTTTTCCGGGGAAGTTGCTTCTCTTTGAAGGTGGCTTGCAGGCAGGCTTGTATGGTCTGACCGGCATTGCTGTGCTCTCCAGCTTATTAATGTTATATTCGGTACTGCGCATCTTCATACAAGCGTTCTGGGGTGAACCGCCTGCCGGGGTTGTAAGACGCCCTTACGCGGTGAACGGCCTGCTGATTCCTGCCGGAATTCTGTTTGTATTCATCATCGTAATGGGTGTGGGGGCTGAAGGCATGTTCCAATTGACCTCCCGCGCAGGCGATATTCTACTGCATCCCAATATTTATATTGATGCCGTATTGAAGGAGTAGATGTCTATGGCCTTTCAGATTGTACTGAATCTTATCATTGCTTTTGTATGGATGTTTCTGAACAACGCCTGGAATGGTGTTGGTTTTCTCATAGGTTACCTGCTCGGACTGCTTCTCATCGGGGGGATGCGCAGATTCTTCCCCCAGCGCTTCTATATTGTTCGAGTCTGGGCCATCTTCAAACTGATTGCACTGCTGTTCAAGGAACTGGTGCGAGCCAGCATTGAGGTTATACGCCAGATTATCAAGCCCAAGCTCGACATAAGGCCCGGTATTTTTACGTATAAAACTCAATTGTCCTCGGATTGGGAGGTCACCCTGCTTTGTCTGCTTATTTCATTAACACCAGGTTCTCTGCCACTTGAGATCTCGGGTAATCAACGCAAACTGTTTATCCACGCGCTGGATATCAAGGATGAACAGAAAATGAGAGATAATATTCAAAACACATTCGAAAAAGCAATTATGGAGGTGACGCGTTAATGTTATCCTCACTGTTGTTCATCTCATTGCTCATTCTCTCCTTAGCCATACTAGGGTGCTTGTACAGGGTGCTTCGGGGACCATCCATGGCTGATCGGATTACAGCATTGGATACCATTGGTATCAATGTGATTGCTATCGTTGCCGTACTGTCGATGATGTTGCAAACCCAGGCCTATCTGGATATCATCTTGCTGATTGGCATTCTGGCTTTTCTAAGTACAGTGGCATTTGCACGTTATATTGAACGGGGGGCGGTATTCAAAAATGATGGAGATCGTTAAGGTAACCACTGAAACCGCTATAGGTTTACTCGTACTGCTCGGTGCACTACTCAGTGCACTCAGTGCATTCGGACTTATCCGTCTGCCTGATGTATATCTACGTGCCCATGCCGCAACCAAAAGTATGACACTTGGTGTGTTCTGTGTACTAAGCGCTACATTTTTCTACTTCTGGTACTTCGATAACTATATCAGTGCCCGCTTGTTGCTAGGTATTCTGTTTGTATTCATTACGGCTCCTGTCGCCGGACATCTGAACGGACGGGCCGCCTATCGCACAGATGTGCCACTCTGGGAGCAGAGCGTTCAAGATGAACTGGAACCCTTGTTAAAAGGTAAAAAAGTGAACCATGAAGCCAAGGATATGATGGAGTAATCCCCAGCCTGGGCATAACAAATACCCCCAAGGATCAGCCGCCCGTTTCGCGGCATGTTCCCGGGGGTATTTTTTTATTTTTCATACACGGATCAACACTGATTATGCAGACTGATTAAGTAGTAAAGTCAGAATCCATTCAATCCCTGTCTTCTTAGATCCGCAGCCACAATACGTGCAAGCTCCGCAGCCCCTTGACGATTCGGATGCAGACTATCCCCTGTCATATACAGAGCAAGTGTTGCCGCAGGACCAATTGAAGTGAAATAGGCAGAACTCAGCTTGTTCAGTTCAACAAGGGTAACCCCCTCTTCCTGAGCGAGTGCACGTGTGGATTGATTGTACCAGCGGTTCTCCGCTTGATGTACATTCGCTGTATTAAAGTCTGTTGCCCGGCCCTGAGGCGTGGAGAGGATAACCGTTGCTCCTTTGTTTTTCGCCAGACGCACCATATCCCGCATAATCTCTTTGAACTGCGCCTCCGTTGTATTATTCTTGGCATTGGTATCGTTAATTCCAAATTGCAAAATAAAATAGTCTCCCGGCTTGATATACTTCAGAATCGCTTCCATCTGACCATCATCGCGGAAACCTCTCGCAAATTGACCACTTGACGCCATATTTCGAACCTGGAAGGTGGAATTGTTCACATAAAACGGAAACAGCTGTCCCCAACCTCCTTGTACACTGCTACCCAGCGGATAGTAATTACAAACTGTTGAATCACCACCAATGTAGATCGTGCGGTTGGTAACGGTCTGATTGGATAACTTCCGGATTTCAAGTGCACTAAGTGTGAAGGCCGTACCTGTCTTTCCTTCTGTAACCAGCAGGTTTAATTGCCCGTCAGTCACCGGAATTTGAAACTGGTCCGTTGCCCCGTTGCCCGTCATATTGATGATCTGGTAGACACCTTCTGCAGCCACGCTGGCTCTGGCAGTATTGCCAAGGACCACTTTAACTTCATATAGGCCATTGGACAGATTCACATTGAAGGTATTGGTGCTCTTGGTGCCGTACGTCAGAAACTGCACAGCGTCACTCTTAACCCCGCTTCCTGAGGCAGACACATTCCTCATCTGTGCAGGTGTGTTGAAGCCATAACCTTTCGTAGGCGTATAGGCATCTCCTGCGGACACCCCTGTGTAACCGTTCTCAACAGCACCCGAACCAAAATCAAATCTGTAATTGTCCGTTGCCGCTACGGCGACTTGCCCTTCATTGCTTCCCAGACCGATGCCCATTGTACTTGCAAACAGAACAAAACAGAGCAGAAGCTTTACCGATATTGACCATTTCATCACTGAATTCTCCTCTCGAATCAGAATTATATTGGTGCACGATCCACAACTTCACAGAACTTGATCAAGCCAGTCATAAGCCTTAGCTCCGCTAATCTCATGTCCACCTGTAAAGAAATCCGCATCCAGTGATTCTGATGCTCCCGCCTGCTCATATATATGTGTCAAACGGGCATACGCCTCTTTCGCTGCATGGATTGGGAACACCTGATCATCACTTCCGGCTTCAATAAAAAGTGGCCTAGGCACAATCAGGCCGATGAGATCCGGCAATTCCGCTTCACGCAGGATACCTGGCACATAGTTGTCCAGACAATGGTTCCGATCCAATATGCTGCCCTGGAATGTATTTGCATAACCGCTTACCACAGTTGCCCTGAACCGTTCATCCAACGCGGCTGTAAATGCGGTCACCAGTCCACCTCCCGAGATACCCATGCTTCCAATTCGCTCCGAATCCACTTCTGGCCGAGTCGATACATAATCCAGTACACGTGTTGTTTCATACACCCTATGACCGGCGAGAGTCTTCCCCACCATGAGCAGATGCGCCGCAATCTTCGTACAAGAGCTTACCCCTGGTGGCGCATCGCGGTCCTCTGCCAGTCTTCGATCACCGAACCCGAGCAGCTCTGGAGCCGCAACCACATAACCACGCTTCACAAGCGCTACAGCAAAGTCCTTGTGTAATCCGGGCTCTCCTGTCCGTGGCGACCCATCCGGTTCCATACCCGATATCTCTCGGCTACCGTAGCCATGCCCATGACAAGCAACGATAGCAGGTCTCTTGTTATCGGTAATGCTTCCATCACCCGGAATTAATAAATACACAGGCATGCGAAGTCCTGCATAGGTCGTAATTTCAATTCGCTCCCGAATATATCCGTCACATGTAATGCGCTCCAGTAAGACAGGATTCAGTGCGGCCGCCATCGTGGGAAAACCGCCCAGCCGTTCTTTCACACGTTTACGTAACTGATTGCGCCATAACTCCAGGGGTTGATCTGCATGATACGCGGAACGACCACGAAGATTCGTTTGTTGTTGTAGATAGGCTTCAATATCAGACATGGGCCTGTGTCCCTCCTGTTTTTCGTAGGATAACGTAGATATAAGACTGTCATATGGAATTAATCCCATCCATTATAGAACATGGATGTCACCCATGAATTGAACATGTTTGCCTGTTTTGAATGGAATCACACGATTTCTAGCCAAAAAAAGGATATCTCCAACCTGAAGACAGGTTACGGAAATACCCTTCATTTTATCTGCCCTGGCAACCACCAGTTCCACCTGCCCATTAATTTCATCAATGCAGGTACCAGTATTAGCCGGATCAACGTAACGTCAATCAACACCGCTGCCGTGATTCCGATCCCTAGCTGCCTCACACCTGCAACTTCAGCAAAAGCAAACGGCACGGTCACCGCAAGCAGAATGGCCGCTGCGGAGGTAACCAGACGGCCTGTAGAAGCCAATCCCTGTTGGACAGCCACATCACTGTCTCCGGTTCGTCTATACACTTCCTGAATACGGCTCAGCATAAACACACCATAATCCATGGATATGCCAAACACCAATCCTGCAATGAATACAGGAATCATAATGGCAATGGCTGACGTTTCCATCCCCAGATGTCCTTCATTAAACACCCACACCAATATGCCAAATGAAGCGGCTAAGCTAAGCAGATTCATCAAAATTGCCTTGATTGGTATGAGCAGAGATCTGAACGCTGCCAGTAACACAAGATAATTGGATACCACTACAAATACTAACACTTTGGGCAGTTGACTTGTGACTTCCTGCATGATTTCAACCTGCTCGGCAGCTTCCCCGCCATAACGCAGTTTTACGTTGGTGGAACCAAGTGTATAATCGCTCTTCCTCATTCGTTCCAGCCAGTCTGCAACCTGTTCCGAACCAGGCTCCCCGTGCACCGTGGCTATCAATCGAATCGAATGATCAGAGACCGTTGAACGCAGCCATGTCGTCCTGGTTGACTCCTTGCCTTCTATGGAAGGAGTGAGCGCCGACGGTGGAATTTGAAAAAGGCTCTGCGAGCCATTTTGATTCGGCTGTAATAGGCCCCATGGTGAAACAATGCTCAATACGCCTGAGTCCTGCAGTAGCTGACGGGCTTTGTTGTGGGCCATCTGCCAGTGAGAGGCAGTCAACAGTTCCTGCTGTCCGCCAATCACGATCTCGATGGCGGAGGTATTCTTTTGCCCCAGATCATATTGCAACTGCTCTGCTGCTTGGCGGGACTCCATTCTCTCTGGCAGTGAAGAAGCATCCGGGACGGACAGTTCCAGCCGGGTTACTGGATAAACACACAGGAGCAGTACAACCGTACCTCCAATGGCCATACTGACTGGTCGTTTCATGACCATCGCTGACCATCGATGCCAGACTGAACCTCTAGGTAACCAATGGACTAACTTTCGCCTGAATACACCATTCGCAGACAGTGATAGCAGAGCTGGCAGCAGCGTAACATTTAATAGTAACGATAGGAGCAGAACAATAATGGCTCCCAAGGAGACACTCAGAAACATCGGCAATCTGATCCAGAGCAAACCCAGCAGCCCAAGGAGCACGCAAGCTGCCGAGAACAACACCGCTCTGCCTGCTGTACGTAATGTTTGCTGAAGAATCTTGCTTCGCAAAATCTCGCTCTGCATATCCAGGCTGCTGCCCGTAACGTTAGCTTTGCCTTCATCTTCATAGGCCCGCTGAACTTCTTCCCTGTACCTGCTCAGAATGATCAGGGCAAAGTCTATACTCAGTGCCATGCCCACCATGGGAATCACATTAATGATAAAGTTGGACAATTCCAGGTGATAACCAAGGAGTGACGTGACTCCCATAGCGATAATCACAGCACTGATCCCCATCATGACAGCAATCAACGCGGCATATAGCCCCCTGAATGCAAAACACAAAACGATCAGGGCAATCGGCAGTCCCACCATCTCTGCCCGTTCCAGATCACGAAAGCTCAGATGATTGACATCCTGCTGCACGACTGCCTTTCCAGTCAATTGCACCGTACCTGGACCGTCTGTTGCCAGCACGGCGCGCAACTGCTCCAGCGGAGGACCCATCTGATGCGCCGGCACATCCATCTTCACAAGGGCATATGCCCTATGCTCTTGCAGCGTCACCCTTTCGCTAGCATCCAAAGGGGACGTGATAGAGGTTACCGCAGGCAACACTTGAACCTGTGTCAACCGATCCTTGATCCACTGCCGGAACTGTAACCGCGAGGTATTTTCCTTTTTCTCAAACACCAGAATAACCGGATCAGCAGGAGATCCGAATTCTTCCTCCAGAACAAGTCCAACCGCTTGCGCATCCCCGTGAACCCGTTTTAATCCGTGATCCTGAACAATGTCAGGTAACTTCCATGCCCAGACCGCTGACATCCCGATGATAAATACCCAGCAGAGAATAATGAACCGCGGATATCGGCTGATGAAGGCAGCAAGTCTGCGATAACCCATACCTAAGCTCCTCTGCGATCAGATTAGTCATTCGATTATATTCATCGGTAAGGGTAAGATCATAAGCACATTCAACCACTTGGGGTGTATATCTCCTTCACTCGGGTTCGCGAACTATTGGATGCCATGATTCACAGGTGTTCTGTTCGCTATGGGGGCAGGGATGTATGTAAACGGAAGTAACTCTGCTGTCAGTCCCGGGCCAAAGGCCAGCGCGATCCCACTGGAATGTTCTTCCTTCTGTCTATAATCCTCGCGGATGGCTTGAAGAACAAAAAGAATCGTCACGGACGACAGGTTGCCATAATCCCGCAGGATGTTTCGGCTGTAGGAGACCTGCTCATCTGTCAACTGATACAGCTTCTGAACGGCATCCACGATGCCTCTGCCTCCCGGATGTATCGCCCATATTTCCGGTAAACCGCTCCCCTCGAGCAATCGTTCTACCTCTGGACCGAGATGCAAACCAAGCAGCTTGGGTATCTGTGGTGACAGGTAGAGATCAAAGCCTGTATTGCCCACTTCCCAGATCATTTCTTCTGTACAATCCGGGAGCAGCGTTGAGTATCCACGGCCTAGTCGAAAACATTCATTGCGATCTGTTCCAGACGCACCAATAACACAGGCAGAGGCACCATCACCAAAGAACGATGCAGCATACAGGTCGTCCCGTTTGGCAGATGGCTGAAAGTGAAGTGTACATAGTTCCACGCACACGATGAGAACTGTAGCCTTCTGATCTGTCGTTACAATGGAATTCGCCAGTTGGATCGCTTTCAGACCGGCTGCACATCCTTGAAACACCAGGGGAATCCGGTTGATCTGCGGTGACAGTTCAAGTTGCTGGATCAGCCGAACATCAAGTCCGGGCAGGAATTGCCCCGTGCAACTCACCGTAATGAGATGTGTAATTTCCGAGGAGGATACGTCTGCGTCCTGAAGCGCCTGTCCGGCCGCCTCCAGACCAAGGGGAACAGCAGCAGTTTTGTATTTGCCCATACGCTCGGATGTAGTCGGAACCTCCTCCGCATTGGTAAAGGGTAAATATCTGCAAGAATCAACAGGCTCAAGCAGATTCGGTTCACACGTATACCGAGTCTCCACACCGCACTGATTAAAGATCCGTTTGGCCCATCTTCTCGCATCCGGCTCATGTTCCAGCGCTTGCGCGAGACGGGCAGATACATCCTTTTGCTCAATACGGTGGGCAGGCCACGCCGTTCCTATTCCCATAATACTTGCCCCTGTACTTTCCTCAAGCTGGTTCATCGGCTTAACCCCCTATATAGTCTTGTCTTTCGTAATCAAAAGTGGGCTTTTTAAACATCCTATATATCAAATAGGTTCATATAGAAATGTGCAGGATATAGTACAAGTCTATTCACTTCCTGTCCCGTTTATGTTCATATCACAACAAAAGGCGGACAACCTATGCGAGTTTCGCATGTGTTGTCCGCCTTTATCAACAGGGTTAAACCCTTTCACAAATTACATATAGGATCTTTCATAACTATTCAGGTCGAATTATGGTGAATCTCTCTCCGAGCTTGGCATAATCATTACCCGCAAGTCGGCTGACTGGTTTCAAATGATCCATCAGGATATACCCCTTGTCCGGATTGTAGACTTCTTGGCTGAAATGATATTGCACTATGCGTACCAGCAACAGATCACTCATCGGTTTGCCATCATCGTTGGTAATGGGAATGTGCTGATACAGCTCACACTCCATCCGAATAAGAGCTTCCTTTATTCCTGGCACGGCAACCTTTGTACTTGGCACTGGGGTCAGTTTCGTCCGCTCAAGCTCACTTTCATGGGGTTCAAGGATAGCTGCTGTCTCATTTACTTCTGCTATGATTGCTTCATCACATATATGCACGACCAGCTCTTTATGAGCAAGTACATTACGCGCAGTATCTTTCATAATGCCGTCTTTACGTGCAATGGATATGGATAACAGCGGTGGGTCCGAACTAACCACATTGAAGAAACTGAAAGGCGCTGCATTGATCACACCATTCTCATCTGAACGTGTCGTCACAAAAGCAATTGGGCGTGGCACCACCGAACCACTCATCAGTTTATAGTTGTCTCTTCCCGTTATTTCACGTGGATCCAATGTATACATATGTAATATCCCCTTCCCTGCTCGTGTAACAAGTGTCAATGTCACTTCAAGACACGATCACACACTCATATTTATTATATAACGTAAAATGCTGAATTAACAAAAAAACTCCCTGGTGCCTATTGCACCAGGAAGTAGAAACATGCTTTTTCATATCGACGATTTCTTATTTAACAATGCTGTTCTGAATGTCTTCCATAATTTGAAGGTTCGCTTGAACTCCGCTGTACAACCAGCTGCTGGACCGGGTGAATTCAAACAAATTGCCATTTTTCACAGCCGGGATACTTTGCCACACTGGATCTTTCAGTGCTTCCGCTCCAGTACCTGCATCACTATTCACAAAGAACAAGTAGTCTACATCCATTTCCGCCAGCTTCTCCATAGAGATGGAAGACCAGTTACCTGTTGCATTGGCAGAGATTTCTTTTACAACTTCAGGCTCTAGAAGTCCAAGTTCCTTGTACATTACTTCTCCACTTGATACGTTGTCACTTACAATAAAGAACTTGCCGCTAACCAACCAAATGGCCGCTGCTGATTTTGTTCCACCTGTAACGTTGTTGATCTTTTCCTTGATTTCTGTAGCTTTAACTTCGTAATCATCCAGCGCTTTTTGCGCTTCATCACTCTTATTCAAAATCTCACCGATTTTAAGCAACGTTTTACGCCAGTCGCTATTGATCTCATCGCCAAGTACATAAGTAGGTGCAATTTTACTGTACTGTTCGTATTTTTCTCCTTCAACCACACTTTCAGAACCAACAATAATCAGATCCGGGTTAAAACTTGTTACCGCTTCAAAAGGCAGATCAAAAGCAATCGTTGGGATACCATTCAGATCTTTTTGCAGATATTCCTGGATTCCGTTGGCTACCGACCACTGAGCAACTGGCTTAACACCTAGTGTTACCAAATTGTCTTCCAGATAAGACGCGATGACACGCTCCGGATTAGCCGGGATGGTTACTTTGTGTCCCATTGCATCTGTCAATGTGCGTTCTGTCGGGGCTTCTGTTTGCGTCTCTGTCTCCGTTGCTGTATCGTTCTCTCCTGCTGCTCCGTTCTCTGCGGACTTCGCTCCACACGCTGCCAACCAGATGGACATAACCATCACCGTAATCAGAAGCATGATCATCTTTCTATTTCTCTTAAACAATTTATTAACCCCTCTCATTTCAATATGAACACCTTATTCGGCGTTATTGTGACAGATTTTAATGTTCAAAAATATTGATACTATTATTGATACATATAATATCCGTATGTACATTTGACCATTTCCATTGACAATGATAATTGTTATCAGTTCAGTTGTCAATTCGATTATATTCTGCGCTATACAGTTGAACTAAAATTTATTTACACTGACATTACGATGATAGAACAACCTTCCAATCGCTGTTATCCCCAGATTTTTTCTATTCCCTTTTCTCTAAGGGAAAATCCGGTGATAGCGTATGCTTCCGATGTAGCTTTCTTTCAGAAAGCTATTAGGCGACCGCTTCGCTTTTTCAGGTTTTTTCTATCCTCTCCGTTTTGTGTAAATGATTAGTTCAACTATATAGATCATATAAAATCTTCTTGACGTCACTCACATATAGGCGGATGCCACCATATGCTAAATGCAGAATACGACGACAGGAAGGATGTTCTGTACATGTATTACGAATATAACCCTTATCTAAGTTATGGAGAAGACCGTTCCTTTCAATTGCCTCCACTGTTCCCAGGCGGTGGCGGTGGCGGCACACCGGGTGGTCCAACGTTTCCTGGTATACCTGGCGGTCAAGGCTCCTATCCTCCATACATTCCAGGTGGAGGACCCGGTCCATATATCCCTGGAGGTATTCCAGGTACAATCCCGGGTACAGCACCTGGCGTACCTGTGCAGCTGACTCAAGGCAATCTGCCCACCCTGCTTAGTGCCTATCCTCGTCCGGTAGGTCAGCCTCCGGCAGAAATGCTTTTTCTGTATAACCTGATCAAAAGCAGCCCGGGTCTGCTTCCGCTCTTCCTCCAGCAACAGCCGCAAAGTCTCACTCAAGCTGTGCAATTTGCACAGACGGGTACAGCGGCACCACGAGATAACGAAGAACGTGCGCTGCCCAACTTTTGCTACAACCGGTGGTCCCTTGTCTTCACATACAATGATGTCTACCTGATGTGGCCTGCGATTAATCTGTTTGGTTTTGTGGTGGGGTACTTTTATCCATTCCTCACGCCAGGTATACTGTCCAATACACAAATTTTGTTTGCGCTCTGCTAAACTTGTCCTTACCTACAGCAAGAGCCTCACTTGGAAGCATAATTCCTTCCAAGTGAGGCTCTTGTTCGTTCTTTAACCCAAAATAACTTTACACTATTTTAAGACTCCATAAACGCAAGGTGTTCAGAATCAGTACATTTAACTCAACACTTGATCGTTCTGGCGCTTCCTGCCTCTACTGACCATTAGGAAGTAAATCACCAAGGCACCGAGATCAGCACACGCGATAACGATTCCCATTGGCACAGCTGTGCCTTCTCCCCCGAGACCTACGAGGGGAGCGACAATACCACCGAAGAGGAACGTCATCACACCAATAAGCGCAGACGCACTGCCTGCCGATTTCTCCTGATTGGCCATCGCCAAGGCGAAGGACGCGGTATTGACCAACCCAACACTGGATACCACCAGAAATAACGGAATCAGTACAGAGATTAGATTACCCTCAGCCAGAATGGCGATGAGCAGTGAAGTTCCTCCGAGCGCCGCGGTTAGCAGCCCCGCGATTAACAGCCGGGTTTCAGATACCTTACCTGCAAGTCTGCCGGCAACCTGACTGGCCAGAATAATACCAAGCCCGTTTATGGCAAAGCAAACACTGAATATTTGCGGCGATACCCCGTATATCTTCTGAAGCACAAACGGTGAACCGGATATGTAGGCAAACATGCCAGCGGCTACGAACCCCTGGGTTAACGCATAACCCATAAACTGACGATCCCCTGCGATTTGCCGAAACGTAATCAGGGTCTGTTTCAATCCCCCGCTTGATCTGCGGTTGGAGGGCAATGTCTCTCCAAGGCCGAAAATAACAGCCAACAGCGTCAGAATACCGATGAGGCTAAGCAAAATAAATACGCCGCGCCATGACGTATATGTCAACATTTGTCCACCAATGATCGGTGCAGCAATCGGGGCTACGCCGTTAATCAGCATCAACAGGGAGAAGAACCGTGTCAGTTCCGGGCCTGAATATACGTCTCTGACGATTGCGCGCGAGATGACAATCCCTGCTGCTCC
Organism: Paenibacillus sp. 37; assembly: GCF_008386395.1. NCBI lineage: Bacteria > Bacillati > Bacillota > Bacilli > Caryophanales > Paenibacillaceae > Paenibacillus > Paenibacillus sp. 37. The sequence continues at coordinate 2,831,591 of NZ_CP043761.1, read as the reverse complement.
AGCTACACCCTGAATGAACCGCAGCACAACAAAAGAGCCCATCGTCGGGCTGACCAGGCAAAGTATGGAGGCGATAGTATAGAGCACAAGTCCTGCAATGAGCGGTGTTCGCCGACCACGTACATCACTTAGAGGTCCGGCAAGCAACTGTCCAACCGCAAGTCCAATCATACACGCCGTCAGACTGAGTTGAGCATACGAAGTAGATGAACCAAACTCATCAGCCAGTGTAGGTAATGCGGGTAAATACATATCCAGGGACAACGGCCCGAAGGCCGACAACGTCCCCAGAATTAAAGCCATCCGTACACGGGATGTGGAATTCGTGTTCAATGAAGCCATTGTACTTTTCATCGAGTACTACTCCCCGCTACCCAGTAGCTTGAGCAGGTTGGACGGCAGTGTGAACTGTTGATTGTTAATAATAATACGGCGTAACTCTTCTTCATCTCGCTCGTTATCGGCGTCCTTAATCTCCTGAATTTCCCGGTGAAGTCGCTCCATCTGTTGATCCAGTGCATTTGCCGAATCTGCCGCACTTTTCAGTTCCTTGGTCAAATGCTCGGGAACATCCTTATTGTATTTATAAAAAATCTTATGCTCGAGACTCGCCCAGAAATCCATCGCGATTGTACGGATCTGGATCTCCACACATGCTCGTTCCTCACCATTGGACATGTACACAGGCACTTCCACCAGAAGATGAAGGCTTTGGTAGCCGTTTGGCTTTGGATTCTCGATGTAGTCTTTGACCTCCAGTACACGCAGATCACTCTGGTTGCACAGCATATCCTTAATGCGATAGATATCCGAGATAAAGGAACATGTAATCCGTACCCCGGCGATATCCTTGATATTTTGCTTGATGCTCTCAAATGTTAACTCATGATTTTTGCGGAACATCTTGTTCATAATGCTCTCAGGAGATTTCAGTCTGGACTTTGTATGCTCAATTGGACTGTAATCATGCAGAGACTGGAATTCTTCCTTCAGGACTTCAATCTTGGTCTCCATTTGATCCAGAGCAAATTTATAGATCATCATAAATCTGGTAATTTCATATTTGAATTTCTTGAATTGATCGATTGGATGTGGAGCGTTCATCATGGCTTTCTCCCTTTCTTTCTGCACACTAAAATTAGTTTTATGAATATGAGAACAAGCGGTCAATCCACATGTCTCCTGAACCATTATAAATCATATGGAGCCAATAAACGAATTTCTCACATTTGGGCTGGGGATCCAGCGTGGAAGGTATGGGAACTTATTTTACGTGCATCCTATAGAAACATCCCTGTCATTTGGCCTGTTATTACCGATGAAAGAGGTTGATTTTCCTGCTCTATCAAGTGACGTATTCATCCGATACACTTCGGGTTAAAGCTTATTTATACCTGCCACAAGGTTGTTCATTACCTGATATCACGACATATGAAACTTCTCATTTCGGCTCTGTCTCCTCTGCCTTTCCGAAATTCGCTTCCATACATACATCTCTACATTTGCAACCACTCGCCAGCCACTACCCTTATGCAACAATGCATGATACGGATAATATACCGGAACAATGGCCTGTGCTGATCTATTGTCGCGGCGGACTTGGCAGCTATGGCGGGGTAAATACCGTTTGGCTTGAGCAATTTGTACATAAAGGTTATATCGTGTTCGCCCCATCCTATCGTGGCAACGAAGGTGGTGAAGGCCGTGACGAGTATGGCGGGAAAGATGTCGAAGATGTGCATGCCGCATACCGGTTGATGCAGCGTTTACCTTTTGTCGACCGGACACGGATATCGTTAATGGGGTTCTCACGTGGGGCCATTAATGCTGTACATACCGCAACTGCCTATAATGAGGGACCGGACAAAGTACATAAGTTAGTTCTTTGGAGCGGTGTCGCCGATGTGGAACGCACTTACCATGAGCGAACCGACCTGAGGCGCACATTGAAGCGGGTATTAGGTGGTTCCCCTCGCACAGCTCCGGAAGCTTATCTCGCCCGTTCTCCCTTATCCAAAGCGAACAAACTATCTTGTCCGGTGCTGATCATGCATGGTACATCAGATACACAGGTGAACTATAGCCATGGAACCCGAATGTATCACTGGCTTAAGCGCCGAGGTGCGGATGTCACATTTCACGCTTATGGCGGGCAGGATCATCATTTTCACGAGAAAATACATGAGTCAGCAGTGAACAATATGTTTGATTGGCTCGCTGCACCTTAAATCTTGCACTATGAATTCATTTTGAAGAAGCATGGGTTATGGCTGTATACTAGAGGGGCTACGTTTTTTTGAAAGGACGGATAGGATGAATCAAAGCACCCTCCAAAAATACGCCATGCTGCTTCTCTGTATGTCTGCCGGAATGGTGGATCTGATCGGATATCTGGGACTGGGGCATGTGCTCACAGCCAATATGACGGGAAATATTGTTTTGTTGGGTATTGCCATTGCCCGTGCTCAGGAATTTGTTGTAATTCGGTCATTGCTTGCTCTCATTGGTTTTATTGCCGGCAATGCCATTGCAGCACATATGGTTGGACATGTGCAGACCAAAAATGGCTGGTCCTCCAAGGTCACAGCCGTATTTACTGTTGAAAGCATATTGCTCCTGCTGTTCGCCATCGCCATGATTAGTCCATTTTCAGAACAACTGTCTTATCTGTTAATTGTCATCCTAGCCGTTGCAATGGGGATGCAAACAACTGCGGCACGCCGCATTGGCATTGCTGGTATCTCAACAACTGTGCTCACCAATAATTTGGCCGCTGTGGTTGAGGATACCGTAAGCATCCTCAAAAAGCTGCGACATGCCAATATCCGATCGTTAGCCAAAGCCTTGTCCACAGACTCCTACCTTCGTGCAGGTGCTGTTGTCATCTATTTGATCGGCGTCATTGCAGCCGCATTGTTATTCCACCGTGTGCCCATGATTGCAGTCTGGATTCCTGTCCTGATCATTGGCGGCGTAACCCTATACGCCCGATTACATGCATGGGGAACTTCACAACAAAGCAAAAGTGAATAGTTAAATAAGCAACCCATTCATTTTCAAGAGGCTGTGCAAATATCCGCTTTAGTATACTGAAAACTGGTCTTTTTGAACACATATTTTAAGTTAAGTACAATCACGCTATTTATTTCATCAAAGACGCCTCTTGGCGGATAAGCTTGACAAGATGCTGTGCAGCAGGTGATAATACCTCCCCGGCTCGTGTACATACAGCAACCGTATTTCTCAGCCGCACACCTCGAACAAACACACGTGCCAGCCTGCCTTGCTGCACATCTTCGTTCACAACCAAAGAAGATATAAAGTTGGCCCCATAACCTGCCTTCACCGCACTGATCGTTTCGTTCAGCCCGTTGAACTGAAGCGCAATGCGGGGAGGGGCCAGGTTATTTGTAGTGCAAAGGGAGACGAGTCTCTCACGCGTGGCACTGCCTTCTTCGCGCATGATGAACGGTTCTGCCATCATCTCATGCAGCTCGATTTCTTTTCCCGCATACGAATGGTCAGGGTGCACAACAAACCACATCTCATCGTCAAACAATTCATCCCATTGGACACCCGCATGTGTAATGCCGCTTCCACCATACACTGCAATCTCTGCCTCATAACGAAGCAACTGGTCAAAGGCCATCCGGGTGTTGGTTGTGCTCACAACAATCTCCACATCCTCGTGCATTTGCTTAAACCGCGCAATCCAGCCAGGCAACAGAAAATTCGAAGGCAAGTAGGTTGCCGTAAGACGGATCAGTCCTTTTTTGCCCTCCCGAAAATCCTGCACAAAATTCTCGACATCCTGCTCCAGCATGAACAGACGTTCCGCATATCCTGTTAACTGTATCCCCGCATCCGTAAGCACCAGTCTTCTTCCCTCCGAAACAAAAAGCTGGATTCCTAATTCACGTTCAAATTTCTTCACCTGAGAAGATACCGCAGGCTGACTAATATTTAGTTCCTCTGCGGCACGAGTGACCCCGCCATATCTCACAATGGCATGAAATAATCGTAATCCATGCAGATTCATGTGTTACACCTCTTCCACGTCAAATACATAATCTGAAGTTATATTATCATACATAATATATATTTTATTTATACATCTACTCCATTTATAGTTGAAATATGAAATCCAATACAAGGAACAAGGAAAGGAACATGTGAAGATGAAAAATATAAATACGACCGAACTACAGCATACCTGGACTCAAGTTGACGACTACATGAATAATCTGCTGGTACCATCAGATTCCCTGCTGAAATATACACTGCAAAGCAATGCCGAAGCTGGACTCCCTGCTCATGACGTAACACCAAATCAAGGAAAGCTGCTTCAGCTCCTGCTGCAAATCCAAGGTGCATCCCGTGTACTTGAAATCGGCACATTGGGTGGATACAGTACCATCTGGATGGCAAGAGCGCTGCCTGAACACGGACGCATCGTCTCACTGGAATCCGAATCACACCATGCAGACTTGGCCCGAGCCAATCTCACACGAGCAGGACTGATGCACATGGTTGACCTGAGAGTTGGTCCTGCCCTAACCACCCTTCCCGATGTTCAGGAAGAATACAGGGAACCGTTTGATATGATCTTCATCGATGCTGACAAACCGAGTAATCCCGATTATCTGAGATGGGCCCTGCGACTGACTCGGCCGGGAAGTCTTATTATTGGTGATAATATCGTCAGGGACGGTGAAGTGATCCGCACAGACAGCACAGACCCTAGAGTTCAAGGTGTTCGATCATTCCTGCAGTTGATCGCGGATCACCCTCGGCTTGAAGCTACAGCACTGCAAACCGTCGGTAGCAAAGGTTACGATGGATTCGTCATTGCTCGTGTGATTGATGCCCCTGAACCAAAATAAACAGTGGTCAATTCTTCCGCAAATTCCCCTTTCCTGTTAAACTGGAATCACTGCACAGGCAGACTGGGGGGAACCACTTGAGAGTTTTACAACATATTAATGATGAAATTCGCGGCTGGTCCCGCAATATTCAACTGTTTTTCCTGGCTAGCATTCTGTATCAGATCGGAAATGGTATGTTCTCTGTCTTGTACAATCTGTACATTCAGGGTCTGGGCTATAATGATACAATGAACGGCCAGATTGTAAGTATTCAATCACTCGCAACAGCCATTATGTTTGTTCCTATCGGTCTATGCGGTGATCTGTTCAGCCGCAAGCGATTACTCATTACCGGGGCATTATTCAGCGGAATCTTTCTAATCGGACGCTCCTTCGATTATTCAGCTACAGGACTGATTTGGTTCGCGGTATTTTCTGGCCTTTTCGCTGGGGTATTCCAAGTATTGGCCATTCCTTATCTGGCGGAAAACGTCAAAAAAAGCCAGCGGTTGAAGATGTTCAGTTATTATTCATCCCTTGTGCTCGCTTCCCAGGTTCTTGGTAGCCTGGGTGGCGGCGTATTTGCAGATTTGTTACATACGGCAGGACTCGCCAAAGTGACCGGATTACAGACGGTTTTATTTGTCGGTGGTGCAGCAACACTGGCTGCGTTTATTCCACTGTTATTTGTAACCGAAGGCAAGGCTGCTCCGCAGACAACTATTCCGGCACAATCAGATCTTCAACCCAATACAAATCTAAAAGAAAGTTTGACGAATACCGCCAACACGAATGATTCGATCACCAAGAAAAAAGATTCCCGACTGATTGGTCAGTTTATAGTGACTCAGTTGTTAATTGGATTAGGTTCCGGACTGGTTGTACCGTATTTGAATCTGTATTTCACCAATCGGTTCTCGGTTTCTCTGAGCGGCATGAGCTTACTGATTGCACTTGGTCAGATTATGACGATTGTATCCATGCTGATTGGTCCTACCCTGGCAGCAAAGGTCGGAAGCGTAAGAGCCGTTGTCATTTTCCAGGTCATGTCGCTGCCCTTCCTTCTATTAACAGGCTTCACCAATCTGTTGTTCATTGCTTCGCTCAGTTTCTTGTTCAGACAAGCATTGATGAACGCAGCCAATCCCATTCATTCAGCCATACTGGTGGATCGGATCTCGGACAAACGCCGCGGCATTGCCAATTCACTGATGCAGACCTCGTTCATGATTGGTTGGGCGACCATGGGACCTGTTCAATCCTATTTGGTCACCACATATGGAACGTACTGGGGTTACGCGATCACTTTCAGCATCACAGGCTGTCTATACGTTATTTCATCACTGATGTACTTTGTAATGTTCAGAGAACCCAAACCTTCCGCTAGGGCTCTCGCAGGATCTTAATGAGTTGAACAGTAGCAGTCTGGTTGTTCCACAGATAACGCAACGTATCTCATCACCAGGAGTGGTCCCACATGAACATGAATCCTTCATTAAATCTGAAAGCATACCTGAATCTCTTGACGTAGCAACGTGGGATACCCTTTTCCCCGAGATTCTTCTCTATTCTCCGCTCTGTATAGCGGGTGCATGGGTTGCACGCAAACTCCGATTTCCGACGGCCTTTATGCTGGGTCCCATGATTGTCATATGTGTCGTTCAATTAAGCACAACGATGCACACACCCAGCCTGCCAGCCTCCCTCTTAAACGTGATGAGTATGATCATATTCCTGCCTGATTCCATGCCAAAGAGAGTATCCATTTGATGTCATATCCTGCGGATACTCTCTTTTATTTGTACAGACTCATCTTCAGCATTTGGCCTCATTCAATTTTAAGTATAATGACTACTTATGAATAAATTCGGTTGTACATCCAGCCTACAATGCCCACCGTAACCACTGTTGCCCCAATAATGAATGCATAATAGCCAATCTTACTTTTGGACTCCGAAGTCTGATGATCATAATAATCCGAGTTACGTCGGTAAAAGCCCATCCATAACTCTCCGATCATATTCACAACAACCAATACAAAACGTTTAACAAGCCCCATTATATTCGCATCTCCTCTCTAGATCGACCATCTTCCATATTAAGTATAAATATCCTAATTAATTAAAACAAGTCACTTAAACTACTTTCGGCGCAATCACGGTCGGTGCAGTTTCTTGCTCCAACCAGGTTAGAATATCAAATGCTTCCTGATCGTTGCTACCACACATCTCTTCCTCAGCTTGCAATCCACTGCATACCGCAGGACGATCTTTTTGGCCAAAAATTCCGCAGCGATTATCATTCGTAAGCTGCACACAACGTACACCTGCCGGCTTGCCATGAGCCATGCCCGGTATCGGTGATGATATGGAAATCGCGATACAACATGCGGCACAGCCTGTCCTGCATTCCATACATACCCTCCTAATTTCAATACACTTATAATACATGTTCAAAAAGACCGGTTTTCAGTTTTTGAACTACCTCTTAATTATGAGCGATTTATCCAGGTCCAGGTTCGAGCAAGTCCCTGAGCCATTCTCCGATTCAGGCTTCGATTCGAAAAATACCCCCCATGACTTAGCGGATTCCAACTCATCGCCACGCCGCCAGAGTTCACTTCAATGTCTTCTTTAACCGCTTTCTCATAAGCGGGATCAATGGGGCGTAATGGATAACCCAGAATATCATCCCGATCGTAGAAGTTCACCCATTCCCCTTCCAGCCCGGCATAATAGTGATTCACATGGGAAGAGGGCACCTGAATTGGGCAACTAAAGTCATGGTAACGCAAACTCCATAAGGGCAGGGTTGTACCAAACGAGTAAAAATTGGTCAGGGTGTCGCCCCGCTCCAAAGCCGAGTTCACATCCACAACTTCAGGAACACGACTGGACGGATATTGCAGATCGTAGAAGAAGTTACTGGCAATTACGGCACCCAAACTATGGGCAACCACACAGAGCGGAGCTTCGGGTCCGTTACGCTGTGCAAGGGTATGCATCGCCTGATTCAACGTTCGATGTACGGCATCATAGTTATGGCCTTGATTTTCCACAGGTTGATAAGCAACCGCATCAGCCAGGTAATGGATGACAAATCGGCGCAACGCCTGAAAGTTCAATCCCGGAGAGCTGACGAGCTGTTGAAAGAGTGCCTCTTCCCGCTCCTCAAATACATCCGCCCAATATACAGGTTCGATATCCACCATCTGTTTAGAGGCTCCAGGCAAGACCATCACCTTGTCCAATTCCTTATGCAAACAAGCAATCAGCTTGTCCGCGTACCCATCCTTCCGCATACCCAGCCCATGAATGACCATCACCGCAATACGTGTCATGGCTCTCCTCCTCATCGATCTAGGAACTCTTTCTCCACCATATGAACTCCACGACTCGAACATGCCTGAAGCTTGCTTTGTTAGAACCTTTCCAACCACCATTATTTTAAAAATGTGATTCTGCCATTTTATATACAGTTTACCATGATCGTCATGAAAATAACGATCATACAGCAAAAAGGAGCTGCGCATCATGCAGCCCCTTCTTGTTGTTGTATTCAATTAACCTTTCAGATGAACCTTCAACACACCATTTTGATTAGATGTAACATCACCTGTGGTGACTTCCACCCGTTCAACCATATCTTGACCATCTGGAATGATAATCGGTGTAATCAGCGGGTATCCCGCATCTTCAATGACCTTACGATCAAACTCCAACAGTTTTTGTCCAGCCTTTACATGCTCGCCAGTTTCCACATGCATGTTGAAGCCTTCACCCTTGAGGGATACTGTATTAATCCCGACATGGATCAGAACTTGTAATCCACTTGCGTGTTCAAGAATCACCGCATGTTTACTTTTGATCACATGAGCTACCTGAGCATCAAACGGGGCAACAACAACGTTGCCGGAAGGTTCAATCGCTACACCTTCACCCATCTGTTTCTCGGCAAAAGCCGGATCTGGTACTTGCTCCAGTGATACGGCCTGACCTGTTAATGGCGCCATGATTTCCAGCGTATTCACTGCTTCGTCCCCTACTTGAGCTGCACTACGTGTGCGCTGGTTTGGATCTGTTTTTGTAGTTGAAGAGGTAACACCCGAAGCGGACTGCGATGTAGCCGCTTTAGGCTCAGCAACGGTTTCATTACTTTCATTACGATCTTCTTTTCTCAGTTTGGCTCTGCCAAAAAGGACGGTCAGTACAAATGGTACAACCAAGACGATCGCCATGCCGATGAAGAAGACGCCCCACTTGTTAGGGAAAATCGACAGGAATCCCGGTACGCCACCTACACCGATGGAGGTTGCCTGAACATTATTCATCGTCAGCAACACACCACCAATCGCGGAACCGATCATACCAAAGATAAACGGATAACGGTAACGGATGTTAACACCAAAGATCGCCGGCTCGGTTACACCGAGGAAGGCCGACACCGAGGACGTTGCTGCAAGTCCTCTCATTTTCTTCTCACGCAGGACAAGCATCATCGCAAGTGCCGCCGAACCCTGTGCGATGTTGGACAATGCCAGCATCGGCCACAGGAACGTACCGCCCTGACTACCAATGAGCTGAACATCCACCGCGAGGAACGTGTGATGCATACCGGTGATAACGAGCAAAGCGTATAGACCACCGTAGATCAGACCACCCAGCGCCGCGTAGGAATCGTATACATAGATCAGGCCTGAAGTGATTGCATTTGCAATAGCAAATGTAACCGGTCCAATAATCGTAAATGCAAGGAATCCGGTAATCAGCAACGTGACTGGTGCAACGACCAGCAGTTTAATTGAATCATGTACCCTTTTATTCAGGAAAATTTCCATCTTCGCAAGCAGATAGGCCGATACCAGTACCGGCAGAACCTGCCCTTGATAACCGATCTTCTCAATCTCCCAACCAAACAAATTCCATGTTGGCACTGTACCTTCATTTACGGCATCAGCATAACCATATGCACTCAGCAGATCGGGATGTACCAGAATGAGACCAAGCACGATCCCGAGCAGCGGACTGCCGCCGAACCTTTTTACAGCTGCCCAACCGATTAGAGCCGGCAGGAACGTGAAAGCTGTACTTGCGATCGTATTAATAATGGACGCAAGATCCTTCCAGGCTGGATAAACATCCACCAGTGATTTTCCTTCAAAGAAAATGCCTGGACCTGTCAGAATATTGTTAATCCCGAGCAAAAGTCCTGCCGTAATGATTGCTGGCAAGATTGGAATGAAAATATCCGAGAGTGTTTTAATCGCTCGCTGAATTGGATTTTGCTTTTTACCAGCGACCGCTTTCACATCATCCTTGGAAGAACGATCTCCCCCGGTAATCTGAATCATCTCATCATAGACCTTATCCACCAGACCAGGTCCAATAACGACCTGGAATTGTCCCTGGGAAGAGAACTGTCCTTTAACCAGATCATTCTGATCCAGACTTTCAGTATCCACTTTACTCTCATCATACAGGGCAAACCGGAGTCGTGTAACACAGTGTGTAGCAGCTTCAATATTCTCTTTGCCACCGACTGCCCGGACGATCTCCTCAACCTGTTTTTTATCAATTGCCATAGTGTCACTTCCTATTTATAAAATGTGATTAGTCCTGTTGTGGCACAAGCCACATATAGGATGCATACGGACTGAGAGAGATTTCCTGCGTCAGCGCAGGGTCCGCCTCTGTATTACCAATGAGTAATTCAGCTGATTTGCCTGCAATGTGATCATTCCAGACCGCTTCCGGCAGCGAGAACGTAACGTCTCGTTTACTGAAGTTGGATACAACAATCAGGGTTTCACTTCCATTGGTCCGTGCGTACGCGAATACATCCGGGTGTGCATCGTCCAATCGTTCATACAGACCGTCGATCAGCACGTTAAACTGTTTACGCAGGGCAATCAATTTGCGGTAGTGGTAGTAGATCGAATCTGGATCAGCCAGCTGCTGTTCCACGTGAATCGAAGGATACCGCTCATCCACCTTCAGCCAAGGTGTTCCGGTAGTAAATCCGGCGTTCTTACTTCCATTCCACTGCATCGGTGTGCGGGAGTTGTCCCGGGAACGCTCCTTCACGATTTGGAATGCTTCTTCAGCGGATTTGCCTCGTTCTTCCTGAAGCAGGCGGTACATGTTCGTCGATTCGATATCACGGAACTCGCTAACGTCATTCCAGACCGGATTCGGCATGCCGATCTCCTCTCCCTGGTAGACATAAGGTGTACCTTGCATTCCGTGTATCGTTGTTGCAAGCATCTTGGCACTCTCGGCACGATAGTCACCATCATCAGCAAATCGGGACAGTGCTCGTGGCTGATCATGGTTATTCAGGAACAGCGCGTTCCAGCCTCCACCGGCCTGCATGCCTGTCTGCCACTCACTGAAGAGCTGTTTCATCGCTTCAAAATCATACGGCATCAGTTCCCACTTCTGACCATTCGGATAATCCACTTTCAGGTGATGGAAGTTAAACGTCATTGAAAACTCCCGGGAAGCCGGGTTCGAATATTGGATACAATGTTCCAGTGTTGTGGAAGACATTTCCCCTACCGTCACCATGTTGTAAGGCCCGAATACTTCATCGTACATCTCGGTGATGTACTCATGCACACGCGGTCCATCCGTGTAGTATTTGCGTCCATCACCCGGTGACACGCTGCCATCATCATCAGGGAAACGCTGATCTTTGGAGATCAGGTTAATCACGTCCATACGGAAACCATCCACACCTTTTTCGGCCCAGAACTTGATCATATCCCGTACAGCTTTGCGTACTTCTTCATTCTCCCAATTCAGATCTGCCTGCGTTTTATCAAATAAAGTCAGGAAATATTGTCCCGTCTGTTCATCGAACTGCCAAGCAGGTCCACCGAACTTGGATTGCCAGTTGTTCGGCACACCACCATCCGGGGCAGGATCTTTCCAAATATAATAATCCCGATACGGATTATCCTTGGAAGAACGGGATTGTTGGAACCACTCATGATCGGTCGAGGAGTGATTCACCACGATATCAATCATGAGTTTCATATCACGAGCCTTCAGACCTTTCAACAGTTCGTCAAAATCCTCCATCGTCCCATAATCCGGATTAATCCGGTAATAGTCCGCTACGTCATATCCATTATCATGCTGCGGGGATACATATACCGGCTGCAACCACACAATATCGATACCCAGATGCTGCAAATAATCAAGCTTCTCGGTTAATCCACGAATATCTCCAGTACCCGATCCAGTTGTATCATTAAAACTCTTCGGATATACCTGATACACCGTTGATGTCTTCCACCAAGATGACGGAGTTGTGTTATTAGAACTCATGTTAACGCCTCCAATAAATTGTAATGCTCTTATGTGATGTTCTCGGCTAACTTCATATCTATATTACATAAGTAAACATGTATATACAAGTTGAAACTATAATATGTATATTCTTCGCCTCTTCTACACATTCCCCATAAATCTTTCCTCTGTAACATTTATTTTGGAACCAGCGTTCGTGAACCCAATGATATCTGTATTGAGACAACAAGAAACCGTCTGTTCTTCCCACCATTGGTGCGGGCAACAGACGGTCTAACTTGGTTGAACTTGGTTGAACTTTTTAAATGTATTCTACTGTTTTTTACTGTTGTAATGGATTGTTATTATAAAGTTGTTGTCTTGACTTAATCACCACAGCGGAGCCACGCCTCTTACGACATCTCCGGTGAAACTACGGCTTTCCCTTGTTTTTCCTGCATATTCAACTTCAATAAAGATAGTGCAGCTTGCTCTTCCCTTTCCAGTTCAGCAACACTGATCTCACCAGAGAGTACGGCACGCATTCGCTTCTGATCCAGCAGACCTTCCCATTTTGCCACCACAAATGCTGCGACACAGTTGCCCATCAGGTTGGTGAATACACGCATTGTATCCATGAATCGATCTGCACCAAGCAGTAGAGCAACCGCTGCTACCGGAAAAGCATTGACAGCCACTGCCGTTGCAGACAGGGCCAAGAATGCGGAGCCAGGTACTCCTGCCATGCCTTTGGAGCTTAACATTAGCACCAGCAGAATCGTAATCTGCTGCATCAAGGTCAATTCAATCCCTACGGCTTGAGCAACAAATACCGTTGCCAATGATAAATAGATTGAAGCGCCATCCAGATTGAACGAGTACCCCGTCGGCACCACAAGACCCACAACCGCACGATCGCATCCCGCCTTGGTTAGTTTGTCCATCATGCGTGGCATCACCACTTCCGATGATCCGGTTCCAATCGCCAGCATCACTTCAGAACGGGTATATTTCACAAATTGCAGGAAATTTAGCCCGGTAATCCACCAGGCAGCCAATGCCAGCATGACCAGAAACAGCAGTGCTGCGCCATAACAGGCCAGAATTAGCAGACCAAAGGATGATAATGTGGAAGCCCCATAGGCACCAACCGTATAGGCCATGGCTCCAAATGCACCAATCGGTGCTAGTTTCATGATATAACCAATGATGCGGAACACAATTCCGAGCAGGTTCTCAATCAGCGTCAGTACATTCTCTTTTGCCTTACTCTCGGTTGCTGCCAGTGCAACCCCGAACAGGCATGCCACGAGCAATACTTGCAGTAGTGCATTTTGTGCAAAGGCATCTACAATACTTGTCGGAATAATATTCATGATAAAGTCTACCGTATGCGGTAACTCGGAACCATTGGTTTTTGCTTCAATGCCGCTTGCGTCTATGGTTGAAGGGTCCACGTTCATTCCGGCACCGGGGCGAAGCAGATTGGCTGTTCCCAGTCCAAGTACCAGCGCCACTGTAGTTGCAATCTCGAACCACACGATAGCTTTCAGCCCGATGCGACCTACCGACTTCAGATCACCGATCTTGGCAATGCCTGTTACAATCACCATGAAAATCAGTGGTGCGATGATCATCTTAATCAATTTGATGAAACCTGTTCCGAGCGGTTGCAGCAAGCTACCCAGATCCGGCCACAGAATGCCAACGCCAATCCCGATGATTACCGCTACAATAATTTGAAAAAATAATGATTTCATAAATGACATGAACGCTCCCCCTGTTTGCGGTCAATTCGGATTTCCGTTTGGTTTCCGTGTAACTTTTTATATCATTCTAAACGAGAGTTCAACAATGGAATTTCAATGTTTTTGTCATTTGTACCAACTCTATCGGTGAAAATTGAACCTGGAACCGAAAAAAGACGAATATCACGTCAGTTATCTTGACGTGATATTCGTCTTTATCCCTAAATCCATTTTTTATTGAACAGGGGTTAAATGTGCATCATAGGGTAATAGATTCTCCCGGGGCCAGCACACGTCCTTCCAACCCTCTTGCAGCCAGTTGTTGCACGAAGTGTTCCGCATCCTGACGAATCACCGGGAATGTATCATAATGAACCGGAATGGTCAGTTTGGCATTAAACCATTCGGCCGCTTGCAGCGCATCCTCAGGTCCCATGGTGAAATGTCCACCAATCGGCAAGAAGGCAACATCGATATCATGACGATCACCGATCATTTTCATATCCCCGAAGAGACTTGTGTCTCCGGCATGCAAAATCGTTTTACCACCAATAGTAATGATATATCCAGCAGGCAACCCTGCATACATGATCCGTTGTTCTTCTTCGAGCACAATCCCGGAAGTATGGAACGCCTGAATCATTTTGGCTTGAGCGAAATCAAGATCTACCGTTCCGCCCATGTTCATGCCAAGTGTATCCAGACCCTTCCAAGACATATATGTAGCCAATTCCACAATAGCGACAACTTTGGCGTTATTCGCTTTGGCAATAGGCTCAGCATCGAGGATGTGATCCATATGTGCATGTGTCAGCAACACAACATCGGTCTTAATATCTTCAGGCTTCGTGACGGCAAGCTCGTTGCCACGCAGGAAGGGATCAATGATCAGAGACTTTTCTTCTGTGCTCAGCTGTACACTGGAGTGACCGTGGAACGTAATATTCAACAACTTGGATTCCTCCCGACATATGTTTTGATTATTTTGAAAACCACTATTTATTATAAATCATACCTCATCACCAACGCAAAATCATGCTAGCCTCCGTCTCACCGCTGCTTACGATATACTCTTGCTTCATACGGCTGAAGCTGAATCGCACCTTCATCGGTAGAATATCGTCTGCTTACATTGCTGATGATCAGCTTGACATGCTCGGAATTCCAGCCTTCCGGCCAGTGCATCTCAGGCTCATGCCCACGGAAATTCAGAATGACCAACATCTGCTCATCATCCAGCGTTCGTGTATAGGCATAGATATCCGGATCATCCGGCAGCAGTAGTTCATACGCGCCATAGATAAGCACTTTATGTTGTTTGCGAAGCGCAATCAGCTTCCTGTAATAATGCAAAATGGATTGCGGATCACTTTCTGCATCAGCTACATTAATCTCGGGATAATTATCATTCACCTGTATCCAAGGCTGACCTTGGGTAAATCCAGCGTGTTCCGTATCATCCCATTGCATCGGCGTGCGGGCATTATCGCGACTCTTCAACCAAATCGCCTGCATGACTTCATGCTTCGACTTACCTTGACCAATGTAATGATTATAATAATTTTTCGTCTCAATATCCCGATATTGCTCGATATCCGGGAAAGCGACATTGGTCATGCCGATCTCTTCTCCCTGATAGATGTAGGGTGTTCCTTCAAGTGTAAGCATCCACGTCGCCAGCATCTGAGCAGAACGCACCCGATATTTACCATCATCACCAAAACGGGAAACCGGGCGTGGCTGATCATGGTTACCCATATAATTGGCGTTCCAACCTCTACCATGCAAAACCGTTTGCCACCGGCTCATGATTTCTTTGAGATCGGTCAATTTCCATTCCTTATAGTTCCACTTACCGATTCCGGAAGATTTGGCATCGATGAACATATGCTCAAACTGGAATACCATATTAAGCTCGTCACGATCCGTCCCGACATAAGCCAAGGCCTGTTCAGGCCCAAGTCCCGAAGTCTCGCCAACCGTCATGGGCCCGTAAGGTTTCAGGATCATGTTATTCAGTTTCTTCAGGATGGAATGTACCTGTTCCAAGTTGGAAAAGAGCTGATACGCTGGAACTACCGGCAGATTATCCGGATTGTGTGCACTTGGCAGACCCTCTGCCTTGGCAATATGCGCTACTGCATCGAAACGGAATCCGTCTACCCCTTTTTCCAGCCACCAATGCACCATCTCATACATCTCTTCTGCCATCTGTGCATTGTTCCAGTTGAGATCGGGTTGCTGTTCCGAATACAGATGTAGATAATATTCATTTGTCTCGGGATCATGCTTCCACACCGAACCCCCAAAATAGGACTCCCAATTATTCGGCACCTGCCCATTTTTGCCTGAACGCCAAATATAATAATCCCGTTTCGGATTCATCTTTGATGAACGCGATTCAGCAAACCACGCATGTTCATCCGACGTATGATTCAGCACCAGGTCCATCATGATCTTGAGACCACGCTTGTGGGCCTCTGCCAATAATCGATCAAAATCCTCCATCGTGCCATACTTGCGTAAAATGCCGTAGTAATCCCGGATATCATATCCGTTATCATGTCCTGGTGAATCATAAATGGGACAGAGCCAAATCACATCTACGCCCAAATTCTCCAAATAATCGAGCTTCTCATAGATTCCCTGCAAGTCGCCATATCCATCCCCGTCCGAATCTTTAAAGCTGCTCGGGTAAATCTGGTATACCACACTCTCTTTCCACCAAACGATATCGCCCACCTCGCTCTCATCTTTATCCAATATATAAATTGAACTAAAGCATATTTATACTGGATACTCCGATGACAGAATAACCTTCCGACCGCTGTTATCCCCAGATTTTATGAATTCCCCTTATAAGGGGAAAATCCGGGTATAAAGGCGAACGCTGATTGCTTCTTCAGGTTATTTCTGTCCTCTCCGTTTCGTGTAAATGTTTAGTTCAATTTATATATAATCTCTGTTCACTATATTAAGCCGTTAATATGTTTTATCCGAAATGATTCCCTTGTAAACATTAGAAAGGGTTCTTATGCAAAAAAGACCCGGTCATGGACCGCGATCTGCGGTTCAATTCCGAGTCCTTTTTTGTGAACATAAGACTAACTTATATCCGGCGTAACCTATCCAGGCACCGATCATGTTCAGAATAATGTCATCCACATCAAACGAACCTACACGTGTAATCAATTGTGTGACCTCGACCCCCAGCAGAAGCAAAACAACTGTAGATGTAAATGTCAGGAATGTGCGGCACCTCCGAAACAACCATGGGATCCAGATGCCCAGCGGAATGAACAATACGATATTTCCAAACAAATTTTTGACCCAGGTATCTGTATTGTACCTCTCCCTCTCCATAAGAAGTGGACGAATCGTCTCGAAGGGTACGAGATTATATTGATAATACATGCTAGGTGTTCGTCCACTGACAAACAGTAAAATGCCCATAATCAGTATATAGAGCGCTGCCATGCAAGCAACAATGGTCAGCATCCACTTGGAGTGGAGCCACGACTTTTCGCTCATCCATCCGTCCTCCGACCTTGATTTCCGCGAAGCGGTAAGGTCTATTTTAACGGGATATAGATCTTCATGTCCAGTTGTTCAGGGGTCGATTTCCAGACATCCGTCACTTCAAAGTCCGGCCCTTCCCTACGTTCATAGTTCGACTGAGGCAACCAACTGCCATAGATCATTTTCCGAATATCCTGCCCGGAGCCTTCCACGGTGAACTCTGCATACAAGCCGCCCGGAATTTCAATCGAAGTAAAACCGGGTTCAAGTACCTGGGATGCTCCACTGCTTTCTTCACCCACAATAAAAGAAAATGCTCCATCCTCTTCAAAATGACAGGCCACACCATAAGCCATATCAGGGCGTGTCCTCTCCGGGATTGCCATGAATTTTTGTTCCATGCCAAAATCGTGATAAAATCCGGGTATTTCAGCATAATGCTGATTGTCATTCAGGTTGGTCTTATATTCATAGCCGATGATCCAGTTCGGTGCCAATGTGACCAGACGGGGTGTGTTCATGTGGAATGTTCCACCAAGTGAAGTTCGATAATCATTAAAATCAATGCTCTGTTGCATCTTCAAAAGAGACAACTGCTCCGCTTCCAGCTTACGCAGCTTCGCGGGTGTCATTCCAAAGTAGGTTGAAAATGCACGGGTGAAGGCCTCCTGGGATTGATAGCCAAAGCTCATCGCAATGTCCAATATGCCTTCCGATGTGCCCCGCAGCATCCCTGCAGCTTCCGTTAATCTTCGTCTGCGCACATATTCAAGTACCGTAAATCCGGTGATCGCCTGGAATAAACGCTGAAAATGAAACGCCGAAAAGTTCGCAGCAGCGGACGTCTCTCTGATATTAAAATCATCTTGCAAATGCTGCTCCAAATACTCAATAGCAAGCTGAATTTGTGTGTAATGATCCATAGTGACGGCTCCCCTATCTAATTCAAAATATCAAACGACTTCTTATGTAGTATGACTGAGATCCAGATCTTTTTTTTGATTTTGTGTGCGAACTTGTATGATGAAAGATACGCGAGTTGCGGTTCTCTTCAAGTTGAATGATACTATGAAACACTGTATGCCAAAATCCCCTTGTTCTACAAGGAGATGCTCTCTACGCTGGTTGATTTACCAGCAGAGATGGCTCTTGTGAACAAGGGGACTTGTTTGTTTAACAATCTATTCTTACCCTTTCCAGTTCCCGGACACGGGGTGAATACCCCAGATATCTGTCGCATACTCACTAATGGTACGATCACTTGAGAATATGCCGGAATGAGCCGTGTTTAATATCGCTTTCCGGGTCCAGCCCGGAATATCCCGATACGCCTGGTCAATCGCAGCATGCGCGTCAGCATAAGCAGCAAAATCACGCAATACAAAATATTCGTCACCATGGGCCAGCAAGGAGTCATAAATATCCCAGAACTCCCCATCACGATAACAGAATGCACCTGGATGCACTAATTGCTCCACGACCTCGCGAATGCGTTCATCGTGCTGCACAATCTCATTCGGACGATAGCTGCCCGAACGATAATACTCAAGCACTTCGTCTGCACGCAGACCGTAGATGAACATATTTTCTTCCCCAACCTGCTCCGCCATCTCCACGTTGGCTCCATCCATCGTGCCAATCGTTAAAGCACCGTTCATCATAAACTTCATGTTGCCCGTACCGGAAGCTTCCTTGCCTGCGGTTGAGATCTGTTCACTAACATCCGCAGCGGGAATGATCTTCTCTGCGAGAGAGACGGAATAATTTTCGAGGAAAAATACCTTCAAGCGGTCATTTACGGCCGCATCCCGATTCACTGTGTCAGCCACGGTGTTGATCAGCTTAATAATTTTCTTGGCAAAATAATAACTCGGCGCTGCCTTGGCACCAAAGATGAACGTACGTGGCACCATATCAAACGAAGCATCATTCTTAAGCCGGTTATACAGATGCATAACATGCAGAATGTTCAACAGTTGACGTTTGTACCCGTGCAGCCTCTTCACCTGTACATCAAAGATGGAATCCGGATTCACTGCTGTCCCGGTATGATCCAGAATATACGCAGCAAGCCGCTCCTTGTTATCCCGCTTAATCAAACGGAACTGCTCCTGAAATGATGTATTATCCGCAAAGCCAGCCAACAGGTCCAGCTTGCCCGGCTCTGTTATCCAATCGTTACCGATTGTATCCGTAATCAGATCCGACAGTTTTGGATTGGCATGCATCAACCAGCGGCGATGGGTGATACCATTGGTTTTATTATTGAAACGCTCTGGATACAGTGCATAGAACGGAGCCATCTCGCGCTCTTTCAAAATCTCGGTGTGCAAAGCAGCAACACCATTCACGCTATGACTGCCTACAATCGCCAGATGCGCCATCCGTACCTGATCGTTTGCAACAATAGCCAAATGCCCTATGCGATCCTGATCTCCCGGATACCGGTCCAGCAGCATGCCACAGAAGCGTTTATTGATCTCTTCAATAATCATGTAGATTCGTGGCAGCAGCCTGCTGATCATGGATACAGGCCACTTCTCAAGCGCCTCACTAAGCGTTGTATGATTGGTATACGATACAGTACGGGTTGTAATATCCCATGCTTCATCCCAGCCATACCCCTTCACATCAATCAGAATGCGCATCAGTTCTGGTATAACCAAGGTTGGATGCGTGTCATTAATGTGGAAGGCCACTTTATCTGGCAAACGATCATATGGTAGCTCCAGCTTGTTGAACGTACGCAAGGCGCTCTGTACACCTGCTGAGCACATGAAGTATTGCTGCTTCAAGCGCAGCAACTTTCCTTCGTACTGGGAATCATCTGGATATAAAAACTCCGAGATCGATTCAACCGAACGGCTATAATCCAGATAGCCGTAATAGTTCGAAGGGGTATCGAGTGAAGTCTCGCGCTTTGGCTCGGCACTCCATAGACGCAATGTGTTCACATGGGTTTCACCATAACCGATGACAGGCACGTCATAGGGAATGGCGACAACCGATTCGGCATCTTTTGTAACAAACTGATATTCTCCATCCTGCTCATGAGCTTCTACCCGGCCCCAGAACTGTACTTCCACCTTTTTGTCTGGACGGCGGACTTCCCATTCATTGCCCTTATCCAGCCAATTGTCGGGTAACTCTACCTGATTACCATTGATGATTTTTTGCTCAAACAAACCGTATTTATAACGAATCCCGCAACCATGTCCTGCATATCGGAGTGATGCAAGTGAATCCAGGAAACAGGCAGCAAGTCGTCCCAGACCTCCATTACCGAGTCCTGCATCCGCCTCCTGTTCTTCTATCTCTTCCAAGGAGAAGCCCAGCTCAGCTAAACTGTCACGCACCAATTCCAATTCATTCACATTCAGCAGATTGTTCCCGAGCAGACGTCCAATCAGGAATTCCAGCGAGAAGTAATAGACCTGTTTATCCTGGCGCTGCTTGAACCCCTGATTCGACGCTGCCCAATCCTGGCCTGCATATTCACGGATCATGCTTCCCAGTACGTGGTACACGTCTTCCTGTGTTGCTTCTTCAATCGGTTTGCCCAATTTGCTGACCAGATTCCGTGTAAATATACTCTTGAACGTTTCTTTGTTGTCAAACAAAAGTAGGTTCCTCCCGGGGAAATCCTGCAGGATGGTGGCAGTTCATACACTCAGTTGCACATGAGTGCCAAACCTTTAAGTGCTACACTTTCGGCTAAAAGCCCGTTCCGGTGACGAATCGTTCTTATGATCGCTGTTATCCCCAGATTTTTTTGATTCCTTTTTTAAAAGGGGAAATCCGGGGATAAAGGCGAACGCTTCGCTTCTTCAGAATCGATTTCGTCTCCTCCACTACGTTTGCACGTATGAGGGAGCTCTAGCAGTGGCCCGATGCTTAGAAAGTGTATGAACCTTAAATCCATCCTACAGGATTTTTATTTTATATATATTTATAGAAGATATCGGTTACGTGTGGGCATTAGATAATAGTACTTTTCGCTAAAATGTATGGATTCGACGGGTCACCGATCAGCGTCTGTCCTCCGGTCAGCCTCACGTCTTTATCGAGAATGACATTCTCAAGGACCGTCCCCTCACCAATGTAACATTTCTGCATGATGATGGAACCTTTGATTTTGGCACCTTTGGCCACCTGTACACCACGGAACAGAATGCTGTCCTCCACCTCTCCACCCACAATGCAGCCATTCGCGAGAAGTGAATGTTTAACATCGGCGGTATCCAGGTATTTGGCAGGCGCTTCGTATTTAATTTTGGTCTGGATCGGATCTTCCTTGAACAGTTGTTCATATTGCCCTGTGTTCAGCAGATCCATACTGTTACGATAATAACTGTCAATGGAATTGATGACTGCGTGATAGCCATCATATGCATAGGCAGCGATATTCAATCCATCCGGATTTTTTTGAATCACATCCCGGAAGAAATGGCTCTCGCCATGATCAATACAACGCTGCACCTGGCGCAAGAACAATTCTTTTTCCATGATGAAAATTTCTGTATATATATTCGGGTGATTAGCGCTTTGGTGAATGTCCACCACGTTACCGTCACCGTCATGATCAACTTTGACACAGGCGTCATGCTCAGGAAGCAGCTGATCTACCTTTTTGCAGACCAGTGTAACGTCAGCTCCTTTACTGATGTGATACCTGTAGACATCCTGGAGGTCTGCTTTGGTTACATGGCGACTGCCCGCATGCACAACATATTGCCCTGCCCCTCTGTGGAAAAAGTCCAAATTGTTATGGAAATGCTGCAAATCACCTTGTGATGTATCTGTTGGATCATTCCAGTCTGGTGGCAAAATAAACATGCCCCCATGCTTGCGATCCAAATCCCAAGGCTTACCGTCACCAAGATGGTCCATCAGAGAGCGATACTTGCGACG
Source organism: Paenibacillus sp. 37 (assembly GCF_008386395.1). Lineage (NCBI taxonomy): Bacteria > Bacillati > Bacillota > Bacilli > Caryophanales > Paenibacillaceae > Paenibacillus > Paenibacillus sp. 37. The sequence goes on along the minus strand of NZ_CP043761.1, from coordinate 2,809,256 downwards.
GACAAACACACCAATACTCTCGATTCCTGCATTCATCATATTGGATAGTACAAAATCGATCAGACGGTAACGCCCGGCATAAGGCACCGCGGCTCCGCAGCGAAAGTACGTCAATTCCTTCAATTCCTCAAGTTCATGGTCAAGGTTAATAACTCCAATCAATTGTTTCATCGCATGCACCGTCCTTTTGACTTCAATTAGGCCTTGCTGGTTATTCCTTGGCGAAGCTGACGTTCCAGTTCTTCCTGATCCACGAGCAATATATCACTCTCATCTTCCGGTGCAGGCGAAATCTGTGTTCCATCGGGAATAACCAATCCTTCTGCGATAATAGCTCGATAAATGCGTACATTTTGCCCGATTTTCACTCTTGGCATGATCACCGAATCGATGACAGCACTGTTCTCACCAACTTCAATTCCGTAGAACAGAACAGAATGGTTGACCTCACCATGCACTACTGTGCCTTCACTAATAATACAATTCCGTACCTTGCCCGAAGGTGAGATATATTGTGCAGGTTGGTTCGGATTACGTGTGAAAATACGCCAGTCCGGATCATTCAGATTAAATGGTGTGTCTTCGTCCAACAGGTCCATATTGGATTCCCACAGACTGCGAATGGTACCAACGTCTTTCCAATAACCTTCAAATGGATATGCATATAAGGATTTTTCGTTTTCAAGCAACAAAGGAATAATATCTTTACCAAAATCATAGGAGGTGGATGCCTGTTGTTCATCCTGGATCAGGAAACGTTTCAGTACATCCCACTTGAAGAGATAGATACCCATGGAAGCCAGTGTGCTCTTGGGCTCAGGAGGTTTTTCTTCAAATTCATAGATGCTATAGTCATCGTTGGTGTTCAGCACCCCGAATCGGCTGGCTTCTTCCAATGAGACATCAATGACCGATATGGTGCAATCCGCATCTTTATCTTTGTGATACTTGAGCATTTTTTCGTAGTCCATCTTATAGATATGATCCCCTGACAGAATGAGCACATGCTCAGGATCGAATTGTTCAATAAAGTTCAGGTTACGGAAGATGGCATCTGCTGTTCCACGGTACCAACTGCTTCCGTCTTCACGTTCATGGGGAGGAAGTACGTATACTCCGCCATTTTTACGGTCCAGATCCCAGTCACTGCCGATACCAATATAGGAGTGCAGGACAAGTGGTTCATATTGAGTTAATACGCCCACTGTATCAATACCCGAGTTAGAGCAGTTACTTAGCGGAAAATCAATAATCCGGTACGTACCGCCAAAATATACTGCTGGCTTAGCCAGTGATTTCGTTAATCCTTTTAACCTCTTACCTTGCCCTCCGGCAAGTAGCATCGCTACAACTTCTTTTTTCGCCATCATTACAGCCTCCTCCACGTGCATTCGTTCTGATTCATTTCAGAGCCCATAATCGATATTCTGTTGTGTGGACACTGTTGTCTTGATTAGGAGCATGCTGTACAGATGTGTAACCGGTGAATCTTGTTGCAGTTGAACTTCTTGGATTGTAAAGCCTGAAAAAGAGATGATGCCGGTGTAGAATTGCTTGACTGTCTTACAGAGGTGAATGTTAGATGCAGAACTTAAGGTGTAGCTCGTGAACAATGTAATAGACTACTCCTATTTAACATTAAACACGAAACGGACTGGGGAATCTTGCTGGAAAACATCGACATCAAGTTGCGGGTGAAATTACCCTTTCTCGTGCCGCTGTTATTCATATTGTATTCGATAAAAGGGAATCAAAATCCTTTAGTTATTGTGCAATCATTAAGTGGAAAAAATAAGTAAAAAGAACGAGTTCACATGACAAAAAAGCCGACTTTCAATCCCGGCTCATTTTGTCTGTTATTCTGACCCTGCTTGGTCCATGATCCTCTAGTTTCAACAGGATTGTACTTTAGTGTATCCGTTTCTGAATCAGTCTAAATAATTTTGCGGAACAGCTCCATCACTTCATCCTTGGACGGTTGATAGGGATTGCCGGGTGCACATGCATCTTTCATCGCGTTATCGGCAAGCAGTTCCACATCGGGATCTTTTACACCCAGTTCAGACAGTTTCTCAGGGATCCCGACTTCTTTTGATAGCTGACGTATGGCCTCAATGACGTAATCTGAACATTCCTCATCGCTTCTGCCTTTCACATCCATACCAATTGCCTTAGCAATATGACGGAATTTGCCGGGTACATGCTTGGCGTTTAACTCTTCCACATAGGGGAGTAACATTGCGTTACACACACCGTGCGGCAGATCATATACGCCACCCAGTTGATGCGCCATCGCATGAACATAACCCAGACCCGCATTATTAAAAGCAATCCCGCCAAGGAAACACGCATAGGTCATATGTTCCCGCGCTTCCAGATCACTGCCGTCTCTCACGGCTCTTGGCAAGTATTCAAAGATCAGTTCAACAGCTGCAGCAGCTGTTGCGCTTGTCACAGTGAACCCTCCAGGCGTCACCATCGCTTCCACGGCATGAGTCAAGGCATCCATTCCCGTGGCCGCTGTGAGACTTGCTGGCTTGCTAAGCATTAACTCCGGATCATTAACCGACAGGGAGACCAGACTATTACGGTCCACCATCACCATCTTCACTTTACGTTCCTCATCTGTAATCACGTAGTTTATTGTCACCTCACTCGATGTGCCAGCCGTTGTGTTAACAGCCACAAGTGGCACGGACTTATGTTTCGATTGATGCAATCCTTCATATTCACGGATATGCCCACCGTTGGTAGCTACAATGCCAATGCCTTTGGCAGCATCCTGCGGTGAACCTCCGCCTATCGATATAATGGCGTCACAGCCATGATCCTGGAATACTCGAAGTCCGTCATGTACATTCTGACATGTTGGATTAGGCTGAACCTCATCATATACGACATAGTCTAACCCTGATTTTCTTAATATAGACAGTACCTGCTCTGCAACGCCTGAAGCAATCAATTGACGATCACTTACGACCAACGCTTTGCGGATACCCATCTGTTCAATCATCTGACCGGCTTCCTGTAAACAGCCTCTACCCATCAAGTTCACGGGCGGAACATAATATGCATGTGTTGCCATCTGAACCAGCCTCCTGTAACCCCTGATTTACTATCTCCATTGTAACTGAATCCGTTTTCAGATATAGTGAAATAAATCACAATGAATCCGATAAATGTTACACTGGAGGTTGATTTTTACCCGTAATGAAAAAGACGACCCAGACACCCGAAGGTATCCAAGCCGTCTTGCCTATCAATTTTAAAGCTTTATCCACTACTTATACCTTACGAAGGTACTTTCATTGAAACATCCTTATCCTTACGAAAGCTTACAGCGCCTTATCGTTCACACCGTCAAGCCATGCCTCAATATCGCCAATTACGGAGGATACACAACCATCCTCGAATGGAGAGTTCAATCCAGCCAATTCAACCAATCCGGTGAAGGACAGGCTTCCTCCCGCTTTGCACAATGTCAGATAGTCGGCCCATGCGGACTTCATGTCCTCATTGCTGCGTTTCCAGAACTGGAATGCACAGATTTGTGCTAACGTATAGTCAATGTAATAGAATGGCGATGAGAAAATATGACCCTGTTTATGCCAGAAACCACCTTGCTCCAAATACGCATTATCTTTGTAATTGATGTGTGGCAGATAGGTCTTCTCAATGTTGCGCCAAGCCTGCTTGCGCTCCGTTGGAGTTGCATCCGGGTTCGCATACACAAAATGCTGGAATTCATCCACAGCTACACCATACGGAATGAACAATAGACCAGAAGACAGGTGATCAAACTTGTACTTGTCCGTATCTTCTTTGAAGAACAACTGCATCCACGGCCATGTGAAGAACTCCATACTCATGGAATGAATTTCAGCCGATTCATATGTCGGCCAGTTGTATTCAGGCACTGCAAAATCACGGCTCTCATACACCTGGAAAGCATGACCTGCTTCATGTGTCAACACATCAATATCACCGGAGGTACCGTTGAAGTTGGAGAAGATAAACGGCACTTTGTAATCGTTCAGGAACGTACAATATCCGCCGCCCTGCTTACCTTTTTTGCTTACCAGATCCATAAGCTCGTTTTCGGTCATCATCTGGAAAAATGCATCTGTCTCTGGTGATAATTCAGCGTACATTTTTTTACCATTATCGATAATCCAGTCCGCGTCACCTTTAGGTGTCGGGTTACCCGTCTTGAAGCTGAAGCCCTGATCGTAATAATACAACGTATCCACATCGATCCGATTACGCTGACGCTCTCTGAGCTTGGTCGCCACAGGTACGATATAATCACGAACTTGCGCACGGAAGTTGGCAACCATCTCTGCGTTGTAATCCGTACGGTTCATGCGATCATAGCCGAGTTCGACATAGCTTGGATAACCCAGTTTCTTCGCGATCTGTGTACGTACTTTAACCAGTTCATCGTAAATGCGATCGAATTCAGCTTCATGTTCAGCCATGAAAGTGTATCTGGCTTCCGAAGCACGCTCCCGCATGGAGCGATCCGTGGACAGTTCAAATGGATGCAACTGTGGCAACGTGCGCTCTTCACCTTCGAACGGAATTTTGGCCGATGCAATCAACTGATTGTATTCTGTGGAAAGTTTGTTCTCCTTCTGGAGTTCTTCAATAATCTCCGGGCTGAATGTTTTCAGTGAAAGATCCGCCAGCTGGAACAGCTGTGAACCCCATTTTTGTTCCAATTCATTGCGGAATTTGGAGTTAACCAGTGCACGGTAAAAATCCGTAATATATTCCTGCACAATGGGTGCATTCTCGTCCAGAAATTCGTTCTCCGCCTTGTAAAACTCATCATTGGTATCAATGGAATGACGGATGTAGACCAATTGGGCTTGTGTCTCAAAATCACTGCGCAGCGCGTTAATCTGATCCATGAACCCACTCTGTTCTTCAACCGTTGCCGCAGCTTCAAAACCGCTCAACAGCTCACGGAAAGATGTCTTGATGTGTTCCAGATTCGGACGTGTATACGTATACTCACTAAATTTCATTTATGTACACCCTTTCCTGTTTGGCAGAATCTCGAGAGTATCCCGAGTTAAACTACCCCCTATTATACAAAAGAGCGGCTAAAAAATCCCATCTTTACGAAAAATATTTGTCCATCGGTCAAATTGTACAACTTGAATGGTTACATATATTACGTGCTAATGTAAGGTCAGTGCCTCAAAATTTTTCCCCACACAAATAAGCCCGCCTCGCGTTAGCGAAGCCAGCTTATAGGTTGTCTCTCTTCTTTTCACAATTAAACAATACTAGCTTTGGTCTTTATCCATAATCTGATAGAACCAGCCCATTCCGACCATGCCCACGACCATAATAACAGCCATAATAATGATATATGTCATGAATGTAACCTCCCTGCTTCCGTATATTCATCACACTACTACTAGTGTACACGGTGAAGCGCCGTTTGAATTGACCGAACATTGACAAAAATACGAAATCTTTAATTTTAATAAATGGATTATTTCCCCGATCACACTAAATCATACGTACCTCACTGCACGGTTCAAAGTTTCATCCGCCGTGCTTACGGTGTATACTATACTTCTATGAAATGGAATTTGGATTTTTACGCAGAAAGGTTGAAAGACATGTCAACTCGCATCCCCTTACGTCAGCTATTTCTTACTGTTTTATTAGCCCTTATGTTATCGATTTTATCCGCCTGTGCTGATGGAGAAGCCCATCTAACGGTGAATATGGATGGATCAACGGATCTGGATCTCAATCTCAATGTAAAGAACTCCGCTCTTGGAAAAATTGGACAAGACAATCTCATGCCTCTGATCGCAGATGCATTGAATCGAAATAACTTCCAGGCAGAGGTTTCGGAACAGGGCGATCAGAAGCAACTCACAGCGACCACTCATTTTGAAAAAAACAATACGACCCGCTTTGATACATCCGAGTTACCACAAGGGATCAAAGTTGAACAATCAACTTCACCCGGCTTCTTCACTTCCAAGATGCACATTACAGCAGAAGCCGATCTCATGGAGTCCATGCCCGATGGTGAGATCAAAAATCAAATGAACAAGGTGCCTAGCTTTCTTAAAAACCTCTTGTTAAAGGATGTTAACTTTGACTTTAAGTTGTCTTTGCCCATCAAGGCAGCCGATTCCAATGCAGATCAGGTGGAGGATGGCGGAAAAACGCTTATTTGGCACGTTTCCCCCCTCCAGATGAATAAACTGGATCTGACTGTACAGGTTCCCAATATCCGGAACATCATCATCATTGCAGTCATTGGCCTATTATTAATCGTTGCTCTGCTCATTTGGTTTTTTGTTCGTCGCAGACGGGCCAGACAGCGCCATAGTGCAAGATCACATCACGGAAAAAATTAATTCCTTCACACCAATTTTATTTGTGACTTGCCAAACGGTGTTATGGATAGTAGAATACATCCGTACTGTGTGAACGGTTAATTTTTTATTAAGCAAAGCTAAAGAGGTGACAGGTTTCATGAATATCCGCGAATGCCCACTACCTGGTATCGGAGTTAAGTACCAGTTTGATACAAAGGGCGGCCATCAGTTAGTCATTATTGTGCATGAGGACGGACGCCGTGAATTATTCTCCGTTGATCCACAAGACAACGAAGAACTCACTCTGATTGCAGATTTGGAAGATGACGAATGTGTGACTCTCTCCGGTTTAATCGGAGGCTGGTCGTAAATGACAGAATAACCTGTACCTTGAATTCAAGGCACAGGTTATTTTTCTGTTACGTTACCCTTTGAGAGTGAATATATGGAACCCATGTATTCAGTACGCGGCTAATCTCCGTGGAATGAAACGGTTTGCTGATAAAGTCCTGCATCCCGCATTTCAGACACTCCTCACGGTCACCAGCGCCTGCAAAAGCTGTAATCGCTGCAATAACCGGTATGTCTGGGTGGCTCTGTCTGATGTGGCAGGTAGCTTCAATCCCATCCATAACTGGCATTTGAATATCCATAAACACCAGGTCATATTGAACCTGGTTCAATGAATCGACGGCCTGTGCACCATTCTCAACGATATCACAGACTCCGCCAAACTTGCGCAGCATCTCCTCCAACAGATGACTGTTGACCGCTTGATCCTCAGCAATCAAAATTTTGATGTCATGGGCAAGACTAGCCCGATCCAATTGCAATTCCTCATTCGTGGTGATTTCAATCGGGTCAATACTTTCCTCTAACCACCGCTCCACTACGAGGGTGAACTGGAATTCTGCCCCCTCACCGATCTCACTCTGTACGCCAATCGCTCCGCCCATTAACTCCACCAGTTTTTTGCTGATCGCAAGGCCTAGACCTGTCCCGCCAAACTTACGATTGATGGCCGGATCAAGCTGTGAGAAGGATTGGAACAATTGATGCTGCTTTTCTATTGGAATGCCGATCCCCGTATCTCTCACCTTAAAGGTCAACATCAGGTTATCCTGACCATGCTCATCTGAGTAATCAGCACCTACGCTCACCTTAATACGGCCCTGCTCTGTGAATTTAACAGCGTTACCCACCAGATTAATCAAAATCTGCCGGATTCGTGTCTCATCCCCTCGAATGCGTTCAGGAATGTGATCCGACACTTCACAATAGAGTTCAATATTTTTCTCTGAGGCCTTCAGTGCAAACAGCTCGATCACCCCACCCAACATCGTCTTAATATCTACAGGTGCGCGCTCAAGATCCATTTTGCCTGCTTCGATTTTGCTGAAATCCAAAATTTCGTTCAAAATGTACAACAGGGATTCGCCGCTATCAATCATGATTTCCGCAAAACCTTTCTGTTCATCATCCAGCTCGGTTTCCATTAACAGATGGGCCATGCCCATGATGCCGTTTAATGGCGTACGAAGCTCATGACTCATGATGGCGAGAAATTCGGACTTTGCTCGGTCTGCATCCTCTGCTGCTTCTTTGGCACGTATGATGTCCTTAACAGATGTCATATCACGGAAAACCATCACTGCTCCGCGGGTTCTACCCTGATCAATAATCGGCTTCAACTGGAACTCCGCCAGGAAACTTGACCCATCCTGCCTCCAAAAAACGGATTCGGTACGCGGCAGACCTCGTCCCTCACGAACAGCCTGTAGAATGGGTGTATCCTTGGATGGGTAAGGGATACCTTCGCTCTGCATCTGGATCATCATCTGTTCAAGAGGTTTGCCGTTCATTTCACTTGGACAGAAGTTCATGATCTCCGCAGCGGCCGGATTGGCAAAGTTCAGATTCCCTTCCAGGTCCAGTCCAATAACACCCTCAGACATGCCATTCAAAATCAATGCCCGTTCATAACTAAGATTTTCGATTTCTTCGACATAACGTTTGGACTCTGTAATGTCACTGGTAATCCCATAGACTCCTACAACTTTTTCCTCAAGTATAATAGGAACATTAATCACATTGGTTTCAATTCGCTGTCCATTTTTGTGGATCAAGCCTATCTCGTAGCTCTGTGCAGTGCCCTTCACCGTTTCCTCAAAATGATATCGAGTCTTCTCCAGATCCACAGGATCAATGAGGTGATCAAAAGGCCGACTGAGCAACTCCTCCTTGGTGTGTCCTGTCAACTGTTCCTGACCCATATTGGCTTTCAGCAAATTCCCTTCCAGATCAAGAGAAGCCACACCTAGGGGATTACAGTCAAATAACGATCTGTACTCCTGCATGCTTAACTGTTGTTGCTGGCTGGCTGTGATATCCCGTGTTACGGCGACGATCTCCATCAATTCACCTGCACTGTCATATACATAGTGTGTAATTGTATCTGCCCATACCGTAGATCCATCCTTATGTAACAGGCGATAACTGATCCGTTTGGGAGCCAGCCCCTTTCTCTGCTCTTCTACGTACGCTTCAACCAAAGGCACATCCTCCGGATAGATAACAAATGTTCCCGGCTTACCTATAATTTCTTCTGGCTCATAGCCCAACATGTTTTTACATGCATTCGATACATATTTAAATGTACGACTGGAATCGGCATCATGTATTGCAATCAAGTCCAGTGAAGACTCCGCGAGCAGGCGAGAGATGCGACTGCTCTCTTCCAATTGCTTACGTTGCACAATGAGGATTTCCTCTGCATCTTTTTGTTTCGTAATATCAGCAGCTTGTACGAGCAGATACAAAGGTTCACCACTCGTTTCATCCCGTACGATGCAAGCTCTAATGGTTGCCCATAATAACGAACCGCCCTTGCGTTTCAGGCGAACCTCCGTCTCGTACATCTCACTTGTTTTATGGGTCATTTCCCAGAATTTGCTGCGGAATTCCTCCATGTGCAGATCTTCTTCGTAGATCATATGTACAACTGAAGTATCGAGCAGTTCATCTTCACTGTATGCAAGCATCTCGCAAAATGCAGGATTAAGCTGCAACCACCGTCCATTTACATGCGATGCGACAGCAATGCCGATTGGTGCGTGCGTATACAATTGTTCGAACAGAGATCGGCTCTCTGTAATGGATTTCGACATTACATGTCCTCCTTTATAAGAATCTGAATGTATTCCGTATGAATAGATCGACCTGAACATAACTTCATCTATAGAGTACTACCCCAAATGCCATGATTGATAAACGAGATCGGACAAAATTCCTGCATGAATCGACATTTTTAATTTTGGATGCTGACAACTTTCATGATGTACATACCAATTCGAACACATCACGTCATATACTACACAATACCCGTGCTCTCCCGATTATACAATGTTGAATATTCGAATAGGAACGGAGGTTATGGATCATGATCATTGTCGCAAATCAACCCGCCCTGCTGAACCGCTCGGAATGGTCTGATTTTGAATGGTATTGGTTACAGCAACTACAGGATCGTCCTACAAGGTATGTGTACCAATCCATGGATCATCTTCGTTTTGAGTGGGACTTGAGGGGCTCTCTCGTGGATGCAGCGGAAGGATTGGATCGAAGCGGTGTGAGTTTTGCATCCTTTGAAAAATCCAGATGTAATCCTGCCTTCTGGAATCGTAATGCGGAAGGTGGGTTCGAGCTAAGATCAAACGTGACCCCCGCCGACGGTATCCGGGATATCTGGAGGAATGGACACTTATATGCCTTTGAATGTGCAACAGCTACCGTTATTGTGCTGTATGGTGGCGTGCTGGGAAGCATTCGCGAAGACGCCTTTAATTCCCTGTTTCGAAATCTGTTACTCTTTGACTGGCATTATGACAGTGACCTGCGATTAACCGAAAAAAACGGTAGTGAAACCGCCCTGCCAGGAGATGTGCTGTATTTCAAAAATCCGGATGTTTCTCCGGAAACCCCCGAGTGGCAGGGAGAGAATACGTTTATGTTGCGTGAGAACTGGTATTATGGTCATGGCATTGGTATTGCACGCGGCGAAGAAATTATACGTACCCTGAATCAGTTCCGCGTTCCAGGTAGCCGGGTCTCCGCCTATTTAATGGATATGGTGATCTATCCGGACTTCTTTTATTTATCCCGATTCGCCAAAAACAGCCAGAATAATATGGCCGCTGGTTCTACGCCTGTATTACCTGGGCAGTTATATGTACGACTTGGTGGCAGCCGTTATTTACGCAGCTGAGCTACTGGAACAGAAATGGCTTTTGCATTAAATTGTGAACGACACCTCAATCCAAGTGATGACAAACAAGCCCAATACAGCAGCAGTTAGCCTGCTACCTCATTGGGCTTTCTTTACATCTAAAAGATCATTACTGTATCGACATTCCTTACCTTTGTGCTACATCGAGGATCGCTCCAAGCAGTTTACACATTAGGGTCCAGTTGCACAACAACCTGTTTACCACTTACCTGAACACCTGTCGTTTTGCTACCGAATTCAGCTAGCGATTTGCTCAGTTGTTCAGCCCACTCCTTGCCTGCAACTCCTTCTTTGGCTCCATGCACCTGGATGACGAGTTTTACCGAATCACCCTTCTTCAGAATGCGCTCCGCTTGAGATTGCTTCGTATCCCGGTCATGATCCTCCATCGCAAGGTTCAAGCGAATTTCCTTTACTTTACGTTTATCGGGGGATTTACTCGCTTTTTTCTTCGCCTGCTGCGCTTCCGCTTTGGCCGCTCCAGCTCCAATCAGCTTGCATGGCGGTGGACTTGTCATTAAGGACAAGCACACCAGATCTACCTTATGCTGCTTCGCAAGTAGAAGTGCTTCCTGCGTGGACATGACACCCAGATCTTCACCATTCAGGCCGGTCAGCTGCACTTCGGCTGCTTTGATCTTTTCATTTTTGATCATGATTCTTCCTCCTCTACATCAAAAGCCTGTCCTGACCATTTACGGATCAGAGCAGGCTAGGATGGTGTTGCTACTTATTTGTAATACATATCAGCGTACAAATACGCCAATCGGTTTGATTTACAGTGTGTTGAATGCTTCCGTCAGAACTGGTACGATTTGTGATTTGCGTGATACTACGCCTTTCAAGAGCGCTCTGCTATTAGACAGCGTCACATTGTAGGCTTTCTCCACAGCTTTAGTGGATGTACCATATGCCAGAGCTACGGAATCGTTGTTCAGAATGTCTGTTACGACAAATACAAACAGGTCGAGACCTTTGCTGGAAATGATTGCTTCAATGGCTGCTTCAAGCTCAGGTTGCTTCACGAGAACATCATTCACATCTACAGCGTTAACCTGTGCAATTTCCACTTTGGATTGACCCATTACGAATTCTTTGGCATCCAGAGAAATCAGTTCAGCAATTGTTTTTTGGCTCAGATCCGCGCCGGCTTTCAGCATGTCGAGACCATAGCTGTCTGCATCTACACCAGCAATGGCAGCCAGTTCACGCGCAGCGGCTATGTCCTGCTCTGTGCAAGTCGGGGATTTGAACAACAGGGAATCGGAGATAATGGCAGACAACATCAAGCCAGCAATCGGCGCACTCACTTCGATGCCATTTTCTTTGTACATTTTATTCAAAATGGTTGCTGTACAACCTACAGGCTCTGCACGGAAATACAGAGGTCCGCTTGTCTCAAAGTTAGCAATACGGTGATGGTCGATAACTTCAACAACAGTTACTTCCTCAATATCGCTTACACTTTGCTGACGCTCGTTGTGGTCAACCAGAATAACTTTGTTTACTTCATTTGCAGCGGTTTTAATCAGACGTGGTGCAGCAATTTTGAATTGATCCAGTGCAAACTGGGTTTCACCATTGACTTCGCCGAGACGAACAGCTTCAACGTCCTGACCCAATTTTGTTTTGAGATCCGCATAGGCGATTGCCGAACAGATCGTATCCGTGTCGGGATTTTTGTGACCGAAGATTAACGCTTTTTCCATATTCATAGCCCTCCGTCAATTCTGATTTATATAAGTTTAACCAAAGATGTTTACACTTGCCACTCCGATGACAGAATAACCTTCCGATCGCTGTTGTCCCCAGATTTTTTGATTCCCTTGTTAAAGCGAAAATCCAGTGATAAGCATACGCTTCCGATGCAGCTTTCTTTCAGAAAGCTTTCAGGCGAACGCTCCGCTTCTCCAGCTTTTTTCTGTCCTCTCCGTTCTCGTGTAAAAATTTTAGTTGAACTTATATAGAAAATATATGTCATATTTTAATCACACCCTACTGATTATAGCGCTAATAAGGCTAAATTCCAATCCCTTTACAGCGAATTAATTGCAAATTATTCTCAGGCAAGTCATTTTGGAAAAATAGCTAAACTTGGTTCATTCCCCTCAAGTCGATATGATATGTATCCTATTTATTCCATCGTACAACCTTATAAATTAGCATACGAAATCTGATGTCCAACGAAAATATTACATCTCAGGCTCTTCAGCGCTCTGCCCTTGCCGTACAAAAAAGGTCTGTAGACTGCCGTCTTCGCTAATCTCCAGCAGGTTCAATTGGGCTCCGTAGGCACAACCACCATCAATGCCAATTTTGTCTCCGCTCGGGTCAAACCAAATGCCTGTCTCATCATGCAAATGCTTCACGGGGGTGTGTCCAAATACGACCGTCTCTCTAATCGTCGTTGGTCTGGAATAGAATGATTCACGAATCCAAATAAAGTCCCGCTCGGACTGGCTTCTCCAATCCTCGATATCCGGGTTGATCCCGGCATGCACAAAAATATAACCCGGAATTTCGTACACCAGCGGAAGCTGTTCCAGAAAACGAAGATGGTGTTCATAGTGTGTACGTATCCACTTTTTGGCTTCAGCATAAGCTTCCCAATCGATCTGTTGTTCATCATAAGTAAGCTCCAGATCCAGATAACTTGCCATCGTCTGTAGTCCGCCATTACGAATCCAGTGTTGATCATATTGCTCAACATCCTGGGTAAGCGCCTTCACCATCATGGCATCGTGATTGCCTTTGATCACCATAATATGGTGCTGTTGCTGAAGCTGCATAATCTGTTCGATGACCTGTTTGCTGCTTGGACCGCGATCCACATAATCACCGAGTAAAATCAATTCATCCTGCTGCGGATTATAATCTGCGAGCTTAAGCAATGCATTAAATTCATCGTAACAGCCATGAATATCACTAATGACACATCTGCGCATGTGAATCTCTCCTCTCCCTGATCACGCAAGAGTATAACCGGAACCTTGCATGAGCAAGATTCCAGTCTGTTTAGAGTAGTTATTCCCGCTTGCTTACCATTAGTCCTGCTTGAGTCCAAAGGCTTCAGCAATCAAGCCGAATGAGCGCAGACGTGCTTCAAACGAATGAACCGCTGATGCAATAATGACTTCATCCGCTTCATGGCGTTCAGCCATTGCGGTAATTTTGTCTTTCACCTGATCCGGTGTTCCCACGATGGAAAAAGAACGACGTTGACGGATCTGTTCCATCTCCATCGCTGTGTATGGATAGTTGTTCACCGTCTCCAGAGATGGGAAGGAACTTTGTTCAAGACCTCGTCCAAGGCGTAAGAAGAAAAGTTCATTGCTGCGCGCAAGTTCAGCCGCTTCTTCCTCTGTCTCCGCGCAGAATGCCGAGACAGCAATCATTGAATGTGGTTTGTCATTCAGGATGGACGGCTTGAAATGTCTGCGGTAATGCTTCATTGCTTCTTCGCCGCCTGGTGTACCGAAGAATTGGGCAAACGCATAGGACGTCCCTTGCGCAGCAGCAATTCTCGCACCTTCGGAGCTTGAACCCAGCAACCACACTTCTGGTACCGTGGGAACCGATGGTCCGGCTACCAGAGATGCAAACCGATGATCCTCAGGCAACTGCTCGTGGAAGTATCCGCCCAGATCCGCGATCTGTTGCGGAAAAAATTGTACATTCGATGATTTGCCTTCATTCAGTGCTCTGCTGGCAATTGGCATGCCTCCCGGTGCTCTGCCAATCCCAAGGTCAATCCGTCCCGGATGCAGAGCTTCCAGCAGACGGAAATTCTCTGCAACCTTATAGGCACTATAGTGAGGTAGCATAACGCCACCGGAACCTACGCGAATTCGATCCGTATGTGCAGCCACATGTGCAATCATAACTTCAGGACTGGAGAAAGACAGTGCACCACTACCGTGATGCTCCGACATCCAGAAACGGGAGTACCCCAATTGATCCGCATGTTGTGCGAGTTTCACCGTTTCCTGCAACGTATCCTGTACACTTCGTCCTTCATTGATATGTCCGTGTTCGAGTACACTCAGTTTCATATATATTCAATCCTCTCGTCTGTTAGGTTCATAAGAACTGTGAATATGAGATCTGCGAATATTACGCGCTTTTGCTCACTTCATTCTTGCTCATTCCATTGTAACATTAATTATTACAGTTTCAAACTTTAGTTATTCTCTTTATTACCACACTTGTGCAAGAAACATGCAAAAAACGCCACCAGCTTTTGAACTGGTGACGTTTTTGATCTGACCTATTGCAGAAAAATTGATTTATGGTGCACGTTTCGGTAACAACTTCACATACTCGTCAGACAGTTTCATCAGGCTGAGCACATGTTCATAATCGGAACGATACGGTTCCAAATCCGTTACCGGTTCATATGTTTTTAGGGAGTAGGCCGTTCCATCGTCAAAGCCCGCACCCGGGATAAACATAATATCATCGTTGACAAATGAACCTGTCGGCAAGTAATACCGGATACCGAAGGCATTGTGGTCCATGTTGAGCAAATCATGTCCGAAGGCAGTGAATTTCTCATCCTGAAGCGAAACACCCATCAAGTTCATAATCGTTGGCAACATATCCAACTGACCGCCTGGCTGCTCAATCACTTGCCCTTTGGTCTGTTTCGGCGTATGAATCATTAACGGAATGTTGAATCGACTTACTTTACCGTCATAAGGGACGCCCAGATTGGCCTGAATCTGCTGTGTAATCTCTTCGTCAGCTGGCAGACCAAAGTGGTCTCCGTAGAGCACTAAAGTAGTGTTATCCCATAATCCGTTCGCCTTCAACTCATTAATGAGTTGACCGATGGCATAGTCCGTATAGTTGATTGCTTGCAGATAATCGTGAAGCAGTTTGTTCGTGATGGTCGCTGGAATCGTGATCCGTGCACGATCAGCGGGAACCGTAAACGGCGAGTGGCTCGATGCCGTTATGAACTGAGCATAGAACGGCTGATTCGCAGCCTGATGCGAAGTCATTTTTTCCATACCTACACGGTACAACTCTTCATCCGATGGCCCAAAGTCATTGAATCTGTCGTTTTTGAAGCTGGGCTTGTCGAAGTAACGAGTGAATCCGAGTGCCGGATACATCTTGTTCCGGTTCCAGAAGGTGACGTCATTGACGTGGTACGTCTCGGACTCATATCCCTCTTTTCCTAATAACTTGGGAAGACTCGGCAGTTCACGGTCACTATACCCTGCTGACATGGGAACAACTCCGGTTGGATAGATAGACGTGTTCGACATGAATTCAGCGTCTGATGTGTTTCCCTGTCCAATCTGTTGGAAAAAATGAGAGAAATAATAGCTTTCTTTGGCCAGATCATTCAGTACCGGTGTTAACTCCTGACCGTCTAAGGAAGCATTAATCGGGAAATTCTGAAAGGACTCCAGTTGCAGTACAATCAGATTACTACCTTTGGCCTGACCAAAATATTTGGCTTTCACGGCTGTGCCGTCACTTGGTTTATCCTGATACGGATACCGGCTAACCAGCTCATTGATCTTGGCAATGGTTTCGTTAATGTTTCCATTCGCAATGGCCTCATTCTCTTTGCTCGTCAGAATGGCCGACGATACTTGATAGTTCAGGAAACCGAGATTCTCAGCACGAACTAATTCGTTATCAATCGTTTCACCTTTGACAATAAAACTGCCTGACAGCACGATGCAGAATGCAGCGGTAAGCGCAACGCCGAGTTTGCCCCAGTAACGTCTGCGAATTCTACCAAACGTCAAACCGCTATCGCGGTAACTGGTGTGGTTGCGCCCGCCAGCACGTCTGCGCATAATCAACCATATTGGCAATGCCAGTACGATGTCTGCAAAAAACAGAAAGTGCTCCGGTCGTACCAGTGGTCCGATACTTCCCCTTACTTGGGCAACTTGCCCCAGCTCACTTAGCGCGGTATAGGTTGGTACCGAACTAAAATGGACGTTATACAACGTAGCCGCGAACAGCACCAGAGAAAACAGAATATTAAATCCTCCGTATACTGCTCGCTTCCAGCCTTTGGGCACGATCAGATCCAGCAGGCATACCACAGTTAGTACGCCTAATGCGTCAGTTAACAGACCGATGCCGGACAGACCCTGAAAAAAGAAATATCGCAGCAGTGACAGCTTCAGCAGCATTACAATGAATAACACGGCGAATAAGGTCCGTGATGAAGTTCGTTCATTTTTGGAATTATACATGGTCGCTTTCAACCCTTACCCTGAAATTTTACGTTCATTTTACAAAACGCATATTTCAGTATAACAGTTTTCTGGTTGCTATTCCATGGAAGTTCCGTGTAGGACAGGGTGAGCGTTACGCAATTGTAGAAATATCCGTGTTCTGTGTGTCTGCTCCCTCTCTCTGTGCCTTAATGGCTGCTTGTGCAGCAGCAATTCGTGCATAAGGGATCTGTTCAGGCAAACAGCTTACGTAATCCAGTCCAATACGGTGGCAGAACGTAATTGACTCCAGGTCCACAACATTTTCTCCACAGATCCCTGTTTTCAGATGAGGTTTTCGAATTCGACCTTGGACTACCGCCATCTCCACCAGTTGGCCGACTCCCTCAATGTCCAACACATGAAATGGATTATTCGTTACCATACGAGAGTCCGTATCACGCTGAAGGAGAAGGAGCCGCTTCTCAGCTTCATGGCGACTATATCCAAATGTCATCTCTGTCAGCTCATCCGTGCCAAACGAGAAAAAGTCAGCCTGGCGAGCAATGTGAGTCGCCGTCAGCGCCGCTCTCGGAGCTTCGATCATCGCCCCCACTCTATAGTGACAATGCCGCTTCTCCTCACCAAGCACCTGGTCCGCTACATGATCCACCAGATCTCTCATCACCTGAAGTTCATGCACATGACCGATCTGCGGGATCATAATCTCGGGACGTACCCACCATCCTTGTCGGATGCCTATCACAGCTGCGCGGAAAATCGCTTCCAGCTGCATATCAACAATCTCCGGGAACACCGTACTCAGCCGACAAGCCTGTTGCCCCAATGTCGGATTATGTTCATGCAATTCACTGACTCTGCGAATTACGCGCTCCAGTTCCTCCAGCTCATTCTGATGGTCTTTTTGCTCCTGCCACTCCTCTGCTTGTAACCACTCGCGCCGTTTCTCCAACACTCCCAGATCCGGTAGCAGTTCATGCAACGGCGAATCGAGCAAACGTATCGTTACCGGGTATCCATCCATCGCTTCGAATATCTGTTCAAAATCAGACTGCTGCATCGGCAACAGACGCTCCAAACCACGCCTGCGTTCAGATTCACTGTCTGCCAAGATCATTTTTTGTACAAATGGTAACCGCGCAGGTGATAACAGCATGTTCTCCGTCCGGCACAGACCTATTCCCTCAGCCCCTAGTAGCCTTGATGTCATGGCATCCTGTGGATGATCTACATTGGCCAGTACCTTCAACTCTTTCACTTCATCAGCCCAATTGAGCAGTAGTTGCAGATCTGCTGATAAAAGTGAATCTGAGTTGTTATAAGCTGGACATTCATCATTAGTTACTGGCTGGATCTGTATGGGCAGATGTCCATTGCTCACTTCTCTGTTAGAATCTGTGTAGTGTCGCTTCAACACTTCCATGATATGCCCAGGTTGGATACGAAGAAGTGCATCCTCCTTGGTGATGAGTCCTTCATGGACAAAATCCACAGTACTCCTCAGCGTGGCTGTTGAGGATAATCGGGCGGGCTGGGTCTGCACAACATACAACGCGCCGGATTCAATCACAAAGGTGATTTCCTGCACTTCTCCCTTATGCGTCTCCAACTGGCTACCTATCTCCAGCAAACTTGTGTACAGCTCAGGTTGGTCTTTCCTTAAACGCTCCAAGCCGTGATCTGTTTGGCTCGCGTTCCCGGTAGGGACATATTGTCCTGTAATTCCCTTTTCTCCTGTAAGTGGGTTACACGTATATATTGTTCCGGTCCCGCTTGATTCTCCACATTTTCCATGTATCATCGTCTGTATAAGAACAGGAGCGCTTTGCTCCGAAGCGATGTAATATGATTTACGCACGATCTCTTTCTGAGATCTGGATGCTTCAACACACTGTGGATGATATACCGCACGTACTGCTTCTTTGAATTGAATTTGAACATCTTGAGGAAAAGGGTTACGCCCCTTCGCTTCAATTAAATATTTAAATTCGGTAATGGTTAATTCAAGTTCCGTTTCATCCCGACCCTTGACATGACTCGATATTTCTGTGAAAAATTCAGACGGAATTGCATATACCAGCTGTCCATATTCCTCTAAGTAATCTGAATAACATTGGAGTGCATACAACCGATCACCGGTTTGACGTGCGAGTCCTTCTACAGTAACATCATTCAGACCAACATTGAGCAGTGATTGTGTCGCAGTTGCTGAGGCTCGATCCTGGTCCGTACGTACCGCGAGTAATAGCGGATTCTCCGAATGTCCGAAGAACTTCCCGGTTTGCTGTTCCAGATGCCGGATCGCGTTAATAATCTCTTCCTCTCCTTCACCGGAAAGATGTCCAAGACGGGTACAGAACTCGCGACAGCATTCCGTTGTGACCACAAATCCGGCTGGGACAGACCACCCTGCATGGATAAGTTCTGCAAGATCAGCCCCTATACTGCCCATTAGCCCCTTCATCTCTGCCGTACCTTCTTCCAACAGAATTACCCGTTTTGTCATTACAGCTCTCCCATCCGCCATTCATGGCTATGCTTGAAGACTTCAATCCCTGCGTTACAGATCAGCCTTCATTCTAATGGTATGTCACAATCGTTCAGTCAAGGACATCCGCTTTTGCATTTTGTGCTCGTTATCCTGTTTTTTTGTAAACGCTACACTAAAATGAGATGAATCTAAGCTGATTCTGGCAATTGCATTCACTCATTTATCAAATTGAACAAAAAGAAGCCCCTTCAGCTATGCTGATGGAACTTCATATTTTTTAGTATTCACTTACTTCAAACGTCAAATGTTTTATTCCCATTCACCTTTTTTGACGTAAATCGCTTCATAAGCAACAATTACATTCGTTTTATCTGTTACCTTTTGTATATCATCTACCACAACTTCTTCTTCACTGTAATCTATTAAACTCGAATCAACTTTCTCGAAGACCCCACAATCCTTCACATAAATTACATCTGGATGATTAGAATCATATCGTAAGCTTTCAGGAAGATCTTCACCCGAAATTTCATGCGATTCGGCGACCGTAGTCGTTGATATTGCTGTAACAGGGGCCATCCCAATAACAGCTATTACTAAAAGTGAGGCCCAGATTTTTTTCTTCATAGGATGTCTATTCTCCAGTTCATTTTTCCTATATCATACAGTAAATCAGATTAGTGGACCATTTTTTGATTTTGCTTAGAGTTTAATTTAATTATTGAAAGCAGCTTGTTTGTAGTTTTAGCTCCCATCCCTCAAGCCATAAACCGCAGTATATCCTCAATCTTCTTCCCATGAGAGATCACACCGTAGTTCATCCACGACATGAAATCCACCTCATACACATTGCCACTCTTCACCGCAGGCAGGCGTTTCCATTCGTCCCTGTCAAGCAGTTCGCGCTCATCTCCAGGTTTTGCAGAATTTCCAGTGTCAAATGTAATTAACAAGTGATCCGTATCAAGTTGACTTAACTGCTCCAATCCAATGGAAATCCTCCGCTCGTGTCTTGTCCATTGCTGCACACGGGAATGCGGAATCAATCCAAGATCCTGATAAATTACAGGGCCAACGTAACCCTGCTGGTCCCCATAGAGAGTAATATCAGAAGCAGATATACGCAAAAAAGCTACCGTCTGACCACGCATATAACGTGCTAACCGACTCTTAGCTTCCATTGCCTTGTCCTCATACGCACCAATCACATCTTGAACCCGATTCACCTTCCCTAACACATCGGCTGTCGATCTTAAAATGGAGCGCCAGTCCTCTCCCAGATGATCTACGTAAAATGTAGGTGCTACCTGCTCGAAACGGTCCAGATTCCATCGATCATATCCCTTGTTCAGCATGATAAAGTCCGGTATATTGCCCACATTAAATTGAGCATCCTGCTCGCTTACATCGAATTCGGGTACATCATCCAATCCCAAATAATGCTGTCTCCCCCAAGAATGATGGGAGCATTGCAGTACAGGTTTTACGCCAAGAGCCAACACAAAGTCCTCCAGATACGGAGCAAAGACACGAACCTCTTGACGGTGATGACGGCGGTATAACCCAGGTGAAATACCAGCATATTGCTTAAATCGGCGGCCAAAATAATACTCGCTGCTAAATCCCACATTCTGTGCAATTTCATGGATGCGATCATCCGTCAGCTGCAATAGTTGCTTCGAGCGCTCCAGCCGAACCGCATTTACATATTCAAGCGGGAGCTTGCCCGTGATTTTTTTGAATTGCCGAGTGTAGCTGGCTCTTGTTAGACCAATATCTGCTGCGAGCTCATCTACGGTTATCGTCTGATCATAGTGGTCGCCAATATAACGAATTGAACTTTGAAGACGGGCACGGTCATCTGGTGCATCTGTTTCGGGGACACTCTGGCGAAACAAGGCTCGGAACCACTCCTGGAAACGAAGCTGTACCTCCCATTGCTCCAGCCAATCGCCAGTGACCTGTTGACGTAGTATTTGTTCCAAGGCTTCCAGACAGGAACTCCACGGACTGTAGCTGAGTTGAATAAGCGGTAATAATGTCGGAGAATCTGGACTTTGGGGAAGTTCCTGCTGCTCCTCCATGTTTCTACTAGACAAAGCGTTCGAAGTCTCTTCTTTCAACCCAGCCATCATCAGATCAAGCTTATAATACTGCAATTCACTTTCTGTCCAAGGAGAGCCTTCTACCTTAATGGATGTTCCAGCAGGAACAAACATAATCATTCCTTTTTGCAAATGATGAGATTCCTGATCTGAGCAAACTATTGAACCTTTCCCAGACGTTACAACAAATATAGAGTGGGAGGACGACATCCTGTATAACAAACGTTTATCGATATGAGATTGATGGTGATCTACGTATTCCATATGCTGAAGTGAGCATAGCCAAGGCTTGGGGATCAGTTGTATTATGGTGTGGCACATGTTCATCGTCCTTAACTGAGAATTATTATCATTTAAAATAGTGTATACGAAAAAAGAAAGCTCTTCAACCCTGACTGAAGAACTTTCTTTCTTATGGGATTATTCTTATGGAGTCATTTTTTCCAAGAGATCATCAATTTTCATGGAATTTGCTGTAATCGCACCTGATTGCCATTGTGATCTTTCCATGATGTACACTTGATTGTTCTTAACGGCCGGAAGAGATTTCCACAATTTGCTGTCAAGTACCTTCAAGGCTTCCTTGTTCTCGGGAGATGACCATTCTCCATTGGAAGGGAACACAATAAGATGATCTGCATCAAGTTGCGGCACGGCCTCTTCAGACAGAATTTCCTGGTATTCTTCCATCTTGTTAACCAGAGGATGAGGTGTTAGGCCAAGCTCGGAATAAATAAATCCGGTAAATCGATTTTTCACACCGAACAACGCCAGTGTGTCATCGTTAACATTCAGCCGGACAACTGCGACACTCTCGTCTCCAACCGCTTCCTGCAACTTCGCCTTCGCATCTGCAATCTTGGCCTCAAATGCCGCAGCAACTTCTTCACCCTTGTCCGGCTTACCTACAACATCGGCAATGGTTTTTAGAATTTGGTTCGAATCCTGCAGTACGCTCTCAGGCAGACGATACGTCGGTGCCACCTTGGAGTACATCTCATATTTCTCCATATCTACCCCACCATCTACAATGATGAGATCCGGATCATACTCCAACAAAGCTTCAATACTCCCCGTAGTATCAAATTTCGGAACATCCAGTCCTAAATAATCCTGTACACCCCACATCGGATTATACCACTGCACTACAGGTGTAATATCGAGCGCCTTCAGATAATCTTCCACATATATTCCAGCAATCCGCTGTGGTTGAACCGGAATCGTCACATCTCCAAATTCATCCTGTACAACCCGTGTCGCAGGCTCTGTCTCGTTTCCAGAAGTATTTTCTCCAGAAGCTGCACTTTCAGTTTCAGTTGCAGGAGTCTGTTCCGCATTCGTAGCGGTATTTGTACTACACCCTGAAATAACCAGACCCATGAGCAGTAATGTAATCGTCCACCCTTTGAAACCTTTAACTAAACCTACCATGTTACCCTTCACCCCTATGTGATCTGTTGATGTAACCGTGAGAATATTCCACATATAATGATTATCATTCTCATCGATTGCTTAGGTGAATTGTACCTTATGCCTCATCCGACCCACAATGTACATTTGATGCTGTTTTTTTATACAAACGAAAACACCCTTGTTGGTCCTCCCCCCGCTTAACGCAGGGGCAACCTACCTTGTCGATAACTTTCCAACAGTTGATCCACAAAGGAATCATTCGCCGTACCCTGTAACAGTGCAGCACCAATTAAACCAATATCATCACTCACATACCCCGCTAACTCAGGTTCGCCGGTGAGAGCCAAGGTCTGTTTGAACGCCTGTTCCCTGCATGCGCGCAGCACCTCTACTTCAGCCACCGCAGTATCATGAGCCCACCGTTCAAAAGCTTGCATCCACTCGTCAGCAAATGCAGAGGCATCCCTTTCATCCAGGTAAACTTCCACATCCAATCCTTCGAATGTCTGCTGGGTCAGAATCCGTCCCTCGTTAAGACCCAAGAGTAGCTTCTCCACATCCGTTCTGCTCATTGATCTCCCCTCCAGTTCATCATCATGTCAGATACATCTCAGGTATAACAAAACGCTTCATCATTCAATTAGGATCGGCTGTAAAATGATCCAATTGAAGTTCCTCATATTCGCTAAGGATACTTTCAAAGATACGAGCAATCACACCACAATCTGCCAAAGCATTGTGCCTGTGAATTCCATCTGTATTCAGATCGTAATACCGAATCAGAAAATCCGTAGAGACGACCTCGGTAATCTCAGGATGAATGTAAGTGAACATTGCTTTTGTATCCAATACCGGGTTAGTCAACATCGGGAGACCATACTCATCACAATGCCGCTTCAAGATGGGCAGGTCATATTCATATCCGGCTTGTGTCACAAGAACGTTATCACCAATAAATTTCTGAAATTCCTGAAATGCTTCTACGAACGACGGAGCCTCTACCATATCCTCATTCGAAATGCCTGTTAATTTCGCCACAGCTTCTGGTATAGGTTTGTCCGCACGTGCAAGTGAAGAAAATGTTGTATTACATTGTTGACCTCTTTGGTAATGCATCGCACCAAATTGTGTCACACTCTCCACCACAGGATTAATTCCCGTTCCTTCGAGATCAAATATGCAGTACATTCTATCCTGTAATGAAGATACGCTTAGATTTTCAACAAAGTATGTATCAGGCAAAAGCGTAATTTTCATCCGCCAACCACTCCTCCCCACTATCATTCTGGTAATGCATTTCTCATATATTAACCTGTCACTCCCACAATCGGGTGACCTGGACCAACTTGTGCATTCCGTCAAACTGCAACTTATAGATATCCGGCATCGTAGTCTTCTCCCAGAAATCGTAACCGTAGGAAGCATCATAATGTTGAAAAATAAGCGTCATTACATCTCCATGGGTTCCGATGACTACCTTGTGACCCGCATGTTTATCCAAAATTTTCTCGATTACCGCTACTGCCCTTGAGCGAGCCTGTTCACCAGACTCCCCACCTGAATACGCATACGTAGGATCACGGTACAACTGCTGCTTGGCTTCACGAAAATTATCATGCTTCACATCCGAACTTGATAACTGGCGTTCACGCAGATCCTCCTCTGTCACCACAATTCCACCTGACCGATCTGCCAGAATCTGAATTGTATCCACTGCACGCCTGTAAGGGCTGGAATAGAACAGTTGAATCTGCTCCCCTTGCAGCAGACTGGCAACCGTTCCCGCATCTTGATGACCTTGTTCTGTCAGTCCACGCTCGCGTTCCTGTCCTTCAACATATCGAGACTCCGCATGTCTGACAAAATACAAAAACGTACTGGCCTCACTCATCATCCAACCGCTAATCCTTTCTTCTTCTCAATGACAATCAGGCAGGTACTGTCTGGCAAAGGCGCAGGAGAGCCATCTTCCTTCATGAAGATCATTCGTTCTCCAAGTGCTTCCGTATAACCGTCCTGAAGGAAATGTTCGAAGATGATCATCTCGGCTTGTTCGCCTAGCGCTTCTAGAATACAGTTCTTATAGTCGGTCGGTGTAAAAATACCGAACTGCTCCTGAATTTCATGCACGTATGCCTCTTCCCCCCACGTATAGGTATAGAGAAATTCCATCGCATCGTTGATCGGCATCTCTACTTCGTTGTCTGAGATCCGCTCATATTGAATTGCACGCCCTTGAAAATCCTCTGCATATCGCTCCAGCCAGCGTATCCCATCCGCTTCCAGGAAACGAATACGGCGCTTCTGTGCCTCCGGTTCACTCATGATACCATCCCTAATCAGAATTCTTCCTCCAGGTGACAGTACACGGAATGAACTTCTCAGCGCTGCCACAACCGTATCGGAATTAAATCTTCGACCGTCCAGTTCAATATATGAATATAACTCATGCAGAATGGATGAGAAAATAACCGTATCCACTGTGCCTGGCTGCACATATTGCTCCAGTTGCAGGGCATCGCCCTTCATGACTTGCCAGCGATGTCCTTCACGCTGTTTTTTGCGCTCCAGCGCTTCAATGACATTGGCTGAGATATCGATACCAATCGGCTCCACTTCCGGTTTTTCCTGCTCAATCAGATCCAGTAGAATTCCTCCACCTGGGCCAATATCAAGTACCCGTTTACCAACGATGTAGTCGAGCAGTACTTTTTTGTAATCACCGGAGCTGTTCATATCGGACAAATACGTTTCTTCGTTGTGGAACCGGTCATAGGCATCCCGGCGTAATCCGAACAGGTCAAATAACAGCAACACAGCCTTCTCATATAACGGTGACTTTTCCGCTTCAATACAGAATGCAATCAGCTTCTCGGCTGCGGGAGAAAATTCAAAGGTCACAAACAGTGTATCCGGCAGATCCGCATGAGGCTCAATGCGATGGGTTAGATGGGGATAGACGATCTGCTCCCCTGCCGTAATCTGTTCCCACGAATACTGTTCCAAATATTTTTCAATCATTCGTTTCTTGTAAATATTGAGCTTCTTGACGCCCTTGTAATCGTAATACATCGTATTCATTAATGGTTCGAAGCTGATATGGCGAACGATTTCAGATCGGCTCTCCATGGATGTGGGATTCATACTCTCGCTGCGAAGCGTCAACAGGAACACTTTCACCATCTCCTGCAACGAAAAATTCTGCATGGCCGACTCCACATACCATAATGTGCGATGAGCCAGCGGAGCCAGCGCCTGTTCCACATCCAGTTCCGTTTGGAGCTTGGCGTAAGCCGTATCCATAGCTTCTCCCTGCCGAATGGATGAACTTCTTAAGCGGGATAACCGTTCCTTCACGCTCCAGTCTTCATGATCCGGTCCAACGATAATCCAGCCTATAATGCGCTGCACCTCAGCCTGAACCTGATTCCATAACGCTGGATCAACACCTGCAATAATGCACTCATTTAATGCCATCAGTATGGTGTGCAGTTCATCTGTACTAAGCCATCCTTTGACGATTAAGGCGTGGAGCGAAGCATTCTCGGCAAATGGAATCTCTCCGCGTATGTATTGACCAATAAGTCCATGCGTAGCAATTAGAGTACGTATAATCTCATGCCTTGGAGTGGGTGTACTCAGCGTATCATGCTCGCTTATATCCGCATTCTTACTTAAGGAATCGCCCGGAGAACCAGGTTGATTTATACTCGTCTCCTTGGTCTTACCGATGTCATTATCCAGGTGCTCTGCGCCTGCGAATAGATCATATAACTGAGCCGACCCCACATTGTGTACAAACAAGTTAACGCCCTGCTTTTGCCATACCCGCCGCTGCTCCCGTGATCCGGCCTTCGCCGTCTCTGACCAGATTAATACGTCCTCCAGTATTTCTCTCACCCAAAAAGAAACCTGAAGCTTTTCCAGTACGTGAAGTGTACGCTCGGTGTATTCCAGCACCGGATTTGTTCCCTCAAGTTCGGCAATGGAATGAATGCGCTCGAGGTTAATATGGGGCTTCTCTGCTGCTGCCAGCAGTTGCAGCCATTGCTGCTGGGCTTCCGGCGTGTTACCTGACTTGTATGATTGTATGGC
This sequence comes from Paenibacillus sp. 37, assembly GCF_008386395.1. Classification (NCBI taxonomy): domain Bacteria; kingdom Bacillati; phylum Bacillota; class Bacilli; order Caryophanales; family Paenibacillaceae; genus Paenibacillus; species Paenibacillus sp. 37. The sequence goes on along the minus strand of NZ_CP043761.1, from coordinate 2,782,308 downwards.
CTTTAATGAATGCAGCATGAATTAGTCCCCTCTCTCTCTTTCTCTACCTTTTTATATAATATAGTTAGATTCGTTTATAGAAGTTGAACGATTGTATAACTGACTCTGTATCTTCCGACAATGTGTCGCTCATTAATATTACCCAGCTTTGAGACACATCACCCGCGGGATCTCCCGCCATGCCAGTCATCCAATCGATAACCCAGTACGAGTCGCGGGCCTCCTTGAGCATAACATTATCGGGGGGAAAATCGCCATGATAGATCTGCTGTTGATCAGGCAATGTTGTATTCATTCTAGACTGCTTCGAGTGGAAAATCCATTCGATATAACTTCATAATGTGCTCGTTCGAATACACATAGATTACCGCAGTTCTTCCCTGACCAATTCGCTCCATATCTACCCTCCCTTTACTCGAACTCACTGCCTCTGACTTTGGAGAAAACCATACAATCAACCAGCGTACCTGTACTGTCCCGCCGCATCTTGCGCAGTATACCTTCCAGTGTATAACCCGCTCGTTCCGCTACTTTGGCACTTGGCACATTGCGGGCATCACAGCGGATCTCCAGCCGGTTTGCCTCCAGATGAGTAATGGCAAATTGCTCTATCCCTTTCACCGCTTCTGTCATCAGACCCTCACCAGCTCGCGATGTTCGAATCCAGTAACCGACCTCAAAACAGCGTGCATTCCAGTCGATGCGATGTAACCCGCTGCTGCCTACGAATTCATCCGTATGCCTATCACGCAAATGTAACATCATGTCGGTACGCTCCAGATATCGCAGCCTTGCTTTGCGAACCGTCACTTCAGACTCTTCCAATGAAGGGATCTTCTCGGCAAAAGGCAACCATAACCGCAGCTGTTCCGCACTCTCACGGACCGCTTCATTCACAGCCTGGCCATCCCCCCACTGCGGTGCACGAATCGTGAGACGTTCCGTATGAAAGCTCTCGGGGATCGTTAACATCATCGGATTAAATGAAGACGACTCTGTCATGGTTACCTATTCCTCCACCTGAAATATGGAATCAATGATCAGGGGCAAGTTGTCCCTCACGGACACTGCACCGAATACTGAACGGGCGTGCACGCCTTGTTCCCCGAATACCTCCATCATCAGATCCGAGAATCCATTCAGCACTTTATGATGCTCCTGATACGAAGCGGACGCATTAATAAAGCCCTGTACTTTAACTACTCTCTTCACCCGATCCAGTGAACCCAGCACATCTCGAACGACAGCGAGCACCTCCAGTCCGGCATTCCGGGCAAAATCATATCCCTGTTCTGTTGTAAAGTCTGATCCCAGTTTGCCACGTTCGGGGATATCTGGTCCTTTACCGGATACATACATGATGCCATTGACAATAACGGCATTCGCATATTTTGCTGCGGGGGCGCTGGCCTGTGGCAAAATGATCCCCAGTTCATTCAATCTCGTTTCAATCATCGTATATTCTCTCCTTCTTTTAGGGTTCTAACGGAACCTGACTCCTTATATTCCTGCCTGTAGACTCTTGGTGCTACCTGAACAGTACGCTTGAACATTTTGCCAAAATGAGAGAAGTTACTGAATCCGGCAAGCCATGCAATATCCGTAATGGATTCCTCACTTTCTCGCAGTAAACGCTGTGCTTCCTTCACCCGTAACAGATTCAGATAATCACTGAAGGTAAACCCCGTTGTTTGTTTGAACAATCGACTCAGATAATGCGGACTAATGCGAAACATACCCGCCACCTCCGGTAATGTCAGTGGCTTCTGATAGTTCTCATTCAGGTAACGCACGACGGCCTGTGTCTTGGGATGAAGCACCGGCTCACGATCATCGGAGCATAACCTGCCCAGGTGCTGATTACGATAGGCTTGCAGCAACAATTCAATAGCCCGGTGACGAAGCAACAGGTTACTTCCCGGCTGGGGACGAAGCATTTCATCCACCATTTCGCTCACCATCCGCTCCAATACCTCCGTGACCTGTGAAGGAAACCTTATAATAGGAATCTCCCAGCAGAAGGGCTCCTTCAAAGCTTCGACTAACTCCGTTGAAATAGCCATGGCTGCAAAAAGCTCAGGCTTCAAATACAGCACCATCCGCTCATGGTCGGGCATGCCGCTCTCCAATGTTTTATGAACCGTATTGCGGTCAACAAACACCAGGTCACCAGCCTTTACCCGATAGGTCCGATCCTTGATGAAATAGATACGCTCGCCAGACAACAGGTAATACAACTCATAATGATCATGCAGGTGGTCATCCGTCATCGAGAAATATCCAATGCGACGATCATATTCAATATGTAGTAAATCCGTGGGATCATGAAAATCTGCACTGAAAGGTTCTGTCATGTCGGCCTCTCTCCTTTCCATAAATTATAGCAAAATATGCGGCATTTGAAAGCGGTTACGCATAAAATGCGGCGAAAGAAGTACTCCCTTGTTATAGTCTAAAGCTATATTCAAGGAGGCGATAGACATGAGTAGCAAGAAACGTTATGTATTAGTCGGAACCGGCGGCCGTGCGGAATTCTTTTATGGTGCATTAACCCGGGATTACAGGGATACTTCCGAGCTTGTCGGCTTTTGTGATATAAATCAAGTCCGCATGAATTACGCGAATCAACTGCTGAAGGAAAAGTACGATTATCCAGAGGTACCCACCTATCCTGCGGATCAGTTTGATCAGATGATTGAGAACGAGAAGCCTGACTATGTCATCGTAACCAGCGTTGACCGTACCCATCACAAGTACATCATTCGCGCGATGGAACTGGGTTGTGACGTTGTCACCGAGAAACCAATGACGATCGATGAGGAGAAATGCCAGGACATTCTGGATGCAGTCAAGCGCACTGGCCAGAACGTCAGAGTTACCTTTAACTACCGTTATGCGCCGCACCATACGAAGATTCGGGAACTTATTCTGAATGATACCATCGGAAAAGTCACGTCCGTTCACTTTGAATGGCTGCTGAATACCCGCCACGGGGCAGATTATTTCCGCCGTTGGCATCGGGACAAGCGTAACAGCGGAGGACTGCTCGTTCACAAATCCACCCATCACTTCGATTTGGTGAATTTCTGGATCGGCTCGCAACCGGAGACCGTGTTTGCATTCGGTGATCTGATGTTTTACGGCAGAGAAAACGCAGAAGAACGTGGTGTAACGCAGTTCTACAATCGAGCAACTGGCAACCCGATCGCGAAGGAAGATCCTTTTGCACTGCATTTGGATTCAGACGCACATATGAAGTCCATGTATCTGGATGCCGAATCAGAAGATGGTTATCAGCGGGATCAGAGTGTATTTGGGGATGGTATCAACATTGAGGATACAATGGGTGTTCTTGTGAAGTATCGGAGCAAAGCCATTCTGACGTACTCCCTCGTTGCCTATCAGCCATGGGAAGGTTACCGTATTGCCATTAACGGCACCAAAGGCCGGATTGAGATGAACATTGTGGAACAATCCTATGTCAATTCATTAGGTGACAAAAGTAAAGAAGGTGCTCTGATCGGTAAAACGTTGCGGGTCCTTCCGATGTTCGGTGCGCCATATGAGGTTGAAGTGGAAGAAAAAGCAGGTGGACATGGCGGAGGTGACCCGGTTCTGCTGAATGATCTGTTTGGAGAGCCTGTAGAAGATCCGTTCCATCGTGCTGCTAATCACGTGGACGGTGCCAGATCCATTCTGACTGGGATTGCGGCCAATCGTGCCATTGCCACAGGCTTGCCTGTCAACGTCAATAATCTGGTTCGGTTCTAAGTCTCCCAGGTCTTCACTACATTATTAATTTCATTTTAAGGCTGCGCATATTACGCAGTCTTTTTTATATTTTTATAATTAACCTGCACACAAGTTGACTCGCTAGAAGGAGGAAATCCATGTTCTTCTCTTTAAAAAACCGCCTGATTGCCTTTATCGTTGTCCTGTTTGTCCTCGCTTTTGGTACACTCTCCTACCTGCTCTTCAAGGAATCTCGCACGGTCATTCGCTCTTACATCGAATCCTCTGCTCTTGAGAAAATGGAGGAATACGGTTCATACGTAGACATGGTGCAGATGCAGATCTATGATGTCGCCTCACTTGTTTTCAACAGTGATATGGGCAAGAACTGGGATAACGCGATCAGTGATCCTAACCTTCCGGAAGGAGAAAAGATGCTGGCCAACCTCGCGATGAGCCGCTTCCTCACTCAGGCAACCAACAGTTACACCAGTATCTCGGATGTATCCATCTATCGACGGAATGGACTGCGAATTGGCAGCGAGAATCAGGTGACATATGACCCTGCCTTTGTACAAGAATCCTGGTATACGAATTTCTACACGTTGGGGGAACGCTGGTTACCTGCACACACCGATCAACATGAACGTGTCAGAGATCATGGTAACCCGGTGGTCAGTCTGCTGATGCCCATTGGCACCTTTCATCATGCTACAGCGCAGAGTGTCATGAAGGTGAATGTCAGTGAATCCTATTTTCTGGAACCGCTCCGTCGCATACATCTTGCGGAGAATAGCACTATTTTTCTACTGGGAGAGCAAGGAAATCCTATTCTCTCACAGCAGGTAAACGCGTTAGGTGTTGTAGCTACCGCAGAGATCGATCGGTTTCGAAACAGCCCGCTCAAATCCGGTGTGGCATACCTCACCAACCATGAAGGACAGCGAGACATCCTTGTTTTCAAGAAACTGGGACGTACCGGCTGGATGTTGGCAGGTCTGGCACCTGAAAAGGAAATGTATCTCTCTCTCCATAAGCTCCAAAGCACGATTGTGGTGGTGACAATTGTCCTGATTCTGGTCTCCCTCTTGGCGGCTGCCTGGTTATCCCACGGTGTAACCAAACCTTTGACCAGACTGGTGCTGGCCATGAGACAGGTTCAACGAGGTGCTTTTGACCAAGCGGATTCAATTCTGCCTCCAGATAAAAATGTAAAGAGCGAGATCAGTTATGTCATCTTTACCTTCCGTTATATGATCAGTCAGCTGCGGCAGCATATCCAGAATGAATTCGAGCTGAAGCTGCTTCGCCAGCAAGCAGAGTATAAAGCACTTCTCATACAGATTAATCCGCATTTTATGTTTAATACCTTGGAGCTGGTAAGCAGTCTTGCCATTCAGCGTAGAACGGATGATACGGTTCAGGTCATTGAGGATTTGGGTAAAATGATGCGCTTTTCCATTAACACCAATGACGATCTTGTTCCCCTAATGGAAGAGCTGGATTATGTGCAGCGTTATATCTCCATTTTGCAGACCCGTTTCGGTCATAAGCTCGACATTTCGATAACAAAGGAAGGCTCACTGAACTCCATGGTCATCATCAAGTTTATTCTTCAGCCACTTATTGAAAATGCAGTGAAATACAGCTTCAAGCATCAGACAACAGCTCAGGTACAAATACGGATCAACCGGCTGTATGATCGTCTGCAAATCCGCGTTTCAGACAACGGACCGGGTATTCCAGCAGAGATAATCCATAAAATGAATCACCCTGATACTTCCCCCTCATTGGAATCCATATTGCTTAATAAAGGCTGGCATATTGGACTTGGCAATGTGATTGCTCGTTGCCGCCTGCATTATGGTGCCTTATTCACGGTTCATATGATGAACGATGAGAGCAGTGGCGCATGTATTGAACTGACTCTACCCGTACAGGAGGAATATGATGTACAACGTATTAATCGCAGATGACGAGATTGAAGTTCGCGAAGGGTTGAAATTGAAAGTCGATTGGCATGGCATGGGCTTTGCCATAACAGGAGAAGCCGCTAACGGAATCGAAGCGGATGAACTTTTACAATCTGAACATTTTGACTTGTTGATTACCGATATGAATATGCCTGTCATGAATGGCGTCCGATTATTGGATGTCTGTCGCAGTTATAACCCTTCCATTCAGATTATCATTATCACGGGTTATGAAGATTTTCAATATGCCAGAGCAGGTGTCCGTAGCCAGGTGATGGATTATTTACTGAAGCCTGTAACCCGGGATGAACTAAAAGCCACTTTAGGCAAAATCAAAGCGGATCTGGATGAACAACGTAAAGTGCGAGGCGATTCCGAATTGTTGCAATGGCGACTCTCTCAGTATTACCGGGAAATGAAAGAACGTTTCCTTCTTGATCTCGTCAAAGGCAATCGCCTACCGCCTTCCTCCATGCCAGAACGGCTGAGATTGTTCCATCTCGAATCATGGCAGGATCAGAAGGTCTGTTTCATCACCGCCAGTATAAGTCACTCGGACAAGCAGGATCTTCGAGAAGATCGCTTACACGAGCAGATGCATCTTCCTTTTGAGATGGTATGTTATGAAATCGCCCAGTCTGATTCAGACAATGTCCAGGTATTTCATGATTCGGCACACGCAGGGATCATGCATTTCATGACACCAGACGGTGTTCAACACGAATTCATCCAGCAGCTCGCGGAACTTACGGCATCCGTTTTTTCCATGAATATTAGGGTTGGGATTGGACGATCTGTATCTGGACTTGAGCACTGGAAAGAAGGTTATATCCATTCCCTTCTGGCTTGGAATTCAGCTGAACGGGCTGGCAGCGGGCTGAACCCTCAGGCAGGAACAGACTATAGTCCATTACTGCCTGAGGAAACGACACGTACGCTGCATCGCTGCCTCATTCGTGGGGAACTGGACTCCTTCCGCAGCATCATCCACAAGGAGATTCACGAGGCATTCCAGCTCTCTCCCTCCCGAATGACACGAAGTATTTTTCAAATTTCACTGTTGATGGATTATCCTATGGCCCCGGAATGGATACTGTGGCTTAAGACGCCAGATCAAGCAGAACGCTTATTAATGCAATGGGCTCAAGACTTACTGGGTCGACAACTTCCTTCGGAAAATGGGGATGGGACGGTTATAGAGTTAGCCAAGCGATATATCGAAGAGAACTATATGCAGGAGCTCACGTTGACGTTACTTGCTGAACGATTCAACTATTACCCTACCTATTTCTCCGAATTGTTTAAGGAAGGGGCAGGTACCTCTTTTGTTCAATATGTGACGGGTGTTCGGATGAAACATGCCTTGCAACTGCTGAAGGATACTCAATTAACGGTATGGGATATTACTGAACTGACAGGTTTCAGTTCGCCAAGTTATTTCAGTTCGAAATTCAAAAGAATGTTCAACATGAGTCCTTCAGACTATCGGTTGCAGCATTCCGAAAAAATCGATAACCATGATCCGAAGAAATAAGATTCAAGCTTCTCCCCTTCCCCGGTATGATGTGGTTACCCAGAGAACGCCGCATGTTGTAAGCGGATTCACAGTGAGTAACCTTGAATTTTATCGATTCAGAAGGGAGGCACATGATGGAAAAAAAGACCAAGCCCTTATACGGTCAGCAGAATACCACAGCCTACTTGTTTCTTCTGCCCTGGCTGATCGGACTCTTCTGTCTGACACTGGGACCGATGATTGCGTCCCTATACTTATCCATGACCAAATTCAATCTGCTGTCATCACCGACTTGGACCGGACTTAGCAACTATGTTCACATTTTTACCGAGGACGATACTTTTCGCAGGTCCTTGGGGCTGACATTTTATTATGTTTTTTTATCTGTCCCACTAAGGCTTGCCTTTGCTCTACTGGTAGCGATGGCGCTGAACAAAGGTATTCGAGCCCTCGGCATCTACCGGACTGTATATTACATCCCTTCCCTCTTGGGCGGCAGCGTCGCGATTGCAATCGTCTGGCGGCAACTTTTTGAGGGGAACGGACTGGTCAACCAGTTTCTAAGCTGGTTTGGCATCTCTGGTCCGTCCTGGATTGCACATCCGGATTATGTGGTTTATACCATCATCACCCTATCCGTGTGGCAATTTGGGTCTGCCATGGTTATCTTTCTTGCGGGTCTGAAACAGATCCCGGCAGACTTGTATGAAGCTTCCGATGTCGATGGAGCGGGAAAGATACGTCAATTTTTTGGAATCACCCTGCCCATGCTCTCCCCCGTTATCTTTTTTAACCTGATCATGAGCATGATCAATTCATTCCAGGCGTTTACACCCGCTTACGTGATCGGGGATGGTCGCGGAGGCCCACTTGACGCAACAATGTTCTATACCTTGTATCTGTATCTGAAAGGTTTCTCGTTCTTTGATATGGGTTATGCTTCGGCTCTGGCTTGGATCATGTTGGTCATTATCGGAGTATTCACCGCAATCGTTTTTGTTACATCCCGATTTTGGGTGTTCTACGGGGATAATCAGGAGGGGAGGTAATGCATATGCCAATCAAACGACAATTAGTTCAGGCCGGGAGGCATGCCGCAATTATACTTTTCGGTCTGCTGATGTTATATCCTGTGCTATGGTTAATTCTCAGTTCGTTTAAACCGAACCATCTCATTTTCACCAGTGGCAGTCTTTTCCCAACCAGCTTCACGCTGGAGCACTATATTAATGGCTGGAAAGGTCTGCAGGGCATCTCCTTTGGCCGTTTCTTCGGCAACTCCGTTCTGATCTCGGTCATGAGTGTGCTGGGTAATGTGATCTCCTGTTCCCTTGCAGCCTTTGCTTTCTCCAGATTGAAGTTCAGATTCAAAGGCCTGTGGTTCAGCATGATGTTGATCACGATTATGTTGCCTTACCATGTTACTCTGGTGCCCCAGTACATTCTCTATAATGAGCTTCAATGGATTAATACGTATTTCCCATTGATTCTGCCCAAGTGGCTCGCGCAGGATTCTTTCTTCATCTTGCTCATGGTTCAATTCATACGCGGTATACCGCGGGAACTGGACGAGAGTGCAACCATTGACGGTTGCGGGCAATCACAGATTTTTTTCAGAATCGTAGTGCCTCTGCTCGTTCCGGCACTGATTACAACAGCCATCTTCACCTTCCTGTGGAGCTGGGATGACTTTTTCAGCCAGATGATCTATCTGAGCAAAATTGATCTGTTCACCGTGCAGCTGGGCATCCGGTCTCTCTTTGACCCCTCAGGACAATCCGATTGGGGCGCATTGCTCGCCATGTCTACCCTGTCACTGCTTCCCGTGACCATCATCTTTTTACTGTTTCAGCGATATTTCCTTGAAGGCATTGCAACAACAGGTCTGAAGTAACAACACGTTTCTCATTATCCATAGTCAGGGGGATTCACCATGTTCAAACGTTTCATGATTGGTATAATCACTTCACTTTTGTTATTCGTAACAGCTTGCTCTGGAACAGACCATACAGGTGCTACTAATAATGCAGGCAATGGTAATGATAATGGAACTACCGAAGGCGGGCAGGTCGAACTTCGCATCATGTGGTGGGGTGACCAGAAACGGGCAGATATTACGAATGAAGCCCTCAAGATCTTTCAGGCAAAACACCCGGAAATTAAAATTTCAGGTGAATTTGCACCCTCCTCTGGATATTTCGACAAGCTGAATACCCAGTTGGCATCAGGCACAGCACCGGATATCTTTTTCCTCGGTGGAAATGTCGTTGATTATGCCAAAAAAGATGTCCTCCTTAACCTAGACCCATATGTTGGCAACGAACTGAATCTGGATGGTATGGATGAAACTATGATCGAATACGGACGTCTCGACGGGAAGCTGCAACATATTTCTGCCGGTGCCAACGCAAGAGGAATTATTGTTAACAAGGCACTCTTTGAGAAAGCCGGCGTGCCTTTGCCAGCTTCCGATTGGGACTGGGCGGACTATGCCGCCATCAGCAAGGAGTTATCCGACAAACTCGGGGACGGCTTCTATGGAACCTATAATTTCACCGTCGACGGGATGGATATTTTTCTAAAACAACGGGGTAAACAACTGTATGACATGAAAAACGGTACACTTGGATTCGCCAAGGAAGACATTCTGGAATGGTTCCAGTATTGGGAGAAGACTTCGGCATCCGGCGGTGTAGTCACACCGGAATTGCAGGTTTCCAACCCGCATGATGATACCAGTAAATCCCTGTTAATCACAGGCAAAGCAGCCATGACTCTACTGCCATCCAACCAGCTCGCTGCATTCCAGAGCTTGACGGAAGACCCTTTGGTTCTTTTCCCTGTACCACGAGGTCCTAAGGGAACGGGTGTTGTATTTGAGTCGAGTCAGGGATTATCAGGTTACGCAAATACCAAACATCCGAAGGAAGTGGCAATGTTAATGGACTTCTGGATTCATGATCCGGAAGCAGCTAAAATCCTCGGTAATGACCGCGGCGTGCCCGTTACGGAAGCCAATCGTACTCTTCTTCAGGAAGGTGCAGGCCCTGTGGAGGAGATTGTCTATAACTATACAAATCTTGTCTCTGAAGCTACGAAGACTGAACCTTTTGACGTAAGCTACAACCCGCCGGGATTTGCAGAGTTCTCCAAGTTAGCTCAGACGACGAATCAGGAGATTGGATTTGGACGAAAAAGTGTGGAGAAGGCTGTCTCCGACTTCTATAACGGGACCGTTCGCATCTTTGAGTCCAATCAATAAGCAGAAGCTGAGAGGAGGAACATATGACAGAAGAGATACTGAATCGTCTGCGCAACATGTCGATCATGGATCAAGTTCAGCCTGTTAAACCGGAAGATCAGCAATTATTACAGGAATGGCATGCGTCGGGTGTCCGGTTTGCAGCATCGGGCGGACGAATGGAAGCTACGTATTATGCAGCAGTGGAAAAATTGCTTGCTTGCATCCTGCCCATGGGAGACAGCGATCCCATTTTACAAGAAGGTGGCATCTATCTGGGATGTTGGTTAGAGAGTACAGGTACCATCAATGCGGAGCTGCTGTCTCGCCTGCTTCCTTCCGTGTCCGAAACAACGTACCTCGCATTAGCCGAGCAGCAAAGAGATGATGGATTGCTTCCGTATAAACTTACGGCAAACGGGCCCTCTTTCCGGCAAATCCAATTGGTCACTCCACTGGCACGCAGTGTATGGAACCACTATCAGCTTCATGACAATCATGGCAAGCAGTCGCCTTTCCTGAACACCATGTATAAGGCTATGGTTCGTTACGATGAGTGGATTGCCCGCAACCGTAATACCCGAGGAAGCGGCTGTGTAGAGGCCTTCAGTACGTTTGACACTGGACATGACTTATCCCCCCGATTCTGGCATGTTCCGGATACACCTTATATGAATGATGCTTCTGCCTACCACCCGGATTCTCCGATTCTGCCTTTTCTGGCACCAGATCTGACTGCCAATATCTATTGTCAGCGCATGTATCTGTCCCGCATGGCTGAGGAGTTGGGGGAGTCGGGAACGGATTGGAAAGCCAAAGCCGAGTCCACCCTGGAACGTCTCTTCCGTTATTGTTACGACGAACAGGATATGTTCTTCTATGATCGGGATCGCAATGACGAATTCGTCAGAGTGCAATCCGATGTGCTGCTCCGCGTGATGGCCTGCGAGGTGGGCAACCGTGAATTGTTCGATAATCTACTGCGTCGGTACTTGTTGAATACAAGCAAGTTTTTCGCAAAATACCCATTTACATCAATTTCAATGGATGACCCCAGATTTGATCCCTTTTCCTCCTATAACAGCTGGGGAGGGGCATCCAATTTTCTGAGTCTGATTCGGGCACCACACGCATTTGAGTATCATCATCGATATGTGGAGCTAACCTGGGTAATGCAGCCTATCTTGTCCGCTCTATCCAAAGATAAGCGTTTTGGTCAGGTACTCAGCCCATGGACCGGCGAACAAGGTTTTACCGAGACATACTCACCTACTATCCTTTGTCTTCTCGATTATGTGGAGCGTTTATGCGGAATTATGCCTGTTGGATCGAATCAGCTCTGGTTTACCGGTCTACTCCCTATCGATATGGATCATGGCGAGGTCGTATCTGGCAACACGGCTTATAGCCGAAAAGTCAACGGAGTAGGATATGAATTGGTCAACACCCCTGATCGCATGACGGTATATCTGGAAGGCAAGGTTCATCTGGATGGCCCGTCAGGGATTCGACTGGTGACGGATCATAGTGGACATCTGGAAGGCGTTATTGGAATGAGCGTCCGCACCGTCGAGGGAGAGCTTTACTATCAAGGAAAGCGCATTCCGATTCAGATCAAAGGCAATGAAATGCAGCGTTATGCTGATGGAAATTTGAAAACCGAGCGCGATATTGGCATCATCTATCCTACGTATCGTTAATGGTTTGTATGCAAAAAGCGCAAGTTGCGGAGGTTTACTGCCCCTGCACTTGCGCTTTTCCCTTTTGCGCGTTTACATTTCTTTATTTCTTATTCATAAGGACACAAGATAGAAATTGACTACCACTGCGGAAATCATTCTCGCTCTGGTTACAGAGGAGATGAGTTTACCTTACATCTTCCGTTGCCACGCCGGATGACGATAAAATTCAATCGTATCAATATAATTTACCGTGAACTGCTGCTCAACTTCTGACAGGTTCAACAGTTTTCGGTCGATTTGCTTCATCCCCATGACCACATCGTGCCTTAGCAGGTCCATCGCAATTTTGCCTACAAACCCGCCTTCCATCTCCTTATGCTTGGCACGGAACTCTTCATTGTAGATCAGTTCAGGTGTGAATGCCGCTTCGACGAATGCATTAACGAGTGTAAGCTCATTGCCATCCATCTGTACTGCCAGATAATAATTGCCACGCTCATCCTGAATGAGGTCTTTATACATCTCTACGATCATTTGAATCACTCCTCTATTATAAAATGAAACCCCGTTAGCCGTAACGAACATGGGCTATCAAACGTACACCTTCCTACCCCGTTCCTTCATATACTAGGTACAAATGGCGAACGGAGGAATACTTATGAGCTGGCAGCATCTCCATACTGGAAAAACACTTCAGCAGCGCCTGGCACAACTCCAGGGGCACCTTGCAGAACTGAATACTCCACTATCCGGGCTGGAACCGGGACGTATTCGTCGTGTCTATCCAAGGCAGTTTATCAAAGTAAACCGTCAGTTATTCATTCCACTTAGTCTGAATTCCATTCGGGTATTCGATATTCCTCGAACACGGCGAGGCGTCCGAGTGGGAATCCGCACGACTTTCCCTTCCAGGAATGCATTTAACAATATCAGACTGGTGGGCGTGGGACTGGATTATCTTGAACTTCAGGGAAAAGGCAGAGTCCCTTCCCGTATTTTATTTCCTCTTTCCAGCATCGAGTCGATCTATCGGCCAACCACCGGAAGAAAAAACCTGAAACGGCCTTGCAGGCGGAAGTAAAGCTGGTTCTTTTCGCAAGCCATACAATGGTTCCCAAATGTCTGCATACGGGTGCTCCCTTCCAATATATAATTATAACCCATGCAACCACTCATCTGCTGAAGAATCATTTTATGTCAAAAAGCGGTGAGAACAGAACTGCTTCTGTATCTCACCGCTCAGCCAGTTAAGGATCAAGCTGACCCTTCACATGTGTACATCAGATTCCTGTCCATACATCCTTGGCATAACGACCTTCCTGCTGAAGCTGATTGAGCCAATCTTCTGCTTCCTTCGCGGACTTGCCATGAATATCAGCGTATGCCTGCTGGAGTGTAGCTTCCACATCAGGTGCCATCTTGCTGCCATCACCGCAGATATACAGATGCGCACCCTCTTCAAACAAAGGAATCAGATGCTGAGCATCGTCTCTCATCAGATGCTGTACATAACATTTCTCCTCCCCGTCTACACGGGAGAAGGCCGTATGAAGCTTCACAAGCCCTTCTTGCTGGGCTGCTTCCAATTCATTTTTGTACAGATAATCATGCTCGGGATTCCGGCATCCAAAGTACAGATGGGCTTCGCCAACCTCTTGACCTTGTTCCTTCAATACATGCCTTGCCTGCAAGAAACCTCGGAATGGAGCAACCCCTGTACCCGGGCCTACCATGATGACGGGAACCTGTGTATCCTCCGGCAGTTGGAACCCGGATTCCGGTGTCCGCGTGAACATCACGATCTCGTCACCCGACTTCAGGTTAGCCAGATAGTTGGACGCAATACCTCTGTATTCTCCCTGTCCACTCCATGCCGGGGCACGCACAACACTGACCGTAATACTCGCTTGATCGGGTTGCACACGCGGTGAACTGGAGATCGAATAATATCTGGCTTTTAATGAAGGCAGTAATTCAAGGAAACGCTCAAACGGCAGTTCACATGCCTCATATTTCACCAGATAATCCAGCATGGAGATCCGTTTATTCCGCACTTCATCCATATACACAGATTCATCAAGCAGCGCTTCAAGTTCCTTCTTATGCGGTGGACATACGGTGTATGCTGCCATTTCTCTCAACTGCGCACGAGTTGCCGCCTCCTGAAGCTCGACGCTATGACTGAGCAGATCATACAGGTTAACCGGTTGATGCAATGGTAGATGTGCGGCACTCCGACCGGATGCATCCAGAACGAGATGCTCCGTTCCGGTAAACCCGTATCGACGAAGTACACGTTCCACAAGTTCCGGTGGATTCTGCGGCAGAATGCCCAGGTGATCCCCTTCCTTGTAGGTTATGCCTTCAGGCAATTTGATCTCCAGGTGACGTGTGCTGCGTTCACTGCCCGCGTCGTGAAGCTCCCTGTTCTCGAGCACTTCTGCCACATGAGCATCATACGTATCCGCAAGCGGTGTTACGGCGAGCCCACTGACAAACTGTACAGATAGTGAACTGCGTTCGCTATTGGAGCTTGTGTTCAGTTTCAGTCCCATCGTTCGTGCGAGATCCGGCCATAATTGCTCTGTCCAATCCCCCACCTGTTTCTCGAAATCTCCACTGGCATCTGACTCACCCAGCGGTGATAACCGCTCTGCTCCTCTGGAAGATAACTGTTCATCGATTAAACGCGGAATACGCTGATAGGTGCTGGCCCAGTTGTGGTCACCGCATCCAAGTACGGCGAAACGCACACCTTTGAATTCATTGGCATCGGCGTGTTCAATCCACTCGACAAACATCTTGGCATTACTTGGCGGCTGACCGTTATAGGATGCACTGACAATAATGACGGCACCCTCCTTTGGCAGTTTGCCAACACGATCATCCAGCGCAGCGACCTCACTGCGGAAACCCTGGTATCTGGCGGTATCGGCAATTTCACGTGCAATGCCTTCGGCTGTACCCAGATTGGAACCGTACAGAACAAGCATTGGTGTGTGATGGGCATTGGCCGCATCCGGCTCTGTTCTTTTGGCAACCGGCTTTGGTTCTTCGACCGCTACACCCGGAACGGCCATGACTGGCTGCCCCCCACGCGCACGTACACGAATGGTGAAGTTATCCGGTTTGAGCGTCAGCGTTTCTTTCACCTTTAACTGATAATCGGAATGATCGATGAAGTCAAAATGCTTCAACACCATCCCCAGTACCAGCGTTGCTTCCTGAAGTGCAAACTGCTGACCAATGCAGGCCCGTTGACCGTTACCAAAAGGTTTATAGGCATCATGCGGCACTTTGCTCGGATCTTCGAACCGTTCCGGGCGGAATTCCTCTACATCGTCTCCCCAGGCTTCGCGGTCACGATGCAGCTTGGGAATAAGTACACTGACGCTGTCTCCTTTTTGCAAAGGATATTGACCCGCAAGTACCGTGTCCTCTTTTGCATACAGAGAAAATGCCGGGGCCGTCGGCCACAACCGCAAGGCTTCATTCAAAACCATACGAACGTACTTCAGATTGCGAACCTGGTTGTACGTGGGAACCGGATCTTTCAGAATCTGATCCACCTCAGCTTGAGCTTTAGCCAGCGTATCCGGATTCTTCATCAGATAATAAACGGCGAAGGATAACAGTCCACTTGTGGTCTCATGTCCAGCAATCAGGAATGTAATAATCTGATAACGGATATTCTCATCATCCAGCGTTTCTCCTGTCTCCGGGTCCTTGCCGCTGAGCATGTGGGACAACAGATCATCTGCGCCTTCCTGCGGTTTCTCTTTACGCTCGGCAATAATGTGATCCACCAAAGAGAACATGGAACGGATATCCTGTTCAAACTGTTTCTTTTTGGTGATCATCAGCTTGTCTTGCAGACGCAGTCGCTGCAATGAACTCATGGATTCATCCAATGCACGGACCATACTCGTAATGAATGGATGTGGTTCTTCCCGGTAGAAGCTATTAAACCGATAGTTGAACCCACAGAGTCCAATCGTGTCGAGCGTAAGACGTGTCATATCATCCGGAACGTTAACCGTCTCATCCGGGTTCAATCGTGACCATTTCTGAACCAGCTGCACAGCCAGATCAATCATTTTGTTGTGATATCCCTGCATGGCACGTTGACTGAAACTTGGCAGCAGTACGTTATGGGCTTTTTTCCAATTCGGCTCCTCGGTCCAACTCGTAAATAGCCCATCTCCTGCAAAAGCACGAACCTTCGCAAGGGGTGCCCACACACGTTTGTCGAATTTGGATTCATCCGTTACCTCGGCGACCAGTTTGTGACCGGAAATATACAATTCACTTCGCCCGGGGTACTCCATACGAAAGATCGGTCCATATTCTTCAGCCAGTTTCACCAGGGACTGCACCGGCTCTTCAAAGTTCAATTGCGGCAAATTGCCCAGTGGGCCAAATGTTTTTGGTTGAGGCACTGAAATTGGTGGCATGACACTCACTCCTTCTTTCCAAGTTAAGAGTTCTACAACTACAAAATAATGACTTGATTTACAGACGCGATTACACTTACTCTTCAGATCAACAGATTCAAGTTATTTTTTGCACTTTTTCACATTTCATCCAGATAACGATAAAGCCAACAAAGAACCAACTGACTGAAATGGTATATTGGTCATTTTTGAATAAAAAAAATGGAGGACTTCGTTATCTTCTTTTACCCTAACATTTCCAGTTCTAATCTTCAACAGTCCCAAAGTCATAGGACCTCAGGACAGGGATTAAGATATACTTATGATTTCTTTAACAGAATCTGAATAGCCGACTCCATCTCTAATGGAGCAACTGTCGTTTCATAACGGCCATGGACGTTCCCGCTGCGGTCAACCAGGAATTTGGTGAAATTCCATTTGATCCCGTCTCCTTGGTACAATTCTGGATGCTTCTCCTTCACAAAGGTGTCCATCCACTGTCCTTCTTTCGTGTCCAGATCATAACCTTGAAATGGCGCTTCTTCAATCAGATAACGGAACAAAGGATGCATGAATTGCCCAACGACCTCAACCTTCTCGAGGATCGGAAAGGAGATCTGAAACTGACTCCTGCAATACTCGGCAATCTCAACGCTACTGCCAGGTTCTTTCTCGTTAAACTGGTTGCATGGAAACGCCAGAATCTCCAGCCCCTGATCACCATATTTCTCATACATCTGCTGAAGTTCACTGAATTGCCGGGAGTAGCTGCACCGACTTGCTGTATTCACAATAAGCAGAACCTTCCCTTTAAAAGCAGCAAAATCACCGTTGTGTCCCTCCATAAACGGAACTTGGTAAGAAAATATACTCATCTGTATTCATCCTCCTCTTTCACTTTTGTATCTCACATCAATTCTCTCTTTGAGAAGAATTATACACCCACCCTATTAATAGGTGAAATATATAATTAATATAATTTTAATAGTTTTTAACTATAATAGACCAAATAAAAAAACTGCCCTCAGCAGTCAAATACTGCATCTTGGACAGTTATCAAAATCATAATGTGCCATCACACTCAGCACACCGTTAACCCATAATTAAACCATATACAATGCCTGGTCCGTGTACCCCAATGGTTAAATCATTTTCAATATCGGAAGATCGGCTTGGCCCTGAAATAAAGTGGATACCTGCCGGAAGATTCTCTCTTCCCGCTTCGTCAAATCGATCCAGCGTCTCCCCCAGTCTGGTGTACAGTCGGTCTACTGGAATAATGATGATGAGTACCGTAGGCAACAGACTAACCGAGCGACCTTTTTCCGGTGAAGAAAGTACAGTAACCGAGCCTGTGTATGCTGTTGCATAATCCGCCATGACCACACCGATATCAGCCTCAGCTGCACGAACCTTCCAGTTCTCATCGGCTTGACTATTCCAGACTGAGATCTGCACATCGGGAAGCTGCTCTTCCAATCCGAGATCCTGTAATGCCTTTTCATTCTGACGAATGATGTATTTGGCACTCAGTTCATGAGATTTGTTAGCAATAAATTGAGACACTTCTTCCATGTTCTGAACCCGGGCAATGTGGGCGCCTACACTTACAAAGTTATCCGTAAATGCTTGAATACGCTTCTCTTCATCCCATTCCAATTCAGTCCAAAAGTCGGGTGCTCCCCGAAAGGGTTGGGTCGGCGCTTGGCGTTGCCTTGGTCTTCTCAATTTCGAAGCAATGTCATTCATAAACTGCTCCTGTTTCTCAATGGACTTCTTCTCCAATTGTGCAAGCCATTGCTGATGTTCAGTGACCATGCTTCTTCCCCTCCCCTTCTTCTCGTTCACGAATAATCTGCTCCATACGGCTGCGAACGGAAGAATCCATGGCTTGTTGCTCCTCGTTCAGTTCCTGATCCAGCTTGTTCCATTGTTGCCGGAAGGATTTCTTGGCGAGACTTGGCGCAACCCGATAATTGTTCCAGCCTTTGAGTGGACCCAGCTTGAGAGAAATGCCGTTGTTGCGCACAACTGCCTTCTGCCCGATCTGTCCCAGACGTATGGCCGCACTGAAACGTTTGGAATTGGATACAACGGCAGCAAATCCCTTCATGCCCATGCTTTCCATTTTGTTTCCATGGCCATCTTCCACTTTACGCCTGCGTAGATAAACGAGCATATCATGCAATGGAATTTTAACTGGACATGCTTCATAACAGGCTCCGCACAGACTCGATGCACCCGCAATATCGTTCCATTCATCAATGTTGCCATTGAGTGCAGGTGTCAGTACCGCGCCAATCGGACCACTATAGGTTCCGCCGTAGGCATGACCTCCAATATGACGATATACCGGGCAAGCATTCAGACAAGCACCACAGCGAATACAATTCAGCAACTCCTGGAATTCAGGATCACCGAGCTGTAAGGATCGACCGTTGTCCACGATAATAATGTGCATTTCATCTGGTCCATCGGCATCCGCTGTACGACGCGGACCTGTGATGCCTGACATGTACATTGTCAGTTTCTGACCTGTTGCAGAACGCGGCAACAAGGTTGCCATGACCTCCAGATCCGTCCACGACGGGATGATCCGCTCCATACCCATCAGTGTAATCTGCGTTTTTGGAACAGTGGATACCATACGGGCATTGCCTTCATTTTCGAACAAAACCATGGAACCTGTCTCTGCAATCGCAAAATTGCAGCCGGTCATGCCGATATCTGCTTCAAGGAATTTCTCGCGCAGCTTTTTGCGAACAAATCCGGCAAGTACCGTTGTGTCCGGCTCCAGAATTTCACCCGCTTCCTTCGATAACAACTCTGCAATCTGATAGCGGTTCTTATGGATGGCTGGAATGACAATATGAGATGGGGCTTCGCCTGCCAACTGTATGATGTATTCACCCAGGTCGGTCTCGATAGCTTCAATGCCCGCCGACTCCAGCACATGATTCAGATGTACTTCCTCCGACACCATCGATTTGGACTTTACCACTGTAGACGCCTGTTTGTGAGCCGCAATATCGAGTGCAATCGCCGCTGCTTCTACCGATGTATCTGCAAAATGAATATGGACCCCGTTCGCACGGGCGTTATTCACAAATTCATTCAGATAATAATCCAGATGCGCAATCGTATGCAGACGAATCTGACGTCCACGTTCCCGCCATTCATCCCAGTTTCCATGTTCTTCTGAGGCCGACTTCTTCCCGTTACGCAATCGTTCTGTTGTGAATTTGACCGCCTTACGCAGAAAATCATCATTCAAGGCCAGTCCGGCACGTTCTTTGACCGTCGTATCCATAACTCCCGGTTGGCTCATCCTGTTCGCACCCCCTCATACAGTAGTTCCGCCAGATGCATCACACGCACCGGTTCATTCCGATAACGCAGATTACCTGCGATATTCATCAGACAGGCCATGTCCAGACCAACCAGCACTTCGGCTTGGGTCTCTTTGACATGATCAACTTTCTCCGTCACCATCGCTCCCGAAATATCGGACATTTTAATGGCAAACGTACCCCCAAACCCGCAGCAATCCTCAGCAAACGGCAGTGGAACCAATTCCAGTCCCTTTACTTGGGATAGCAATGCCATCGGTTCATCCTTTACACCCAGCAGACGGCTGCCATGACAGGATGGATGATAGGTTACTTTGTGCGGAAAATGTGCGCCCAGATCGGTTATCCCGAGTACCTGAACGAGGAATTGAGTGAATTCATAGGCCTTGGCTTCCAATCGTTTCGCCTTCTCCAGCCACACCGGTTCATCCGCGAACAGCTCGGGATAATGATGAATCATATACGTACACGATCCCGAAGGACATACCACAAAATCACTGTCGTCAAATGCTTCAAGAATTGTCTTGGCCGCTACCCGAGTCTCATCCCAGTACCCGCTATTGTAGGAAGGCTGACCGCAGCAGGTCTGAACCGGTGGAAAATCCAACCGAACGCCATGAGCGGCGAGCAATCTGACCATGGCCTCCCCCACTCGGGGATAGATGGCATCGCTGAGGCAGGTAATGAATAAGGAGACCTTCATAATTACACGCTCCTATTAACTGATTAGTAGATGATTGACTAAAAATATTGAATAAGAATATTTACAATGAACACTCCGATGACAGAATAACCTTCCGATCGCTGTTATCCCCAGATTTTTAAATTTACTTTTTAAAGGGTAAAATCCGGGGATAAAGGCCACGCTTCGCTTCTTCAAGTTATTTCTGTCCTCTCCGTTTGGTGTAAATGTTTAGTTCATTTTATATTAGTAAATTCTAAAAGCTTAAACTGTAATAATCCCTATGTCGTATCCGCTCAAACGTTCTGTCTGTTCAGCCTCCAATGGCTGATCGGTAACGATCGTATGGACTGCATTTAACCCGGATACTCGGGCAAAAGCACGGACACCAAATTTACTGGCATCGGCAAGTAAGATGACCTGATCGGATATGCCAACCATCTTCTGCTTCAGCCTTGCCTGGAGTTCATTGGATTCACTGATTCCGCCACCTTCGAGATGTACACCTTTGCACGACATGAACATTTTATCCACGTGATACGTTTCCAGAGAACGCTCCGCGAGCGGCCCAACAAAAGACAACGAGCGAGATGCCAACTGGCCCCCTGTTGAGATGACCTCAACCTTGTCACGGCTGCTGAGTTCAGTGGCGATTTGAATCGAGTTGGTTAAAACCGTCAGCGGGAAATCCGGCATGTTCGCTGCCATATAACCTGCCGTTGTGCTCGCATCCAACAGAATGCGATCACCCGGATTAATCATCGCCAGAGCCGCTTGTGCAATCCGCTTTTTCTCTTCCGCATGGGTTGTCTCCCTGATCCGGTAAGGGATCTCCGGTTGATCTTCCTTCACACTCACTGC
Source organism: Paenibacillus sp. 37 (assembly GCF_008386395.1). Classification (NCBI taxonomy): domain Bacteria; kingdom Bacillati; phylum Bacillota; class Bacilli; order Caryophanales; family Paenibacillaceae; genus Paenibacillus; species Paenibacillus sp. 37. The sequence goes on along the minus strand of NZ_CP043761.1, from coordinate 2,760,838 downwards.
ACCACCGTGAGATCGGCGTAGTCGTCCTGCCTGTTCCAGCCGATCCAGGTCACGCCGGATGGTTTCCTCCGTCACCCGGCAGCGCTCACTAAGCTCGGATACACGCATACTGCCCTTTACATTCACCATCTCCACAATTCGGTCATACCGCTCGGCTGCCAGCATGTTACACCTCACTCCCCGCTTGTGAATTAGATGAAGCCGTCACACGCAGAAATCTGCCGTAAGCATCTTCCCAGATTGACCTGTCTTGCGGCTCATACGTAGTTACCGGAAATGAATCTCGAATGGCCTTACGGGCCTCCCAGATATCTTTAAAAGCTCCACTCGCCATCCATTGCACGGCCATATTCCCGATGGCACTTCCCTCTGCCGGACCTGCCCATACCGGCTTGCCAATGGAATTTGCAGTCCACTGACATAACAGGCGGTTCTGGATACCTCCTCCGACCATATGCAATCCGTTGAACGTCTGCCCCGACAATTGTTCCGTCCATCCCAGGACTCTTCTATACTTCAATGCAAGACTTTCCAGAATTGCCCGGGCAATAGCCCCCTGATCTTCTGGCACCACTTGCCCTGTATCACGGCAATACTGACGTATACGCGCCGTCATATCTCCTGCTGGCATAAACAGTTCATCATCCGGATCAAACAAACTGGCAAATGGAGGTGCCTGTTCAGCCTTTGCCAATAACGCATCATAGCTAATTCCCTGCCCTTGGCGGTCCCACTCTCGCATGCTTTCCTGCAAAATCCATAAGCCCATAATGTTCTTCAGCAGACGGAATGTTCCACCCGCCCCGCCTTCATTCGTGAAGTTCAAAGCCAGACTCTGGCTACTTACCGCAGGATGATCTATCTCCGTACCCATCAGGGACCAGGTTCCACAGCTCAAGTAAGCAAATGAACGTTCCGTTGCAGGAACAGCCACAACGGCTGAACCCGTATCATGCTCCGCAACGGCGATCACAGGTATAGGAGAAAGGCCAAGGTCGTTACAGATGCTACTGCGCAATTGTCCAACACGGGTGCCTGGCATCACCACTTCACCAAAGAGTTTCTCCGAAATGCGAATATGCTTCAGCAACTCACCGTCCCATTGACCCTCCGATGGATTATATATTTGTGTTGTCGTTGCATTGGTGAACTCATTCACGGCTTCTCCCGTCAGAAAATATCGAAGCAGATCCGGAATCATGAGAAACCGCTCTGCTTCATGAAGAAGCGGAGAACCGCTACGTTGAAGGGTTGCCAACTGATACAGGGTATTAAAGCTAAGAAACTGAATCCCTGTACGTTCAAAGATTCGCTGGGAGCTCAGTTCTCGGCGTACCTGATCCATCATGCCGTTAAACTGTGTATCACGGTAATGATACGGGTTACCCAGAAGCTCACCATTACTGCCAAGCAGACCAAAATCAACGCCCCAGGAATCGATCCCCAGGCTCTCCGGCTGTTCCCCCTGCTGTTTCACAAGAGTAAGCCCTTGCAACAATTCATGATGCAAACGCAGAATATCCCAGTGCATCCGCTCGCCAACCTTCACTGGTTCATTCTTGAACCGATGAATTTCGCTCGTTTCGATCCCTCGATCATTCAGATGTCCTAATAGCGCTCTCCCGCTCCCAGCGCCCAAATCATAAGCCAGCACACTCACCGCGCTTCACCAACCTTTCGAACCCATCCTATTTTCCAAACGGCATCTCTTATTTCAGTCCGTAATCCTGTACTTTATGCTGTATTTATTGTTTGTTTGTTTTTGTTTAATACTGTTTTACTTTATTTTACGAGTATATCACCATTGTAAGCGTTTGAATACCCTTCGGTTTTTCTTTCTTTTGGGTATACTAAAAACGACTCTCTCCCACTTGGGAGGAGCCGCAGTTCTTGTTTTACGTATAAAATTGACCATTGTTTACTCCCGACTGGGGCTGTACATCTCTCTCAAAATGCTTGAAACGTGTCCCTTGATACGTCAGCATCCCTCGATCATTTTCCACCATCATGCCATAATGGTTTCCGCCAACAATTAGTTCAGCGCGCTCCCCATTGTCGAATTCAAATGTAACATAATACCGGGTAGTCGCACTGCTATCCCCGCTGCCACCTGATACTTCCGTTCGTTTGGCCACCACCGTTGAGTGCAGGGTTAACAAGGCCGCTGCGTTATTCGATGACCATGTGCGTACCCCTGAGATGATGGCATATACAATCACACCCGCAACAATAAGAAATACGGCACCAATAAAAATGGAAACAAACGCACCCATGGCACCAAACTCATTCAATCCCGAAAAAAAACCACCCTGATTGCCTTCAAAACCCGGTACTCCACTCATGTCGTCAAACACACCAAAGCCGTCCACGCTTAATTGGCCCATCGATGAGGACACGCTCGTTAACGCCATTCATCATCGTTCCTTTCCCCTTGCAAAATAAGATGCACCGCCCCCACGCAAGGAAGGCGGTGCATGCAGACAACCCGTTCTGCCTTGTCCATATACTATATGAACCAGATCAGGAATACAGACGTTCAAGTTCGTCGACCAGACTGCCGACATAAGCAACCGCAGAGCGAATCGGCTCGGGTCCGGACATATCGACACCTGCAAGCTTCATTAACTCCTGCGGCGTGAGACTTCCACCGGCTTTGAGTGCTTCAAGCCAGCGATCTACCGCCGGCTGTCCTTCTTCCCGAATCTGCTGTGCTGCCGCTGTGGAAGCGGTCAAACCTGCCGCATAGGTATATGGATATAGACCCATATAATAATGAGGTTGTCTCATCCACGTGAGCTTGGCCCCTTCATCAATCACCAGATCAGGTCCCCAGAATTCAGAGAGGATGTTCCCTTTGAGCTGACTTAACGTCTTCGCCGTAATCGGCTCATCATTAGTTGCGAGTGCATATACCCTGCGCTGCAATTCACCTTCCAGTAGATGCGTAACGAAGTTATGGTAATACGTATTCAACAGTTGCAAAATGACCCAACGACGCATTCTCGGATTATCGGAACGCTTCAATAGATGATCTGCCAGCAGCATTTCATTCATGGTCGATGGTGCCTCAATGAAATAAAGCGATGGTCTTGTATTCGTGAGCCGTTGGTAACGTCCCGCAAGCATAAAGTGGCCTGCATGTCCCACTTCATGGGCAAGTGTAAATGCTCCGCGCATATTGTTCGCCCATGAGATCAAGATATAGGAGTGTGAACCATATATAGAGGAACAAAATGCCCCTGTGGATTTGCCTGCATTATCTGCGTAATCCACCCAGCGTTCACTGAATGCGCGCTCTACGATCTCGCCATACTCTGGCCCAAGCACATCAAGTGCTTCTCGGATGAGTGTGCACGCCTCATCATATGTAATGGCGGGACTAAATTCTGGATCAAGCGGGGCCTTCAGATCACAGAACATCAGCTTGTCCAGACCCAGCTCACGTTTCTTGAGAGCCGCCAGTCTGCGCATATGAGGTGCGAGTTCCTGCTGGATAATATCCAGAATATTATTGTACATCTCTTTGCTCACTTGTTGTGGGCTGAGAAGCATATCTGTAACATCGTCGTAACCACGCAGCCTGGATAACACAACTTGCTTCTTCACTTCGGTTGCATAACCTTCTGCAAACGTATTTTTGTAATCATTTAAAGTCGAGCTGAATGCAACATAAGCAGAACGACGAAGCTTGGTATCGGACGACATCTCATAATTATTCTCATAGAATGACCAGGACAGTGGCCGATTATTGTCTTCTCCATCAAGAGCATCGTCAAACGTCATGTCTGCCAGTTTACCGCGCAGATAGATACGGTATGGTGAATCCAGTACCTCTCCTAGTGAAGCCAGTACCTTCTCGGTCTCTGGCGTAAGCCGATGTGCTTTTTCTCCAATTAAACGCTCCAAACTCCGCGCATACGGCTGCAATCCCGGAAGTTCTTCAAGGTAACGTTCAACGGTTCCCTCCGGCAGATCAACGATCTCCGAATTAACAAAAGACAAGGACGACGACAGATTCGATAGGATATCTCCTGCTTTAGCTGAATTCTCGATATTGTCCGGATTGGTGCTGTCCTCTGACTGCTTCAAGCGGGCATAAGAAGCCGTCTTGCCGATACGCTCCTGCAAAGCTTCACGCGCATCCAGACAAGCCAGCAATTGTTCAGCGCCTTCGCCCAGACGTCCTTTGAATGTTTCAATCTGGGCAGCAGCCTCAGGAAGTGATCGAAGCTCTTGCTCCCACTCTACATCGGTTACAAACAAGTCTTTCAGATCCCATGTGGTTTCCTGATCTACCTCAGCACGTGTACGTATTTTTTCCATCTTTAGTTGTCATCCTCCTTGCATTTTCCAATATCTCTCATCGTATCATAATCGGTTTATGTATACATGACATTTGCAAATAATGAGACTTTTGGTTCAGGAGAATATAGATTGGACTAAAGAATATTCACACTTACCACTCCGATGACAGAACAACCTTCCGATCGCTGTTATCCCCTAATTTTTTGATTCAATTTTATAAAGGTGAAAATCCGGTGATAAAGGCGAACGCTCCGCTTCTTCAGGTTCTTTCTGTCCTCTACGTTCTCGTGTGAATGTTTAGTTCAATCTATATAAAAGGGGCATCTGGAAAAAAGGCGAGGTGTATGCTTCCGATGTAGCTTTCTTTCAGAAAGCTTTTAGCTCCGCTTCTTCTAGCTATTTCTGTCCTCTGCGTTTCGTATAAACTTTTGCTCATGTGACCATGGTTTAAAAGTAACTAAAAAACCGCTGGTTATGGAAGTATCCATTTTCCGGCGGTTCATTGTAAATCTTACTATTTAGCTTTCTTTCCAGATTACATTTTCACCGTAATTTTTACCCCAGTTATACATTGCGTGCAGCACAGGCATCAGGCTCTGGCCGTGATCTGTCAACGTATATTCCACCCGAGGAGGGACCTCTGCATACACCTTGCGCTCAATCAGCTTGTCTTCCTCCAGCTCACGAAGCTGGTTGGTCAGCATCTTCTGGGTAATATGAGGGATTAGGCGTTTCAGCTCACTGAAACGTTTGGTGCCTTCCAGACCCAAATGCCACAAAATAATCAGTTTCCATTTGCCACCAATCACCGCAAGGGTCAATTCCTTCTCACAGTTGATTTCTTTCAAATTAATCCGTTCCTTGACTTCGGCTGCCATTGCTCCGAGCCCCCTCATCTTCAATCTTATATCGCGTATATTACACATATCACGGGGACACTTCACACCAGGGAAGCTTTCCGCTCCATGCATGATGTAATAAGTACATTCATTCGATACAGCTATCTATTAATTCTACTACAGCCTGCACGGGATGCAAAGTTTAACTGAAAATCACGGATAAAATCTATACAGATGAATGATTATGTATCGCAGAAAAGACCAGAACCCTTCATGATCAAAGGATTCCGGTCTTTCATCTATTCACTATTCCAGGTTCGCGTGGCGGCCAAACATATCCGCTCCGGTCATACCCTTCATTTCCATCATCGTAAGGATGAGAGCATCCATGCCGATTAACAGTCCCTGTTCAAACAGCGAGCCCATTGGCTGGATGGTTACTTCCGCTCCGGAAGTCGCTGTGTCCTCTTTGGCTGAAGCCGGAAGGCGCACTACCGTAGTTGCCAATTGACCAATCGTGGACTCTGGCTTGATCGTAATCAGGCCGACAGGTGCTCCTGCTTGACTAGCCTTCTTAGCCATCGCTGCGAGACTGCCTGTCTCTCCTGAGCCAGAGCACAGCAAGAGGAAATCCTTCGAGCTGATCCCGGGTGTAACGGTCTCGCCCACCACATATACACGAAGCCCCATCTGCATCAGTCTCATGGCAAAAGCCTTTCCCATAAGTCCTGACCGGCCTGCTCCTGCTACAAAAATCTGTTCCGCAGCCAGAATGTGTTCAGCCATCGCTTGCATTTCAGCATCATCGATCTGGCTTAACGTACGTTCCAGCTCCTTCAAGATGTCAGCTGCGTACTGTGTTTTGCCCATCTGCTTACCCTTGTTTAACGAGACGTTGCATTTCAGCTGCAACTGCCGCTTTGTCTGCTTGTCCTGTGATACCGCCGCCTACAATAACCAGATCCGGTTGTGCTTTGATTACTTCTGGCAATGTTTCCAGCTTGATTCCACCAGCAACAGCAGTTTTAGCATTTTTCACAGCTGCTTTGATCGTTTGCAGATCATCGAACGGGCTTTGTCCTTCAGCTTGCAGGTCATAACCTGTGTGTACACAGATGTAATCTACGCCAAGCGCATCAATTTCACGAGCACGTTGTTCAAGGTTAGGCACATTGATCATGTCCACAAGAACTTGTTTGTTTTGTTTCTTCGCTTCTGCTACTGCACCTTTGATCGTACTGTCATTGGTTGCCCCAAGCACAGTGATCAGATCCGCACCAGCTTCAGCAGCTTTCATGATTTCATAACCACCAGCGTCCATGATTTTAAGGTCTGCAAGAACTTGCAGATTAGGGAATGCTTCTTTCATCGCTTTTACCGCGTGCAAACCTTCATTAATAACGATTGGTGTACCAATCTCAACGATATCAATATATTGTTCAACCTCTTTAACCAGTGCGATACCTTCAGGGATATTTACCAAGTCAAGTGCCAATTGCAATTTCATCATTTATTTCTCCTTTGTTGTTCAAGTATGATTCGTTCCTGTAAAAATAATAATCAGATATTTAGCCTGCACCAATTTGTCTGTTCAGATGCATGCAGTGTTTGTTTTGGCTACTCACTCATTGTAGACCCTGACTATCCATTCAGGAAGTACGCACTTTGAAGTGGGGTAGTTACTTGGGCGATACTATTGATAATTTTTCGTTGTTAGGTGAATCAAATATAGAATTAATCCTCTATTCCAATCCACCCGCTTACAGCAGAGCAGCAGCCTAATCATCCAATAAGATATTCAATAGAAAAGACCCCGCCACCTGGCAGAGTCTTTATCTTTATCATCGTTATCATTTTCAATCCAGCCAGGGCTGGTTTAGAAATTTATCATTTTACAGATATACTGGTTTCACGCATACCGGCTTGGATACACCTGTGCTGTGACCTGTGTATTTCAGACGTCCGCTCTCCTGATCCACCGTGAATGTCACGAGGTTGTTCGTATCACGGTTAGCTGCGATCAGCAATTTGCCGTTAGGTGTCAGAGCAAAATGACGTGGATGCTCACCTTCAGCAGATACATGCTCAACCAGTGTCAGGTGACCTTTGTCTGCATCTACTGCAAATACAACGATGCTGTCATGTCCACGGTTAGAACCATATACATAACGTCCATCATTGGAAACTGTGATTTCCGCTGTTGTATTCTCTTTGCCATCATATCCATCAGGCAGAGTGGATACTGTAGACAATTCAGTCAACGTACCCGCTGCTGCATCATATTGGAACGAAGTAATGGAAGAATCCACTTCGTTGATCACATAAGCGAATTGACCATTCGGATGGAACGCCAAGTGACGTGGGCCTGCTCCCGGATGTGTTTTGGTTTCACTGTGCAGCACAAGTTCATTTTTGTCTGCATCGATGGAATAGATCGCAATGTTATCCGCGCCCAGATCCTGTACCATCATGTATTTACCATCCGGGCTGAAGAATGCGGAGTGAACATGTGGCTTGTCCTGACGTTCAGGATGCGCACCTTGTCCTTCATGTTTCTTCTCGTCCAGAAGCGCTCCAACTTCACCGTTATCCGTCAAGGCTTGCAGACCTACCAGACCACCGTGGTAGCTGGAGAGAATCAAGTATTTGCCGGAAGGGTCACGCTGGATGTGACATGGCGGAGCTGAAATGGAGTTATTCCGGTTCAGCAACGATAATTTTCCTGTAGAAGGATCAATGCTCAGAGCTACCGCTTCAGACATTTTGTTGCCTTCAGCTGACGCTGTTTCACCAATCGCATACAGTTTGTTACCCTCAGTATCCACGTTGACAAACGTTGGGTTTTTCACGCCCGCGATGCCGTCAAGCTTGGACAAGCTGCCTGTATCCTCATTCAATTCATATGCATAAATGCCCTCATTTTCCGCTTCAGCGTAAGAGCCAGCAAGTACGAGCAAGCGTTTTGATTCACTCATTACAGTTTCCTCCTCTATGTGTATGTAATCTTGTTGCACCTCTTCTATAATAAATCTGCCATATCAAAATAGCAATCCGCTGTCGTTGCCCAGCAGGGAAATCCTTAGTTAAACAAGGCGATTACTACACATCATCATACTGATATCCATTCATATGAGATGCATCTTCTGCTATGATAAGATCAGTTTTTCATCCAGAAGGGACTGAATTGCATTGCTTCACTCATTTTTACTCACGTTATACCATGTGTTCCTGCCGATCTCACTTCCCGTGATTGGAGGTATTCTGTTAAAACGCTTCAAAAATTGGGATACCCGGTCGCTCTCGACCTTTTCCCTTTATATTTTGAGCCCTGCGCTCATCTTCAATACATTGCTGCATGCCGAGATTACCTGGACGGACGTCACCAGCACGTTCTGGTTCTCTATTATTAATCTGATTGCCCTGTGGGCACTCGCCGAGCTGTTAAGCCGGATTTTCCGTCTGGGTGCAAGCGAAAAAGCGGGTCTCACCCTCGTCTCCACGTTTACGAACTGCGTGAATTACGGGCTCCCGCTTGTACTGCTTGCCTTTGGTCAGCTTGGACTGGACAAGGCTTCTGTCTACGTTATTGGACAGATGATTATTGTTAATACGGTAGGTATCTTTTTTGCCGCGAGATCCGAATTCACCGTAAAAAATGCGATTCTGTCCGTTTTCCGCATGCCATCCATCTATGCTGCTGGCATCGCCATTGCGCTGCGTGCGTCCAATCTGAGCCTGCCTGAAGCACTGGATGGAGGGATTGCCATGCTGGCTATGGGTTACTCTCCTGTCGTTCTCGCCATTCTGGGAGCACAGATGCTCAGACCCAAAGGGGCAACGGTGCCTTGGTTGCCCAATGTACGCCGAGCCTTCTGGACCGGACTTGTGGTGCGTCTCGCAGCTGCGCCAATCCTCTCCTGGCTGATTCTGACCGCTCTTCAGGTCGAAGGTACGTTGTTCAGTGTGCTGCTGATCCTCGCATCCATGCCCACCGCAGTGAACGCCGTTATTTTGGCTGAACAGTTCAATGCTTCACCGCAGTTTGTATCGCGCTGCATTCTGTGGACAACTGCTGCATCCATGTTCATGCTGCCCATTATGATTGTGATGGCTTCCTGATTAACACCGGAGGTGATACCGAAGCGATATCCGCTTGTCGGCGTTTCTCCAGCCGGCGTTCATAACGCCGGTTGAGCGCTCTGACGTAGAAAAATTTCACGACAAAGTACGATATCACACCTAAAATGACACCAAACACGGACATACCCGCCAGAATATCCAGTCCACCAAGCAACAATTCACTCACGGCCGACCAGTTCCCCCGAAACAGCTCCATGAATGCACTCTCATGTACCGGTCCCTGTCCCATGCTGTGAGCAGGCAATATCCATGAGCCAATTTGTTTCGCGAGTGGCATCAGGATAATAGGTAAAAACGTAAGTTTCCCGATCACATTACCAACAATCGCTGCTGGCACCGAACCCCCAGACAATCGCACAATTGGATAAAATACGAGATATATCAGGGAAGCGGTCGAGATCACGATCAGTTCCAGTCCGAACCCTATGGCAAATCCGGTAGATACTTTATGGGCACCTCCGGGAGCACGTAACAATTTGAGAAAATTCAGCTTCATAGCACGTGTTAAACGTACCCAGCGGTTAGTCTTGCGCTTCTGTGTGTTCATACCGAATTACTCCTTATTTTACACAAATGACAACTTGAATCGTCTATTCTTCAGTATATCACACCGCGTTAGCTCCTGTAGTAACAATGACCGGTTGTGTCTCCATCTGGACATTACCTGCCACCGCTCGGGAGATCATACAGGATGATTCAGCCTTATGCGCCAGGCGCTCAGCCTTGGTCAGATCCGCCTCTGAAGCATCTTGGCTGAGTACAATCCGGGGTCTATGTACGATCCGTTCGTACGTAAATACGTTATTCGTAACATCTACCGTTGCTTCCGATTCAAGCGTCAATTCATCCGGCGTAATATCCGAACGCTCCAGCATCGCTGCCAGTGTGATCAGGTAACAGGTGGAGGCTGCACCCAGCAGCATCTCGTCCGGGTTAGTTCCCGTACCGGGTCCGCCCATATCCTTCGGAATCGATATGATCGTTTTTAATCCACCTGCATCGATTGTTCCCTCACTGTTACGCCCACCATTCCATACCGCTTTCAGATGAAAAGGATGTTTCATGACATTCATTCCTTTCTTATTTACACACGTATACACGTAATATTCTGCTCAATCAATGCGCTAACTTGCTCTTCATCTACACCCTGATCTGTAATCACTTTTGCCACACTGCTCATCTCAGCGACTCTGGTAAATGCCTGTATATTAAATTTGCTGGAATCTGCAAGTAATATGACTTCATCCGCAATCTGGATCATTTTCTGCTTCACCAAGGCCTGTAATTCATTTGACTCACTGATGCCTTTGGTCAGATGCACCCCTTTGCAAGACAAAAACACTTTATCGACATGATACGCATCCAACGAACGTTCCGCGAGAGGTCCTACAAAAGAAAGTGACTTCGAAGCTAATTGCCCACCTGTGGCAATCACACGAATCTGCTCCTTGTTACTCAGCTCTGCGGCCACTTTTATCGAATTGGTTAATACGGTCAATGGAATGTTCGGCAATCCTGCCGCCATATACCACGCAGTTGTACTTGCATCCAGAGCAATCCGGTCGCCGGGTTCCACCATTTTCACCGCTTCGCTTGCAATTCTGCGCTTCTCTTCTGCATGGGCTACAGCACGTTCCGGATACGGAATCTCCGACTGTAACTCTTCCTTGTATTTTACGCTGACCGCCCCGCCATGGGACCTTCTGAGCCTGCCCGCCTGTTCGAGCTTGTCCAGATCACGACGTATCGTCTCTTCCGTCACCCCGCAGCGCTCACTAAGTTCGGTTACACGCATGCTGCCTTGCGTATCCACCCATTCCACTATTTTCTCATACCGTTCAGCTACGAGCATATTTCTTCACTCCAAACCGTTGATTATCCAGTTGATCCTGTTCATCCATCATACCACAGAGCGATGACAAGGAGAATTTGGACCATGTGCAAAAAGAGGGAGCTTTCGCCCCCTCCATTCCAGTTCTGAAGTGTATATTATTTATCTTCTGCCATAGGGAACCATCCCGGTGTGTGGACGATTGCATTCCACAACCCGTCAGGGATAACCAGACGCTCCTGATCGGATTTGGTCAGAATCGTTTCAATGTCTTCTTCCCGTCCGCTCTCGATCTTCTCAACCCAATCCGGTTCAATAATCAGCTCACGTCCAATGGCAAGTAGTGGTACTCCCGTTTGGAGCGCCTCAGCGGCCTGATCAGCCGTATGAATTGAACCTACGCCAATCACAGGCAATTTACCGTTCACACGATCCAGGATGAATTCCATTCTTGAACGTGTATCTGCTTCGCCACGTCTTGGCTTGGACCAGAATTCGTTCAAGGAAACGTGCAGGTAATCCAGGTTTTTATCTTTAAGCGCATCCACCAGTGCATACGTATCTTCCATCGTGAGTCCCGGTGTTTCCGGCTCTTCCGGGGAGAAACGGTAACCAATGATGAACGGCAGTTTGGTATGTTCGGCAACCACTTTCTGAATCTCATCCACAACAGCAAGTGGGAATGTCAGACGTTTCTCTACACTTCCGCCCCAACGATCTTCACGTCGGTTGGAATGCGGGGAGAAGAATTGCTGGATCAGATAACCATTAGCACCGTGAATCTCAACACCATCAAAGCCAGCTTCAATTGCACGACGTGTCGCTTCACCAAAGTCTTTGATAATGGAAGTAATCTCGGCATCCGTCAATTCTCTTGGTTCAGGAGATCCCGGACGCTCACTTGCAACCGCACTAGGAGCAACCACTTGACCCGCAGGTACAGCTTGTTCAGGCGTCAAACGGCCCGCATGGAAAATTTGCAATACAGCTACGGAGCCTTGTTGTTTCATAGTGTCAGCCAGTTTTTTCAGACCAGGAATGAAGCGGTCGTCATAAACACCAAATTGAGCCGGGAAACCAATGCCCGTCTCTGTTACATGCCCTACAGCCGTAATTGACATGCCAGCACCACCGGTGCGACGTGCATAATAAGCAAGTTCAGCGTCGGATATCGTACCATCCGCATTCGAGGACATATGAGTCATGGGAGCGAGCACGATACGGTTTTTCAGTGTAATACCAGTCGGCAGTGAAACTTGTTCAAACATCTGGTTAAACTTTGGATTCATTCGTGGTTCCCTCCTGATTATAAATATCTCTTTTAATAGATATATGAATATGTGCGTTCTCTTACTGTAATGATTATAGTTACGTTTCTTTGCAATTGCAACTTTTCATTTTCAGAAAGGAAAAAAAAAGAGCAGAGTGTCTCCAGACTCTCAGCCCCTTAATCTTCTTCATTCTATCCAAAGTCCTTCACTCTATCCAAAGGATATTCAGAAACTCCGAACGTAAGCCAGCTTCTGATCCATCTCTTCTACGCACTCGTAACAGTCGTGTTCATCGTTGGCGACCATTGGGGTGACTGGATACAGATTCATCTCTGTTCTGTTATACGATTTCAATAGCGGTAACAATTGAGTCACCCGTGTATTGGCCGGGTCAAGCCAAGTGTTGATCTCTTCTTCGGAGAGGATCGCCGGCATTTTACTGCCAAACTCGCGTGTAACCATGTTCGCGCCTGTCATAAGCATCGTGCAGGTACGAAGCGGCTCTTTCCGTGTATCTCTCCATACTTCGTATAACCCAGCTATGCCGAACAGACCGCGATCTGGCATGACAACACGAACCGCATAACTTTTCTTGCCTTCTTGCCGCCAGTAATATAATCCATTGCAAGGAATGACGCAACGCTTGGTCTCTACCAGTTTGTAATAGGAAGGATTCTCATGTACCGTCATGAGATTCGCGTTAACGGCATCACGACCCCAGAATGGAATGAACCCCCACCGGAACTCATCCAATACACGCTCACCATCCTGATGCAAAATAATTGGCGTATGCTGGGTTGGGCTGATATTGTATCGGTTTTTATAATAATACATCACTCGCTGAATCTTGAAATGATCTCTGACATCGTCCAAATCGGCTGCCAATGAAAAACGGTTGCACATGCTCTAGCACTACCTTTCCCTGTGAGAAGTTGAACGTATTGTTTGTTATTTCAGGGAAATTATGCATGCATATCGAACAGAAAATGACTTATTTTGACACCATTATGGTCTGATCAAGATATATTTCATGTTTTTCACGACAAAAACAACGACCTCGGACTCATTTCAACTCAACTATTCCTTGTTACTATGATAGAGAATAAAATACATTTATTGGAGGTTTTAAGTATGAAAAGGAAGTTTTTGATGAGCATCATGTTGTTCTCAGCGATTGCGATGTTTGGCAGTACCATCTATGCGGCAACCTTTCTAACCTACGGTTATCCCAGCACCACCATCCCCATTCGTACGTATAATTACGCCTCCGCATGGCAGACTCCCATGGACGCTTCCCTTACCAACTGGAACAATGCAGGTGCCAAAGTTAAATTCACCAAAACAAGTAACTCCCCAAACACCATCACCGCAGGAAACTTCAATAATACAGCATATGGTGTCAACTACGCCTCCGTATCCGGCAGTCAAGTCGTAAGCTTCCGCATCGAACTCAATGCATCCACCATCACCCCTGACGCAACCAACTTATCCAACTTCATTCAAAGCGTATTTGTCCACGAACTCGGACACTCCATCTGGCTCGGTGACAACCCGACAACAAGCAGTCCTTCCATTATGTCTTACTCCCGTAACCGCAATTCCATGACCCAACCTCAAACCTTTGATATCAATAACGTAAAATCCAAATACTAATCCGTTACGAACTTATCCCAAAAATCCAAGGAGGATTCCTATCCATGAACAAAAATCGAGTATTAACGCTGCTTCTCTCTTCCATTTTCATTTTATCTGCTGTTGGATGTTCTTCTGTTACACCTACCGCGTCCCCATCCGATGCACCCATGACCATTATTGCTTCTGAAGATTACCCGAGTTATGCCAGCATTGGCGACCTGTCCGAGAGAGCAAATGCCATTGTGAAAGGCAGTGTTGTTGAGACTCGTGTGGAAGCTTTAAACGATATCGTACAAGTTACCGGTGCTGCCAATGAAAACGAGTTAAACCCCGCGTCCGATCCGGGCGGAGATCCATCTTCTTTTGACAAAATCTATACGATCCACACGATTCAGGTCGCTGAATCCTATAAGGGCGGTTACACTGCCGGGGAAAAACTTGAAGTGAAGCAACTTGGCGGACAACTTGGCAACACCGAGATTTTTAATGATGACAACCTCAAGCTGATTCCTACCAAAGACTATGTACTCTTCCTGGAAACGTATGAAGACACCCCTGCCAGCCTGCTCAACTCCGTTCAAAGTCTCTACGTGATCAAACCTGCCGCCAAGTCGAATCAGCCAGGTCAGCAACAATCACAGTCAGAAGTCATTGTGAGTGCAAACCCCGAGAATGACCTTACACTCCAGCTGGAGGATCTGCAAGAAATTCAAAACGAACAAAAGAGCGAATAATCTCTTATACGGTAATCACACTGTTACTTCATCTGCCTACAGGCAGCTAATCCCCTTCTACTTTTCAGTCCTACATAGAAATATGAAAACCGTGCTGCTCAGCAAACTGGGAAGCACGGTTTTTTTGGAGTTTCTTACTTAGACGGTGTATTAAGTTCAATAATCCATTCAGCCAGATCCTGTGTCTGTTTCAACAAGGCGATAGGGTCACGGAACCAGGATTGTTCTTCCGTCCATATGTATACTTTTCCATTTTTGATAGCAGGTAATGAACCCCAGATCGGATCTGCCTGAAGGTCTTTCAACTGAGACTTGCTGGTCAGCACAATGTAATCTCCGGCATATTTGGAGAGCAGTTCTATGGAGAATTCATGATAAGCGCCCTGCATCAACTCGGATGGAATGTTCTTTGGTGCTTGCAATCCAAGCAATTCGTAGATGTTACGTCCTCCCCGGCCCGACTGATTGCCAAAAATGAAGACTTGGCGATCATATTCCTGCATAACGGAGAATGTAGTATCAGCTGGAACAACGCTCTGCACTTCCTGCTTAATTTTAGCAATCTCCTCATCAAAATCAGCCAGCCACTTCTCTGCTTCCGCTCCTTTGCCAAGGACTTTACCGAAATAGTTCACTTCATCCTTAAGTGTCGGGAATGTGATGGATGCGATCGAAACGGTCGGAGCAATCTTGCTATATTTCTCATAAGCCGCCTTGTCCGGATTCAATGTAATAATAAGATCAGGTTCCAGCTCCATCAATTGTTCAACGGAGTCCCCTATGGTCTCAAGACCATCCAAGTGGCCTTCCAGATAAGGGCTGTTCATCAGAAATTGTCCTCCACCAATCGGTTTGACACCAAGAGCAAGCACCGTTCCCAGATAATCAATAGCAGCAACACGCTCCGGATGTGCAGGAATCTCTACCTCGCCAAAGGTCGTATTTACCATTTGGGTTTCCACTACTGCCGGTTGTTCGGGTTCAGCCGCAACTTCGGATGTTTCTGCCCCCTGCTGGGCTGTTCCACAAGCACTCAATGTGAGTACAAGTGCAAGCGACATGATCGCTGATTTAAAATGGTTAAACATGTTGATTTCCTCATCTCCCTTATATTGATAATGATTATCATCATCAATTAAAGGATAACGTTCATCCCCTCCTGTTACAATGGATTCATTTGTTGCATTTAATGTACTTTCTGAAACTGATTTCGAGTTTTCCTGGTGCTTCAACCGATATTGTCCCGGTGTGATACCGGTCTCTTTTTTGAATATACGATTGAAATAAAACGGGTCCATATAACCCACATACGCAGCAATCTCCTGTAATGAAGCTTCTGTGGACGCAAGCAGACTCCTTGCCTCAGCCATTCGTAACCGAATCACATATTCTGTCGGTGTACATCCCGTCTGTTCCTTGAATTTGCGTGATAAATATTGCGGACTGTAACTCAAGGACTGGGCAAGCAAATCAAGTGAGATCGATTCCCGGTAATGAGCTTTGATATATCGCAAAACCTGATCGGTAAGCGAAGGCTGTTGAACTTCGTTAAACATGCGACTCCGCTGTAACAAGACAAGCTGTACCAGTTGAAAGAAATACACTTTGACCTGAATTTTGCTCACTCGCTCCTGCCCTGACCAGCATTCATGTATATTCCGCACAAGCTCACGTAGCTCAAGTGTATGATCCGGCACTGTCGCCCAGGACTCTTCAAACGGATTACGCTGGTTCAACATCATTCGGTACTCCACAAGCACGTTGGAGGGCAAGGTTGATTTGTACAAAATCAGATGTACCTCCAAAGCCCCTGTCGCTTCAAGTGTCAGACGTCTTCCTTTTCCCCCATGCAGCAGCAAGAACTGGTTTGTAGTCCATACCTCTTCATCCAGCCAGACCTGGCCTCTGCCTTGAACATACACAAATGCGCTGGTTGGTAACACATAATTGCGTATGAACTCGTGTGTTGCGAGTGATATAAGACGCACATCAAGCACGCGAACCTGTACCTGATCCCACAGCTTGATGTCATTCTGAATTCCCATATAAACTCCCTCTCCTAAGCGATCAAACACACACAATACCTTGGCATTGTGACCAGAAGCCTACCCATAATTGATAATGATTATCAATTATAACAATGATGGAACCATCTTAGAAGCCTACCTCCGTTTTTGTTAGATGCCTCAGAATAAAAAACGGTCGAAATCCCTCATAGAGAGATCTCAACCGTTCTAAATTATGGCGTTATTATATTTTGATAAAGTCAGCTACCCTTCTCTACTCGACAAAAGACAGTAAATACCCATAACGTTCTTCCTCCATCTTGTCTAAGGGAATAAACCGGATCGATGAACTATTAATACAGTAACGTTTGCCGCCACGATCTTCGGGACCATCATCGAACACATGCCCAAGGTGGATATCTCCTGCCCGGCTTCGTACCTCCGTGCGCTCCATACTAAAGCTCGTATCCGTTGTATAGGTAACAACCTCTGGTACAATCGGTTTTGTAAAACTCGGCCACCCACAACCAGAATCGTACTTATCCCGGCTGGTGAACAATGGCTCTCCCGTTGCAATATCAACATACAGACCGGGCTCCTCATTATCCCAGTATTCGTTACTGAACGCATGCTCCGTATCATTGTTTACCGCAACTGCATACTGTTCGTCTGTTAATCGTTCCTTTAATTGTTCATCTGTTGGACGTGGATATTGAGCGGGATCAATCCCAATCTCCAGGTCATCCAGGACAGTCATATCAATGTGACAATATCCGTTCGGATTTTTTTCCAAATAATCCTGATGGTACTCCTCCGCCAAATAATAACTCTGCAGAGGCATTACTTCCGTTACAATGGGTTGGTCATATTTTTCTTGCTCTGCCTCTACAGCTTGCTCGATGATTTTGGCATCTTCAGGCAACGTATAATATATTCCAGTCCGATACTGAACGCCACGATCATTGCCCTGCTTATTCAAGCTGGTAGGATCAATTACTCGAAAATAAGATTCCAGCAATTTCTGCAAAGATACTTGCTGCGGATCATATTTTACATGAACAGTCTCCGCAAACCCCTGGTCTCCGCGAATAACATCCTCATAGGTTGGATTCTCTCCTTCACCGTTGGCATAACCGGAAGTCACATCCTGAACCCCTGGAATACGAGCCATATATGCCTCCACACCCCAGAAACAGCCTCCTGCCAAGTACAGGTTACTCAGGTTTTCCTCGGAGACACTCGATGCCTTGACAGGTTGAGTGGATATCGAAGATGAAGATGAATGGCTCTCAGCCCTGTTTCCACAAGCAGACACAACGATCGCTATAACAAGGAGGAACAAGCCGAGCAGCGTCCTTTTCATGACACTTCCTCCCTTCTCACAAAATCTCTTGTAATGATTCCATGATCTGTTCATTAGATGCATGCCCTGGCTGCGATTTCGCTAAAATACCATCAGAGCCAATATAAAAGGAACTAGGATATGCTCTTACGCCAAATTTCTTGGCCCATACACCTTTCTCATCCAAAAGAACAGTTATGTTATCATATGGCTGTTGGTCAAACCATTCGGTAAACGCTTGGGAGGATTTCTCTCCTTTGTAGTCTGGCGTCACAATCGTAATGACTTGAAAATCATTGTTTTGACCAGCCAGATTATTCAGGTCTTCCAAACCCGCAAGGCAGATGGAGCACCAGGAAGCCCAGTATTTCACATACACTTTCTTGCCTTGAACATCAGAAAGTCCAACCGTGTTTCCTTTCAGATCAAGCAATGAAAATTCAGGAGCCGTCTCTCCCTTGTTCATCATGATTGACGAACTCATATCGGATGTTGATGCCAGGGTTGATGATGACCCCGTTTGTTTTGATTCAGTTTGCTGTGATCCACATGCGCTCAAGATCAACAGGACTCCAGCAAATACGATTACAGATAACATCCATTTCCGTGCCGTCTTCATACCAAATTCCTCCAATGATTATTGAAACCAGGTCACCAAGTTGTTTAGTCGGTCTGTCATTAACAGTAGTCCCATGACAATAAGAATACAGCCGGAAGTTATTTTGATGACACCCATATATCTGTATAAACCACGTATCCGCTTCATAACATATTCCGAAAAAACGGACAGAATCAGGAAAGGAATCGCTAATCCAAGGGTATACAGGAACATGAGAAACCCGCCATACAGTGGAGAGCCTTCTCCTGCGGCGATACCAAGAATGGCAGCCAGAACAGGCCCGATACAAGGCGTCCAGCCAAAACTAAACGTCAGACCCAACAGGAACGCTCCGACATACCCTCCCCGTTTGGCTTGATCGTTTGACAGCTTTCTCTCCCGTTCCAGCCAGGATAGTCGGATCAACCCGGTTTGATAAATCCCAAAAAGCACCACGATGGCTCCGCAGATGGCAATAAACACAGGACTTGAGATCAAATTACCAACGATGCCGGAACCAAAACCGAGTAAAACAAATACCAGGGACAACCCAAGAACAAATAAAAATGTCCGCAAAACAAGTGTGGACCTCAACCGAACCGAGTTGGTGTCAGGCTGCTGCTGATTCGTACCGTTGACCATACTTCCGGATAGATAAGACACATATACCGGGATCAGCGGCAGAATACATGGCGCAAAAAACGATAACAATCCTGCACCAAAAACGCCGAAAAGAAAAACCAAATCACTGGTCAAGTCATTCACCACCTGAATAAATACTACGTTTGATTAACCAAGGTTAACGACTGACGTAGATCGGAAGCGTGAACCAGAAGCAGCTTCCTTCTCCTTTTGTACTCTGAACCCCAATCTCGCCACCATGGAGTTCCACAATCGATTGAGCGATAGCAAGGCCAAGCCCGGCCCCCCCATTGCTCTTACTACGTGATTTGTCAATTCGATAAAAACGTTCAAATATACGCGAAGTTTCCTCCGCTTCAATGCCTTCCCCTTCATCTGTAACTGAAATTCGTATAAACGGCCCCTTCTCTTCGGCAGCCAGAATAATTTTTCCTTCAATAGGAGAGTATTGAATGGCATTTTGCAGCAAATTGGAAAGGACCCGCTTCATTTGTGCAGGCATCATGACCGCGGCTGGTAATTTATCGGGCAAATCGATTTCAACGTTCAGCGTTTTCTCGGCGAGATGAAACGAAAAACTCTCCAACGTACTGAGCAGCAACTCATCGACGTGACAAGGCTGAGGCACAAATACCTCCCCTTGCGCTTCCAGGCTGGATAATTCGAACAAATCTTGAATAAGCCCTCCCAAACGCTTCGTCTCAAGTCGTATCGTGTTCAGGTAACGCTGAAAGGTTTCTTTATCCTTAATGACATCATCCTCCAACGCTTCGACGAATGACTGAATGGATGCCAAGGGAGTCCGTAAATCATGGGAAACATTGGCGATCAACTCTCGTCTCGCGGTTTCTGAGTGATGCAGATGATCAAAGCTTTCCTTCAGCTTGGAACTCATTTCATTAAATTGCTGTGCCAGGAGCTTAAATTCCTGCGTACCGATGAGAGGGACTTCCGTATGGAAATCCCCTTCGGCAATTCGGATCGTCTGCTGTGTAATTCGCGCAATTGATTTCTCTAATGGCTTGGTCAGCAAATATTGAAGAATAAATGAAAGTAAGCCTACCCCTGCCGTTATAGCCGATAACCAATACAATTGTTCGATCGTAAGCAGCATTTTGGAATAACTGATGAACAAACAAATTAATAATACGCCAATGCCTGTGAGACTGGACAACACCAAGTATGTGCGAAGTTTCATGAACTGCCACCCGCAAACTTGTAGCCTATACCCCAAACTGTTTTAATATATTTTGGATCAGAAGGATTCTGTTCGATCTTCTCTCGTAATCTCCGAACATGTACAGTCACCGTTGTTGTATCTCCCTCATAGCTAAAATCCCAAATCTTGCTTAACATCTGGTTACGGGAGAACACCTGGCCCGGGTGACTTGCCAGCAAATACAACATCTCAAACTCTGTAACGGTCAATTCAATGGCCTGCCCGCTGATGTGCACTTCACGCTTGGTAAAATCAATGGTAAGCCCTTCATAATTGATCGTATATTCAGATGTTGTAACAGGTGATGCCTGCGCAATTCGCATTCTCCGCAGGATTGCCTTCACACGTAAGACAAGTTCTCTTGGACTGAATGGTTTGGTCAGATAATCATCCGCCCCCATCGTCAGTCCCATCAGACGGTCCTGTTCCTCACCACGGGCCGTCAGCATTACAATGGGCACATCCTCAGTTTGCCGAATCTCGTTGCAAACTTCCCAGCCATTCTTATGCGGCATCATCAGGTCGAGCACAATCAAGTTTGGCGTTTGGCTGTGCCACAGCTCAATAGCCTCCAAACCGTCCTTGGCCGTCACAACAAGATAACCTTCCCGTTCCAGATACCTGCGACAAACGTCCGTAATATTTGTATCATCATCAGCAACAAGTACACATTCATTCAAACGAACCCACCCCATATTCCAGAAAATACATTTGAGCCAATCATATCATATGGTGATGGCGATGCTTAGCCCTTAAATTACTTCATTCCCATGGCTGGCATCATGTACTGTTTAATTACAGACTCAGCCGCATACGAATTCCCTTCATGGATGACAGGCATCGATTTCAAGTTAACTTGCATACCGTCTACCATGATTTTTTTCGATCCAATCCACAATTTAATCGTTTTTCCCGCAGGCATCATCGTTTCTTCCATCATTTTGTCATCTTTCATCTTCATTTCGTCTTCCATCATGTTGTCGTCTTTCATCATCTTGTCGTCCATTTTGCCCATATACATCAAAGTTACAGATCTGTCCTTGCTGTCCCACATAATGCTGTAATCATACATTTTCGCCGCCTGTCTCAATTGAACAAGCTCCATGCCATCTTTTTTAATTGTTTTCATATCTGCAGCACTTGCCAATCCAGAAAAGGCCATAGACATTATCAATACCGCTGCTACCATCACTTTTTTGCTCTTATTCGTTTTCATCATTCTTATCACTCTCCATTCGTTTATTACTTACATGGATTACAATAAGCAAGACAGCTTACGATTCTCTAAGCGAAGTATTACGAAACCATTACGATATATAAATGGAGTCCGGTTTCAATAAAAAAACGGTTGAAATCTCTCTTACGAGAGACTCCAACCGTTTCTTCTAGGTCAAACGAATAAAATCAATCATGGATCGAACCTCGATCGGTCCCGGATTTGATATCACATCATTAGACTGCAATCCCTCTCTGGAAGTGAACTGCACCTTCACCGGAATGCCAGGAATCAAGTCGAAGAAGTTATCTGAGAAGACACCCTCCACATCCGAAGATAGCCATACCTGTTTAGCAAGCACATCACTTTCCAGTACCAGATGAACGCCGTTCTCATCCGCTCCTCCGCTTACATTGATGTTTGCAGGCTGCAGAGCAAGGTCTTTGGACGGTACAAAATAGTGTTCCTGTACGATATTCGCCGCACCTTCCTGTTTCAGATCCAGGCGCAGCAGCGTGTTAGCTGTATCATGACCTTCAAGCCACTCCACGTTACGTAATGACAGCACTTGATCACCTGTATTAGGTGCCAAGATCACGTCATGTGTTTCATCACGATGAACCGTTCCATCGAACCCGAGCAAACGAATCTGTAACTGTCCTTTTACAGGTTGTAATTGATCCGAGATGATATATATATCTGTTGTATCTTCTTTTGTTCCATCTACCGATACCAACACATCGCTGAAGCTGCGTTTCGCATAATATTGCAATGCTTTCCAACGACCAAGGTAGTCCATTCCTGCCCATGAAGCCACCGGCCAGCAGTCATTCATTTGCCAGTAAAGTGTGCCCATGCAGAATGGTTTGCGGCGACGGTGCGCTTCAATGGCTGTCTTCATCGCTTCCGCCTGAAGCACCTGGCTCATATACAGGAACGATGGGAAGTCCTTCGATTCATGCATGTACATATCCATGTACTGTTTGATCAGACGATTACCTGCCCCATTCTTCTGATGAGCGAGCATGACTTCCGATTCCAGAGCCAGATCTTCTTCTTCCGCGTAAGTGCGTACTGACTTGTACTCCGGGAAAGACTGGAATCCGTATTCACTCATGAAACGACCCACATGCACGTTATAGTTTTCGAAAGGTTCTACATTGTGCCACACGCCCCAGTAGTGGATATCCCCTTCGGCTGTGGACGGGTGCGCATGCTGCTTCTCATCTCCTGTCAGGGATACAAGTGGTGAGGAAGGCCAGTAATCCACACCTGGAGCATACGCTTCAACCACTTCTGGCAGCAGATCATGGAAGATGGCTTCGTAATCGGCCCAGATGCTCTCACGCTGGTCGGCAGTAAATTCTTTTTTCCAACCCCATCCACCATTCTCAACATAGTGAGCCCAAGCCGAATCAATCTCGTTGTTCCCACACCAGAGTGCAATACTTGGATGGTTGCGCAGACGTTTCACATTATCAATCGCCTCATGTCTCACACTGTTCAGGAACGCTTCATCTCCTGGATACATGCTGCATGCAAACATGAAGTCTTGCCATACCAGAATTCCGTATTCATCACACAGTTCGTAGAACACATCCTGCTCATAGATTCCGCCACCCCACACACGCAACATATTCATATTGGACTCGGCTGCGGATACGATCTCATGACGATAACGTTCATGAGTAATTTCAGTGATGAAGCTATCATTTGGAATGTGGTTGGCCCCTTTGGCAAAGACCGCAACACCATTTAGTTCAAAATAAAAGGATGCTCCTGCTTCATCTTTGTCACGTACCAGCCGAATGGAACGAAGCCCAGTCTTCACTGTAGATTCAGCCACAGCTCGCTCACCTTGAAGCACTTCGGTAAGGAAGGTGTACATATGCGGATCACCAAGCCCACGGCTCCACCACAGTTTCGGTTCATCCATGGAGATTGGAATCTCCACAGTCTGAGTTCCGGGTTGTAGCGATACGGATCTTTCCCATCTCTGTCCATCTGCGCCGATACGAATAATCGTATCTACCGCTTGTGATGTCTCAACTTCCACAACAGCAGTTAATGAAGCTGAGGTAGCGCTTACTTCATTTTGCTGGATATACACATCATTGATTCGTACCTGTGTCCAACCTTCAAGACGTGCTTCACGCCAGATCCCACTGGTTACAAAACGCGGACCCCAGTCCCAACCGTAGTGATACGGGGCTTTACGTGCAAAAATACTTACTCTCTTGTCGCCAAGTCCGCCAACATCGGACTGATCATTGGATGCAGGTAATGCATATCCGAGCTTCTCCAGCTTCGGCAGATCTTCCTGAATCGGAGACCGAAAACGTATTCGGAGAATGTTGCCGTTCCCCTTCAATACAGCCTTTACATCTGCCCTCCATACTCGGAACATATTATCTGCTGATAACACATGCACCTCATTCACATACACATCCGCATATGTATCCAGACCATCAAACACCAGTTCCAGATGTTCCTGAGAGAACAACCCTTCGGCAACGTCAAATTCCGTCTGATATTCCCAATCTATCTTATCAATCCATTGTACTTCCTTCTCGTTTGTTCCATAAAAAGGATCTGGAATCTTGCCCAGCTTCAGCAAATCTGTATGCACACAGCCGGGCACCTGAGCCGGCATCCACTCTTGATCTTCGCAAGCCTTGAACGTCCAATTCTGAAAAACATGTGATTGTATTGTGCTCATGACAGCCTCCATTGTTGTTAGAGTTGGTAAACATTATTTTGTTAGGTTTTGTTATTATAAAACCAAATAACTTACAAAACAAAATTAACACGATATGCTTCTTATAGTCAATCTGTTTTGTAATTTAATTTATTAAATAGTTTCTGCATAACAAAAAGACATGAAGCTCTAACCTCTCCATGTCTTTCACCTGATTTCATTTACCCGTATGATCATTGTTAAAATAAGCCCGTAAGTTCATATCCCATTACTCTTTACTGGCGTTATACTCCTCACGAATGATTAATTCCGAATAGATCAGCTTGCGTTCATAAGGTTCATCGAGATGTTTGATCCGCCACAACAGCTGATCTACTGCTCTCGTTCCCAGATTCTCTTTGTTAATATGTACCGAGGCAAGAATGGGTTCATCCGTCTGCGTATTGTCAAATCCGGTTACGGCACAACGTTCGGGCACCTGAATGCCTCGACTTTGGAGTGCCTGAATGACAATGACAGCTGTATGGTCATTTGCACACACGATAACTTCAGGGATATCCTCCAGCTCCATTTCAGCAATGGATCTCCGGATCTGATCATACTCTGGTTCCAGCAAGCCTTCTTGCTGTTCCCCCTCCAACTGTTTCTCTTCCAGCACCGTACGATATCCAAGCCAGCGTTCTCTGAAACTTGCCGCATCGGGCAGTTGCCCGGCAAACTGGAACCTTCTGTACCCTTTTCCAACGAGCATGAGAACGAGTTCTTTCATACATTTCATATTGTCCGTAAAAACCGAGTCTGCGTATATGGCAGGGTCTTCATGGTCCACCATGACAAGCGGAATACGCAGTCTGTAAATCTCCAGCAATACCGATGTCGAGATGGTGCCCACGGTAATGACTCCGCTGATTGCTTCGGGATTAAGTACCGAGAACATCCGATCTGAAGAGGGTTCTGTCAGCGTTAAAATATCCATACCCTTCTCATTCAACCTCTCAGAAATGCCATCAAACACAGGCCCCCAGTATAAGGAAGCTCGATTCTGAGAACGAATGTTGGGAAACAAAATCAATATGGTACCTTGTCGCTCCGCTTCTGGCTTAATCTCCGTTGATATCAGTGTCTCCCCCGGATAACGCTTAGGCTCAGTTCTGAAATACCCAAGCTGCCCCGCCGTTCTGACAATCATCTCGCGTGTATGCTCACTCACACCAGGCTTGCCCGTCAGCGCACGGGAGACTGCGAATTTGGACACCCCCGCAGCATCCGCAATTTGCTGCATCGTTACTCTTTTGGCCATCCTACTCACCCGTTTTTCCTAATTTTCCATTCAGTGTAGCATAAAAAACAAAAATCAACAAAACAAGGTTATGTTATTCTTTTGTTGTTAGGTAGTTGTTTATCTGTTTCACAAGGTGTGCAACATAACCAAAAAAGGCCCTCTCCCCACCTTCCATAGAAGATGACGAAAGGACCCTTTGTCCGCCAATTATACGCCTGGTGCTCCGCGATCGCCCAGTTCCGGCTGTAAAACCGGGCGTTTTCTGCGCCAGAAGATAGGCTGTGGAAGTTTGATCTCTGTGATGAGAACACCAACCAACATCAAAGCTGCTCCCGTATACCCTTGCAACGTTAGCGATTCCCCTTGAAAGGTAAATGCAAATGCTGCTGCAAACAGTGGTTCGAGTGAAAAAATCAGACTTGTTCTTGTAGGAGAAGCATGACGCTGCGCGAGTGTCTGCAGAATGTACCCCAAGCCGCTACACAAAACACCTAAGCCAAGAATGGCTGCCCAGGATTCAGCCGTATCGGGCATACGTGGCGTTTCCAGCATAAATGTAGCTGCAATTCCCCACATCGCCGCAACACCCAATTGAACTGTTCCCAATGTTAGTGGATCATGCTTCGGTGTGAACTTGCCAGCAATCATTATATAGATGGCATACACAAGTGCTGCTAGGATGCATAGAATATCTCCCGTGTGCAGACTAAGCTCATGTTGAAGCGTCAGCAAGCCAAGCCCGGTAACTGCAACCAGGATACTGAGCGTCAATCGTTTGTCCGGCATACGACGATGCTGGATGGTCGTCAGGATCGGTACAAATATAACGGCCAAACTTATCAAGAATCCCGCTTGGGATGTCGTTGTTCGTTGTACACCATAGGTGATAAATACAAATGCAGCAAATAAAGCTGTCCCCATAATCGCTCCTGCCACAAGTGTTCTTCGATCCATCTTAAACAACCGCCGATGAAAAAGAAGTCCTGCCGCAATAAAGGCAATTCCAAAACGAAATGCGACCAGATTCAATTCTTGCATGGACTCTAGGCCCGATTTCATAAACAGATAGGATGATCCCCATATGACCGTTGCGAGCAGCATCTGGATGTCCGCTCTTCTTGTTGCCTGACCTTGATTAACCTGTACACCATTCATCTTGCTTCAACCTTCATTCTATGTATTCTGAGCTGTGTGATCGTGCGTCAAACTAACTCGCCTTGGCAAGTATAAACGATCTCTTTGCATTATAAAAATGAATATTTATAATGTATTATATGAAATAAACTCATGTTTTTAAAATGGGAAGGAACGGAGCCATTCATGTCACTGATCAAATACGAAATATTGAATACCGTTGTGGAATATGGCAGTCTCACCAAAGCAGCTGAAGCATTAAACATCACCCAATCCGCAGTCAGCCATGCCATCGCAAGTCTTGAGACAGAATGTGGTTTCTCCCTGCTCCATCGCGGCCGCTCCGGTGTGCGGGTTACTGCTGAAGGGGAACGCATTCTGGGATACACACGTGAGATTCTGCGCTGGACGGAACTGATGAACCAGGAAATCTCCCTCATTCGCGGCGCAGAGATTGGTACCGTGCGTATTGGTACGTTCGCCAGTGTCTCCACACAATGGTTGCCGGGCATCCTGAAACAATTTCGCCTGCGTCACCCGGGAATTGAGATCAAGCTGTGGGAAGGCGATTATGCTGAGATTGAGGGCTGGCTGGCTGGAGGCGCCATCGATCTCGGATTTCTGTCCCTCGGCGATTCATCACCTTTTGAGACGATTCCATTACAAAAAGACAGGATGATGTGCATCCTGCCTCTGGATCATCCTCTCGCCTCAGAGGAGTCTGTTTTATTTGATATTCTGCTGGAGCAACCCTTTATTCTGCCCAAATGGGGCGGAGATAACGAGATCGAACGACTGATCCGGCAGCATGCAGCCAAGCTTAATGTCGTCTATGAAGTAGCCGAAGATCAAGCTATCATGGCGATGGTCCGGAATGGTCTCGGAATCAGTTTGCTGCCGGAAATGGTACTTCAAAATCATACTGATTCGCTCGCGCTCGTGCCACTAACTGGAGATCCTTATCGTACGATTGGCATGGCCTGCCCGTCTTTGGTTAATCTATCGCCAGCTACGCGGCGTTTCATTGAAGAGGTGCAACAGTGGCTCGGCCCGGCTATGTAACTTTGGAGAACTCATTACCTGTCGTCATCAACTTTTTCTATCCGTTACTCGCGTTACTCACAAATTGTATAACACCAAGAGTCAGCAGCAGTATAAATATAACCGCAATCGTGATGCCAAAACCAATCAGGAAGCGTACGCCAGGTGAGCGTTTGTTCTGCTGGCTACCTCCCAGGTTATCCAGCTTTTTCTCAATTTGATCCAACCTTTCATTCACCTGTTTCAGATCTTGATTGGAGTTCATTCATCCATCTCCCTTTTCTGTGTATTCGATCTATTCCCACACCCGATCCAGCTGATCTGCGTAGTAACGGATTGCTCGGTTATAGTCGTTTATTCTCTTATCACTCGATGTGTCCGCGAGTTGTACGAGCAGTCTTTGCATCGCTTCTGCATGTTCACCCAGATTATAGAGCACCATGGCATAGAAAACCTCAAATTCCCGGTACGCCGGGAATTCTTTCATGCCCGTTTCAAACCAAGCCTTTGCCTGCTCATACTGTCCAAGCGTTCGATATGTACTGCCTAGTCCAAGTATTGCACCTGCCCTGTCCTCATCAGAAAGTCCAAGACTCAGTGCCTTCTCATAATGCGGAACAGCTTCTCGCTCTAACCCAAGCGAATCATGCGCCCAAGCCAGCTGATACCAGACATTCGCATTCTCGGGTTCCTGGACTGTAATCTCTTGCAGTAGTTCAATCGCTTCCTGCACCTTACCTCCTTGTCTCCATTGTACGGCCTGTTCCAAATTACTCATGCTGTCACTTCCCATCTTGCATTATAATTCCCACATATATTATTTAATTGTTTGATTATACCAAAAAAGCACACCGGAGAATATGTTGTAACAACTCAAGGTTGTCCAAACGCTATTCCCTAGTGTGCTTTTTCATTCGATGCAGCCAACTCGCTTAAGCTGAAATCTCTCTGAAAATGATCTGTTCATCGTCTAATTAAGACCATACCGTATTCGCTACCATGACAATAAATACGAGCATGAGATAGTTCACCGAGATCAGAAAGTTCACTTTTGCCCACTTCTCATCATCCTGTGTCTTCAGTCCGCTAAGTGTATGCACAAACCAGATCAGTCCACCGACCAGAGATACAATCAGAAATACCAGACCTACGTAGTCGTAATAATACAACAGAAATACAGCAGGAAGCAGCAGAAAAACATAAGGAATCATCTGAAACTTGGTGCGTTTCACCCCTTTAACCACTGGCAATAACGGGAAGCCCGCAGCACGATACTCCTCTACCCGGCGAATACCCAATGACCAGAAGTGTGGTGGTTGCCACAAGAATAATAGTGCAAACAGCAACCAGGCACCTGCATCAATCTCATTGGTTACAGACGTATAACCGATGACAGGCGGCATCGCTCCTGCAATTCCACCGAGCGACGTGCTCCACGTTGAACTGCGTTTCAACCACATCGTGTAAATCACGATGTAAGCGAACCATCCAAGCAGTGCCATCCAGCCTGATAACGGATTCACCAGGAGATACAGTACTGCTAGTCCCACAACACCAAGGATAATGCCATAGCCAAGTACAAACCCTGGCTTCAGATGGTTAATGTAATCCATCCTTTTTTTGGTGCGCTCCATCTTTTGGTCCAATTCACGATCCCAATAATTGTTGATAACACAAGCTGAAGCAATAACCAAAGTTGATCCAATCACGACCATGAGCAGAGATAACCAGTTGATATCCCATTTTGAAGCTACCCAGAATCCTACCGCCACCGCAAACACATTTAACCTTAGAAGTCCGGGCTTAGTTAATGCAATCATGTCTTTAAGCATGAGGCTCCTCCTGAACTATGTAAAAACGCCATTCCAATAATGATACATGTACCTACCATTAATTACAATCGCTTTCATGAATTTGTCATAACCAAAAAGCATCCCTCACCGTTCCAATGAACAGGAGGAATGCTTGAATGATGAATTTCATCTTATTTTATGGGATGTATTGTTGCACAATTTTAGTAACTTTTCCGTCCTGCACCGTCAGATGATACGGGAATACGGACAGATCAAGAATACGGGTATTCTCATATAACGATTCGAACTTGGATAATGTCACAGGTTCATTCCACTGAATGTCTGCGCCCTGCATCGTACCATCCCGATCATACAACTGCATCAATACTTCAGCATTGGCACTAACCTCAACTTGTTCCTGCTCTTTACTATCGTTGACAATATAGTAACCATCTGGAGCACCGTCTATACCTGCTTCCGGATTGCGCTGTGCAAAAATAGCATCGGCTTCTTCACCCTGATACCAGCCAATCTTGTCCACTGTCATAAACAATTTGCCGTCTTCTATATGCATACCTTCAACATAGGCTGTAAACATCTCGGAGTTTGCAACTTGAGCTTCTTTCGCAGAAGGTTGTTGAGCATCCGTACTACCTTGAGCATTCGCAGGGGTAAGTAAATATGTAGTCAGCACAATCATACCAAGTAAAGCAACAACTGCACCGATCATTCCTAGTTTCCATTGTTTTGTCGCGTTCTTCATAGGTAACATCTCTCCTTAATATGAACGTTACTATTCCTTAACCGGAAGTCTTGCTTCTCAAACGCTCATGTGAACTATCGATTCCAACGTTCTTTCTTTTCCTATCATACTTGGAACAGGGATTATAAAAGTATCAGCCAGATTAAAAATAGTTACAATGTGCGTCATCACTCGTGTCTGTAGTCTCCGTAAACGGCAATAACCCCTGAAGGCATCGCCATTCAGAGGTTATTGACTAGCATAAGATTCTTATGTTTGTTCATGAATATTATGCTTATGCATACATGTTAATTTTAATGATTGGTTGTGGAGTCTTGTGCCAAACGAACGAGCATATGAGCCAGCATGTGACGTTCATCTTCCTTGCCGACATTCCACAGCTCCTGAAGCAGTTTTTCTTCACGGTTACGAGGCTCTTCGTTCGCAGCCAGATGGTCAGCTACTTTCTGGGCAATTTTAGCCATCTGTTCTTCACTTAATCCGATAGACTCGCCCATCGCAATTCGTTTACCCAAGTATTCTTTGAATGCATCAAAGTTTTGTAAAATCTGTTCTCTCTCTTCCGGTGCAATCTTTTCGATTGCATTGTCCACCTTGTCCGTTGAAACCTGACCATCTTTATGGATTACATGATTTTCTTCATTCATTTGAATAACCTCCTGTATAATAGTTTGTTTATTGTTATTAAGCTTTAAACTTAATACTCATTGGTTATCTATAATATAAACGTATTGCAGAAGTTTAATCAGTACGTTCAATTCTGTATATATCTTCTATATATGAGCAAGTACACGTTTCAAAAGAACTACAGCGGTTAATCGTTTACATATACGTAACGGTGTTTGGATATGTTAATGAACACCTTATACAATATTGAACCAGGAGGGATATCCCATGCGTGATAAAACCAAACATGAGAAGAAAAATGATGAACTTGAACCAGGAGTGAATACCGTTATCCATCCAGACAAAAATAATCCCGGACCAACCGATATGATTGAAGGCGTGGTTGGCGATATCGTGGACAACATTCGCAAAGACTTCTCCCATGACTCGAAGGACAAGACGTCATCTTCCAAGTCAACGGATTCATCAGACAAATAAGCGTACTCCTTTTCTCCCTAGCAAAAGATAGCTCAAAAAGTCCTCCTGCCACATATATGGCTTGGGAGGACTTTTTGGTAATGAACAATTAAATAATCAACCTCATATTTGAAGGTGAGGTTCAACGTGAATCCTTTGTCATCTGCTGTAACGCCTTATGAATCCAGATCGCGGCAATGGAACCTTCACCCATCGCAACGGTTGCTTGTTCTGCGTGCAGGCCCAGATCCCCGGCAATCCACACATTCGTCGCTGCCTGCAAGCTGCGCGGATCAGCTTCCACATGTTTATTATCTGCGATTACAGCTCCCAGCTGCTCCGCCAGTTCATAGTGTACACGATTGCCTCCAAATGCGATAAATCCACGCTCCGACTCAAAGATCTGTCCATCCTCGGTCAGAACACCGGTGATATGGCCATCCTCAATCTGTTGTACTTCCTGGACAGCCGCTTCCAGATAACGAACTCCCGCCTCTTTCATGCTGCGATGCAGCTCTGCAGATATGGGAGCCTGCTCATGATTGATATATAACAGATCATTCGTACGCTGAATTAATATCATCGCCATATTGGCACCTGGTTCGCCAGATCCCAATAGTACCGTACGTTGATCCTGAATCTCATAACCATCGCAATCAGGGCAGACATACACTGTTCGACCCAGCGTAGGGGTTAGTCCCGGAATGTCCGGAACTCTATCCGTGAGCCCCGTTGCCAATAACACGGTTTTGCTCCTATATTCAGTTCCTGAAGTACCGAACAATTGGATCTTCTCTCCATGACGTTCTGCTTTAACAATACGGTCTTTCTCAAAAGATACACCGGTCCGCTCTGCCTGCATCCTGCCTCGTTCTCTAAGCTCTTCACCGGATACCCCATCGGGGAAACCGAGGATATTATGATAAGTCCGGCACAACGTCGATCTGCCTTCTCCCGCGTCGATTACCAACACCTGATGAGCTGAATAACGTCCAAGCTGAATGGCTGCCTGAAGCCCTGCGAGCCCTCCACCTACAATTATGCAATCAACCTCTCGCATGCTCCTTCTCCTCCTGAACTTCCATTTATCTAATTTAATTAAATTGTTTGTCCTTCTATACATTAAACCGTTCAGCCAAGCTTAAACGATTCCTCATATTGCTTATCTTATACCAAAACAAACAGACCCAAACCATCCGCCGGAATCACGATGAGTTTGGGTCTATAAGATTCATGATTGCTTAGAAGTTATACGATTCAAATCGCGAAGCATTCGAAATGGCGTTCCATACATCGGCTGTTTCGCCGCCCATATACCAGTAAGCCAGTCCAGCGATTTGCCGTTGCTCACTCATTAACACTTTGGCTGATAACGAACGACTATCCTCTGCCCATATATATCTTGGCTTACCATTACTGTTGTACCCGATAATATATTGAACCAGACTTGCATCCCATCGTCTTACAGATCCCGTAGCATGCGCACGCATTCCCTGGTCTGCCAATGTAATGTCCCAAGAGCTGGTTGCTGGATTCACTGAAGACCAGTCTCGTGTATACAGCGGAAGGGCCAAAATTGTTTTAGCACGTACCACCTCGGAGAGCATGGTATCCAAAGCCTTTTCCACCCATGGAAGAGAAGCCACTGATCCTGCTTTCGGATCACCGCTCCAGTGTTCCTCGTATCCCATCAGCACCATATAATCCGATACAGCGCCCAGTTTGGCATAATCAAATGCATCCGTCCAATCAGTACCCAGGTCTGGCGAAACGTCCACGGACACCACAGCACCGAGTGCGTGCAACGTAGCCGTCAAAGAGGTGACAAATGCCGTCAGCCCTTCACGATCCGCCGGATCAACATTCTCAAAGTCCACATTAATGCCGTCCAGTTTATAGGTTTTGACATAAGCGGCTACCTGTGAGATCACTGCCGCTCGGTTGGCTGAGCTGGATAACATCTGATGCGTAAGTGCCGAATCGGAACGATTCCCAAGTAATGGCCATAGCTGCCTGCCGGTGGCGGATGCCCAGGAGATCAATGCCGGGTCTGCGTGATCCGTTACTTTCATACTGCTGTTCAGGAAAAACCAGCGTGGGACGAGTGTATTCACTTCAGACTGTTCCACTTGTTTCTTGAATTCAGCTGTAGTGGAGTTATATTGCCAGCCCAACTGAACGCCAAGTTCATCCCCACGTTGTAACTGCTCAGACCATGTTTTCTTTTGTAAAATGGCATCGAGCATTACGGCTGCTTCTTCTCGCGTTACCTGGTCATGTGGTCGGAACACGCCTCCACTTCCCCGCATTAGTCCAAGTTGATATACCGTCTGAACATATGGACGTGCCCAGTCCGAGATATCCGCTGCGTCAAAATACGTTGAAGATAAGAGCGAGGTCTCTACGGGTTGTTGTTTCAACATTCGAACAAGAAGGGCAGCCGCTTCTTCGCGCGTAATGGAGGCATTAGGCTGGAACGTTCCCTGACCCTTACCCTCCAGAATAAAAAGATTCGTCATGGCAGCAACGTTGCCGTAATACCAAGCATTCATGTTTATATCCTGATAGGGATTTATATTATTTTTAACGGGCTTTAAACCTAGTAATCTCACCGCAAACGTCGCAAATTCTGCACGAGTAACAGCTTTCTTCGGTTCAAACGTAGTCTCTGACGTACCGGCAGCAATGCCTTTGTTCACCAGATGTGTAATGGCATCCTTCGCATAACTGGTGCGTGTATCCTGAAACTGTTGCTGCACGGTTGCAGCCTGAACAGTAGAGCCGTATCCAGCCACCGATCCAAGGGTTAATAACCCGCATAAAGCCATTTTCCATATCCGTTGGTTCGTTATGTCTTTTAATCTATTATTCACATTAAAAAGCCTCGCTTCATTGGATTACGATCAACTATCATCGTATCAAATTGAAGCGAGGCCGTATGTGGTTAAATGTTGGGAATGCGAAGCTTACTTAAATCAATTTCATAACTCATTAAAATGAATTTATGTAACTAGATATAGACAAATTGAAACGTTTTGATCTATATCTAGCCTTGATTGAAGCAGCTAAAGGTATTATGAAATTGATTTATTTGTGTACTTTTACGCGCTCTTCAATTGGTTGGAATTCTTTCTCACCCGGTGCTGCCGTTGGTTTACCAAATGGCATTTGAGCGATCAATCTCCAGTTCTCAGGAATGTTCCATTCTTGCTTCACTTTCTCGTCAATCAACGGGTTGTAGTGCTGCAAAGATGCACCCAGACCTTCTTGTTCCAGAGCAGTCCAGATTACCAGTTGCAACATACCGTTGGATTGGTTAGCCCAGATTGGGAAGTTATCTGCATAAGCTGCAAAATTTTGTTGAAGCTGTGCGATCGCATTGTTATCTTCGAAGAAGAGAACCGTACCATATCCGCTGCGGAATCCAGTCATTTTTTCTGCTGTGGATTTGAAAGCTTCTTCATTGCCTACTACTTCACGCAAAATTTCTTCTGTGTGATTCCACAATTTATCATGTTGTTCACCGAGCAATACAACGGCACGGGATGTTTGTGAGTTAAAGGAAGTTGGTGTATATTTCACCGCTTCTTCTACGATTTCCTGGATTTTAGCATCCGAAATTGTAGATTCCTTGCTGATTCCATAATAAGATCTTCTGTTTTTCAACGCATCAAAAAAAGTTGTCATTCTTATTCGCCTCCCAAATTTTTTTCAACTGCCAACATAGTAACTATAATATAGTAACCTACATTAGTCAACAAACTAATTTATTTTCACTAAATATACATTCACCGAAAATATTTCAACAAGTTTGCCCAACACAGCAATTGGAATTATCCTTCGCCCGTCTTTTTGCGATAATCCGCCCGGTATTTCTCTTCCGTAGACGAGTTGCTTTTTGTCTGATCTTTATTCTTCTCTTCCTGAGCTTCCATATTCAGATCTTCCATCGGAATTGGATCTACAGTCTGTTCTTCTTCATGTCGGTCAAGCAGACTTTCGTGCTCTGTCTTATATTGTTCAGGATTGTCACGGGATTGTTCCTGTTGGGTATCGCTGTTATTCTGATCCGGTGTGCGCTGTTTCATTCATATTCGCCTCCTCTGGGTTCATTACCTTTCTTTACCTGTTCTGCGTGTCCTCTAAACACAGTGGGATGCATTCCTCAAACGAAAATCAATAAAAAAAAGCCAACCAGACAAGCTGGTCAGCTCAAAGACGACTTCTATGATTGGCGATGCAATTGGGTACGGTACAGATCAGGCGAACATCCCACACTTTGTTTGAACATCCGACTAAAATGCGAAAGGCGTTTGAAACCGGACAATCGACTTGCTTCTGTCACGGTGATCTCAGGCTGGAACTGAAACAAAAGCTTCGCCTGATTGATGCGACGGTCATACAGGTATTTGAATATTGTCAAACCTGTCATTTCCTTAAACATGCCTGCCAGATACGGTTTGGATAGATGTAATTCCAGTGCCAGATCATCCAGACCAATGTCCTTCATATAATGCGTATCCACATAACGAATAATGTGTTGGACATGCCGCTCCCTCTCCGATGAGGGAAGTTGTTCCTGGACATCACCCTGGCAGATCTCTGCTACAAAATACAACAGATCACACAGTCTGACATTCATTCGCTCTTGCCTGAAATTGCTCTGACTTTGAGACAGACGATGAAGATCATGCAATAGAGCTTCAAATTCAGAGCGATTATCTCCCTTCAGATTGACCCGACAGTTTCTGAGTTCTTCAAATGGTCTCAGGACCTCAACCATACGGTCCGGATGCAGGCTGCTGCGAATGGCAGACGGATCAAAATGCAGTGTGCTTCGCTCGTAAGCACTGCCTGGCTTCGGATGTGGTCGGTGAAGGGTCAAGCCATGCATTAACACCAGATCACCCGGCTCCAGGTTATATACCCGATCTCCTATGATATAGGTACATTCTCCGTCATGAAAATAATAAATCTCATAATGTGGATGTGAATGGAATCCATCTGACTTGCCTGGGTTAAACGTGCTGGTGGATCGGTAACTATACTCCAGTGAAGCACTAAATTGCATCATGCTCGGCACATTCATGCACCTCCTGTTCGGAAGAGGGAAACGATTCGTGTCATACCCCTGTATGAGATATCAAAGTGAAATTATAGAAGCTGTTTAATACTCTCTTGAATCTCATCGATGGAATCGATAGGTTCGAAGCGTCTGACCACACGACCCTCTGCATCAATCAGGAATTTCGTGAAATTCCATTTGATTGCATCTCCATGTAACCATTCTGGTGCTTTATCGGACACCATCAATTTCAATAGTTTGGCCTGTATATCGGTTTCATCAAAGCCAGCAAAAGGCCCTGATTTTTTCAAAAAGTCGTAGAGAGGGTGCGCCCCTTCTCCATTCACGTCCAATTTGGAGAACATCGGAAATTTCACACCATAGTTAATCTGGCAGAAGGATTCTGCTTCCGAACTGCTTCCAGGCTCTTGCTCTGCAAACTGGTTGCATGGGAAACCAATAATCTGAAGTCCTTGATCCTTGTACTGGTCATACAGCTTCTGCATGTCATCAAACTGGTGCGTATATTTACATTTACTTGCCGTGTTTACGATGAGCACAGGTTTTCCTTCATATTGATAGAGTGGGAAACGCTCTCCACTGGTTCTGGTTACGGTAAAGTCGTAGATGGTTGGCATAAGTCTAGTGCACCTCGCGATAGTTATGTAGTCATACAGCATCATATGATTTTATATTATATACGAAGTTTGAACTATTGTATTGCGGAAAGATCGTTATTCTCCCTTTCAACAGAAAACCCTTCTGCCGCGAAGATTTCTTCGTTCAGCAAAAGGGTTATTTTATGGGATCACAGTGACAGCAGCTTCAGCCCTTCACGGCACTTCCGGCCACGCCCTGGATAATATAATGCTGACCCACGAGGAAAACGATGATCATCGGAATAATGCCTGCCGTGGCAGCGGCCATCATGCCGTTGTAATCCACATTGTTCTCCAGAATAAAGTTCTGCAGTCCGAGCGGCACGGTATACAGGTCTTTGTCGATGAGGAACACAAGCGCATTCTCATAGTCATTCCAGTGCCAGGAGAAATCAATGATCGCAAGTGTAGCCAGCGCTGGCTTCGCCAAGGGTAGAATCAGCCTGAAAAATATGCGCAGGTGACCGGCACCGTCGATGAACGCCGCTTCCGAAATCTCTGATGGCACCGACAGGAAGAATTGCCGCAGCATAAACACCCCAAAGATCGTGAACATTCCGGGCAGAATCAAGGCCCAATGCGTATTATAGATGCCGACCCATTCGAACATGAGGAACTTGGGCACAAAGAGCACCTGCGGAGGCACCATCATCATCGAGAGATAGATGAGGAACAGTGTCTCCCGTCCTTTGAATTGAATCCTTGCGAAGCCATAAGCTGCAAACGCCGAGAGAAACACAGCTCCGATCGTGCTAATTAGTGATATTTTCAACGAGTTCAGATAATAGGTGGCAAAGGTATCCGCTCCGCTCCAGACCTTAATGTGATGCTCCCAGTTCAGGCTGGAGGGTATCCATTGGATGGGATAGGTGAATACGTCCGCAGGAGATTTGAACGACGTGCTAATCATCCAGATAAACGGCATAATCATCAGCAAAGCAAACCCGGACATCAGAATTGTCAGTATGATTTTTCGAATCTGGGTCAAGGACTCCATGCGGACTTTACCTTTAGGTACATGCGGAGCTGTGGGCTTCGCGTTCGTGGCAATTGGTTTCTCCATACCGATCCCTTCCCTCCTTAATAGTGAACCCAACGTTTCTGTCCGAGCCACTGCATTACTGTGAAGACCATGATGATGGCAAAGAGCGCCCAGCTAATGGCAGCAGCATATCCCATCTCGTAATATCGGAAGGCATTCTGGTAGATAAACAGCGACAACACCGTTGTACTGTTTCCCGGCCCACCCTGAGTAATCGCCTGAATAATACCAAAGTTTTTGATCGTCATAATCAGTCCTGTAATCAGCAGCAAAAAGGTCGTTGGGCTCACAAGCGGCCAAATCACTTGACGAATGGTCTGCCAAGGGCGGGCTCCATCAATCTTAGCGGCCTCAACTAATTCCTCCGGGATCTCCTGCAGAGCTGCTAAATAAATAATCATGTTGTACCCCAGCATGAACCAAATCCAGATGATATCGATCGCATACATGGACCACTCGGTTGTTGATAACCATCCGGGTGGGTTCGCAATACCGATTCCGCGCAAGAAACCATTAATTGGCCCCGACGTTGGCTGGAACAGCAGCATCCAGACAAAGGCGATGGCAACACCGCTGGTGATATAGGGCATGAAATAGAGAGCACGCAGCGTTTTTTGCCAGTACACCGACTTGTTCAGCGCCACCGCCACGATAAAAGCCAACCCCATCGATACCGGAACCGCTAACAGAAATACAAATGTATTTCGCAGCGCCACGCCAAACAGATCATCATTCAACATTCGGCGGATATTGTCCAGCCCCACAAAATGTGTCTCAGGGCTCATGAATTTGTAATCGGTGAACATGAGATAGAATGAATAGACAGCCGGTATAATAAAAAACAACAGCACACCAATCATATTGGGCCCAATAAACAAATACCCGAGCCTGCTCTGCCGTTTCATCCAGGATTTATGCATATGCTCCCCCACTCCTTAACATCTGTTCTGGAATTAAGCATAACAAGATGTCCTCCCGTATTTAAGGAACATAACCCTGTACCTGATATCACAGAACTATGTATTTTGTCAGTCCCTTACGCGAGGATAACAACATGGAATTGTTCTATTACTTATATACAAAAAACCGCCCCCTTGGGGACGGCCTTTGGACATATTGCTTATGCATTCTATTGATTCTGCTTCAGCCAGTCATTATGACGTTTGACCATGTTCTGTACCGTAACTTCGGCAGTCTGGTTACCGAGGAAGAACTTTTCATACTCCTGTGCACGAAGATCAACCACTTCCTGCGCAATGCTGCGGACAAACGTAGGTGTCTCGTCACCATACAACACAAATTCCAGTGACTCCTTATCATAAGAATCGGCATAATCGCCCAGCAGATGATCAATGGCAGTCTGTTGATCAACCGCATTCGAGGAAGGCAACCGTCCACCCGCAGCCATCGGCATCATTCCCCCATCGGCGTACCATTTCAGGAACTCCCATGCGGCTTCTTTATTTTTTGACTTGGAATTGATCGCAATAAAGTCACCAAGTCCTCCACTCTTCACCATATCTGCTTCTTGTGCAGCCAGTCTCGGTACAGGGGCAAAGGCGATTTTCCAATCCCGCGGGAACTCGGTCATATTGTTTGATGTACGGATCAGCCATTCGCCGATGTTAATCATGGCAGACTCACCGCCAAGGAACATGTTTTCCACTGGCATTTTGGAAGTCAGCTGCTCTCCGAGCGGAGGGGTGGTTGCATCCTCCTTCATCATTCCGTTCAATGTCTCCAGCCATTTGGTAACAAGTGGATCATCGAGGTTGGAAGTGCCGTCTGCCTTAACATAACCGTTCTTCACCAGAACGGAATCGAGCGGGTCTACATAGGAAGCGGTATGCTGCACCAATCCGTACTTGAAGCCAGAAGCCTTCAGCTTAAGTGCATATTCACGGGCTTCATCCCAAGTCCAGGCTTTTGGAACACTCAGTCCGGCCTGATCAAGCGCTTTCATATTTAGTGCGAAAAAGGCAGCGTTTTTCTTGGTTGGCATCCCGTAATATTTTCCGTCCACTTTCCAGGAAGCCGCATCTTCACCCATTTTCTCATCAATGTTGTAATCAGTGAACTCACCCAGATCCAGTGCTGTCCCACCCTTGATGCGTTTATCCAGATTTGTGAGAGTGTAATTGACATATAAATCAACGTTCTGCCCGGTGGACAGCGCCGTATCCAGCTTCAGGTTGCCATCATCATCATTCACAAACCGCACATATTCCACCTGAATATCAGGATGCTCCGCATTCCAGGTATCCACGACTTCCTGTGGACCATTCTCGGGCGGCACCGCGCCCCACATGGTGAGCTTCACTTTTCCCCCTGCCGCTCCACCTCCGTTATCCCCACCGTTCGTCTCATTTTTACCAACACAGCCGGCAAGCAAGCCCAGCATCAGCGCACCTACGATTAATCCCGTTAATCCTTTTTTGATTCTCATCTGGTCCCATGACCTCCCTGAATTGAAGTGATACCTTCCGTTACATCGTAGCAGGGACCTTGCTGGGTTCATAAGATACATATCCATGATTCGGATTGAACAAAAATACGGATTTACTTGTGCTTGCCTGAGCACTCGGTACACATATTCCTTCTACTCATCCTTTGAGTCACGAACGATGACGATACTGGCTGGGCGTGCAACCGGTCCAACGCTTGAATATTTTGATAAAATAATTATCGCTTCCGAATCCTACCCGGTAACCAATCTCCTGTACAGGAAGATCCGTCTCACGCAAGTATTCAGCCGCTTTCTCCATCCGTACCCCGTGCAAGTAGTGAATCAGGGTATGGCCGGTTTTCTTTTTGAACAAAGCACTCACATAATTCTCACCCATCATCACATATCGTGACATGGATTTGACGGTAATGTCCTGGTCGTAATGCTGCCCGATATAATGAATTATTTTGCTAATCTCCGGATGTTTCACAATCGGCTCACGAACAGGTGTAAATGGAAGATCCGTATCAGACGGGGGCGCAGAAGAGACCGTAAGAGAATCAGGCGAAACAGGCGTTGATGTGAGAACCGGTGTGGAAGGTGGCACTTGATGATGATCTGTCTCTGTCCGGGCTTCAGTCGAAGCTCCCAGTTCTGCACTTACTTTACGGAGTGTATCACGCAGTGAATTCACACTCATCGACAGCTTCAGAATATAATTGGAAGCCCCGTATTCCATTGCCCGGCGTACATATTCGAACTCCCCCATACAGGTGAGCATGACAAACTTGGTTTTTAACCCGGCCTGACGGGTCTGTTTGAGTAATTCCAGACCATCCATACCTGGCATGACAATATCGGTCAGTACCAGATCCGGTGTATCCTGTATAATCATCGCCAGCGCTTCGGTCCCATTACCGGATTCCCCGATGACCGTGAAGCCCAGCTCTTCCCAGGAAATAATCTCTCTCACCGACTCACGTACAAATACCTCATCTTCCACAAGTAATACTTTCCACATGCCAGATTCCCCTCTCCAGTGCGCTAGTCTGATCGCTTCTGTACGTAAGGCGTCGACAATAAAAAAGGAATGCTGAACCTCACTAATGTCCCCGGCTTGGTATCAATCACTTCAAGTTCACTTTGGCCTTTGAACAATAACCGCAATCGTTCCTTAAGGTTAGACAGGCCGATCCCCGGACGTGTGCGGGTCATTTGCAAACGCCGGGATTCCTCCATTCCAATTCCGTTGTCTGCCACCTCCAGCATCAGCTTTCCGGTGTCTTGCCTATAAATTCCGATGCGGATCTGACCAAGATGTTCCAGTGGCCCGACACCGTGGTGAATGGCATTCTCCACCAGTGGCTGCAAGCTCAGCTTGGGCACCAGCGCATATTCCAGTTTATCGTCAAATTCACAAGTCACCTCAAAGCTATCGCGGTAACGAATCCGCTGAATATGAAGGTAGGCTTGAACCAACTCAATCTCGTCCTTCAGGTATACCAATTCGACCTGTGAATTCAGGCTAACCTCCAGTAATTTGCCCAAGGAAACACACATCTCGGAGATCTCTTCATTCCCGCTGCGGATCGCGCTCCATTTCATTGTATTCAATGTATTCAGGAGAAAGTGCGGATTCATCTGGGCGAGGAGCATATGAAAATGTACCGCTTCCTTCTGGCGTTCCTCCGCCTTGAGTCTGTTGATCATCTGATTGGCATCATCCAGCATCGTATTGAACGTACGTGTCAGTTCCAGTACTTCCCCACGGCTGCGGCCTTCGGGAATACGAATCTTGAGGTTTTTGCGGACAACCTCCCTCATCTTATTCTGTAAGTGCGACAAGGGGCGCGTGAACGTTGCCGAGATCATAAAAGCCATCACTACAAATGCTCCTGTGAAGCCAAAAAAGGTCAGAAAGTAACGTTGTTTAAGCTCGGATATCTCTGTAAACAGAATGGACAGCGGAATGCGATTCACCATATACCAGTCCAGTGATTCAATGTACACGTAGTTAATCAGCGTATCCGAGGCTGGATCAGTCAGATAAGCCTGTGCCGGATGAAGAGCTATTTCACGCGTAACCTCCGGGGAAAGCACCGATGTTTTGGATGAACTGGCGATGGTCTCTCCACTACCTGTAATAAGGTAATACTCCTGGTTAGTCTGGGAATCCTTCAGCATGGTCTGGAACCAGTAGGAATAATCAATGCTAATTCGTGCCAGCCCGTATCGCTTGCCGCCGCTATCTTTCATGTAAGCATACAGCGACAACAGATATGGGCTGGAGGATAACTCTCGGAGCACAGGGTTAGAATCCCGTGCATCCCAGCGGTAGAAAAGTTCTTCCGGTTGAAGCGAGTGTGTATCCGTACCGCCTTTTGGAATGGTTATTTCCCCCAAACGTTCGCGGAATTGTTCCAGATAGGGGCCATAAGTCAGTGCTTTTTTGGGCAAATACGAAGTGTAAACGCTATCATGAAAATCCAGCAAGGTAAAGTACACCGAAGGGTTATATAGGAAGAAACTGTTGTTGATCATTTTGAACTTTTCTTCTACCAGCGACTTGTTCTCAAGCGGCGTACGACTGTCCGGGGAGGTTAGCACACTTCTTACCGCGGAATCCTGTTCCAGAAAAATGAGCGTTTTGAAGGCAATGCTCATCTGGTCCTCCAAAGAGCGGTACATCTGGACTAGTTGCTCATGGCTCTGCTCACTGATTTTCTGCTCGACCAGGGATTCAATCTGCTGATAATTGTAGAC
Organism: Paenibacillus sp. 37; assembly: GCF_008386395.1. NCBI lineage: Bacteria > Bacillati > Bacillota > Bacilli > Caryophanales > Paenibacillaceae > Paenibacillus > Paenibacillus sp. 37. The sequence goes on along the minus strand of NZ_CP043761.1, from coordinate 2,717,291 downwards.
ATTCAATGCACTGAACGGCAAAAGAATCAACACCACAAATGCACCGAACAGGCGGTATCTGAGCCGCTGCGGCAACCAACTTTTCCAATTTGGCTTCTTCATTCCTTAGTGCTCGCTCCCCTACAATTAATGACCCCATTATAGCACCTGCCTGCCATTTACAGCCGGAGTCGAATGATTTGCATGGATTTGTGATATTCGTTGCCTGCATTCATGTGAACTACACAGATATGTTCTATTGGTGAAAGCAAGAATGAGTGAATGAATGGATGGATGGAAGGCTAGATGGACGAGACCGATAACCTCATACTTGATGTCTTCGCCGATACTCCGAGGGACTGATTCCTATAGTGGACGAAAATACACGGCTCAGATAAAATCCGTTCTCATATCCACATCTCTCAGCGATCTGCGTGAGGGTCAGACGGCTATCTGCCAGCAAGGCCTTTGCCTTTTTGAGACGAATCGCTTTCAGATAATCGGATGGTGTCTCTTGAAAGGCTTCCCGGAACCTTCGGGTGAGCTGGACTGGACTCAAAGCCAAATGTTGGGCCAACATTCGGAGACTGACCGCCTCTCCTGCCCACTCCTCCAACAATACCGCCGCTTCAGCCATGAGGGCATCCTCCGTGAACTTGGTTTCCATTAGCCCGCTCTGTCTGCGCTCCCATTGATACAGCCGCCACAAATCCAACATCAAATGGGTTTTCCATCCTGTTGTAGCTTCATCGTTGTCCTCGCTGGCCTGGCGCAGGTAGGCATATGTTGAAGCCAGACGTTTTGTATCATTAATGAGAGATTTTCCGATTGGCGGCAGGAGACTCTCATCCTCTGCGTAGTTACAACGGAACAACATATAGTGAAATGTCAGCGGGGTTACCGTCTCTCTGTGAAAAGCAACGTGTGGTGGACACAACACCAGATCAGCAAAACCCGCTTCTCCGGTCTGCCCATCAATCTCGTAACGGTATACGCCCTCTTCAACGGCAAAGACCACCCAAGCGTCGTAGATATCTTCTGCCAGAGCAAATTCAGTTTTCTTCTTCCAGTAGATGTGATTAAGGAGGTCCATGACACACCTGCCTTTGTTGTGAAATAAAGTATATGCTCGATGATAATATAGTGTATTTAAAAAGTAAATATATAGAACTAATATGAAATTATAGATATGAAATATGAAATCTAAGCTTAGGCTCATCCATATTCAATGAGAGAGGTGTTCATATGAAGCACGAACTTGTTAAACCGGATATCACCGTCATCGGGGGCGGGCTTGCTGGCGTATGCGCTGCCATATCTGCTGCCCGGCTGGGCCAACAGGTCGCGCTGGTGCAGAATCGTCCTGTGCTCGGCGGCAATTCCAGCAGTGAAGTACGCGTATGGGTCTGCGGCGCTACCGCCCACGGAATTAACCGCTATGCCCGCGAGACGGGCATCATGGGGGAACTGTTTGTAGAGAATCAGTATCGTAATCCAGAGGGCAATCCTTATCTCTGGGACTTGATCATTCTGGAAGCCGTTCGAGCTGAATCCAACATCAGACTGTACCTGAACACGGATGTACATGAAGTCGAGGCCACTGGGGATGGAGATGAACGCATGATCACCTCTGTTACCGGGTGGATGATGGGTTCTGAGCGCAAAATCCGATTCGAAAGTCAGATCTATCTGGACTGTACGGGCGATGGACTGGTTGGCTTTCTGGCTGGTGCCAAGTTTGCACTCGGCCGGGAAGCCCGCAGCGAATATGGCGAAGAGTGGGCACCAGAGGTGGCTGATCAGATCACGCTGGGCAGTACGCTCCTCTTCTATACCAAGGATACGGGTGCGCCTGTCCGTTATATCCCCCCTTCTTTTGCCAAGGATATTACACAGACCAGCATTCCGATTCGCCGGGTCATTCGCAGCGGGGATTCCGGTTGTCATTATTGGTGGATTGAATGGGGCGGTGAACATGACACCGTTCATGACAATGAGCTGATCCGTGATGAACTGTGGTCCGTGATCTACGGGATCTGGGACTATATCAAGAATTCCGGTAAGTTTGATGCCGACCATATGACGCTGGAGTGGATTGGTTCTCTGCCTGGCAAAAGGGAGTACCGCCGCTTCACGGGTGACTATGTGCTCACCCAGAACGATATTATCAGCCAGCGGGAGTTCCCGGATGCCGTTGCCTTTGGCGGCTGGTCCATTGACCTGCATCCCCCGCAGGGCATGTATGCCGAAGCGAGCGGCTCGAAGCATATGCATGCCGATGGCATATATCACGTGCCGTTCCGCTCGCTGTATTCCGCAAATGTGCGGAATATGCTCATGGCCGGGCGCGACATCAGTGCATCACATGTCGCCTTCGGCACAACCCGCGTCATGGCCACATGCGCGGTCATCGGCGAAGCCGCGGGTACGGGCGCGGCGCTCTGCGCGGCCATGGGAGTGTCGCCGCGCGAGCTGCACGCGAGGCATCTGGCGGTCCTGCAGCAGACGTTGCTGCGGCAGGACGCTTCCATCATCGGGGTGCGCAGCCACGATGAGCTGGATCTGGCCCGGCGTGCCAAGGTTACAGCCTCCAGCACGCTGACGGGCATCGCCCTTGAGCAGCCTGGCGAGACGTACCCGCTGGGTACGGATGTTGCCCTTCTGCTGCCTGTGCATCCAGTGCTCAGCGGCCTGGAGCTGCTGCTTGATGCATCCAGCGATACCGCGCTGACGGTAGAGCTGTGGGATACGGGGCGTAAGGAGAACTACGTCCCGCATTCGTTACAAGTTACGGCGACTGTTAACGTTACAACAGGAACTGCGCAGTGGGTGAAGCTGCCGCTCGAATGGCGACCGGAAGAACCACAGAATGCTTTTATGATCATCCGCTCCAATAAAGCCGTCTCACTCTACCATTCGACAGAAGCACACAGCGGGGTGCTGATCTTCTTCAAAACAGAAGAAAACCACGTGTCCAAAAATCTGGAGGATCATGCCACGGATCAGCCTGTCGTATTATGGTCCATGCAGGGGTTGGCGCGTCAGCCATTCTGCTGTCGTACCCTCTCTGAGACTTCGGCCTATTCATCGGACAACACGATCAACGGTTATCATCGCCCTTACGGTGGGCCGCAGCAGTGGATGTCGCAGCCGATGCAGTCTGGCAAGCCTCAATGGGTACAACTGATATGGGAAGAGCCACAAACCTTGGCTGAACTGCACTTGACGTTTAATGATGATGTGAACGAGGATCTGGTTAATTTGCATCACCATCACACAACATTCCGCGTGATGCCTGAGCTGGTGCGTGATTATCGAGTCGAGGTATTGGCTCCGTCTGGCGAGTGGATCGACATTATCAACGTTACTGAAAACCGCAGAAGAAAAGTCGTTCATCGCCTGGATGTCCGTGTGTCAGCTAAGGCTCTGAGAATTATAATTGATGCCACAAATGGCAGCAGATATGCCGAATTAATCGAGATTCGAGCTTACTAAAACAAAAAGGAGGATACAGGAAACTGTATCCTCCGTACAAGTCCGCCTTATTCTATTCGGCGGTTGGAACCCGCAAGCCCTCAATCAGAATAAACAACGTAAGTGCTTGTCCATAGCCCATCGGACTGATCGCTATATCTTTATAAAACTGAGCATCCTGCCCCACAGGTGTACCATAGGACACCTGCTGTACAACTCCGTGATCATCAATATGTTTCAACACCGCTTCAAGCGCACTCAAGCCATTCTGGCGATAGGATTCATCCAGGTATCCATACCGAATTCCCTTGAGAATGCCGTATCCAATCGCTGCTGTTGCCGAGGTTTCTTTGTAAGAGGTTGGATCATCCAGCACAGTGTGCCACATGCCATCCTCACCCTGAAGCTTGCTCAGTGCTCTGACTTGAGCGGTTGCTGTATCCAATAGATAGGCTTTCAGCCCGTCTTCGATCGGAATGATATTCAGGAAATCCATAACTCCCGCCGTATACCATGCATTGCCTCTTCCCCAATGAACAGCACCATAATTATGATTTTCATTGAAATCCCAGCCATGATAGAACAATCCGGTTTTCTTGTTATATAGATATTTGATATGCACAAGAAACTGTCGTTTGGCTTCTTCCACCATGTCGGGTTTCTTGAAGTATACCCCTGCCTTGGCCAAAAATAGCACCGTCATAAACAGGGTATCAATCAGAATTTGACCATCATTGGCATCTCCCGTGATCATATGTTGAAACGCACCATCTCCGGTTCGCAGCAGTCCATCCATGATCCAACTGCTCCACTCCTCACAAACCTGTTCGTACTCTTTGTTTCCGGTCAGCTCGCATAGTGAGATCAAAGTAAGGAGCGGAGCACAGGTGTTCACATTTTTTTCCGGTAATCCTTCCATCAGCCTTGCATTGTACCATGATTCGAGAAATTCCAGCACTTTAGGATCTTTCGTTGCCTCATGGAGCTGAAGTAAGCCATACAGACCGACACCTTGCGGCCATTCCCATAGATGTATGTCGATTAGTCCGATGGGAAACTGTTCATTGATGCTTGTGTTTTTCATAGACTCCATCGCTTGGGATACCTTGCTTATACTCTCCTGCAGCACCATTTGATTCAGCATGTTGGTTATCACTCCCTTGGTTTGTTGCACACGATTCAGCGCTACATGTCCAGTAACTTCAGTTGTCCCTTCACTCCATAACCTTCGTGTATAATTTCCTCTTCTTTAATAAGAAAAGGCTTGTTCATTCCCCATTGAATTGGACCATATACCGGGTCTGTTAGAGTGAGAGTTAAAGCTTGACTGTCGAATTGCGGGCTTGCAGAACGAACTTGGTTGATAAAAGCGTCAAATGACCCGAATTGCTGCTCGCTTCCTGCTCTTAAAATCCAGGCGTTACGCAAGCCAGGGGAAATAAGTTCACGCTCTCTTGTCACCCCGTTGCTCTCCATACTCGTCCCGTTAGCTGCATATATAGCTGCATAACCCTTATCCAAACGGGCAAAATGCCAGTTCTCATGCCTTACCCATTCCGTGAAGGAGTGAGTAGGAAAATAAGCATGTGTCCAGTCAGAGTTGTGATCCGCAGGAATATCAAACATCATCAAAGCAATCCCCTCATGCTGAACAACATCGGGCAATATCCCATTCCCAGCCCAGAAGCAAGGTCGACCATCCCCATGCTTGTATATTTCTGCCGGATGATTCACCCAGATCAGCGCCTCAGGTGACAGAGATAAATGCTGGACATGCTCCTGATAACCTGGCTTGCCTGGGCGGAAGCGAATGATTGAGGATAAGGAATATTCCTTTGTCCGGCAATGATAGAGCTTGGCGTAACCTCCCTTGCCCTGCTGATTGGTGAACACCAATTGCTGATTGTCCCCGAGCAACAGATGCTCCTGATATGCTGCTGGAGGACTGTAATCCGATAAACTCAAGGCAACATTGCTGATTGAATAATTGTTTACATTGCCAACGCCATAAGCGATCCAGCACATTGAAGTGGTGCCCGCTGCATAACCACCCAGCAGTTCCTTCTCATAGCTGCGCCCAAACGTTGTGGACAAGACTCCTTGATGCATCTGAACAGTAATATAATAGAATAACAGGTCCATTGCCTTTTTGGCTTGCTGTCTGAGCTGTTCATTATGGGCAAATTCATAGATATGCAATAGCCCAACCGCATCAATCGGAATGTATGCACTTGAGTTCCATTCTGCCAATCCTTCATCCAAAAAGCGCTCAAACCATAATGCAAGCCTCTGCTCTGCTTTTTGACGGTGTACTTCACCAGATTCACCACTGTTGCTGAACGTTTCATCCCCAAACAGCTGTCCGGCTAACAGTTCATTGGTATGGAACAACAAGGCATGGTTCTCACTGAAGAACCACATCACATCATCGCCAGGTTCATCAATCCAATATCGATAGCCCAGAATGCTTGCTTTTACCCGATCCCAGAACGATTCACTGAACAGACCGCTATTTCGCTCATCTCTCCAAAGACGGAACAGTCCCACCAGATAGAAGTCACTGCAATCCTTCCGTTGCTCAATCCCTTCCACACCCTCAAGCAAAATGTTCTCCGCTTCTTGCAGATTACCTCCTGTTTTGAGCATAGCAATGGCCTTATGAATATTGGGACTGCCCTTCTCGGCAATGCATTGCAGAGCCAGGGATTTGCGGGCTTCAATATCCGCAGCTTGCTGAGCAACCTCATCATAGCTGGTATCATAGGATTGGCAGCCAAACTTCTTGGTTAGTACAATATTTGAAACTAAAATAGACAGTGTGAAGTATACGTAATGATGACCGAGTTGATTCGTATGTGCCAAGACCAAGTCCGTTTCCTTTTCTGCTATGTGTATCGTCTTATTTTCGGTACCATCAAAAAAATTGCCATACTGAATATCAACCTCTCTAACGATGTCCGGTAAGGGAAGCGGCAGCTTAAGCTTAATCTGCTCACCTCTGAAGAGATCCGAAGGAAAATAAGCCTGTTCGAGGGCTTCCTCTGCGGATTTTACAGACTCCGCCAAATGAGGAGAAATAGGCAGGGAAATCACCAATTCCTCGTCTCCCAGGTATTCCACCGCAAAAGCATACATCGTATCCCGCTCAGCCAGATCCTCCCAACAGGCATAGATCTCATTGATTCCGGCTACAAGTTCAGCTTTAATAACGATTTCCTGCTCCTTGTTACGCGTGAGTGGTGCAAAGTCCGTTACCATTTCCCCATTCACCCACAACGTCAGACTGCCATAGGTCTTAATCCGCAAAGAGGCGGTATGAGCAGTCGGAGAAATCAGTCTTGTCGCCGCGTAACTGCGCAGATGTGTCGGTACAAACCAAAATCCTGATTGCTCCACCCGTGGATTATTCCATGGAGAATACAGTGCCCAAGGCATTCCGTTCTCTTCTCCAACGAAGTCGTCTCCCGGGCTAGGAAACTCGCTCCATTGATCAAAAAATCGGTTCACAGGCTGCGTTCTCCTATGTTCTACAAATTCCTTTCTGCATGGATTCTCATGAATGGCAAAACCATCGATTAGCCAATCATTAATATCTCCCTCCATCGTTGTTGGAACAAAGGCAACAGGCTTCGTATATATGCCGCTGATCATCCAATGATTAATGACCTGATTGTGACCTAATTTCATAGGTTTATAATTCAAGGTTTCCATCCCACTCCGGGTGGTATCTGACATTCAACTCATCCTTTCATTCCTGAAGTAATCATCCCGCTGACAAAATATCGCTGGAAAACCATAAAAACAATCAGTACCGGAAGCATCGTGATGACGGACATCGCAAGCAAACTTCCCCAATCCACGTTGTATTCACCAATAAAATTAGAAAGCGCAAGCTGGATCGTATATTTCGATGGGTCACTAATCGCAATTAACGGCCATACAAAATCATCCCATCTCCACATGAAGGAGAAGATTGCGAGCACCGCAAGAATCGGCTTCGCTATCGGAAGAATAATGCTCCAGTAAATTTTCCATTCGCCCGCTCCATCCATTCGGGCAGCTTCCAACAGCTCGTCCGGTACGCTCAACAAATACTGGCGCATAAGGAACACACCTGTCGGGGTTGCTGCTGGCGGGATAATAATCGCGAGCAGGCTATTATACATCCCCAGCGCGCTCAGCACCTTGAATATAGGAATCATGATTACCTCAATCGGAATCATAAGTGTTGAGATAAAAGCAATTAATATGATCGAGCTTCCGCGGAAGCGGTACTTCGCGAGTGCAAAGCCTGCCATGGAATTAATCAATAACAGCAGCAGCGTTGAGGACACCGTTACGATCGTACTATTCATAAAATATAAGCCAAAATCACCTTTGCTGAATGCCGCCTTGAAATGCTCAAAGGTGACGGGCTGCGGCCACAACTTGGGAGGGAAGCTGTATAGATCGCTATTCGTTTTCAGAGAAGAAATCACGACCCACAGGACAGGCAGGAGCCACACCACTGCAGCAACAGTTAACATACTGTAGATGACAACTTTGACCATAGGCTTCATTACCATTATGTAGCCCCTCCTTTCGATAGACGGAATTGCAGAGCCGAGAATCCACCAATAAGGATAAACAGCATCACCGACATGGCACTGGCCAGACCGAGCTCCTGTCTGTTAAAGCCAATCTCATAAATATATTGAACAATATAGGTGGTATCTTTGCCCGGCCCACCACCTGTAAGCGCAAACATAAGTGGAAATGCTTTGAACGCGTCAATCAGAGTCAGCATAACAACAAGCAAGCTTGTGGGCTTCAAAAGCGGGAGCGTGATATAGCGAAACACCTTCATTCCCGTAGCCCCGTCCAAGCGGGCAGCCTCATAATAATCCGTAGGTATAGCCTGCAAACCCGCGATAAAAATGACCATGAAAAAGCCTGCACGTGACCATACTGTCGCGATGATTACAGCCGTATTTGCCCAAAAGGAAGAGGTTAAAAAGCCGACAGGTTCCACACCAACCACGGTTAGCAGATGATTCAAAATGCCAAATGAATCTCCGAAAATCCACTTCCAGGTCAAGCCTACGATAATGTAAGAAATCATGGTCGGCCAGTAAAATACGGCCCTGAAGAAACCGCGCATTCTAATCTCGCGCGCAAGCAGCAAAGCAATGCCGAGCGCTGCTGCATATATTAGTGGGACAACAATTGCTGCATAAATCCCCGTTCGTCCGATGGTCGACCAAAATTCCCGATCTCCTATAATTTTGATGTAATTAGCCAGTCCGTTGAACTTCATTGGGTTCAATCCATCATAGACATGGAAGGAATAATAGAGGCCCAATAAAGAGGGAAATACGATAAAAGTTCCAAAGATCAGGAGATTGGGTAATATAAACAGATAAGGAGCAATAACGAGCTTCCTGTTCTGTTTTGCCAGCGTATTCCTGTTTAATCGTTGTCCTTCACTCATCTGCTTGCCCCTTCCTTATGCGTTATTCGAAAGGGAGGCTTCACAGGAATCGCTAAGCCCCCGAATACGAATGAACCACATGGCATTACGTTTATTGACTGCCAATAGCCTCGTTAATCAGTTTGGCTGTTCGATCCAGCGCCTCCTGCGGAGTTGCCTTATCGGATAGAACCTCAACAATATTATTTTTCAGGTCCGTTGTAATTTTGGATATAATGGTCTGTCTGGACCAGTCATTAGCTGCAAGAGGCGAACTGTTCTTCAGTTCATCAGCGAAGATTTCAAACATCTCCTTGCCAAATTCATAATTCAGGACAGCGCTGTCCTTCCGTGGACTCATAAACAATGACTCCTGATTATATTTTGAATTCACTTCTTTGGACGTTAAGTATTCAATAAATTCTGCCGCCTCCTGCTCATATCCGCTGCCTTTGAAAGCCATCAGAAACTTCCCGCCTGGTACGGAAGAACGTTGTGTTCCTTTTGGCATGTAGGTGACTCCCCATTCAAAATCGGTGATATCCTTGTAATTGCTGATCATCCAGTTACCAGCCCAGTGGGTAGCCACCGTCCCGGAACGGAACAGGTTGTTCGGATTTTCCCCTCCGAGCCATACGGATTCGGGCATGATCCCTTCTTGATGAAGCTGCTTGAATTGCTCCATGCTACGGATTCCGGCTTCATTGTTAATCGCTGCCGCAGTGCCATCCTCTGTTAAGATGCTTCCGCCATTCTGATACAAAAGAGTGGACCATCTATGCGGTGTGACATCCCATACCATGCCATAACGTGCTCCGCCTTTGTCCATAACCTCTTTTAACGCAGCTGTGTATTCATCCCACGTCCATACTTGGTCAGGAGAGGTCGGTACTTTGACGCCAGCTTTATCAAATAAGGTTTTGTTATAAATAAGCCCATTCGCTGTAACATCCATAGGCGCCGCTACCAGCTTGTCATTAATAACATAATATGGTTTAAGTGAGTCAATAAATTGATCCTCGAATTGGTCCGCATTGTCCACGTAAGGTGTTAGATCAACCGCCTGATTAGCAAATGATCCGGTATCCGTGACCCGGCTCAGGGCAGGTGGCTTTCCACCGGATAACATGGTTTTTAATTTGGTTTGGATATCCTTGAAGCCAACTTCAATCAGGTTGATTTTAACCTTGGTATTGGTCTGCTCATAATCTTTAATGATTTCCTTGATGACTTCTCCTTCTTTTCCGTCAGAGAACCACAGGAAATCCAGGGTTGTTTGTTTTGGATTAGCATTGGTACCTGAATTTCCGCAAGCAGTTAATACGATGAGTAACATGACCAATACCATGCTAGTGATGAGCTTAAACGTTGTTCTTCTTGTCATATCAACATCTCCTTGGAAGGTTCTAATGAATTTTGGCTTCGTTGAGCAATTCACTTTTACGGAATAACTGTGGTGATACACCCACATATTGTTTAAAGGCCCTGCTAAAATATACAGGTGTGTTAAAACCTAACGTCTCAGATATGGACAAAATCGGTGCATCCGTAGACAGCAACAATTTTTTGGCCTCTGCAACTCTTTTCCGTATAACATAGTTGCTTATGGTATATCCCGTCGTCTCTTTGAAAGAATGACAAATGTAGTATTTATTCAAATGGAGTGTTTTGGACAGTTCATCCAATGAAACATTCTCCGTATAATTCTGGTTTAAATAATGAAGAACCCGACTTACGCTTGTCTGCTTCTGGGAAGAACATAAGATAGGATTGGCGGATTGCTCACTGGTTGTTTTCCGGTAAATCCGCAGTAGCAATTGGGTAAGACTCAATTTGACCATTGTTTTGTACCCTGTATTTCCTGCCCCCATCTCCTCCTTGATTCCCTTAAAAATAGCTGTGATATACTCACGCTCCTCCGGAGGCCAATGCACCAATAACCCATTGGGATGACGGAATATGGACATCAGATTCTCTAACTGACTGACAGCAAGCATGTCCAAAAGCAATAATTCCGTGAAATTGACAAAACTTCGCTTGTACACCATTTCTCTTGAAGGATTGATTCGGTGGGGCACACCGCCTCTGAATATAAACATATCTCCAGGCAACGGCTTATATATTCGGTCACCGATTAAAAAGGTTGCATCTCCTTGAATAAAATAATGTATCTCATACCCATTATGCGTATGAACAGGCCATTCATCCTGAAAATTATCTGCTTCTGATCGCACATAAACTTCATTTTCCTGCAAAGCAATATTCGTCGGGGTGTGTATGGTTAGCATCAGTAAGATCTCCCTTCCCAGAATATAAAAAGCAATATAGTTTAATAATTTACAATGATAGCGCTTTACAATGAATTGTATCACAGTTATTTCGATCTAATCTGAACTATATTGCTGTATTGTTGATCACAATTGTTGAAAATGATTAGAATGGAATTCATAGGGATTCGAAGCTGGAAACAAAAAAACCGCTGTCCAGCCCGTAGGCTATCATGCGGTCCATTAGCATTACCTTTCAAACCCATTCATCCCAATGGTTTTCAAGAAAAATGACTTCTTTCTCATAGTGGGCCAGATGACCCCCTTCGACCATCTTCATAAAAGCGACATCTCCATCAGCCGCACGATCAGTCAGTGTTTTACACATGAAACGGATACGGGATATGACCCAATCCTTCAAATCTGCTGGAACACTCAGCCCGTACGTAGACATGAATAAGGCAATCCGTTCTTTTCGAACAGTTCCGTGCGCCTGGCTGGCGTATGGCATTACACCCTTTCCGTCCATCTCTGGTGAGAAATCTGCAAGTGGAATGGATGTATACAAGACATAGGCGATATCCCACATTCGCGGACCCGGACCCGCCATATCAAAATCAATAATGCCTTGAGGACGGCCATCCTTGTACACCACATTATACGGCGCAAAATCGTTATGACATACAACTTCATCTTCAGTTATGCCTGGATATCTGTTCGTTGATACTGATGTTGTTGTAAATCCAACCGTCGCATCATGGTAACTTCTCAACAGTTTCGCGACTTCAATCAAAGATTCGTCTGACCACATATATTCTTCTAGATCAGGGTAGTCATTGCCTGGAACGATGCCTTCGAGGTAAGAGAGCGTTTCTCGCCCCTGTTCATCTATTCCCAGAAATCGAGGGGCGTGATCATAACCAACTTTTTCGAGATGTAAAAGCAATTCAATCACATATGGATTTGGTTTCGCATGCCTGCGAACCGTCTCACCTATTCGGACAACCTGATTCACATTACCTCCCGATAACACTTCCTCCTGCTTGGCCACTTTCATCCCTCCTCAAGCTAAACTTCCTTGTTATGCCCATGATTACGATTTTTCTTATAACTCCCTGGGAATCCCGAGACCAATAGTATGAATCCAACGAAGAACATGAAGTATACGAGTAAACCTGTTGAATGCTCGTTCATCTGAGCAAACTGGGGTACGCTGGTCCCTCCTGAAGCGTATCCTGCTTCTACTATAGCGACAGAGACTCGTGTTGAAATTCTCTCCATCGTTGAAATAAACACACTGCCAAGCATGAGGACTACACCCAAAATCTTGTTAATATTATTCATTTCATGCCTCCTTGATTAACCGTCCACTTTTTATGAGGTTATCTACTTAATGTCTTTCGATTCTCTAGTCTATATTCCTGCATGTTATATTAACAGTCCGTTCCTATATCATATCAAATAGCGGCGTCATCACTGACGCCGCTATTGACGCTCTCTGAATAAGTTACGTAGCTACCACTTGGTGCAGATCCATACTATTTTGGAAAAAGGCTGACCGTCCAACATAATACAGATCATACATCTGTTCATTCATATTAATCCGTTGATATACATCTGGATACACATCATTGGCTAACTTCACATAAGGCAGTTTTTGTACCGCTTTTCTGGATCTTATATTCTGCTTGCGTATCTTCATAAATACCGTTTCAATCCCATGTTCCAGAAACAATTCAACAAAAAAGGCTGATTTGGCTCTTTGGCTATACCCATTTCCAAAAAACGGTGATCCGATCCAAGTGGCTAAAAAACCGGTTTGATGCTCAATATGATATAGATCAATGGTTCCAATAGGCTGCCCTGTTTCATTCAAAATCGTTCGGGAAATCACCGTTTTTTGTTCTTCTTCAGCCATCAATTGTTTGGTCAGGAATAGATATTCCTCATACGATTGGCATGCATAACGAACGTAGGGAAAAACTGCGGGGTCCATCATTAAGCTGTACAGTGAATGGCATTCCTGCAAATCACGTTTTTTTAACATTCTGTCTACCACCTAGTCCTTTTAGTTCGCTATATCAAGCAAATTAAGTATATAAAAGCTATTGTGGGATTTAATGAATTCTGTATGTCGCTTATGTAAAATGCATTGGTAAATGTTGTTTAAATTTATCTCCGGGTAGCATAAAAAACGGCATGTCCCTTTTGAAGGAACACGCCGTTTACACGGATACAGATAGACAGTAAACTATTGCATACCTTGCATGATCGCATTAATGATACTTTGCTGAGTCACGGTATTGTTCGAACGGTTAAACAATGCGAATCCATGTTGACCGTTATGCCCGTTATCCCAATAAACAGGAACCATTTTGTATTTCTTGGCTTTTGCTGTAACTGCTTTGGCGTAAGCGGCGCGATACACATTGTTGCTGGAATCGTACGACGTTTTATCAATCGAACCGAATTCACCAATCACTACAGGATAGCCTTGAGTCACAAATTTATCGTACATGGACTTGAACTGCGATTCCAGGTAATCCTCTTGTCCCCAAGTAGACCTTTTGGCAGGATTCGTTGCTGTTGCACCCCACTGCGTGATATTACCGTTTTCCTCACCTGCAAAATCCCACGGAGAGTAATAGTGTGCCGAGATCATGATTCTCTTCTGCGAACTAGGAATTGCTGAGGATCGGAAATTATCCGTTGGGAGCACGAATCCATAATTACCAACGGTGAAGTCAATATTGGTATTCCAACCTGGAATCAGCAACCATCTGGCATTGTTGTTACCTCCAGTTTGACGAACCGTATCCACAAAGATCTGATTGTAAGCATTCAGGTTGGCGTAATACGCCGAGTTCGGATTGCCATAGTTGCCATCAAAAACTTCGTTCATGGATTCGAAAATAAGGCGATCATTGTAGTTGCTAAACTTGGTGGCAATCTGCTGCCACACTTTCTTATATTTTTCCTTAATGGCAGTCTGATTGCCACCATTCACAAGCAGCCATCCACCCTGTACGGAATTATACCCATCACCATGAATATTGATGATGACATACATACCTTCATTGTACGCATAATCCACAACTTGCTGAATTCGATTCAACCATGCCGCATTAATTGTATAATTGGGAGCGCTTCCAATGTTATTCAAATAGGAGATGGGAATACGAATAGACTTGAAGCCCGCAGCTTTCACTTTTTGGATCAGCGCCGGAGTCACCGTAGGATTGCCCCAAGCTGTCTCACTCGGTGTGCCATTTACCGCTGCTTCCAGCTGATTGCCCAGATTCCAACCTGCACCCATCTCAGCCACCACTTGCGAAGCGTCTGCTGCTGATGCTTTAGGGCTCCATCCGGTAAAAGCCACGGCAGCCACTAACACAAGCGCCAAGCTGCTGATGCTGAATTTCTTCCATTTTTTGAACATAACCATACCTCCGCTTATTCTATTATTTTTAACAAGCAGTGCAGTTAATCTATTGATTCAGATTGAATGATTCGAGAATTCGCGCCTCCTTTCCTATCGATCAAACAAATGAAAATTTCGTCTGGCACCAACATAATAACACATATATGGAAAATAAAGCGATATTATTTGCGTTTTTTCTGACTGTTTATTACAAAATACTCCATCTAGCCGTTTAAGTGGATTGCTTGGATTTGTTCTCTATCAAAATCAATAATCATGATGTGATCGCGCAGGATATTATCTCCGCAAGATATTGTTGCGCCGTAGTCGGCTATACTGTTAAATGTGATATCTACACGATAGACTTCAATCTCATTAAACCAATTCTGATGTACTTTTTCCTGAAGTTCATTCTCATAATATTCTCGAAAGACAGTCTCACAAGTTGAAAACCACTTAATGTAATCTTCTATTTTATCATCAATTGTAACTAACGGTGTATTAGTGGAAACATATATTCGGACGTCATTTAAATCCTCATCCTGTATGCAATGTTCAAATATTTGCACTGTATTTTGCAGAGTGTAACACCGGTAACTCTCATCACTCTCTTCTTCAAGCTCAATGAAATCATTTAACAATATGATCTTGCTCCTCTCCATGCATATTAAAATAGCTCATTTAACCACTTTACGAATTTTTCTTTCTCTTCAAACTGTGGGTAATGCGCCGACTCGTTGAAAACAATGAAGTCTTTGATCGGTGCATCCAATACGTCAAAATAATCACGTGCTGCATTCGCAGTGGTCATATAATCATATTTACCCGTTACAAAATAGGTAGGAATCTCCAGATGATCAACAATATCAGGTAAATTTTGATCAAATGCTTCCTTCAGTAAGATGTCTTGTGAACTGAACATCCCTGTATAAAAGCGAATCATATCCAGCCCATTGTATTCGGGATTTAAAAGGAATCCTGAAATATAATCTCTATTCTCATGGATGAGCCTGGCTGCACCACCGTACTTTTGCAACAAAATTCTAGGCGTAAGGTCCTTTCCTTGCTCGATCGAGCTGCGAATTAGCTCTAGTTTTTTTACGTCCTCTGCATTACCAGCTTGTTTCGCTTGCTCGTACGTGTACTCCAAACTTTCCCGTTCGCTCTGAAGTGTATTAGCCATCTGTCCAATGCCTATATAAGCGTGAAACCGAGTGGGTGCTTTAGCCGCAGCTTTCATCCCGATGTATGTACCAAATGAATGACCGATTAATATAACCTTCTCTTGACCTAACTCTTTAGATACATAACCCCTTAACGCTAACAAATCATCTACTAATACATCTGTTGTTAGATTTGAGTAATCCTCAAAAAAGTGATAGGACTTCCCACTCCCACGTTGATCATAATGCACCACCGTGAAGTATTGCTCAAGCTCTTTCTGATACTTCCTTACGTATGGAATCTCCGAGCATCCCGGCCCACCATGCACAAAAATCAGGATAGGGTTAGTCCGATCAACACCTCTGATCATGACTTCATGCCCTGTACCGTTAATTTCGACCTGCTCTAACATGCTAATGCTGTTTTCACCTTTAATTTTCGGTGTCCATGTGGGAAATATCAGAGCTACTATAACTATTAAAATAATACTAAGTATGCTGTATTTGAGTGTTTTACGTATTTTTTTGCGCATGTAATGCTCCTTAAATATAAGTTTCATTTGTAATTCTACCAACGGTTCCTCTATCGTAACGGATACAACAATTCAACGGGTTCTATCATCAGCTCTTCTTGGAAGATGTAATTGTGATCGGCTCCTACGATACAGAGGATTCGTTTTCCTGGATGAGCTTCAATTGTATTTTTGACTCTTTGAATCATAATCTGATTACGGACCACCCATCGAAAGTTCTGTGCCTTCGCGTTTACCTGATGCAACCATTCATACTTTTGTCTGGTTACACGATCGAACTCCTTTGAATTAAAAGGAATCTCGCCAAACTGATACGTCTCCATTTGCTCCGCAAACCAATGATCATCCTGTTGTTCAAGTTCTTGGCGTTCCACGCCCGAATAACCATTGAATGGATCAAAAGCATTCCACACATCCAATTCAAACCAATCTATAGGGACAAATGGGATGTTATGCTCCTCGCATAAAGGGAAGACCAATTCCCAATACTCACTGGCTGGTTCTCCCCAGTATCCTCTATCATGTTTGTCCTTCAGATACCTCAACCAACTCTGCGGATGAATTTCACCACAAATGAGATCTGGTTTAAACTCAGTAATCACATCCTTGTAAAGGGAAAGGGAACAATGATATCGCTCTCTGAGTTCTGGATTATGAATGGTTCCGAGTATCCCAACCGTTGTCATGTGCCCAGCTCCTTTATCATGTGTATATCTTTCGGCTCTTTGTCATAAAGTTCATGATCAATCTCACTAGTAATCTGGCTGCCCTGGCTTCTGTAAAAGGATACTGCCGATCTCGTCTCTGTGGAGGAAATATACAGATACTGTGCGCCAAGTTTCTTAGCCTCTTCACCTAATTGGTTTAAAATACGTTTTCCAATACCTTGTCTTCTGTACCCGCGTGAGACATACATCAAGTCAACTTGTAATTGATTTTGTTCTCTTCCTCTAAGTTGATGTGCCAGCACACCAAATCCGATTAATTGATCGTCAGCAAACGCGCCATATGCCATGCCACCTTGTTCTAATTCATAGACATATCGATTTTGAATCTCTTTCAAAAGCATCTCATCCCAGTTTGAGCACTCATGATTTTGTTCAAGCTCAACCAATCGGTTCTCTCTCATTTCATAGATGAGATCAATATGTTCCGAGCGATCTATTTCCTGCAGCTGATTCACATCATCAAGGGTCAACGTTCTATACGTTATCATGGTCGTTTCCATCCATTCTTTCCTAAGTTATTTCTAAAATCCTATGGCTTTATTGATCGAAGTCTGTATTTATCAAAGACCCTTTTATCGTACAAAATAGTGTATTCCTTGTTCTCTTCAATTAGTTTAGACATATCCATTGGAACGGCTATTGTTCTTTCAAGATTATTAAAATTAATTACAGTCATTTCATTTTCACTAATCTTTTGAACAGTAACTGCTTCAAAAATTGAAGTTCGAAAGGAATCCCATAACAAAATTAAAAGCAATAAAAGTAATAGTGACATGATGAGTCCCTTATTCTTATTCACTAATTCTTTTCATCTCCTTTAGTTTCAAAATAGAGTTCCTCCAACTAAAACTAGCTTATTTTAATTACTGGTAACTCATTCAAATGATTTATTTCAATGGTGTATTTCTTAAGCTCATAGTTCTCAAGTCCATCCCATCTGTCTGAGAAACGATAAAACATATCTCCGAAGTTCATCCCTTCAGGTAATACATCCACAAGCTTTATTTCATCAATTTCAGACTCCGGTAAGCTCTCCAGCAATTTAACCTCAGCATAAGAAACCATACCAAAGCTCCCATTCCATTCATATACACCATAAGGTATTAATTCGAAGCGTACTGCCCCTGTCTCTTCATAAAGTTCTCGACTTGCCGTGTGTAAAAGTGTTTCCCCTATTTCTTTGTTGCCTCCTGGGATTTCCCAACCTCCTCTTTTCCTATTTTTGATAATGATGAATTTATGGTTATATTTAGCGATTATCACTGCAAATTTGATTAACGCTGGATCAAGTTCATCTAGATCAAACCATTGGCTCATGTTATCTCTCCCATAAACAACTATTCCTTCAATATATAATTGTTAAACCACTGAAGTGGTAACAAGCTATTATCGGATATAATCGTTGTGAATACCGCAACCAATCCTCGATCTTGGTTAACAAAGATATACTGCCCTCTGAAATGTTGAGTCTTTCATTTCATTGCCAACCTGTAGATCACTTCATCATCTAAATTGGTTCTGTTCTCACTAATGAAAGACATGCTCTTATACAAATTCTGTGCTATTTCGTTATCCCGTTCAACCGTTAATGAAATAACCTTGCACAACGGATGCAGTTTCGTAATGTAATCTAGAATGGCTCTTAAAGCGAGTTTTCCCATTCCTTTACCTTGATAGGATTTATCGATTTGAAAACCACCAATCCAGTAATTATCTGTACTATCTGGCGTATAACTCAGATAAAAGAAACCAAATATCTTCCCATCGATCTCAAGTACGTAAGGATCAAATGCTTCATCCCACGGTTTTATATAGGCGTAAGCGATTCCCTCAATAACAGATGGAACTAATGACGCTTGGTGTTCATACAAAGAGATCTTCAGCGCCTCTTCCCAATTCTCTCGTGAGACTGGTAGTATTTTTATATTCAACACCGCACCTCCTCTTTCGACAATCCTTGATTAATTCTAACGTTCTTTTCACTCTCACTTACACCCGCTTCCAATTGATGTTCAATCAACTGTATCACTTGTTTTTTATTCTTAGTGATCATTGCTGTCTTGTTATTTTCGTTAATCACATCTATGGCTGCACCTATATTATATTGATGGTTCCACTTCACAATCATCTTGCATAAGTCCTTGAATGACTGCTTGTAATTCCACGGTTGCAATCCCGTTCTGGACAATACAAACCTCTTTATAATCCGATAATCTCTAATGAACACATTTGGATTTAATACAAAAATCAAATCTGCTTCCTGGATGGACTTTATGGTCCAATCTTTGCACTGCACTCCTTCTATGATCCAAGCTTCTGAACTGACAATAGATTGGAAGGATTCATCCCTAAAACTTTCAGGATATCTCAGATTTTCGGCGCTTCTGTCCCATATGAGATTGTCCAATTCATAGGACGGAATACCGTAGTTATCCGACAATTCTTTGGCTAATGTTGATTTCCCACTACCGCAAGATCCAATAATTCGTATTCTCATACATATTCTTTCTTCAAAAATGCATAGATGACATTATCAACAAATCGATTTTTCCAAATAAAATGTTCTTTCAATATGCCTTCTTCACTGAACCCAATTTTCTCAAGCAACTTCCTTGATCCCGCGTTCTCTGGCTCTACAAATGCTTCAATTCTGTTTAATTCAAGGTTCTTAAATCCATATTCAACAATTTTCCGAGTTACCTCGGTAATGTAACCCTGCCGCCAGAACTCCGGTGTTAACTCATATCCCATCACAGCTTTATAATGTTGTTTCATCCAACCATGAAATCCGCATGTTCCAATAATTCTGTTATCCGATTTCAAAGCAATTCCCCAGCGGATCACCTGACCATTTTCGAATCGTTCTTTCCACCTTTGTATAAGTTCTTCTGCTTGTTTTGTATTCGTAAAAGTTTCTACATCGTAGAATCTTGTAACTTCATCTGAAGAAAAAATTTGAAATATGTCTTGGGAATCACTCTGTTTAATCTCTCTTAACAGCAATCTTTTGGTTTCTAGTTCAGGAAATGGAGTCATATTCACTTCACCTCAATCGAGTATACTGCTACATTTTTCCCTATTATATCCACGTCCTTCTCATGTTTCATGCCATTCCTTTGCGCGACTTTCATAGAACCCACATTGCCATGTTGAATTAGAGATATTAATCTTTTCTGCTTCAAGTAATCCATGCCATATTCTTTCCACGCTTTTGCTTGTTCATATCCGTAACCCATTCCCCAATATTGCTCAATAACCCAGTAACCAACTTCATGCTCATCATTGCCTTCAATGATTTGAGGAATCAGTCCAGAGGTTCCAATTAACTTGTTATCCTCTTTATTAAATGCGAGAAACAGCCCTTTATCGTCTTTATTCCAGTTGATGAACTTTTCCAGGCTTTGCATGGTTTCTTCCTTCGTCCAAGGTCCTCCGTGTCTTATAAATTTCATCATATTTGGCTCACGTGTCATCTCAAAAAGTAAATCAAAATCATTTTTAGTATATTTCCGAAATATAAGTCGTTCTGTCTCTATCATACTTTCATCTCCTTTTTCTTATATTTCTCTTCAAAATCGTTTGTTCGCGATCTACTGTTGATGTGAAAAATGCTTGCCTAATTTCTTCTCGAAATACTTCTTTATACCGATGTCTTCCGATCTGATCAAACCGCGCTTGAACTCGCTCTACGTGTTCTGTATCTGATTTTATATTTTTCTCAATCTCTTCGTATTGTTCAAGGGTGTCGTATTCCCACATCGCAAAAATTTCACTGGTTTCATCATCGATTGGTGTATGCCATCTTCCAATAAGTCTTGATCCGTATTTCAACTGGGATGGCAGCAAAACATCATTAAATAGAGCATTAAACTCTTCTACAAAAGAAGTCGCAATAACATAGGTTTTTCTCCTATATATCATCCTCTGTACCTCCTTATGAGTATTAGAAACAATACACTTATCTCGTCACAATTCCCGATGTAATTTTCATGTTTGGAGCGTAAGTTAACCATGAGTTTTCATTAAACTTCCTAGCAAATACACTCTCTGCTTCATATTCTCTATTCGCTTCTTCTGAATTCAGTCCTCTTTCCATCAAATGAGTAACTCCTTCATGTCTGTCATTCGGTTCTTGTCCCAGTCCTTCTTCTTTTAATGCATGAAAAAGCTTTTCCTTATCCGAATCTGCCATGTGTTGATCTAAGAAGTTAACCTTGTCACTCACCCGGCATTCTACATTTCTCAAGCCAAGTTGGCTAAGCAGGATTGGAATCTTCATACCGATATTTCCGTCTTTACCATTCCGTTTGGTATCCTCCTCGAACAATTTTTGGAGAACACCAAGCTGAACAATCTTGGATTGTTCAAGTCCATGTAATTCATAATTTGACATATTAGCGATCCAATGAGGTTCAAAACATATCATTCTACCCTCATCTACTAGACTTTCAATCATCTTCTGAAGAATGGTGATCGGCTCTGTTGTATGTAATAAGAAGGCATGACTTATCGCAATATCGTATTGACGTTTCACTTGCACTGTTTCAATGTCATCTACTATAAAAGTCGTTTGATAAGAGGACTTTGAGAAAATCTCTTTGACCTGCGTAATTAATTCCTTACCTCTGTCTAATCCGGTATAGGTTGATCCCTCGGGTAATAAAGGAAGCAGTTTCAAGCCGAGATAGCCATATCCACACCCATAGTCGATAATATCTACTGAATTTTCAATATTCCATACACGTTGAACCAGAAACTCAAGATAATCATCGTTATAATAAAGCCATCGCGTATTTCTCAGATATTCAATCTGGTCATCCCAATAATACTCAGACAAGGTGAAATCCCTCCTTCATAAGATGTAATCGTATTCATAAACATTCAAATATTATAGGAGATTTTCACTCAAATCTTGGTTGAAGAGCTATTGAGCAGAACCCTCATAAAATGCCTATCATATGTATTAAAATTGCCGTGCAGCATATGTAATGACAATGTATTCCGCTCCTCTATATCGTTACTATAAAACTAAGCATTCCAATTACTTACATAATTGTACTACGAAAATATGGGAGGGTCTATCCAACCTTAGCAGCTAACCCCACGCGCCTTTATCACCAGACCGATAGTTAATACTTGTAGTTGCCAATAAACTAGAGAAAAATGATAAACTGATCTTAGTATACAGGACATATTGTAGGGGATATATTTTTCACACCAACGCAGTAAATTTATTTTATCTGCGTATATTTGCTTTATATTTTATGATTGGGAGGTCAACATAATGGATTTGGTAAACAAATTTTTAAATGGATTAAGAGCAGCATTATCACCAGAAGAACTTGAGGAACTGAAAACAGCGAGCGGTGCTACAAAAGAAGATATAACTACATTAAGATCAAAATATCCAAATTGTCCAGAATCACTCATCGTTTTACTTGAAAATATTGATGGTACATATTGGAGGAAGTACGGAGAAAAAGAAATTACGGTTTGTATTCTTGGCTCAGATGTTGAAGAAGGTAGATATCCATATTACTTACTGTCTACCCAACAAATGCTCGAAAGTTCAAAAAATGAAGAAGACGTCTCTTATCTTTTAGAATACGAAGATGAAGAGGATGCCGTTGACTCTAAGATCAATCCTGAGGGACTTCTTCCAGGGAAATATATTCATTTTTCAGACTGTATGAACAATGGTGGAACATCCAGACTTTATATTGATTTTAATCCTACTGATGGAGGTGTACGTGGTCAAATCATTCGCTTTTTGCACGACCCTGACGAATACGTAGTGATTGCAAACAGCTTTGACGAGTATTTACAAGGGCTTGTTGACAGTGGTTTTGTTTTTCTAAACGAAGAAGAGTAATAAAGTTGCACATAAACTTGTTGAGATGAATAAAGAGACAGCTTTTTCGCTGTCTCTGTTACAATCTATCATACAAAGTGACGAGGTACGGATTATTTCAATCGATATTTTTCATTATTTATAATTTCACTCACTATTTCAGGTAATTGTTCTTCTGTAAAATGATTAGTATACAGCTTGTTATCTACTCTCAGATCCGGATGATCTTCAAACTCGTCCAGCAGAAGTATACTTCTTTCTTTCATTTGATATTCTTCTGCTCGTAGACGGTCTCTACGAATAATGGTTTGACGATCAACCATCAATACAACATAGATTATGCGAACATGATAGTCTGCCAATTCTGTCAGTAATCCATCAATATCTTCCGGAAAGGCCACATAATCCAGTACTACATCGTATTTATAATCCAATAAGTTTTTCACCAGACTAGATATATTTTTCCAAGTTAAGTCGTTTGTATCCTTATCAAGCCAGGGTTTACCTCGCCCTTTGACCGGAAAGTGACTAACCGCATCTCCAGAAATGTAGGCACTTTTATCTAAAGTCTGAACTAGCAGCTTGGAAGTTGTAGATTTCCCTACTCCAGGGGGGCCAGATATAATATATAGGTTTTTACTCATTTCGTATTCTCCTTACAATATCTTTTGGAAACTTCCAATATCCAGCTTTCTATCAAATTTATATCCAATCTCTTTAAACAGAGCACATTGTTCGTAACCATTTCTCTCAAATAATGTTTTACTTCTTGTATTCTCCATGCAAATCGTCGCAATTAAGGTATGGAATCCTTGTTCTTTTGCAATCTTCTCAATAAAACGTAGTGCTTGTTTCCCCAAGCCTTTTCCCAAAATATCGGGCTTTAAATATATGGTGACCTCACCGCAAATGTCATATGCCTGTTTACTCTTATACTGGGTGATCAGAACATAGCCCATCATTTGATTGTTTTCAAGAATTACGTAAGTTTTATACCGTGTATCCTTGTTCATCACAGAGGATTTAATCTGATCAAGATCTAATTCCTCCGTATGAAACGAAATCGTTGTATTCATTACATAATAGTTATAAATCTTTCTAATTTCAGGGAGGTGCTGTTCGGTTACCTCTTCAAAAGTCACAGTCGTCAATTAGGTTCCATCCTCTTCTGTTCATTTTCTTCAAAATAATTTCGATGATTTCACGTGTCTCCAGATGATCGGTAATAATGTGAGTTTGAAATTGTTCATCCTTGAAAGCTTCAACACACTTTGGTGCTTGTTGATACTGCCAGCCTCCATATTCATCTCCGCGTTTAGCCAAACGATGATAAATCGTCTCTTCTGTAGCCGTAAGGCAAAAATGATGAATGTCCTGATCGATCTCTTTTAACCCGTTATAAATGTAATTAAAGTTTTCCTCTTTATAGATGGTCATGGGGACAATTAAGTGTTTGTTGTATTTCTGCTTTACTTCTTTAGCCGTTTTTACGGTCAGAATTTTCCACAGATCGATATCTTGAAAATCATCCGTACGTTCCCTTTCCTCTCTACAATTCTCCGGAAGAAGTTTTCTCAGCATATAACCTATTTCTTCAGGATCGTAG
This sequence comes from Paenibacillus sp. 37, assembly GCF_008386395.1. NCBI lineage: Bacteria > Bacillati > Bacillota > Bacilli > Caryophanales > Paenibacillaceae > Paenibacillus > Paenibacillus sp. 37. The sequence goes on along the minus strand of NZ_CP043761.1, from coordinate 2,692,820 downwards.
ATCATACTGTTTGCAATCAAAGGTTGGAGTGCTTCTGCTGCTGAAGTTTTTCCCGAACCAAACGCTCCGTTAATCATGATGATCATTTGATCACTCCACTTCTATTCAATGAAATTTTTCAATAGAAACCAGATTCTTCACATACAATTTCATCCATTATAAATGTTTTCCTTCCACTTTTTGTTACAAAATGGCCAAAAACATGATGAACTCCCATTGGGTCAACCCAACGGGAGTTCATCATAGTGCATTATTTTTCAATCAGCCTTAAGCTTGTTAATGTATTTCCAAGTAATCGATGTACATATCCCATGTCCCGTCATCGGCTGTTACAACCAACTCAATGACCTGATTTCCCGTTCCATGGCTGATATTATTCAGGGTATAGACCGCTGGTGAACTCCCGCCAAAGTAAAAGGTCCCCTTGGTCTGTCCGCCAATCTTCAAATCCACTCTAGCCATGTTGGCATTGTTTGAAGCTCCACGAAGCGAGAAATTATGAGTGCTCGTTGCAAAATTCTGAGTGTATTTAACCAAATCATTGTTGGCATAAAGGACCACGCCATTGAAAGGAGAACTGATATTGCCGGTGTATTGTCCACCTTTGGTCATATTCTCGGCTTCTACTTTTGTTGACGTACCTGGGGGATTGGTGGTGCCGCCATCAGGAGCGACTGCCCGACCTGTCGTCGGTGAAATCATGCCGGAGCAAAGGCCACGATTCTTCAGATTTTGTGCAATCTGTGGAATGGCTTGAAGTGTCGTCTGGTACTGATCATGCATTAGAATGACGTCACCACTTTTCATCGTGTTCACAGCTGTCACGATCTGGGCTGCGCTGGCACCATTCCAGTCTTGGGAATCTACGTTCCACAGCACTTCCTTCAGGCCGTTTTGGCTTACAACGGATTTCAAAGTCGCATTTGTCGCACCGTAAGGAGGTCTGAACAGTTTAGGTGAACTTCCGGTAATGGACTGGATCGTCTGCTGTGTCCGAGTAATCTCTGACGACATCTGAGAACTGTTTAATGTAGTCATGTTTGGATGTGTATAGGAATGATTGCCAATCCACATCCCAGCTGCCACCTGTGCAGTAACCAGAGATTTATTATTTTGTGCATTTTGTCCAACATTGAACATCGTTGCCCGTAAGCCCGCCTGCTTCAACGCGTTAAGCATGTTTGTTGTATTTCCAGATGGGCCATCATCAAACGTCAGACCTACATAACCATTCGGACAACTTGCATCTGCAGCACGAGCATTGGGCACCCCTGGAATAGAAAACAAGGTACCGAAAAGTGCGAGAGATATTACCACCTTTGCCAGCTTTACTTTGAACATAAAATTACCTCCTCATAATATATTGACAGCATAATACCTTTTACACTCCCTCTCTTTATCGAACTTTCACCCCTCGAAAAAAAAGCGCTTTCAAAAGTATGCAAACCGCTACGTCTTTTCTCATAGAAAAGAACTTTAGTTCAAGGTGAGTTCAGTATAAACGATAAGTTTATTTAAAGTAAATTGAATTTTATCCAAAATGTTCTATTTTTTCGCATATTCTAGAATCGCCTGTTGTACATCTCCCGTCTAGCACTCTCCTGTGTAAAAATGTCCTCCGGGGGTGCCATGCGCTTCGGGAGTGTACGCCCTGCAATAATTTCTTTTGTAGCCTGCATAAGCTGAGGACCAAGCAGCGGGTTACATTCCACCACAGCGTTGATTTTCCCACTGGCTAGAATTTCAAGTGCTTTGCGGGAGCCGTCCACCGAAACAATGATAATGTCCTCTCCCGGCTTCAGCCCAGCTTCTTCAATCGCTTGTATGGCGCCAAAAGCCATTTCATCATTATGGGCAAAAAGAACCTGCGGCCGTTCATCTTCCGGGACCTGAAGGAATTCTTTCATCACTTGTTTGCCATTGTCCTCCGTAAAATCGGCAGGAGCACTTTGTGAGAAGATGATATCTGCTCTGGTGTCGAAAATGCTTCTAAAGCCCTCGCCACGCTGGATAGAGGGTGTAGAACCACTCGTGCCTTGCAGTTCGGCAATCCGTATCAAACCCGGATGATTTCGCATCCGATCCTGAATGTACTTCCCGGCCTTCACACCTTCCTCATAAAAGTCCGATCCAATCGTTGTCACAAAAAGTGAAGTGTCTTTGACATCAACTGACCGGTCTACGATGATCACAGGTATACCTGCATCCCTGGCCTCCTGAAGAATACCATCCCAGCCCGATTCCACGACCGGTGCAATGGCAATGACATCCACCTTTTGCCTGATGAACGACCGAACAGCCTCGAACTGTTTCGTCTGAGACTGTTCTGCATTTTTTATTACAAGGGAGATTCCCGATTCTGCCGCAGCATTCCGGATAGACGTGGAGTTTGCCAGACGCCAGGCACTCTCTCTACCCAGTTGTGAAAAACCCAAGACAATCGGTTTCGTAGAGGTATCCCTTGCTACCGCTGATTCCATCCATTCCTCAACAGATGGGAGAGTTTCCAAGTTGTTAGACGAGATGGGAGGAGACACAGATTCAGACTCAGGTGTTGTACAACCGACAAGCAGCAGTAGCAGTATGAACAAATACAACCCGATCACATGTCTTCTCATTCACGCATCTCCCATCTCCATGTTAGTCTCTGCTGCCACCGATGCAGAGCACATCTAGTTATATAATTGTGTCGGTATTTGTGTGCAATTTCATTTCATTCGATCCACTTAATGCAGTGATTTCGAGGATACTCGCCGCCCGCTAAGCAGTCGTTGGAATAAAATAAAAACAAACAACATTAGGCCAATCACAATCTTGGTCCACCATGAGCTTAGCGTGCCTTCGAAGCTAATTATAGTTTGGATAGCCCCCTGGATCAATACACCAATAAAGGTTCCCGCCACATACCCCACACCACCTGTTAACAAGGTGCCTCCTATTACAACAGCGGCGATGGTATCGAGTTCAAGACCCATGGCGTGTAATCCATAACCGGATAACATGTAAAAGGTGAAGACAACACCGGCAAGCGCGGAGCACAAACCGCTGAACGTGTACACCAGGATTTTGGTACGTGCAACCGGCAGTCCCATAAGCAGCGCGGATTGCTCGCTTCCGCCGATGGCGTAAACGTTGCGCCCGAACCGAGTGTAATGTGCCAGGTAGATCGCGAGCAGTACAATGACCAGAGCAATAATGACATTAATGGAGACAAAGCTGCCCCCTGGCAGGGAAATTTTCGCCTGCGCAACCTGTGTGTAAAATGAATTTGTAATGGTAATGGTGTCGAGACTAATGACATAACACAGCCCCCGCGCCAAAAACATGCCTGCCAGTGTCACGATGAAAGGCTGAATTTTAAAATAGTGGATGATCGCCCCCATGACTGTGCCAAAGAGCGCACCCATGACAAGCACCATCGGTATAACGATCGCAGGCGACCACCCTTGCTTCTCGACCAGACTTGCGCTAATGATGGTCGTCAGCGCAATGACAGAACCAACCGACAGGTCGATTCCTCCCGATACAATCACAAAAGTCATGCCAATCGCCGTGATAATCAGAAATGCGTTATCAATGAGAAGATTAAGCAATACCTGTGTGGAAAAGAACCCTGTATACCGGAAAGAGCCTATAGCAAACATCACGGCCAGCAAACCGAAGGTGACAAGGACCGGGAGATACTTACGATTAAGAAACATGGCGGTTAACCCCCTGTTCGGCTGGAAACTTCCGTTTTTTCCAACGGATCACCATGGAATTGCGGAATGAATCGGATTGAATCAAACATACGGCCAGTACAACAAAGGCTTTGACAACCAGCGTAACTTCTGGCGGGACTCCAATCATATAGATCGTCGTTGTTAAGGTTTGGATAATGAGTGCTCCAACGACGGTACCCATTAGATAGAAACGACCACCATTGAGCGAAGTACCCCCGATGACTACCGCAAGAATGGCATCAAGTTCATACCACAGACCTGCGTTATTTCCATCCGCACTGGATACATTCGAGCTGAGAATAAGCCCGGCAATGCCGGCACACAGACCACAGAAGACATATACCGTGAGAATAACCGTTTTTGAACGAATACCTGCCAGTTGGCTCGCGTTTGCGTTGCTTCCGACCGATTCAATAAACAGTCCCAGTGCCGTTTTTCTCGTCAGCAATGAGGCAACAAGCAGCACAGTTAATACGATGAAGATGGAAAAAGGTAATGCTGCAAGCGAACCTGCCCCGATATAGGCGTAGTTCGCGTTGGATACCGTAATAATCTGTCCACTCGTAATTAATTGCGCAATCCCACGTCCGGCTACCATCAGGATAAGCGTTGCAATAATGGGCTGGATTCGGGCAACCGAAACCAGCGCTCCGTTCCATATACCCAAGATCAGTGAGAGACCTATAGATAATCCAAGTGCACCCAACACAAGCCAAAGCGAACTCTGATCCACTCCTCTGCTGATGCTCATACAAGCCACGGCACCGGAGATCGCTACAATGGAGCCCACGGACAAGTCGATACCTCCGGTCGCAATCACCAGTGTCATGCCGATTGATACCAGAATTAAAGGCGCTCCAAAATTGAGAATATCAATCAAGCTGCCATACAGATTCCCTTCACGCATGACGAGGGAGAAGAAATCCGGAGAGTACAGCAAATTAAAGATTAAAAGTAAACCAAGCATACATAACGGCCAAAACAAATGATGTTTACGCATCTTGCCCGCCATCTCTTTAACCTCCTGCCATTGCTTTCATGATTTGCTGTTGATGGATCTGATCCCCGCTAAGTTCTTTCACTTTTTTGCGGTCCCGGATTACGGCAATTCGGTGGCTGACACGAATCACTTCTTCCAGCTCGGACGAAATGAACAGCACGGCCATGCCCTGCTTCGACAGAGAGAGCACCAGCTTCTGTATCTCAGTCTTTGCACCGATATCAATTCCACGCGTAGGTTCATCAAGAATCAACAGATCGGGGTTCATCAGCAGCCACCGTGCAAGCAACACCTTTTGCTGATTACCGCCACTCAGATTTTTAATTAAATGCTCCGGGTTTTTCGGATGGATATTTAACAGGTTGATGTACTTTTCGGCGATCTCATCCTGTTTCTTGCGTGAGATTGGTTTGGACCAACCTCGTGTCGCTTGTAAAGCCAGAATAATGTTCTCCCGAATGGTCAAATCATCGATTATGCCTTCGGTTTTACGGTTCTCGGAGCAAAAGGCAATATTCTGATCAATTGCATGACGCGGCGACTTGACCGTACTTCCTGTATCTACAACGAGCAGCTTGCCTACATCTGAACGATCTGCACCAAAGAAAAGGCGAGCGATCTCGGTACGACCAGACCCCAATAACCCAGCCAAGCCCACGACTTCTCCCTTGCGAATGTCCAGATCAAAAGGCTCAATTGCTCCTTTGCGTCCAAGTGCCTTAGCGGTAATTAACAGTTCTCCCGACTCCGCCTGGGCAGCATCCGCTTCCTTCGGAAGCTCCTCAAGCACCTCGAGCTCCTTGCCGATCATCTTGAGCACCAGTTCCATGCGTGGAAGTTCTGCGGCTATGTACTCTCCTTCCAATTCCCCGTTACGGAGCACCGTTAGACGATCCGACATTTCGTATACCTGATCAAGAAAATGAGTAACAAAAAGAATTGCGAGACCTTCACTCTTTAATTTGTGCATAATACGAAACAGTTGCTGAACCTCGTTTTTGTCCAGACTGGATGTGGGTTCATCCAATATGAGCACTTTTGCCGAGATGCTGAGTGCTCTTGCAATTGCAATCAGTTGTTGCATCGCGACTGAGTAGGTCTGTAAAGGAGCCTTAACGTCGATGGACAGATGTAATCTGTCTCGCAGAATGTTCTCCGCATCTTTGTTCATTTGCTTCCAATTGATTTTGCCAAATCGCATCGGCTCACGCCCGATGAAAATATTCTCAGCAACCGTTAAGTTGGGACAGAGATTGACCTCTTGGTAAACGGTACTGATTCCCGCCTTTTGCGCTTCAAGCGGACCGGAGATCGAAAGATCCCGGTTATCCATGCTTACCGTTCCTTCATCAATGGAATAAACGCCGGTCAAAACTTTAATAAGCGTCGACTTCCCCGCTCCGTTCTCACCCATCAAGGCATGAATCTCGCCCGAAAACAAGCGAAAGCTGACGCTGGACAGCGCTTTAACCCCGGGAAATTGTTTGGTGATGCCTGTCATTTGCAAAATGGGTGCTTGCTCGGCCATATAACCCTCTCCTTTGTTATGGAAAAAAGTCATTTAGCGACAGCCTAGTCGAAAAATGACTTTTCGGTGTTATACGAATCTGCTTTTAATATTCGCGTGTTGGCAATGCTTCTTTGGCTTGCTCCGATGTGAAGGTCGTCTCATCCGTAACGATTCGGGGTTCGATGTCTTTCCCGTCTACTACTGATTGAACCGCTTCCATTAATTGAGGTCCTAACAACGGATTACATTCAACGATAAAGTTGATTTTGCCATCAGCAGCAGCCTGCATCCCATCCTTCACGGCATCCACAGAGATAATGGTAATATCTACGCCTGGTTTCAATCCTGCCGCTTCAATGGCCTGAATTGCACCAAGTGCCATATCGTCATTATGTGCATAGAGAACATCTATTTTTTTATGTGCTTTGAGGAAAGCTTGCATGACTTCTTTGCCTTTGGCACGTGTAAAGTCACCCGATTGTGAAGCAATCAATTTAAGCTTCGAATTGGAAGCAATCAATTCCATAAAGCCCTCTTGACGGTCATTCGCTGGTGCGGAGCCTGTTGTACCCTGCAGCTCAACAATGTTGATCTCGTCTTGTGTGTCCTTGTATTGGTCACTCAGCCACTGACCTGCTTTGCGTCCTTCTTCTACAAAGTCGGAGCCAATAAAGGTTTTGTAGAGGGTTTTATCCGGGGAATCCACAGCACGGTCCGTCAAAATCACGGGAATTCCTGCATCCTTCGCTTCCTTCAATACGGTATCCCAACCGGATTCTACAACAGGGGAAAAAGCGATCACCGTCACCTTCTGTTGTATGAAGGATCGCAAAGCTTTAATTTGATTTTCCTGCTTCTGCTGCGCATCGGAGAATTTCAAATCATAACCCGCTTCTTTGGCTGATTCCTGAATCGACTTGGTATTCGCCGAACGCCAGCCACTCTCCGCACCAACCTGCGAAAAACCAAGCGTAATTGTTTTGGCGCTGGCAGGTGTACTGCCATTCCCATTCGTTGAAGTTTCATTATCGGAGCCTGCTCCTCCATTGGTACTGCTACATGCCGTGCTGACCAGCATCACCATAGCCAAGGTTATGGCAAGTCCCCACTTTTTTTTGGTTCGCATATTGTGATCCTCCCTTTTTTTCGTTTCACCTTGTGGTGTGACCACATTATAAAACGCTTTCATTCCGAGCTTATATGGAGTCTCATACTTTATTTATGTAATAATTTAGTAATTTCAAAAAATGGAGTTTAAAAAGTGTAATTTCTTTGTTTAATTGTGTAGTATTTAGCGATTCTCTTACATATTAGAAAATCATGTTATACTAATGATACATTTTTGATCCCTTCAGATGGAGTGGAATACGTTGAAACTCATTCAATGGATTGCTTCAAGCCTCAGGCTTAAATTACTCAGCATGTTTATCATCCTCAGTTCAGTACCACTGATCGTGGTTGGATTGATTTCTTACCACAAATCTTATACGGTCGTATCCAATCATAACAAGGCCTCGACACAGCTGGTTGCCGACCAGCTTGCCAGGAACATTGACATCTTGTTTGAGGATACGGAACGGCTGCTCGAACTGGGCAAGAACCCGCAAGTGCTTCAATATCTGTATTCTCAATCGGAGTCCTACCCGGAAGCCAAAGCCATCCTTCAGACATACAATCTTTATCGGGAAACCTACAAGTATGACAAGGTACTTAATATCTCGTTCGTGAATTTTTATGGAAAAGGCATAAGTGAACGAAAAGGCGTGTTCAAGCTGGAACGAAATCCGCTGCGTAACCCGTACTTCAAGTATCTGATACAGTATCCGGATGCCATTCTGCGCATTCCTCATTCTGCAGCCTATGCCGAATATAACAGGCTGGATGGGTTTGCTTACTCTAAACAGAATGCGCTTTCAATTATAACCACGGTCAAAGAGAGAATTACACATGAGGTCATCGGGTTCATAGTAATTGATTTAAATGATTCGTTCATTGATGATTTTTTGACGAATACCCCCATTAAGGATTCCGGTTTTTTCTATATTAGTGATCAACACGGAAATACACTCTTCAGGCCGGATGCCACCACGGCATCCATAACCATGATGGATCAGATCCGATCGGTCCCTTTACATCTACAGCACGACAGCTTTATTCTGTCTGCAGGATCCAAGCCCCAGTTTGTTGTATACAGCACCTCAAAACAGACCGGATGGAAGATGATCGGGGTAGCTCCTTATCAGGAAATCATTGCAGAGGCCAATAGCATTCGCCAATTAATCATCATCACGGTTTTGTTAAGTGCCTTCTTTGCAATATCGTTATATTTTTTCCTGAATAATCGACTGATTCTTCCCATCCAAATTCTGATGAACAAGATGCGTAAAGCTGCAAACGGTTACTTGGAAGCCAAAGTCACACCACACGGCTCGGACGAAATTGCTGATCTGGGCAAAAGCTTCAACGTGATGCTGGATAAGCTCAAAATGCTAATCGAAAAGAGCATCCGGGAGAATGAACAGGTGAAAATAGCTGAACTACGTACGCTGCAAGCTCAAATCAACCCTCATTTCCTGTATAACACGTTGGAGTCTATTTTATGGATGGCTGAAGCAGAGAAAAAAGAAAATGTAATCAAACTTGTGCAAGCCCTCTCGAAGTTCTTTCGTTTGAGTCTGAACAAAGGATTCGACTGGGTATCCATTCAAACCGAGCTTGAACATGCGCGGAGTTACTTGGTTATTCAACAGATGAGGTACCACGATATTCTCACCTACGAGATCAGCGTTGATCGTGAGCTTCAGGATTATCCCATTTTGAAAATGACGCTGCAGCCCCTGATTGAAAACGCGCTCTATCATGGGATCAAGAACAAACGCGGTCAAGGGCTGATATCCATACACGGATATGTAGAGGACAATAGCATCATTCTCACCGTACAGGATAACGGAATTGGCATGTCTGCGGATCGATTGGCACAATTACGTGAAGAGCTGGAGAAGCCGGCTGCTTCCCGTTCACCCCAAGATGACGAGCAGGAAGGCGGATTCGGTCTGCTCAATGTACATCACCGGATTCGACTATATTTTGGACCATCTTATGGTGTTGAAATGGAAAGTACGTATATGGAAGGCAGCACATTTATGATTCGTATCCCCAAAAGCAAGGAGGTTAACCGTTGAAAAAGGTGATGATCGTGGATGACGAAATTGGAATTCGGGAGAATATACGGAGCTGCATCGATTGGGAAAAGGAAGGTTTTCACTACTGCGGGGATGCACCCGACGGCGAGCTTGCGTTACCTTTAATTCATGAGTGGGCTCCGGATATTTTGATTACAGATATCAAAATGCCATTTATGAACGGATTGGAACTGACCTCCATTGTTCGCACTCAACAACCTGATATCAAAATCATTATCATGAGTGGTCATGATGAATTCAGCTATGCCCAGGAGGCCATCCGACTTGGGGTGACCGAGTACTGTCTAAAGCCCATTAGTGCAGCAGAGCTAATCCAAATGCTGCATAAGGTCAGCAAACAAATGGATGAAGAACATCAACGCATGACAAACCGGACGATCACCAAAGAAAAACTGCTGGCCGATCTGTGCGGAGGACTCATCGGTACAACCGATGCAATTGAATCAGCCAAACAACTCTCACTTCCTCTCTCGGCCAGGTATTATACCATTGTCATTATCGACGTTCGATTAACAGATGATTCCCGGGACCCGGAATCCCTGATGAAAAAGCTACTTCCCATACTGGAGGAAACTCGTGATCCCCACGTTGAACTTCTTCCTTATATTCGAAGCCGAACCGAGTTGGTGCTTCTGCTCAAGTATCACTCCGATGACAGCATATCCGTATATCTGGAGCAGCTTCGCGGGCGGGTTCGTATGGAACTTGAACATACGTTCAAATGTAATATTATTCTGGGCATTGGCAGTCAGCAGGAGCGTCTGCAAGGAATTCATGTCTCGTATCTGGAAGCGGAGGAGGATAAATATATTACCCGGCTCACCCTTCAGAACAGAGCTTCTCTACGTGAAATCAACCCGGATGAGCACACGACTCTTTTTCTCGACAGGAATTCTTTTCTTGAATTCCTCAAAATCGGCAGCCCCAATCTGCGTGACCATTTTGTGCAGGAGTTTGCCGCTCCATTACAGTCCTTCGACTGGAAGTCCTCCTCGTATGGCTTCTATTTGTTGAATGATCTTACGCTGGAGTCGTTTCGGCTGGCGAATCAGTTGTTCCGCATGAGTGATCATTCGGATGAGAACATTACTTCCTTACAGCAGACAATTCGGAAGATTACGTGCTGGGAAGATTGCACTCAATATCTGTGCTCCCTACTTAACCTGTTATGGCAGAGAAGAGCAGCATGCTCCGGGAAATACAGTGACGTCATTGATCAGGTGAAAGCCTATGTATCTCGTGAATACAATAACGAACAGGTCTCGTTGAAGATGATTTCTGCACACGTCAGAATCAGTCCAAGTCATCTAAGCAAGATTTTCAGTCAGGAAACTGGTCAAACGATAACGGAGTATCTAACCCAGATTCGAATCGGCAAAGCCAAGGAGCTGCTGAAAACAACCAACAACAAAACCTTTGAGGTTGCTTACAAAGTTGGTTACAATGACTCTCACTATTTTTCTAATATATTCAAGAAAACAACAGGTTTTACACCAAGAGAATACCGAACTCAAGGGACCGAGGCATCGCAGACCAGACCATCAGATATGAGAAAAGAGCCAATGTATGAATAAAGCCAGATTTGCACTTTTACTTACACTAATACTTGTGTTCCCGATGATCATTTCATTCGGTTCGGCAAACATTCGTCCACAGCAGATGGCTGCAACACTTCCTGCGACTTCACCTGTAGAGAAATCTGCAGCGAGCAAAACTTTCGGTATTATCTATCCAATGACGTATCCAACCTATGAGATGATCACGAAGGATGCAACGGAGTATGCAGGGAAACACAATATTACGTTAATTGTAAACGCACCTGATGAAGCCAATACCGAACAACAGATCCGTATCATGGAGAATATGATCAAACAGCATGTGGACGGGATAGCTATTTCTCCTGTAGATGCTGCTGCACTTACACCCGTTATTGATGCAGCCCAAGCTGCGGGTATTCCTGTCATTACATTTGAGTCAGATGTCCCATCCAGTCATCGAATCGCTTATGTGGGCGCCGATAACTATCGCACTGGCCAGCAGTTCGCGATGACGACTACACGACTCCTGCATAATCAAGGCATGATTCTTGTCGAGAACGGCTTGGAGGAGATGCAAGGTTTGCAACAGCGGCTTAATGGATTCATTGATTATATCCGCAGTGAAACAGACATCGAAATCTTGGAGGTTCGTTATCATCAAGGGAATGAAGATCAAGCCATGTCCGATATGGAGAACATGATTCAAGCTCACCCTCACTTCAATGCGATTATTGGCCTCGATTTTGTATCCGTCTCTGCCTCTACCCTGATCTGGAAAGCGAAAGGCCTTAACCGGCATTTAATCGCGTTCGGTGATAGCCCGACCAGTGAAAACGGGTTGCTCAACGGTCAATTGTCTGCCGTTATCTCACAGAATGAAGGAGTCTGGGGCGCCAAAATGATGGAGACCTTGTTACTCGCAAGCGACGGCGCGCCTGTGAAGGAATTTATTGATACGGGGATCATTGTAATCAATCAGGAAGGAAGTAAATAAGGTGCTGTCCTCTTGTCATGAAAATGACAGGAGGACAGCACCTTTTAAATTTTCGTACACGTAGTTATTACATCCGTTCATCGAAGTGTTTCTCAAGAAAGATGACCTTTTTCTGAGAGTTGCTCCTATCTACCCTTTGCGTTTAAACTTCATAATGAGCCGATCGAGGATGAACCCCATTCCGCCCCAAAAAATCAAATGGAACAAGTATATTAACGGCCTGAACAATGAGGTCGTCTCTGGATTTGTATTTATTTTGGTCAACCAGTCATTCAGCAACGGATTTATAGGATTCGTTAGATAAATCAGAATATTCTTATCATCGTTCCCTGATAGATTAATAAAACATACGGTTAGCGAGAAAATAACAAACCAAAAGGTCAGCTTTTTCAGTATGTTCAGCATGACGGGTGGGTAAACCTCCTCTCAAGTATAATGAGCCCTTTTGAGAAGCTATTTCTTCCATTCGTTTTCTAATATGCTCATCTCGATAAGATTCCAGAATGTATCTTCATGTCTTCTCGCATCACGAATAAGTCCTTCTCGTACAAAGCCCGCTTTTTCATAACATCGGATGGCTGAGACATTAAAATCAAACACACCCAGACTGATCCGGTGTAACTTCTCCTCTTCAAATCCAATTCGAAGTGCCTCATCGATCATTTGCTTTCCATAGCCTTTACCCTGATATGGCTTACCAAGAAGTACCTTACCGATACGTCCTGAACGATTATATCGATCGATACCGCCAAGAGCAATATGACCAACAATCTCCTGAGTTGATTCATCCAGCACTTTATAAATGAACTTATTCGAAGTGTTCTTATCATTCGCACCATGCAAATAATCTGCTAGTTGTTCTCTGGAAAGTGGATAATGAAACTGCGGACCAGCCCACTGGAGCAGAAACGCTTCATCTCCACTCCATTCGATTAGTTGATCAAAATCTTCCGGTTCAAAGTATTGAAATGTAATCATATTGATCTGTCCTTTCTTTTTTATGTCATATCATTGTCTATTTCAGTTCTCTTGTGTCGGCATGATGAGTTTCATCAAACGCTTTGTTTCTTATATTCATTTCACGAATGGAGTTCTGAATCCAATTCATTCCAGCTAATAAATAGATAACTCCACCCAAAATGCATATCGCACCTATCCAATAATTCAGTGCAAAATTCACTTGATAATCACTCGGAGTATAACTTCCAGCTGCTGCTGACTGGAATGCTGCATACCCTAGCTTGGGAATCACCTCTTCAATTATTTTCGAGATCGTAATAATCACAATTCCTAACATGATAAAGAGTAATGAGAAAATAATGTGTACATGCTTCAAAGACAAGCTACCTCCTTTACAATCCAAAGCGCGTGCGTTCTGGTACTACTTGCATCTTAGAAGCCGAACGACTTCGCCATCGATCAATCCCTCACTTACTCTCTGAAAACCAAGTGATTCATACAGATTCCCGGCGATACCATTTTCCGGCCTGTGTCCAATCATGATGCATTTGCAATTCAGCGATTCTTTCATTAGATCAATCAACTTCTTAAGCGATTCTCTTCCATAACCTCTGCCCTGATATTTGGTATCTATCATTAGAGCAAGAAGCCAATAGTTATCCTCATGATCTGGCTTATCTGAGTACACAGCAAAACCAACCAGATCCGAATCAACATAGATGGCCATGGGTCGAAAATCGGTCACTACCTTGGATTCAGCAATCCAATATACAACCGGCGCGGGAAAACTTTTTTTCTGTTCTTCCGTTACATTCAGTTGAGTACATGCATACCAATTATCCACCGACACACGTTTTAAATGAATCATAGATTGAAACTCCTCCTAGTGAAAATTACACAGAGGAATTCCTCGAAACCCTTCTTGGGTCCTCTGCGTTAGACAAGAACACCTCTGGCAACTTTATTTCTTCTACTCAGATTTGTATTGTTTCTCATATCACATCACTCCTTTCACGTTTTTGTGCAAACCTCTGGCAACTTAAATCACCTCATGCTAACCTTTGATCTCTAATAGTTTAGGAGTATGTTTCACAAGGTCAGCTATTTCATAAGAGGCATTAACTGCTAATGCATCTTTAACTGCCTCAGTCCCTCTTGTCTTCCAGATCGAATATATCCATTTGGAAAAACCATATGCATTCATGTGGTGACCACGTTCCTGTATCTGGATAAACAAATTCACACTTTCCTCATACCTTTCGATATCCGTTAAAATACAGGCCAAATTGTTTAACGCAATTGTGATATCTCTCTGCGAATTTCTGGAGACATTAATATCCTCCCAGCTGCCGACCACTTCATCTTTTCTTGAAATCCGTAGTGCTCTATCATTGATTTCATCAATCCAGTCCGTCGTTTCGTTTACAAGAGCTTCGACTCCCGCAAAATCCGCGGCATGATACAGATAGACCAGACGCTGTTTGTTATATGTAATCCGGGCAAAAAGAATGTTGGACCATGTCTCATCTTCTTGTATGAGCTGGTTCATATTTTCAAGCAAACTTTCCATTTCACTGTATCTCTCCAAAACCCAAAGCGAACCACCCAAAGCCCGATGACTCTCGAATCGAACACCTCGGTTGGTATCCAACTTCGGGGCATGATCACAAGCATATTGGTACCAATCCATCCAATTATCAAAGTAGTTCCCCAGAGATAATGACAACGCTTGTGTCGAATCCGAAACGATCCAGTGTAACTGCTCCGGGGCGAGATTTTCTTTCCCCCATTCGAAGAATGCCCGGTGATTGGCATAAAGCAGTTCCGGCTCTCTTAACAAGGCATAACCATCGGAAACATTCCAGTAGACCCAACCTCGTTCATTGACAGATAGCTTGCTGGATTGTTCATATTTTTTCAGCAAATCAATCATACCTTGATGATCTCCTTGCACTACAGTTTCCTGGAAAGCTTGAGCGATATTCATTCCCATCCTCCGTCTCTTAGGAAGCTTAGTCTGTCATAGACAGTGTCCGAGCACCGAGCAAGTAAAACTTAATTCAAACGTACACAGTTCTTACAATGGCTTCGTGCCGCAAGCTGTAATGAAATTCATCATGGCATAGGCTTCCGGCGAATGATTTATCGCTTCAGAAGCGTGTTGCAGCTGAGCAAATTCCTCCGAACTGATCACACCTTTTTCAGCAAAATGTACAAAACGATTAAGATTAAACTGGTGCTTAAACCCTTCTATGCCTAACAGATCACTATGTTGAAGGACAGAATCAATGTCAACATCGATGTATCCGCTCTCAGAAAGGAGACGCGGCAGACTTCTGCCAATTAAGCGATTACCGCCGTGTTGTGCCACATAGTCCGAAATTTTCATTAATACCGTATGCAAAGCAGGGACATCAGGATTCACTGCTCCAAAAACGCCGTCATCCACATCAATAATAGCAAGACGGCCGCCAGGTTTCAGTACACGGAATATCTCTTTTGCGGCTTCTTCAGGATTGTTCAAGTGAAGAAAGATAAGTCTTGCCACGACAAAATCAAAAGAATCATCAGGCAGATCCATCTTGTAGATGGAAGACTCTACAAATTGTAATCGCTTGGAAGGAGTATCTTTCAGCCGTTCTTTGGCTTGTGTTTGCAGTGAACGATCAATCTCAAGCGAGGTAAGCTCGCTGTCCGGCAGACTGTTCAATAATTGCTCTGTAATGTAACCTGGTCCGCTTCCGACCTCCAATACACACATTCCATTTTTCAAACCATACCACTCCAGATTTCGGAATTCTTTGGACCACCCCATTACCGCCTGTATCTTTAACCTCTCTAATTCCTCTTGTAAACTTAACACTGCCGTTTGGATACTGTATGTTGAACGCGGATCACTCATATATTCTCTCCTGTTCTTAAGTAGAATAATAAAAACATATATTCTTAGACCTTTTTCTTCCCTAAAAAAAGAGCAACCTTATGTTGTTTCTCTATCGTTCCACCTGCAGCATCAATGGAATCTTTGACTCTCTCCAGAAGTGAACGCCGAACATCAATAGAAAGCTGCTGATGTTTGGAATTGGTATTTAATAAAGCGACATATTCTTCGCTGGAGCAAGTCTGTATCCAGTTATACTCCTTAACCTCAATATCCGTGAACAAGCCGGATTTTTCTGTTATTTCTTTACGCTCCTGGATAACTTCATCTGGCGAAGGATATTGAGAATCATCCAAATGAGGGGCTAATGCTGTGTAGTGGGAACGAATTTCATTGTGCAGCGGGTCATAGACCGGTACATGAATCGTCCAGAAAAGTCCAATGCCGCCTGTATTCTCTAGCAATTCCCAAGCCCGGTTGTAACCTACTTCCGGATCAATGAAGTGAAAGGCCGTTCCTGACACAATCAATTGAAATCGCTTTTCTTCGTTATTCCATTCCTCAAAGGAAGTGTTGATTACTTGAATCGATGGATATGACTTGAATTTGTCTGCGGTGAACTGTGCCAAGTTACTGCCTAATTCAATACAGGTGATGTTTGTATAATCCTTGCTCACCAATCCGCTTGTGGCCTGTCCCGTTCCGCAGCCAATCTCAAGAATGGAATCCTCTTTATTAAGATTCAGATATGTAAAAATATCATCAAACATTTCACTCGGATAGACAGGTCTATATCGTTCATATTCATCTGCTACGAGATTAAATGTTTCCTTATTTTCCAAGTTCGCATCCTCCGATTTCAATTGTGATTTTCCCATAATACATTGACTAATCTTACCATATTTTATTATTCTTGATAGTAAGAGGATAAACCTTTCAATAATAGAATGATGATAGTTCAAGTTCAAATTATATATCTTGAAGAACTGAGGTGTTCTTGTGAAAAGTATATTTGATACGATAAATGCCGCTGAAATTAAAGAGCGCATGGATCAACTTAGTGAAAATTCCATCCCTAAATGGGGCACGATGCAGGTCTCTCAAATGCTGGCTCACTGTTCAGCATTTCATGATATCCCCTTAGGAAATGCTTTTCCACCTAGAGGATTACTTGGGAGACTTATAGGACGGTTCGCAAAACCAATGTTTTATAATGACAAGCCCTTGCCCCATAATATGTCTACGATCCCGACAATCATTATTGATGATCATCGACAGTTTATAACAGAAAAAGAAAAACTCGAGCAGCAGATTAATATCTTTCAACAAGGTGCTTCAGAAAAATTCTCCCGCCACCCCCATCCCTTCTTCGGAAAATTAACAGCCGAGCAATGGGGTAAGGGCATATACAAGCATTTAGATCATCATCTAAAGCAATTTGGAGTTTAGGGTTATTTACCGTCTAAATTAGCAATGACTCAACTTCATTAACCCAATCTCCTGCTTCGTCAGCCAGTAAAGTCTTCCAACCAAGTAGCTTAGCCGAATGTAAATTTTTCTCTTGATCATCTATAAATAGAACTTCTTCTCCAGCTGCCAGGAAGGTCTCGACCCGTTGATATATCTCAATCTCAGGCTTGCATAAACCCACTTGATTAGAGATGGTTATACTTTTGGTAAATAAGCTTAAACGGTTCAGATTCGGCTCAATCCACTCCTTACAATGATTGCTGAGCAGATGGATATCGGCAAACTCACTCCATCGCTCAAGGTATTGAGCCGCTGGTAAGGGAACAATTGAATTGGTTAAGATGTCCTTCGCTCGGCTTATTGATAATTCGGGATAAGCCTGATTCAACGATTGCCAGAACTCTTCTTCTCGCATTATTCCTGTCCAGAGCTGTCGCTTGATTCCTGTAAAATGTACTTTCAAGGATGCTGCCGATAGGTTGGTTTCCTGAATCATATCACTCCAGCACGTCAATGAAATATTACTTAACAAAACCCCTGCGATATCTAAAACGATCTGTGGTCTGCCTTTCATTTTATCGACTCCCAAGTTCATCTAATACGACGTATAACGGGGCTCAAGTTACTTAAAAGCATCATGTGGAAGGACAGCATGCACACCCTTAACGCCATTCACAATTTGGGTGATACGCAGGTCAATTACCGCGCTTCCAAGTGCAATCGCTTCCACTCGATCTAGTCCGTACAACTCACCAATCAGATGGAGCATTCCGTCTAATGCTTGAACCGTAGCCTCATTCAGATCTTCATGAAAACCGAAGGTAATCCAGCCGGATGGCGTATGTGCACGAGGATTGGTTAAAATCATATCATTAATCACGTTGATCGTGATATCGACAAGCTCCATCGGACATTCAATGGCCTGACAGCTGACTTCACCGTCCCCCTGCCGTGCATGACCATCACCAATTGCGAGATAACCTCCGTCTACGGGAATAGGTAAATATAATTTACTTCCCTGCACCAGTTCCTTGCAGTCGATGTTTCCTCCACAATAGCGAGGCGGCCATGTTGTATGAATCCCTCGTGACTCTGGCGGCATGCCCACTACACCCATAAACGGCGAGAGAGATACAGTGAAGGACTTTCCTTTTATTTCACAGGTTCCATTCATCGTTTGACGATCAAGTGTCCAATTCAGCGACAGTTCTTCAACCTCTGTTAGATGTAACTTCTGGTTCTGCCAGTTCGGATATCCGCCAGCAGAAGTAAACCCGTATCTCCCGGGTACGATCTCATTGAAAACAATCTCCAACGTCTGTCCTTGCTTCGCCTCTTCGATATAGATCGGACCGATTAAGGCATGACCTCCATCTTTTTCACCTTGTCGATCAAAAGGTTTCTTGCGTTCCTCATAACTCACACCCGTTCCCCAGCCCGCATCCAGCGTCTGAAAACGAATGGAGTCACCAGATTTCACGCTCAATATGGGAGTTACCTCATTGGTTAATGAACCGATCAGATTTGCCTGAGTTAATTCAATTGTATGAGTACTCACTACAATCCCTCCCTGGTTTGGGATACATATTATATTCAAAGCAAGCAACATGCTGTATTACGTTCCGCCCCCTGCCTGCAATCCTTTACGCTTCAAGGTTGGAAAGATATTTCTTCAACGGTTGCATATGATGCTGGTCATGCCATATAAAATCTTTAAGGTATTGGGGAATATAGAATACGTTCCCCTTGGCGTCCAAATACGTCTGATGAAGCTGTTCTTCCGATAACCCTCGAATGTCATTCATAATTTTATGGCGGTACGTGATAGCCTTATTTACGATTTCGGACGTCTCTGTTCGGTTCCCGTACTCAATAGCTTTTCGATTAAACTCTTCAAAATTGATATGTTTCAACGTAACTTCCTGCTTCAGCGCAATCTTCTCAATCGCTTCCTTGTAAAAATATCGGTCCCATAACATGATATGACTTACGATTGATTTTATCGTCCATTTCCCTTCTTCCAAGCTCGAATTCCAGGTCTTCTCTTCAAGATGATTCATCGTCTTAACAAACAAAGCCCATTCTTCAAAAGTTTGAAGCAAATCTTCAATCTCTTTGGTCATGATTACATTTCCCCCTTCTTTCTTTTTGAGATGATTCACTGCCCTATATGTTCTCTTCGGTTCCGATTCATCCATCCCAAAGCATAATCAACCATCTCTCTTTGGGGTATCATATAACTCACAGCGTTCCCTACCATTCCTTCGGTAACAGCGTTAGTCTGGATCTTAAACTCATTAAAAATTAATTCAAAATCATCCGATTCATTGTTAATATCATCGTATGTAGTCCATTGTTCAAGTCCATCCACCAGCATTTTTACTCCCCAGACTTTTGGCTTAACAAATGTATTCTGCTGTTTATATTCGGCCAGGTGCAGGGAGGTGTTACTATTTGTAGGTGCACCAAGTAACAGAATGTATCCACTCAAATCATAGATTTTTCCTAACGGAGATTTCTCATTTAATGCATAATGCAAGTTGTGATCTTCCGTTATCCGTTTTGCCTCTTTCCCCCAGGCAGCAAAAGACATGTGCGGATGTGAGCTTCGAAACACACCATCTTGCCTCCGAAACACCTCGGGAATGATGCCCATATACGAGGTTGGTGTTAAGTCAGGATAATAAATAGGCATATTGTCTTTGATGAACTCAATTGCCTCTGAAGACAGGTTCGCGTCATGCTCTGAAGGTTCACAAAGATGTTCTGTTTGAGTGGGCATGACAATGGTTCCATTGGTTCCAACGGCTTCTTCCAGAGCTAAAATAACACTTACCGGGCCGCCTATAACCTTACCTGTTGCTTTGAAGGAGGAATGAACGATTATCGTCATGCCCTTCTTAACACCTAATCGTCTTAAATCATTAATCAGAGTGTTTTTTGTAATTCCACCTGTTATCATATGAACTTTTCATCCCACACTGTATTGATAATTCCCCGTCTAACATTCCATTCTTTCCGCATTTTTCGTTTTACGGCAGCCCGCTCTTCTATGGCCAATTCCAAAAAGCGCATATCATCTTGGATCATCATTATTCACCTCTCTAATAAGTACTGCATAAGCGCTTCTCTCGTCATTGGATGTAGAATAACATCTTCCGAGTTCATCATGCGTTCTGCCAAATTGGAATCTTTGACTCTGCGGCCCCATTTTCTCGAAAAAGACCTCCAGTCACATACCATTTCTATAAAATATTTTTGTGGCATAGGCAGAGCTTCTTTTGTAGTTCTGTTTACAATCCAGTACTCCCAATGATGTTTATTATGATTCTGGTGATGTAACCATGCGTTCTTCCATCTTAGTTCTGTATCTTCATCTTTACGACCCGCATAAAACTTGATTGCATAAGGAATAAATTCTTGAGGACAAAACTTGGATAAATCATGAAGTAACCCCTGTGCATATAAACCTTCATGCCAGCACTCGATTAAAACATTCAATTTATGTTCAGTTACATATAAAAAGTACCTCCAATATGCAGAAAGCAATGTCATCCCCCTAACCTACTATGTTCGAACCCTACAGCCTCCCTTAAAGGATATAAATTCGTTGTAAATCGCAGTTTAACTCCTCTGGCAAAAGCCTTTCTACCAAGTGAACTACTTTCTCTATGTAGCTTGGTATAATCACCTGATCGGAAATATAATACCCAGCTGTTTTATTAAAAAAATTGAAAGGACGCTTCATCCAGATGGTATCGATATAACGTTTGTAGTACGATCCTTGAATACCAAACTCTTTCAACAGTTACAATGATATCTGCATCCGTGTGATTAAAAAAACAACTCATTGTTTACATCACTGGTCTCTATTGTTCTCCTCAATACAATTCGAGGACAATCATTCTCTTCAATTCATACAGTGAACCTTTATTCACTTTTAAACAGCGTATTGATAATCATCTCGGCACATTCCTCAGGTGTATGCACACTCGTATCCACCGAATAACTATACTGAATGTCGGAAGCCATAATTTGATGTTGCTCATCCGATTGCTCTTCTCTGCGATCACCACGCTCAATGTTACGCTGACGACAGATGTCGAGAGGGCAATATAACTCAACGATATCCAGTGGATACCCTTCAAAAATCTGTTTGACTTGTTCATAATGCGGCGCGAGCTCTTTTCTTTCAACCAGTATGCCATCGATCAGAACATGCTTGCCATGGTCTGAGAATACTTTTGCCGTATGATACATCATTACAATCGCTTCACTCAGATACTTCCAGTAATCCGTCTGAAGATGTTTATCACCGATCGTATTTTCAAAAAGATCATTAGCGACCACATAGAAAAACGGATCATCGTATGATTGCATCGCCTCTACAATTGAAGTTTTACCAGAGCTCGTTACACCGTTCAAAAATATAATTTTGCCTTTTTCCATGAAAGTCATCTTCCTTTGCTTAAGTATAATTTTATAACCCTAATACAGCGTGTATTACGTGTGTTTCATTGATTTTTTGAGCAGCATGATCTGGCCAATATGATAGGCATTATGAATGCATAGATTCGATACAACTCCCCACCAGGGCGCGTTGAAATAAGAAGGAATTTCACGGGTCAGTTTATGTTCATCGCTATCTTCGAGTGCCCTGTTCCAATCACTAAAAACGGTTTTCAGTCTATGTAGTGTCTTGCACCACTCCACATCGTTCAGGTTAGACGGATCTATGTCAAATGTATCCTCATTATTCACTGAATGCAGCCCGTCGACCTGTTCGGCAACATATCTCTCAAGCCACCTCTCATTCCAGAAAATAAGATGATTGACGATCGCCCAAATGGAATGCTCTCCCTCATTCTTTACATAAGCGGCTTCCGCAGCATTGAGGTCTGTCAACATATCATGAAGCGGTGTAAACCAGCTCTGATCATGATAACAGGCATTTAATTGGTCTATGAGAATAGCTTTGTAACTCATCGTAGCACCTCACTCAAAATAATATAAAATTTATCCGTTCATTGAATTCGTAATTTCCATCACAAGATCTTCTGACATATTTCTGCCAATGATCTCGTATTGCAGTGCCTTCCCATGCACATCCTCTTCGATCCATATCAATTGGGAAGTTTCGTTATTGAAAATATAAAATGCTTCGACGCCACGTAAGGCTACCTGTTTAACCTTAGTACCATCATGATCAGGCAATGCGATCCGGCTTTTTGTTGTCCCGAAAATGTTAAGTTTATAACCACCGTATTCTTTATACGTGATGCTGATGCCCACAACCTTCTTATTGGGCTTCAGGTCTCGTATCACTACATTTCTGCCTAACCTGTTACTTTCTTCAATCATTTCATCGATTTCTTGCGGAGTTAGATTATCAAATCCATAAAATACATGAATGGCATCGATATCAGAATCGATCGGAAATTTCGGCTGCCATGGAGAATAAAATTTCTGCAATTGTTCCAACCCGTCTTCCCATGGAATGGCTGCATAATTGGTCTGTTGCGTGAATTGGTTCTCTGTAGCATCTGCGGTATAAATCGCCTTCCCCTCACCAGGCTTTAAGTCAATGACGATCCGGTCAATCGCACTATCTTTGCGTAAGGATTCAATTTGAATTTTCCCAAGCACATCTCCGCTTTTGTTTTTGATATCCATTGATCTTCACTCCTTTCCTTTCAAAACATCTTCCTGATCCTCATATAATAGAAGCTGAGCCCTGCAGAAGATAAAGCGATCATGAGGACTCCATACATGTAGATGGTCCGCAAGATATCCTCGTAACCAAAACTCGTCGTTTATTCGTCTGAGATAAAAACCTTTTGGAAAATCAATATCCTCTGTAAGGGCTTCAGATGCTATAGTAATGGAGCCGGACGGAGCTTTCCTCTCCTCTGAAATATGGGTAGAAACTATCTCGGGCTGATCCAAATATTGCAGTCTTAGATAAGGTCCTAACTCAACCGGACAACAATCCAACCCAAGTTCATTTGCTCTTCGAAATAACTGGAGAGTTGTAGCACCATCCGAAAATCCAAGTTGTCTGACGGTCAACTCAACCGTTTGCAAGCTTTGCTTTGTATTGGAGACTATAAATCTCTCATCATTTAACAACTGTTCTCCATATTTATTCAATAAAATAGAGTGTTGGTCCAGTTTCTGTATAAGCTGTAGTTTTGTTGAACCGCCAACGTCTACTATTCTTATTTCAACTGAACAGTCAGGGTATACGCTCTCATCTTCAATCAACATCCGCATCCCCCTAATCTAGATTCACTTCTATTATTTGAATTAATATATCAAATGTAGTCACCCACCTAGTTATGAATCCGTTTACATACATGTGTTGATCACCTCTCCATTTCTCTACCACAGAACCAAATCATATCCAATATAACCCACAATGTTCCATTTGCGAAGTGTAAAAGTGAAAACAAAAAGATGCCTCCAATGCAACTTTATAGTTGAACCGAGACATCTTATTATATGAATTAAAATATTTACAGGGTAAGACCACCATCAGCTAGTATAATGGAACCTGTCATATAGCTTGATCCATCTGAAGCCAGGAATGCAACCAGTTGAGCGAGTTCTTCCGGCTGTGCAAATCGTCCCATCCTCATATTTGGGAATTCTTCTGGCATATATCCACCATCTTGGAGCATTTGGGGTGCAGCATCCGTCATTGTTGTAGCTACTCCACCAGGACAGATGGCATTTACACGAATCCCTTTTCTTACGTATTCAAGCGCGGCTGCCTTAGTTAAACCAGCAACTCCGTGTTTGCTCGCAGTATATGCAGCTAGACTGTGCTCAGCTCGAATGGCTGTGGTAGATGCAGTATTAATGACATGTCCGTATCCTTGTTTATCCATCACTTGAAGGGCGTACTTCATCCCAAGGAATATTCCTTTTAAATTCACATTAATGACCTGAGTAAATTCTTCCTCGGAAATGTCCTGGAAACGCTGGAACTGCTGCATAATACCAGCGTTATTGAACGCTACGTCAATTTTCCCATAAGTTTCAACTGCTTTTTGAATATAGTTTTGAACATCATTGTTCGAAGAAACATCGGCTTGGACAAAAATGGCTTCACCATTTTGTTCTTTTATAAGCTCCAGTGTTTCAAGCCCTGTTGCAGTGTTGAAGTCGACTAGTACCAATTGGGCTCCTCTGGCTGCCATAAGAATTGCGCTTGCTCTCCCGATTCCACTACCTGCGCCTGTAACCGTAATCACTTTCCCTACGAGGGAATCATTTTTCTGTGAAGACATTACAGGTTTGGTTTTTACATTTTCTTCGGACACAAGTGTTAGTTCAGCCAAATCATTCTTTAACGCTTTTAATAAAGCTTCAGAAATATCCACTTGAGGAATGGCAACCAATTGATTTAATGTGAAATTAGAGGCCATCTTAAAGGTAGGTGCATTAATAAATTCCGGTAGATGTTTAGCAAGAATAGCAACTGCTTTTTCATCATTTAATAATTCCCCGATTTTAATATTTTCGTTATACGTCATGTACTTCTTCCCCCTAACATAATGTGAACCAATACAATTGATAGTTTCACTATCGTTACAATATTAATATTATCACTTCTGTGTTTTAATTTGCAAATTCACAAGGATTGTTCAGGGGTTTATATGGTAGATTTCATCATTTCTCTATAGTCAGAATATGATTGGAAAGGTCTTAAGCCCTCGAATAATCATACCTGGTCTCCATTCCAGCAATTGAGCCTCCGTGTCCAACCTGATTTCAGGAAGTCTGCGCAGCAGGTCATTAATTGCAATTTCTCCTTCAAGTCTGGCAAGGGGCGCACCTAGACAAAAGTGTACACCTTTACCAAATGCGATATGGTCATTAAGTTTACGTGTGATGTCAAACTCATCTGCTTCGTCAAATTTACTCGAATCCCGATTTGCAGATGACAAGGCAACCAGCATCATGTCGCCTTCACGGATCTGTTTTCCATCCAGTTCAACATCCTCTGTTGCCCAACGGATATTGCTTACTTCGGCAGGACCATTAAATCGTAAAATTTCTTCCATTGCTGACTGGATCATGTCAGGGTTAGCCATCAATAGGCGTTTTTGCTCTGGGTGCTCCAGAAGAGCTAACATACCGTTACCAATTAGATTCACTGTAGTTTCATGACCCGCAATAATGAGGACAAAAACGAGCGCATACAGTTCTTGTTCCGATAGCTTGTCGCCTTCCTCTTCTACACTAATGAGATCACTAATCAGATCTTTCTTGAGATCCTTGCGTCGCTCAATTATCAATTCATGCAGGTATTCGATGAAAGCTTTCATAGCCTCATCGCTTTCGTGACTTAGATCCGGATTGCTCACACTCTCCATAATTATATTGGACCACATTTGGAATTTGTCCTGATCTTTGAGAGGCACACCCAGCATTTCGCAAATAACGATAATAGGCAAAGGGAAGGCATACTCCTCAATCAGATCGATTTTCTTTTTGCCTGAAACGAGTATTTTGTCCAACAACTCGTTACTGATCTCCTCAATCCTTCCCCGCAATCGCTCAATCATTCGAGGGGTAAATGCCTTTTGGATTAGGCGTCGTAGACGCCGGTGATCCTCTGGCCCCACGCTCAGCAGATTATGAGAGATCACCTCTACATGTGGAGGTTCTTCCTCTCCATTCTGCCCGGGAGGACTTGTAACAAAGCGAGCATCTTGCAAAACGTTTACGGCATCCTCATAACGAGACACCATCCAAGCATAATGACCCTCTGGCATCAAGAAACGATGAATGGGTTCTTCTGCTCGCAACTTCTCATAAACTGGAAAGGGTTGTTGAATAAAGGAATGATCTAAGAAATCGACCTTGGACTCGGAATTGCTCTGGTTCTCGTTTGTAAACAATTGAATGCCTCCTAATTTTTGATAGCGATAATATCGTCACGATTATTATGCTACCATTTATTAAGTGACAATTTCAAATTCCTTACAATCTGCCCTTTTAACAGGTACGTTTCTCTTATGGATTGGCTTATGTGAAACTTCAAATTTAAAGCTTAAATCAGAAGTATAAACTAGCTTCATTGACAAAAAATCACACTGTTGATAGGCTAATTTAGAGTTATAGATACAAGGAGGTTTTCGCCATTCAACCCCAGCAAAGACTTGAGGCTGAACGTAGCACTATGCGAATGAAAAGACGGTTAAGTATTATCGAAGCGGCCAAAACCGTTTTTTCCCATCAAGGCTTCGAAAAGTCAACGATGCAGGAAATCGCCACTGAGGCAAATCTGGGTATTGCCACCATATTTCGATATTTCCCTAAAAAAGAACATTTAATTGTCGCCGTTGCTTCAAAAATCGTGGAGTCTGAAGTCAATGCATTCGAAGAAATCGTATATGGACAAGGAACCTGCTACGATAAATTGGAGCGTATTTTCGACATTATGAACTTCCAAGAGGCTAAACACCAGAACAATTCCAAACTAATTGAAGCATTTGAATGTTACGTGGCACTTTCCAAGGAGCCGCTTGAGGATATTCACCTCTATAAAGCACAGTATGACAAGCTTATAAACCTTTTTTCGAAACTTTCTGGGCTGGGAGAGCTAGATGGTTCTATCCGAAAGGATAACGATACCGTGGACACCTTGATTACGATGCTTCATGTCTTCGGAAATTTCTCTAAAAAAATGTCCATGCTTAGCGGTATTGATGCGTTTCATACACAGGTCGATCCGTCTGAACAATTCCGCATCCTTAAAAACCTTTTTTTAGAGCAACTTAAGCCTTGATCCTCTCATCAAATTCAGAATATCTACAGGAAGTAGCTAGGAGTAGAACTTTAGATTCTACTGGGACTTCACATTC
This sequence comes from Paenibacillus sp. 37, assembly GCF_008386395.1. NCBI lineage: Bacteria > Bacillati > Bacillota > Bacilli > Caryophanales > Paenibacillaceae > Paenibacillus > Paenibacillus sp. 37. Next base: position 2,665,667 of record NZ_CP043761.1, on the reverse strand, counting down.
TAAAAAGGTGCATTTATATGACATAAGTTAATCTTTATCATGTTTGGGCCCATGTTATAGACGTATTTTCTTCAGATATGAAAAAGAGACTTCAACTGTAATACAGTTGAAGTCTCTTTGGAGTGGAACAATCCAGAAAGGAACACTGATATATCAGGTTGTGCTTATTTAAATAAAATTTTTCTTGGTAATAATACAGATAAAACGGCAATTCTGCCGTTTTATCTGTATTATTGTTTTTGGCTTGCTGACCATATATCAAGCTGTCGTTGTTTCTCAGCAATGATTTTGTCAATTCCTGCATCCTTCAACTGATTATTAAATAATGGCACTGTAGTCACAGGGTCAAGCACACCAGTTTCAAGTGGAACTAAATACTGATTAATGACATTAGTTACTGCTGCAATCTCTGTTCGAACGGGCTCTGAATCAAAGTTGAAACCAAGAATTCTGGATCTTGTAGCTTTTTTTGTATAGTCTATTGCTTTGGTATAAGTCTCCGGATCCTCACCTTTAATGAGATAGGAAAGGAACCAGTTTCCAAACATCCATCTTTGATTCGGGAAATAAGTTGAATTCGATTGATTAATACCCTCTGGAAAATCAATAACGTTGTCTGATACTTTTACGTAATGTTTTCCTTCAATGCCGTAATTCAGTAAATTAATAACGTCTTTATCTGTGTACAATAAATTCATTAACATCATTGCCCGTTCCTGGTCTACCGAGTTTTTGGTGATACTCCACATAAACCCAGTAATCGCCCCTGTTTCAATCAACGTTGGCTTCAGATGCGCTAGTACCAGTTCTTTTCCGCTCGATGTCGAATCAATGTTAAGCCACGCATCGACTAAATTAGGATATGAGAAGGCTTTTCCCGCAGTCATAAGATTGTTTCCTGTTTCTGTACTCATCGTTGAATTTTTAGCAATGTAACCTGCCAGATACCATCGTCTAACCGTATTTAACATGGAGATATATTCTTCATTTTCGAACTGATTGATGACCTTTAAACTGGATTGCTCATTTGAGAGGGCTACCCCATCTCCAAGCAGTTCCAACACATTGCCACTTAACACCTGTAGAATGGAATTTCCGGATTTGGCTATCGGTATGATGTCCGGTTCATTCTCTTTAATGACTTTGAAGACTTGATCGAAATCATCCAAATTTTTAATCTTTGATGTATCCATTTTGTATTTATCGATTAAGTCCTTGCGCATACCAATCACAGAATCTTGTGCTGCATTTTTTATATTTGGCATACCATAAAGCTTACCGTCGATTCTTGCTCCATCCAGAATATCCAATCCGATCGTTGTTTTGAATGCTTCCTCAATCCCTTTCCCGTGACTAGCCAGTAAGTCGTCCAGTTCAACATACATTCCTTTGCCAACATCCTGGCTGTATGTTCCAAGACCACTAACCATCAAGTCAACTTGTTCCCCGGAGGATAACATCAACGTTTTTTGCTGAGACCAGGCTCCAAAGCTTATGGGAACCAGTTTTACAGTTGCGTTAATTTTCTCTTTAATGAGCTTGCTGAACTCCTCTTGTACTAGCCCCATGTCCTTTTGATCCATAGCGATGGGAAATGCCATGACTAATTCTACCGGTTTCAGACTACCTGCTGTGCCACTGTTGTTGCTGGCTGCCTCTCCGGAATTCGTTCCAGAAGCATTGCTGCAGGCTGTAACGATGAGGGTCAGCGCCACCATTGAAAGCAGGAAAGTTTTGAAAGCTCTTTTACTCAATTGAATTACCTCCCATGGATGTCGATGTATTATTGTCCTACGCAATTACATGTTAGCATGCAAATTCAAATTCATCTTTCTCATTTCCGTCATAGCCTTTCCAAAAATCCGTCATTTCTAATGGGATTATCCTTTTACAGAACCGATGGTCAGACCTTTCACGAAAAATCTTTGGAAGAAAGGAAAGACAGCCAACAAGGGCACAACCCCTATACAAGCTATAGCCATACGCATGGATGCTAATGGAATGTTCGCTGCCAATTCATCACCTTTGCCGTTTATTTGGGTGGACGTTTGCAAAAATTGTATATCCTGGAGAATACGATACAACAGGTTTTGCAAACTGTAGAGCCGACTCTCCGTGATATAGATCAAGCCATTATTCCAATCATTCCAATATGTTAATGTGTAAAATAACCCGACCGTCCCTAATACAGGAGTTGATAGTGGAAGGACAATTCGAAAGAAGATTCTCCATTCTTTCGCTCCATCAATCTGAGCTGATTCGATTAACGCTTTGGGAATAGAGGTGGCAAAAAAGGTCCGCATTAAAATAATGTAAAATGCGTTCATGAGCAAACTTGGGATAATTAGTGCCCATATCGTATTTTTGATATGAAAAACTTGTGTGTAGAGCAGATACGTGGGAACAAGTCCGCCGTTAAACAGCATGGTAAAAAATACGAAGAAAGCTAGTCCATTCTTGAAAGGCATCTCTGCCCGGGAGAGCGGATAAGCCAACATCGCTGACAGCGTTAATCCCGTAACAGTCCCTATAATGGTCACCAGAAACGTAACACCATAAGAATGCATAATATCGAGAGATCCGCTGAATATATAAGAATATGCTGAAAATGTGATTTCTTTCGGTAGAAATGAATAGCCATTTTTGATAATTTCCATGTCATCCGTTATTGACGCCGAGAATAACAACCAAAAGGGCAGCAAGCACATTAGTGAAAATATGATCATGATTACGTTGAGAATGATTTGACTCCATTTGCTGGATTGCACTGACAATCCCCCCTTTCTAAAATAATGCATTCTCTTTGTTTCTTCTGCTTACTATGGCGTTAGATAACAGGACGAGAATAAAACCGACGACAGCTTGGTATAATCCTGCTGCAGAGGACATCCCAATATCACCCAAATTCATTAATGCACGGAAAACATAGGTATCTATAGTGCTTGTGACAGTTGTCAGTGCTCCTTGGTTGAGGGGTACTTGATAGAACAAACCGAAATCCGAATAAAAAATTCGCCCGACAGCAAGCAAAGTCATAATGGAAACGTATGGCATGATAGCCGGAATTGTAATGCTCCTGATTTGATGCCATTTTGTTGCCCCATCTATTTTTGCAGCTTCGTAATATTCGTGATCGATACCGATGATAGCGGCATAATAGATAATGCAAGAGTTGCCTATACTTTTCCATAGATGCACGAAGGTAAGAATCCAAGGCCAATATTTCGGTTCACTGTACCAAGAGATCGTATCCAGACCCAAAAAAGGAAGTATACTTTTGTTTATGAATCCGTTCTCGACATCAAGGAAGGCCAAACCCAAATAGGAAACGATAACCATGGAAATCAAATAAGGCAATAAAATGAGAGTCTGATACACTTTGGTTAGAAAGCGCTTTCTAATTTCATTAAGAATAATCGCTGTCCCGATCCCCATAATCGTAGTCAGAATAATAAATGCTCCATTGTACAAGATGGTATTTCTGGTGATTATATACGCATCCTTTGTTTTGAAAAGGTATTCGAAATTTTTGAAACCTACCCAGTCACTACCTGTTATCCCTTTCATAAAGTTGTAATCCTTAAATGCAATGACTACTCCAAACATAGGCAAATAGTTGTTGATAAACAGGTACAGCAAGCCAGGCAACGCCATTAATACTAGTGCTCGGTATTTTACTACCTTCTTCAGCTCCAGAACCAATTTTGAATTTTTCTTTTTGCTCGGGGGTTGATCCACCTGAAGCATGATATCGTTTTGCAAGATCACTACCACCTTTATTGATTGATAGGTTCATTCTAATCCACAAAGGCAGAAGGGAAATTTAAATATCAGCCATTCCGTTTATAAGATTCCGTCATCGCATGTATAACATTTCTTCACAATTTTTTGCGATAACTTTTTCGATATTCTTGGGGTGTCATCAGGACATTTTTCTTGAATATTGTAGAAAAATAAGGGAAATTATTTGAGAATCCAACAGACATTGCAATACTAGTAATCGTCATATCGGTGTTAGCCAGCATTTCTTTTGCCATATGAATCCGTTCTTTTAGAATATAATCATTGATCGAATCGCCTGTTTCCTTTTTAAAAACCTTCACAACATAGTCAGGACTAAGCCCGATATAATCGGCTATACATTGTCGGGATAGTTCTTCCTCAATATGAAGTGCAATATATTTTTTTGTTTTTTCAACGACACTTTCTCCTTGTCCTGTCTTGATATGAACATATGCAGCTTCTAAAACACCCAACATCCACTCTTGCAAATCCTTCACTGAGCGTGTAGCAGCTTGAATTCGCGCCGGAGACAACTGCGTTATCTCATCAGCCCGGAAGCCTAATTGCTCCAAGGCTGTCATGATCATTTGCATAAAGCTTTGATAAAAATGAGTGATCCACTTTGCATCAAGGCCCTCAATTTTCCTCCAACGTTCCAGAAATCCCCAGGATTCTTCAATGAGCTTTTTATGATCACCGCGTTTGAACATCTCCGACCATATTTTGAACGGTGGCATAGGAATCGGTAAGTCCTTTATTTTATAATCATCCAAAAATAATGCACGGTCAGTAAAATTAACATAATCCTTTTGAAATGCAATTAAGGTTTCAACCATAGGCCTAAATTCATGTAAGAATGCAGTATTGCCGATATAGCATGAAGGATGACAATAGAAGTATGTATTGCATGCCTTCACAAAAGACTCAGAATGTATTTTTATTTTTCTTCTTATTCGCTGTAACTCTTCCTGATCCCCATTTAGATTCGGTATAATCACCAAGATCACTTCATCGTTTATCCATAACAATTCAGAAGGATTTTCTTGAATAAACGATTCTTCCAGCGCATTTTTCAGAGCATATTTCAATATTTGAATATCCCGAGAGTTGAAAGATTTATCCCAGTGCTGGAGCCAAATAAGTATTGGCAGTATAGGCTTGGAAACCAGATAAGGCAGTTCAAGCTTCCGAATCATATTATTTAATTGCTCCGGAATAGAAGGAATCGCTTGACTGAGCACATCTTTCCAGAAAGTTACTCTTTTGAAGTGCGCCCCTTCTTTATCTTTTCTAATTTTTTCTATCGCTCTAATCACAGCATCTTTCAGCTCCTCTTTGGGAATGGGCTTTAACAGATATTCAAAGCTCCCAAGCTGAATGGCTTTTTTAGCATAATCAAAATTCGGATGGGCCGTTAAAAAAATACACTCCGTCTGCGTAGAGGACGCCCTCACCCATTCAACCAGTTCGAGCCCGCTTCCTTGAGGCATCTCAATATCACATATCATCAGATCAATGGAGTAGGTTTCAAATACTTCTTTAGCCTGCCGCAGGTTATACGCCACGAGTACATCAGCAAAGCCGAGGCGCTCCCAGCTTACGCTCGATTTGATGCCGTCCGCAATAAACATTTCATCATCCACAATTAAGAGTCTATACATCGCTAATATCCTCCTTTTCATAGTAAGGCAGCATGATATCAATGACTGCTCCATCGCTATTTGAAAACTCAATGTGTGCTTTCTCACCAAATAGCAGCAATAGCCTGCGTCGTACGTTCCAAGTGCCGATATGCTCGCCGTCTTCGTTAGTTAGATTTAATTGTTGCTGCAGTTGGTGTAGTATATCGTCAGAGAATCCTTTTCCAGTATCCTTAATGTGGATGTGAATCATTCGATCTCCATCTTCATTATGATCACTGTTAATCACAATATGGATTTGGGTAGTTCCGTCTGTATTTATTGCATGTTTAATCGTATTTTCCGTAAAAGTCTGAATCATTAGTGGTGGAATCAGACAGTCCTCCAATCCCTGCTGAAGCGAAATTGAATATTCCAAGCTTCCTGGGAAACGAAATTCTTGAATTTTTAAATAATTCTCAGTGTGATCCAGTTCATCCTGTAACAATACAAAATCGGTTTGACTTCGGAACATAAATCGAAAATAACGAACAAGAGACAAAGATAACTCCTGGATTAAGTTATACTTTTTTTCCTGTGCAAGATAATATACAATATTTAAGCTGTTCAGAAAAAAATGGGGATTTATCTGCAATTGAAGGTGCTTAAGTTCAGCCTTTTGACTAATTAACTGCTCTGCGTAGACATTAATTTTCAGCTGCTGAATTTCTGAAACCATGCTGTTAAATGTTTCATCCATCAGTTCAAATTCGCTGGACGAAGGTACGCGTTCAATTCTCTGTTCCAATAATCCCTTTTTTGCTTTACGCATAGCGAATACGAGGCGATTGATCGGCAATAGAATGACTTTTCTAATAAAAAATAATGCCGCCAATAGAATTAATCCGGTTCCTGTTGTAATGAAGAAAATCACTCGCTGAAGATAAGGCAGCCCCTCCAGGATTGTTTCATCAGGAATCACGGCCACCAGTCTAAAATTTCCCTTTGCAGAGTGTTTATGGGTCACCAAATATTTATCTCCCTCACCGGTTAAATAGGAGGACGTGTCTTTATTAATCAGACTGATTTTATTTTCATTGAAAAAAATTTCATCCTGCAGAGGTTTATTATTATCAGTAACAAGTACTGCTTTTCCTTTGCTCCCGAGATTCAATAAATCAAGCGGCCCCATAACCTCACTTACGTTGACTCCAGCTCCAATATAGACGTTACCACTTTTTATGATTTTTAAGAGATAGTCGGCCCCGGCTATTCTAGTCACAAACCATTTGTCTCTTGGAAGACTTGCTTGCGTGTCCTTGCTCTGGAGCAGATGAACGATTTCTTCACGGATTGGCTGGTTCCAAGTATAAGCATGTCCCGTTGGTTTAGGGGCAAAAACTAAATCTTCATTCACGGCTGAAAATGCAAAAAAATAATCCAGACCTTTATAATACACACTGTCTTCAATGAACTGCCGAAAAAGAAGATACGTCCCCATATTATAGAGATCAGGGTTGGTCTCATCCGGGCTAGCTAGGCTTTGTAGCCCACTATCCTCTGAAATCACCTTATATAAATATCGGTCAATGTCATCCAGAATGGCGTCGCTTAGATTCATATAGAGGTTGACCAAGTTACTGTTGGATTGTGCTACCTGATTCCTCACAACCTTGATCGAGTACAGATTGTTGTAGATCAGAAATATGATCATAGGAAAGATGATTACAAATAGTCCAGCTATTAGTTTAAAGCGGATGGAATTAAATATTTTACGTTTGGCCGATCCATGAGGAATTATATTCATCAATCCTTTTCATAAGAGATTATCGCAAAGTAAGAAAAGAACATCATCCTGGATATGGACAATGTTCTTATTTATATAGGCAGGGGCTTATTGGTATAGAGCGTTACAACGCTTGCACCGATGGTTTGAAACAATGTTTTCCAGCTTCGACAACCTGTGGCTCGACCCCCTGAATATTAATTTCTGCTTGGCATCCTGCCGGAATCTCAATCCAATAAACGTAATGGGCACTCTCTTTTCTCCATGAACAGGATACCTTTCCATAGATACTTTGATACGTCAAATACGCCTCTGTCAGGCTTCCACCTGGTTGGGGTGAAATCAAGAATTGGTTTTCTCCAGCAAGGTTGATACCACACACAGTATTAAATATCCAGTCACAGACAGCGCCATTGGAATAATGGTTTCTCGATGCTTCGCCATTCCAGTTCTCCCAAATCGTTGTCGCTCCCTGCTTAATTTGATAAATCCAGCTTGGATAATCTTCCTTCTCCAGCATCTGATAGGCATCATCCACATATCCCGCATCACTTAATGCCCTCAGGATGAATGGGGTTGACAGGAATCCAGTGCCTACATGGTGCTCCCGTTCACGTACCAATGAGATCAATTCATGCTCAACATTTTTTCTCATGTCTTGATCTAGCAGATCCAGAGCCAATGGCCTTACCAATTTGGCCATTTTATTTGTTGAAATTGTTCCGTTTTTCACAAAATAATATTGATACGCCGCTTTGGCTCGCTCAGATACCTTAAGGTATTTGCTTGCGTCTTTCTGCTTACCCAGTGCATCAGAGATTTGAGACAAGCAGTTTAAGGAATAAGCCAAATAGGCGGTAGCTTCTTCATATTTCGGAAGCCCTGATACCAGTTCCTCCCGGTCAGGCTCATTCCATTCACCGAAATGAAAACCGGTCGTCACAATATATTGACGGTGTTCACTCGGCTCCAGCTTCTGATCCAGATCGGGATCGGAGGTATCTCCCATTCTATTGATCATAAAGTCGGCCAGTTTAGTCATAGGTTCATACCAGTTGGCCAATTGTTTCAAATCACCATATGTTTTCCAATATCTGTACGGAATCAGAATACCTGCATCGATCCATCCACTTGAGCCTTCTACATAATCAAATCCCTCACCATGCGGGGCTACACGAGGAACAATATTATATACTTTTCCATCTGCAGCCTGATCGTCAAAAACATCCTGCATCCATTTTCTGAAAAAGGCTGTAAAGTCCATAAAGTAACGCCCCGCATGAAAGAACAATTGGGCATCTCCGGTCCAGGCTGCCCGTTCTCTTGTTGGGCAATCTGTAGGCACATCTAGGAAATTCCCTTTCATACTCCACAGCGTATTGTTCACGAGTTTCTCCAAATACGGGGAGGAACAGCTGAATTGTCCAGTTTGCTCCATGTCCGAATATACAGCGATTGCAGTGAAATGATCTGCCTGCACTGGTTCTGGCCAATTATCCAATTTGACGTACCGGAATCCTTGAATACAGAATTTAGGCTTCCAGGTTTCTCTCGCTTCACTCCCGCAGGAATAAATGATGGTCTGGAATCTGGAATCATCACAATAATCCGGGGCATAATCATATTCCTGTACCACATTGGATAAAGTAAAGTTCCCTTCACTATCAAGCATTTCTCCCATCGTCAACACAACGGTGTGCCCTTGCTTACCTTGTATTGAAAATTGCGGGTATCCGGCAATAACCTGTCCGAAATCGAGGACCGTACTTCCGTCTGGAGTAAGTAGAACTGTTGGTTTAAATGTTTCCTTTTCTTTGACTGGAACATTATTGGAACAGCACAGCAGAGTCTCCCATTCTGTAACGCGTGCTTGACCTTTATATGAAGGTGAAAGAGCAGCAACAATCGTCTCTCCATCCTTCATATCATTAAAACGCACAGGTCCGTCATTGGACCATCTGAAGCTTCCATCTGTTCCGATATAAGTCGTTGTTCCATCTGTTCCCGTTATTTCAATCTGCCCTAAAGCACAGGTCTGGGTTCCGAACACATTGGTGGCGCCAAATACGCCCTGTTTCCCTCTAAACCAGCCGTCACCTAATGAGATGTCCCATCTATTCACACCGCTCTGTAATTGCTTTGTAATATCGTAGACCTGATACTGTATTCGCTTTTCATAGCTGGTCACGCCAGGGGTCAGAACCATATCTCCCACTTTCATTCCATTGAGACTCGTCTCATAAATACCACAAGCAGTGATATACATTCTGGCTTTCACAAATGCCGGAATCTGAAATGTTTTACTAAACTCATCTACTGGATACCGTTCTCCCGGTTTTGGTTCGTAGTCACCACAGATCCATTCTGCTTTCCAATCCTGTCTTTCCAGCAAGCCCATTTCAAAAAAAGCTGTCTCACTCCACTCACCGGCAACATCATGTTCATCCCACACACGAACCTTCCAATAGATCCGTTCTCTACTACGGACATCCGCTCCATAGGGAACATGGGTCATGCTGGCCGAGCTTACTTTCCCGCTACTCCAGACGTACGATGCTTTGTCTAGTTCTTCCTTGGTATGTGTTGCTATAATTTCATAAGCAGTCTGTTTCTTGCTGTCTCCCACTAAATTCCATGCAAATTCAGGTCGAACAATATCAATACCTAAGGGATTAGTTAAATATTCTGTTTTCAGCAGTATAGCTTTTAGCATTTCAGCAGCTCCCTTCTGGCTCAAACTTTCTTAAATTCGAATTCCAATATATCAATCACTCCAGTACCTTGGAACGTAATAAATACAGGTTGTCTCCCTTTTTCAGGACTAAACGCCGTTTCATAATTCTGCCACTCTTCCGATGGAGTTATGATTACAGAAGCGCAAACCTCGCCCCCTAAATGGTGGGTAACCAGGATTTTCCCGGTTGCTTCTCCGCGTATTTTAATTCGGAATCTGTTTGCCTCAGCGAACTGAAAATATTTATATCCTGCTGTCGCACCATCTTGGAAATTAGCGATATACTGATTCCCATTCTCTTCTCTGTCTTCTCCTTCTTGCGTGAAATAAGGATGGTTCTCGTCATAGGTGAGCACCAGCAATGGGACCCCTTCTTTACTTGCCATATTACACGCAATTCGCGCCTCATATGTTCCAACTTCCGCCAAATCCCCATCATTTAACCCGCAAGATGTAAGTTCCACCTGAGGAATGGTTCCATCCTCGAGAAAGAAGATTTTTTCCGCACAGGCTTGTCTGTTGTATCCATCTCGATTCGAGTGGCGATGATAGAAAATATACCATTGACCCTTGATCTGAATAAAACTTCCATGATTATTGCCACAGTAACTCATAGCTTTATTTCTCTCTTTATTGTCTGTAAATATATCTGCATTAGATATAATTACGCCCCGATACGTGAAATCTCTGTCCGGATATGGACTGGTTGCATAACAAAGATTGTGTACATTTGGAAATGAAGAATATATAAAATAATATAGACCATTCACTTTACGCACGGACGGAGCTTCAAAGTATTGATTCTCCTCGAACGCCTTCTCTTTATTGGAGGTAATAATTTCCGGCATCGATTTAACAGTCATCATATCATCCTCTAATTCCATAACCATGGCTCCAACCCGTTTCCGTCCCTGATCCTCATCGGCAAATAATGAATTCCCCCCTGAATAGAGGTAACATCTTCCATCATCATCTACAAAGATACCTGGATCGAATTGATAGGCATCTCCTTCAGCAGAGCCAAGTACATGCCTGTCCTGATCCTGCACATGTCCATGGAATTTGTATTTTCCCGCTGGAGTATCACATACGGCTACCGAAATGCAACACGAACCCTCAATAGAATAATAGAGATAATATCTTCCATCTTTCCCCTGCGCAACGTCAGGCGCATAATATAATTTGTTTCCCTCAGGATCCAACGGATCCATGCCTTTATCTAAAATGATTCCCTCATACTTCCAGCTACTCAAATCGTCCACCGGTGCTGACCAGCACACATACGGATTCATGCAATAATCTGTCCCGTTAAATTTGTCGTGAGATCCATAGAGATATACTCGATCTCCGAATATGTGCGGCTCTCCATCCGGAATATATTCATAGCTCGGTAAAAACGGATTATAAACTTGTTTTTCCATGTAAATCTGCACCTCCATAAAGTTATAAGTCTAAATTTATGCAAAAACTTTCATTCATCTTGTTTAGTTACACAATAACTTGAAACGGTTTCATAGGATTAGTTTGATTATTGTAAACATTGACTTCATAATATCCCTGATTTGCAAAGGAAATCTTTATCTGCTCTGGGAATTCTCCCTTAATCCATAACTGATCATTGATCACTGAAATCTCTGCTGGAGTCCTCACGGTTCCATCACGTTCAGTCAGCGAGATGGCATTAACCTTGTCACCCTTTACATGTAACCCATTGGCATGCCGGATGTTGATTACGATCCCTCCCGGAATTCTTGTTGCACTTAAAAATTCCGGTGGATCCGATAAAATGTTTTCGCCATATATGTGTGCTCTAGCCAGCAGAGCCAAACGGGTACCAATTGGTTTTTTATACTTTGGATGAATATCCCACTCCATTCCAGCATCCGATGAACTGGCCATCCAGGTGTCTGGAATCGTTTGAGATACAAGCTCTTGCTGCCTGCGTACTTCTGGTAAGTTTTGCATCCATTCTCCAAACGGGGCCAACTGTACAAACAGAAACGGGAGCTTGTCAGCCCATAGATCACGCCAACATTCAATCAACTTGCTGAACACTGTGCCATATAACGCTGCCCTTTCGTCATCACTTTCACCTTGATACCAAATAACACCTCGTATACCATACGGCGCAATCTGCTTCAGCATTGATTCATACAATCCACCAGGTCGTTTCTCCCAATAAGGCCCGGGCTTAGAGTATGATATTCCCACCTGCTCGCCTGCCGACATTCTCTGAATGAGTTCCAACTGCTCCTCTTGGGAGAATCCGGGGAACATCATTTTGTTCAGCCTTTCGTCACGAAATGGGTCCGAATGGTCATTCATAGGATTTTCCTTGAAATCCGCTTTATAGTCCTCAACATTCAAACCTGCAATATCTTCTTCATATGATTCAAGCCAAGCTTTTCCTTCATTATCTTTCAAATAATCAGGGTCCATCCAGGTACAAGCAGGCGTTCCTCCCCAATTACAGCCCACTACACCGATAGGAATATCAAGTTTTTCATGTAAATTGGCTGCGAAATAGTAACCAACTGCAGAAAAATAAAGTAAATCCTCTGGGGTGCAGCCTCTCCACAGGCCAAATCTGAAGTAATCATGTTCTTCAATCTGACCCTCATATGATACTTTGGGATAATCAAAAAAGCGTATATCCGGATTCATTTCTCCCTTGATAACTTGCTCTTTCTCTGCATCGAACTGGAGATAATACTCCATATTGGATTGCCCACCAGCCAGCCACACTTCTCCGACACCAATATTCTGGTATGATAAAGTATCCCTGCCATCTGTTATACTAAGCAAAACATTCTTCTCAGCTTCTAATGGTGGAAAGGTTAGCATCCAGCTACCATCTTTCTGGACAACTCCCTTTACAATTTGTGTGTTTTTCCCCTTCAAAGTGCCGGATATTTCTTTCCCCGGTAAACCGGTTCCCCAGACTTTAAACTTCTTCTGACGCTGTATCACCATATTGTCGCCAAATATTATTGCTGTTTTCAGCATCATCCTTCTCTTCTCTCCTCTCCAGCCTGATTAAGGATAGAGTTCATTGGCTTCCTATTTAAATAATTTCATTAACTCGATCGCATATACTTCATGACCCGCTTTACTCGGGTGATTAATTTTATTGGCCAGCATTTTAGTTACGTCATATCCCATGTTGAGAAAATCCATCCATACGGCATAGGTATCGGACAAACAAACGCCTTCTTCTGTTGCTATTTTACGAATAATTTCTACTCGTTCAGACAATGTCGAGCCATTAGGGTTAAACGGGCTCGGTCCTTCTGCATTTGGTGTCATTAGAATAATATCTGCTTCAGTCTCAGCCTGGATTCTCTTAACTATTCTCCGTACTGAACCTTCAAAAACAGAAAGCAACGATATATCTGCAGTCCAGTTCAAGCTACCATTGATCAATACCAAGTCCGGTTGGCAATTAATAATATCCCTGCTCAGTCTGCGCTCCATTCCGATGATGTTGTCACCCGCGATCCCTGCGTTAATTACAGAAACTGAAGTCTCCTCATACTTATCAATAAGCTTCATGCGAAACCGTTCATGATACACTTCTCTGGCGTCTGTAATTTCTAGTGGTCCAGCGAATCTTGGCGGATCCTCCATATCTTCTAACGCTTCTTTTCCTATTCCTTTGAAAAGCTCAGCGGGATCAATAGTCCATTCAAAATGTCCAGCAGTTACACTGTCTCCCAAAACGGCAATAATAGGATTTCTTCTCTCCAAACCTTTTTCGTCAAGTCCATCGGGGCTAAACGCCCCTAAATTTCCTTTATTCTTCAGCATTTTATGAATAAATCGCTCTGGTTTTAAAGATTTAACAGGTGCTTTTTTTTGAGCGAATTCTAAAAACTTATTTTTTATCTCTTCTTCCATCTCAAATTGTGTTCTCATTTTGTTTCCCCTTTTCTTCTTTGGCTAATTCAATCCAAGGGTAGGGCATTAATTTGCACAGTTTGTGATGCACAACCTTCTGCTGAAACGGTCACTTTAATCAAACCAGCTCCGATCGGGCGTATAACGGCTAGAGCTTTACCATCAAAAGTCGTGTATGCACCATCAAAAAAGTTTTCTTCCGATTTTGGATTGGCACTACCGCAGCCCTGCAAAATACCCGAACCTGTAACTGAAACTGAAACCTTGCGGTCAGCGGTATTATACAAATTTCCCTGCTCATCTTTGAGCGTAATCATAACAAACGACAAATCGTTATCGGATGCGGAAATCACGTTTCGATCGGCTTCAACGTTTAATCTCACATCGTTGACAGCCGAACGGAGCTTCATGCGACCGATTTCTTGACCATTTTCATAAGCAATGGCTTCAACTTCCCCCGGGACGTAGACAGTCTCAAATTCTGCTTTATACCGATTCTCTTTGCCCGCGGGTGATTGGCCTACTAATACACCATTGACAAGAAGCTCCACCTGTTCGGCATCCGAATAAACCTCGACTTTAATCGGTTTATTCTCATACCCGTCCCATGACCAGCTTGATATGGAATCGCTCCAGCTCCACATCATCGGAAACATTTGTTTTCCATAATGATTCGGACGCTGAATTGCAATAAACGGGGTTTTACGTAGGCCAAATACAATTTCTCGATAATAGGATACCGGCCGTCTATTTCCAATAATATCGATGTCTCCACACCAGGCAGTAAACCACGGATAACCTCCTACGATGCCCGTTGCTAACTCCTCAGGTTCATAGACAACTCTACCGATCCCTGATTCCCCCAGATAATCCCAGCCGGTCCAAGTAAAATCACCAATAATTTGACTGTGTTGCTTGACCATTTCCCAGTTTTTATCTATCTCTTCCGGTTTAGTCTCGCTACCTATAATGATGCGATTTGGAAACAGCTCCATGTCTAGGCTGTAGCGTGCTTCCCCGTAGTTATACCCTGCAATATCAATACAGGCAAAGGCTTCTGCCGTTTTATCTTTCGCAAAATCGCTGGCCACGATCTTAGCCATCTGTTCACCCAAATTATTCATCATCGTATTAATGCCTTCGTTACCACTCTCGCTCTTCTCCAGCTGATCCGATTGCTGGGATTTCATCCATTTCGAAAGCTCATCCAGAACAGATACCGTAAAATTAATAGCATTTGTTATGTAACGCGTGTTATCAAGTGATCGGATCTTGTCAACGATCTTACGGCCCCATGCCGCATCGACTCTTCTTCCAGTTTCTGGAATTTCATTCCCGATTGTATAGATGATGACACTTGGATGATTATAATTTTTATCCACCATTGCCTGAATATCTTTTTCCCACCACACTGGAAAATGTAATGCATAGTCGTGGTCAGCCTTCGTTGAGGTCCACATATCAAAGCTCTCATCCACCACAAGCATGCCTATACGATCACAGGCATCAAGCAATGCTTTACTCATTGGATGATGTGAGCTTCGCAACGCATTGAAGCCTGCTTCCTTAAGAATTTCGACCCGACGCTCTTCTGCCCGGTCAATCGTAGCAGCACCGATCACGCCATTGTCGTGGTGAATGCACGCCCCTCGCAGCTTGACCGTTTCCCCGTTAATACAAAGACCTTGATCGGGGTTCAACGTCAACGATCGAATGCCAAAGGTAGTTGTCTCCTTGTCCAGCTGTTCCCCGTCCTCTGCCACGATGCTCGTTCTGCATTGATATAAATGGGGAGCATCAACACTCCAGAGTTTCGGGTTTCTTACGTAAAGTCGTTGCCGGAGTATGGCGCTTTCACCAGCAAAAGTCGTAATCGGCGAAACTTCGCTCGCTATTACCTCTCCGCCGGGATCCACAATTGTTGTATGCACGTGAACAGTCTGTGTGTTGTGTCCTTCGTTCTCGAGCACAGTTGCTACGGTTACTGCGGCACGGTCATTATGGATCTCGGGAGTTGCAATCTTGATACCATCCAAGGCGAGATGTAACAGATTCCCGATAATAAGCTTTGTATTACGGTAAATGCCTGCTCCGGAATACCAGCGAGAATCCTTAAGGTTCATAGCAGCGACCTTGATCTCATTCTCCTCGCCGTATTTCAGGAAACGATCCGCACTAACATAAAAATTGGTATATCCGTTCGGATGTTGTCCAGCAAATTCACTGTTAATGTACACCATCGCATTCATGTATACGCCTTCAAATTCGAAGGTTACTCTTTTATCCTTGTACTCCAACGGAACGAAGAATTTCTTCTTGTAATCGTAACTGCCTTCCGGAAAAAAACCGATTGCGACATTTCCGCCGTCCTCTGGCTTAAGCTTTTTGTTACAGATCATCGCATCATGCGGAAGTGTGATCTCTTGTGGAGTTGTCGCTGAAGCTACAACCTCAGAGAAAAATCCAGCTTTGGGTGCAACGGTCCAATTATCATTAAACGAAGTTCTGATCATCGATTCTCTCACCTCTTAACTAGAAATTTTTGATCGCAGACAAACCTTAATTCTCGCCATTTCTTGCTCTTAACTCACTAACGATTTGAGGATGTTGCTTTTCCAGTCTCCAAAAAAGCACGCATATGAAAGCAATTGATGCCAGAATAGTTGGTAAATAAATACTGATCGTTAAGATGCCTTGAATGGCCGATTCAGATTGCTGCGCTGCCGATCCGTCGTAATGAGTGGCTCCCAATATCCATCCGATACTGGAAATACTAAGTGAACTTGCTAAAAGGGCAGCCATTCCAACCAAGCTCATCATCATGCCGGGTGACCGAATACCACTTTTCCACTCACCATAATCGATCGTGCTATTGATAAGGGCTGTAACGAGTGCAGACATCGGAAGTGCCCCCATTCCAGAGAGAATAAAGCCTATGAAAGCAAGTGGTATACTGCTTGTGTCTAGTAGGCGGATTAACATTCCTGCGATGGCAAATATGGTTCCCATTAGAATAACCACTCGCACCCCCATTTTTTTAACCAGGATGGGAAGTGCAGCTAAAACGAGCAAAGACGGAACAATACTCACCAAGGAGAGTAAACTTTGCATATTAATGTTTCCGAGAATATACCGAGCGTAGTAGACTGTACTCGCATTATTCATTGCAAGCATAGTGGTTGAAGTAAAGAGAATCAGCCATCCAGCGAGAAAATATTTATTTTTAAGAATGGATACTATAGCATCCTTGAACGGAACTTTCTTCTCCATCCCGCTTGCATCGCGGTTAACGGTTTTAACATTCTCACGTGAGGTTCGAAACTGATTGAAGATCAATAAAGAACCAAGAATGATTATGATGGCGGTTACAATTAAATAAGCTCTTCGATCTCCTCCTACAAGTTCTACCAGCGGCACATAGCCCAAGGAGACAAGCATAGCTCCACCCATGGTGCCTAACGCCCGTGAGGAACCCATTTTTGTAACTTCGAGCTGGTTTCGGGTCGCCATCGGGATAAGTGAGCCGGAGGCCGAGCTATACATGGAAGTTCCAATGTTGAACAAGATGATACATATTCCTGCCCATACCATTTGGGTCGATACTGCAAGACTCTCCGGAATGGAGAACAAGAGAAGCAGCGAACCAGCCATTGGAAGTATGGATACCAGAACCCACGGTCTTACCTTCCCATATTTCGAGTTAAATTTATCAATCATGATTCCCGTAACGAAACTCGACACAGCACCAATTATTGATCCTACCAATACCAGTGTTCCTAGCATTATTCCATCTAATTGTGCAATAGATGTTAGGTAATACATTGCAAAAGAAGAGAAAATTAAAGAGATTATCGCACCTCCTGCCACCCCCATACTATCTCCAACTAGCTGGCCCTTGCGGAGTTGCAATGGAATCTCACTTGATGATTCGACAGGATGTTCTTCATTTGTTTTACTCTCTGCAAACATGGTATATCCCCCTTTTGTGAATACCTCTTATAAAGAATCGGAACCTAAGCTAAACCATGTTCCTATTGCGATAAAATTGATATCACTTCATTTTTGTATGCCCTTCCAAAACTGAATGATAAAATTAATACTTAATTCATTAATACAATTGTAATAGCATATAAAGATCACTGAAATGAATAATATTAACGCTTTCATTGTATATTATGAAACAAAAAGCACTTCCAATTTTTGAACAGTTCAACATTAGCCTCAGCCTTGGATAACCAGATTTGTTTTAAAATATGCTTTAACTGCTTTTGTTAATGGGTGTGGTCAGTCATGAGTAATATAGCGTTTGATTATTGATTACAACGACTATTTACATGAACATAATGAAACTGTAATAAGTAAAGTTGAATGTTAAGGAGCAATACCATAGACTTCAGTATAGGTAAAATTTTATGAGGAGAGTGTATTATGAACGTAGAGAAGTTGGATCACATACTCCAAGTATTAACTAATTTAGAGGATTTTTACAAAGAAAACACTAAAGAAGATTTTCAATCCGATAAATATTCCACTTATATCAATTTTTTGTCCAGTAATTATATAAAACAAAACAACCTGATTCGTATATATTGGCCACAGTACTCTTCTGAGACCCCCAAATACATTACTGATTCTACTGAATTAGACGAGAACATGCTTATTTTAGAGGATCTTAACATGGCTATCGTTAAACATATCAATTTCTCACTGGACCTTATGCATTCCAATAATTTCTTCCAATGTATATATATATATAAAGGTGCTGGTGTTCTTAACTTGCTAAATAAAACTTTCCAATTATCGTCGGGAGACTTGTTTGTAATGCCCCCTAATATTAAACATTCGATAAAAATAGAAGAAGGAAGCATATGTATTTATGTAATGATACGACGTAAATATATAAACTCTGTTTTTTTTGACTTATTTCATCACAATTCTCTCTTGGTCAGTTTTTTTAATAAGGCTCTATTGGATGAAAACAACAATGATACAAATTATATTCTTTTTCATACTGGAAATAATTCTGACGTTAGTGAAACCATGCTCCGCTTATTTAGTGAATACTTATGGGGAGATGAATTTCGAAACCAAATCATGGAGTGTTATTTGAAGTTGTTGTTCAGCTTTCTATTCCGTCACAAACAATCGGATATCGAAACTCCAACTTCACTTTCAAATATCGAACTGCATTTCAATGAAATTATGAGTTATGTAAGGAAAGATTTCAGATTTGCCACTCTGGCTTCAGCTGCCGAATACATGCATCTTAGCAAACAGTACATCTGCCGAATTACACAACAGGTGTCAGGTACTAGCTTTTCCAAACTGTTAATGGCTGTGAAGTTAAAAAAAGCGGTTCAGTATTTAAATGAATCCAATCTGAAACTTGAAGAAATTGCAGATTTCACTGGTTTTACCGATGTGTCTCATTTTAGCCGCACCTTCAAGTCTCATTTGGGTCTTTCACCCTCGAAGTACCGAGCACAGCACAAGGTTGAGCTGTAATACCAACATGTCTCATATCAAACAATACTCAAGTCTGAGTCTAAGTTAGCTAATCGCGAAAAATAAAGCTGTCGGTGGATCAATAAGTACATCCTCAACCAGGGCGCATTCATTTAACATTTCTACTAACTCATTCGAACGGTGGCTATCAAAATGGTGATCTTCATAGTTTTAAGGTACGCAAAGACTTATAATAGGTTGTTTCATCCTTATATCTCCATTGGTGAGCAGAAGCAGTGCCCCTATTGAGCCGATCCCATTTTCACAATTAGAAAACTAGCGCAATTAAACCTGAGTTACGAAGGTACAATCATATAAAAAGAGCTCCTATCTATGGTAGAATGGTGTTTGTTTAGAACATCACCAACCCATGAGAGGAGCACCTTTTAAGATGGAATCTACCATAATGTAGAGCTTGTGGAGTGTCATGTGGAGTATATTTTCTCTAATTTATCGAGATCTCGTCTTCGGACAGAGGGAGTAAACCCGATAAGTGAATATATTGTGATCTAATGATTGCCCTTATTCTGAAAATTCAATCAAAAAAGGATGACTTTTCTCATCTAATGCATTGTGAATTCTGTCATAGAAATTCCCCCATGTTATCATTTGCCCAGCTTCTTCTAAAGTAAAGTAGCCCACCTCTTCACTTTCATCACTGGTAGTTAAAGCTCCACCAATCGGTTTTCCAGTAAATATATTGTTGCATACGCCGCGCGTTATGTTCTGATACAAACCACAAAATTTAATTAATTCGATGTCAATTCCTGTTTCCTCTTTCACTTCTCGTACTGCTGCCTGCCTAATAGTCTCTCCTTCTTCAACACAACCTTGAGGCATTTCCCAGCCTCTTCGACCTTTCATGAGTAAAATCTCATTATGTTCATTGAGAACGATTACACTAGCAGAAACGATAAATTTCATTCTAATTCCTCCTATGTTGGTTTATATAACCACTCTTCTTCTAATGGCTATGCTAAATGCCTAGAACTGAAAAGTGTTGTTATCTGATGATCCCAACTTCTTTGATAAACTCCCAAAATGCTACACCATATCTGAAATAAACATAGCTTTTGTGCCTTCTTCTGGCTTAAATCCAAATAATCCATAGAACTTTTCTGCACTATCATAGGATATAAGCACTTTTGTTTTGATATTAGAATATCGACTAAGCATTTGTTCCATCATTCTCTTTCCAATTCCTAATGATTGATATTCTTTGTGTACTAACATGTAATGAAAATATACTGTCATCACGCCGTCAGACAATGCATTTATTAAGCCAACTAATTTGGTATCATCCCATGCTGTAATAACCGTATGTGAGTTGTTTATTGCTTGTCTAAGATCTTCTGGGAAATCTCCTGATTTCCATTCCACCGAGTGAAACAGTTCTTGAATTGCTTGTGTATCAATGTCTTTTACTTCTTTGAAAATGATTGTCATAATATTGCTCCTATGCTTGTTGTTTTGATCTGATACGTCTGGCTGGATACATCCTTCTGCTTATAACTTCTACCAGACCGAAGAGCACTAGCGACGATGCTTGAACATTTGGTTAGGCAATGTCGTTGCCCTCCATGATTACCCTTACATACTCATCCCAATCCTTACCGTCTGTATTGATTTCGAGTGTTGGCACTCTTGAGATTTGAGCTTGATGTCTTAATACATTTTGGATTTTTAATAATTCACTTACCGACGATCTTACTTCTTCTTCTGTTTTATAGATCCATTCTTCAGGTTGTCTGCTTTTGATTCTTTCTTCTACAACTTCGGGCGAGATTGTAAGCAAAATACACTTGGCGTTTAAAGACTCAAGCTGTTCTTCTATTTTATTTATCTCATCCAAATCCGAATCTGCAAATGCAGCTCTATGATTTAAGTGAAACCTCTCCAGCACATAAAATAGTCCCCTAGATCCTCTAGATGCAGGACCAAGTTGAATTGCCCAATCATTAAGTTTCTTTAGCATTTCCACCCGCTCTTTAAGTAACTCAATGTGTTCTTCTCGCGTTAGACTCACATATTCTCCATGTTTATTATTCAAAATTTGAGAATAATGTTCTCCAAGAATAACTACACTCCGTTCTGAGGATTCTTCTTGTGATTGATATCGTTTAATCGCTTTTAATACTGAAGTCTTCCCGGCATTTGAGTACCCCTCAAGAATTACTCCTCTTATATGCATTTAATCCTCCTCTCGCTAACTATTATTTACCTAATTTTCCTCTAATTATAACGTTCAACATTAGTTGAATGGGTTCGATGAAGCGTTTCCAAAAAATATGTCTAGCATACCATGGCTCCGTGAGGAGCCGCTGCTTGAATGTTATGTTATACGACGAAATCGCCTCTCAGAGTGACCAATATCGTAAAAATGTTGTTAGCCAGAGGAAGTTTTTGAAGCAGCCATTATATTTAAGGCATTCTCAAAATAGCTATATACTTCATCTGCGATTTCCAGAAACTCTTCAACAGATACATCGCTATCCAAGTAACAAGCATAAAGATACTCAACTAAAGCGGAGTCAATATCGCAATAGTTTAATATGGCATTCTTCATCTTAATGATTTCGTCTTCCCATACCCCTGTATCTTCTAAAACCAAAGAGTATAATGCACGAATTAATCTCTTAGAGTAACCTTTAATATATCTAGTTTTCATTGCGTGATCACTAACATTAGAAAGTGAACGATGTACACGATCTACTTCCTCCTTGGTATCTGTATTTAAGTCTAAAATGAATTCTGGAGAAATTATGATCGGGGGTACTTTTTCACCAATATCCTCCCCATGTATACAAACACAAATGATCTTAATCCAAAAACCCCAATCGTTCGGTCTACTTAATACATCATCAATCGAGCAAATGATCGTATCCATCTTAGTGACGAATGGATATTCTTCCAAAAGCCTGTCTTTAATCATTGACAATCTTTCGTAATCAATATCTTCGGGATTTGCACATACAATAGTAAAGTCTGCATCTGACTTAAAAGGTTGAGCCGTTCCTTTGGGAATCGATCCACACATATAAATGCTATGAATCTTATCTTTGAAATCGTAAAGTATACGATCCACATACTTATCAACCAAATCCTTATATTCACTTTGTATTGCAATTCTATTTATAACTTTTTCTAATATCATATAGACTCCTCCTAAAATAAGAACTTCTTCGAGCTACTTTCAATGAATTTACGACTTTCAATGTGCTTGGTTTATTAAGATTGAAATATATTCTTCATCTTTAAGCCTTGTCACCTTACAGTTCTCATTGGATTCAAATTCTATTATTCTCTCTTCAATTGTTTTATTAGTACTATCTTTAAATATGTCCTCTCGATCATAGTGAGGAAAAATAAGCTTGTCGGTTACACCTAATGCTTTAAAATCCGTTAAATTCATTGTGTTCATCTGTGGAGTAAAGAAATCCACAATGTTAATATTCGGGCCCAGTAATAAAGTTCCAGCACTAACACCAACTATAATTACATTCTGTGCAGCCAGTGTTTTAATAACTTCATCAGCACCACTTTTCTTCGCGTAATACAATAATGTAAATGGATTTCCACCATTGATATATATAACATTTCTATGTAAGAGAATTTGCGGGTCATCAAATTCAATATCTACAAAATTGATATGTTGAAATCCCATGTCCTTAAACTCTTGCATTGCTCTTTGTGCATATCTATTAGTTTCTTTTCTAGGGGATGCTGTTGTAATAATTGAGACTTTTAATTGAGAAATATCTCCATCAATAAAATCCAAAAATTGATTTTTAATATCTTCAGTATAAAAACCACAAGAGGTTAGTAACAAGCTACTCATTGAAATCCCCGTCCTTAAATAATAGTTTATCTAGTCTTTATAATTTGATTAAGGCATCCCTTGGTTTCTGCTAATGTTCCTGTATTCATGAACCCCAAAGGGGTTGTCTGCCGAAATTGCCTCATCGGAATCCTTCCAGCAGACCAAGGCTCCTACGGAACCGCAACTTCAATATTTGTTATGTGAAGTTCCCTCTTCTCGAAAAGCTATCCATTTCTTTACAATCGATTTTCTAAGTCATTTATTGTATTTAACCAGATTGGGTATTCTTCTGATTCTTCCCATAGCTCTTTTAGTTCTGAATCTTTCTTAATTTTCTTAACTGCTCGTTTAGCTTTTGAAATGAGTTTTTTTCCTTTTCCTTTATGTCTATTGATCCAGTCATATAGATCCTCTGTATTACTTTGATTTTTCAAAATTTCTTTCCCAGGATTACCTTGTAATGCTACAAGGATCTCAATTGCGCCTAAAGCATTGGAAGCTAAATCTGACTCAATATAATCTTCTTCTAGTACTTCTTCAATCGTCTCTTCAATTAATTCGATGTCATCAGAATCAAGTAAATCTGCCTTCCAATCTAATACATCATCGTTCTCGAAAATTCCAGTTCCCCATGCTCCCATCAATTAACCTCCAAAAAGTGTCATTATGTTTTAAAGCTCTTATGGACATAACGTTCCCGTATTCATGAACCCCCAAGGGGTTGTCTGTTGAAATTCCTCTCCGAAATCCTGGCTCCGTGAGGAGCCGCTGCTTGATATGATGTTATATGATGTCAGCGTCTTATTCGAAAATACTTCACAAATTATTCCACTTCCCATGATGTTAAATATATTTTTTCAATTCAAGTAAATCATCAATAATATAATCCGCTTGTTTAAGCTCCCATTCTTGGGCAAAGTCAAATCGACAACCGAAAGCCTTCAATCCATTGTTTTTTGCTGCTTTGATATCAGAAATCCTGTCGCCAACTACAGCAGCGTTGCTGATGTGATATTTCATAAGGATGTATCTAACTAAGTCATCCTTATTCTGAGTCTCTATTTGCTGGATGCTAAAGGTTTCTGTGACCCAATTATTTAACTTGTAACAGTTAACGATAGCATTGAGGTATTCGATTAGTCCATTACTTGCAATAAAAATTAAGCAGCCTTCCTGTTTTAAAAAATCAAAAATTTCTTTGACATGCGGATAAAGCGCACCGTTGCCATAATTAATATTTGCAATTAACTTCTCCAAGAAGATTTCGTCTACAACTCGTCTGATTTCGTTTGAATGGTTCGGTAATAACGTTTCCCAAACTACTGGTAGAGGAACTCCCATAATTTCACGATATTTTTGAATTGGAGTTTCACTCGACCATTCATTACGAGACCTCAAGATAGAAAACGTTTCTTCTAACGATAACTCTAAGATTTTGTTTGTTTGAAATAGTGTACCATCCATATCGAAAATAACCGCTTCCAGCATGATTTCACTCCTATTCAGAGTTTGAATAATTTTATTTTGTATTTTTATACGCTAATTTCCTATAACGTTACTGTATCCACGACGCCCACCGACTTAAACCACGTTAGGGGCGGCCGCGATGCGGTTAGTCCGTGCGGATGTGTCCGCCTGATTACACTTCCCTGCCAATTCCCTTCGGGCTAACCGAGGGAGCGTCAGGACCCAAAGCTTGGATATAATGTTAACTGACGTAAGCCTCTACTGTGAATTAGTTATAATCTTCTTTGTTAAGTTAAACTCATGACGGCATTCATAGTAATAACTTTTGA
The DNA here is from genome assembly GCF_008386395.1 of Paenibacillus sp. 37. Lineage (NCBI taxonomy): Bacteria > Bacillati > Bacillota > Bacilli > Caryophanales > Paenibacillaceae > Paenibacillus > Paenibacillus sp. 37. The sequence goes on along the minus strand of NZ_CP043761.1, from coordinate 2,640,727 downwards.
GTTTATATCCCCCAGCTTTAAATACAGACTTATGTTGATACCACACTATAATTAGCGTTCCTTCAAAAAGAATTCTACGAAGGGTATAAACTATTCTGTTAAAGAAGACGTTTCTATTTTGAGCAAATTTATGAAGTGTTTCGGATTGAAACTGAACATGTTTCTCCTCATCACTTAAAATCTGATTACATAAATCGATTAATACTTCTGACTTTGTAGATTTTTGCAAAGCTTTATAGTACAACTTAGCAATGATCTCAGCGGTTAATAGAACAATGACTGATTGTTCTAAACTCGCATATCGACGTAATCTTCTAAATACATTGTTCACCCAATGTCTACGAAGGAGTGGGATTCCCTGTACCTTCATAAATCTGCCTAGATCTCTAGCGTGCCTCTGTTCTTCTTTAATGAATTCTATAAGCGCTTCATAGTAATCCTGATCTTGTGTCTGATGTACATATTCTTGCGCACGTTTAATTAGATGTTTACCTTCAGAGTTTTCTCCTAATTGAAACTGTTGAATTGACTTAATGATTATTTCTCTTTCATTAGTTGTTAATTTATAGTTGTCATCCCAATGAATATATTTGAGGTTTTGATTATTTCTTCGATAATATTGCACCCATTTCGAGAAAGTGATATTCATTATTTGCTCCTAAAATGTAACAGTTTTATGTCAGATAACGTTGTTGTATTCATGACGTCCGACAAAGTCGGATGTGTCTGCTAAAATGCTTCTTTGAAATCCTTCTGGCAGATCAAGGCTCCGACGGAGCCGCTGCTTGAATACTATGTTATACGACGGAATCTCATCTTTGAGTAATCATCAACCATCATTGATCTACTATATGCTCCAATAGATCTCCAGGCTGGCATCCCAATGCCGTACATAATTTATCAATTACTTCTAACGATACATACTCATTCGTATTGAGCTTTGCCATCGTTGCCGATGAAATCCCCGTCATTTTCAATAAATCCTGCTTCTTAATCTCCCTGTCAATCAATAATTTTTGAAATGGTTTATAACTTATCATCTGGTGCTCCTTCGTATCTGAATTGAATTTTTCTTTAAATGGCGAGCCATGGAACCAAGGCTTACTATAGTCCCATTCTTTCATAATTATCACCTTCATTTAAGTTTTATTATGTTTCTTCTTTTTATTGTTCTTTAGTTTTTCTTCTTGACTCTAGTGTATTGCGTATAGCGTTGCGCATTTCTGACGTCCAAACGGCTTAAGGACCGGAGGTTCGGGTAGCTTTGCCACTTAGCTGGTTGATGCGTCGCCTGATTCCACTTCTCCGAAATCCCTCTTGAAGACCGAGGAGCGTCAGCGACGAAGCAAAAATGCATTGTTATACGCTGCCCCTTCTTCGATTCCACATCCTTATATGTCTGGTGTGTTTTATGTATTTAATATGTCTTTATGTGTTTTATCTTTTGGTTCTATCATTTGCTTCTATTAAATCCGTTTCCGCATAGGAAAGATCCCCTCATTTACTCTCGTACACCTTCACCATTCGGGACTTAATCCTTGAAATAGAATACATGTTGAACGCACAATCAAAATTTAAGAGAATTGTTGTCCTCCCTTTAATTCGCAATAGACAAATATGTATTAATGACATGCACAATACCAAAAAGTACTGTTGGTATAATAGCCAGATAATTTTGAAGCCAAATCTCAGCTAATATAAAATATACTACCGGGAGAACGGCCATCCCCAAAAAAATAATCGAGTTTGCGTTGCCTGTAAAATACAATATCCATAGCCCATAATAAAAAATCAACATTATTGGCATACCAATTATATACGGACATCGCATTTCAGATGCTTGTTCTCTTACAACAAATATCAGAAGAAAGAAAAATATCGCCTGACTTCCGTGCTCCAAAACATCTAAAATCAAATGGCTATTTGCATTGTTTCCTGATATATCTGACGCAGGAATTAAAAAATAAAATATATTTGGTATCATTGGCAATAAAAAGATTAGCAGACCCTTCCATGAAAAACCAAAATGATAATTCATTTGATCCTCTCTTTCGCATAAAAGAAATATTCTTTAGTTTGCACTTTATTATAAATCCGCTTCTCTGGTATTCCTCATAATGACCAAGGAGCATAACTAACGATGTAGAAATTTATTGTTATATGGTACACCTTCTAATATTCCGTTCATCCTGGTTTCAACTGCTACGCTGTAAATGTATTCTTTCACCTATATTTATTATTTGTTATTAAATGGTTGCATGGTTTAACATTCTTAAGGGGTTGCGTATAACGTTCCCGTATTCACGACTCGACACATGTCGAGTGTCCGGCGAATGCCGGATCAAGGGCGTATGCCCACAGCGTGAATATATTGTTAGGCGATTTTCGTAGTTATTTTTATAATACTTTAAACTTTTCAAAATACATCTTATGAACTTCTTTGCCTTCTGGGAGAGGATAATAAACATCTTTATAATGCGATTCTAAAGGATCACTATAATTCCCGAGTTGTCTACGTAAAATAAACTCTTGTAAATTAGATAAAAAATAAGATATACCTAATCCACTTGGTAATTTATAAAAACTATATTCTGCAAAGAACTCATCATATTCTTCTTTAAACGGCCACAATTTAATAAACCTTCTATCTCCTAAGCAAATATTATTAACACAAACTTTTAAATTTTTCGGTAAAATTTCATTAAAGTGATCACGTTGTACAATTTTATTATCAAAAAACTTTTTCATGTAACTTTGATAAGCTTGGTCTTTTCTTTTAACTTCGCTATATGCAAAAACCCCATTAAATATTGAAATGTCACGTCCATTAGAAATAATAAGACCGTTCTCGTTAGCTTTATCAACTATTTCTAATAATTTGGAAGGTTCTATTGAACTCTTAACCTCGATGATACCTATCACATTTTCTGGAGTTGTAACAATAAAATCTCCCTCTGAAAAAATAGGTGGTATATTATTCTCATAAATTATGAGATCTATCTGCTTGGTTATGCGATTTTTGTTCCTTACGAATCCAGTTCCTACGGAGAGGTTTTTGGGAAGAATCCTTTTTAAATAATTCATTAATATGATTTCTTTATATCGTCCTTCTTCTGCCCAATTAGCATCGTCGATAAGGTGCCGAACACGTAACTCGTGCGCTTTAAATTCCTTGGCAATTGACTTTTGATATTCTAAGTAATTAGGCATTTTTCTTACTTGCACCTCCAAGTTTGTGTTTTGATGATTTAAACATATTTGATTTTAAGAATTTCGCCTAACGTTCTTGTATTCACGACCCGACGCATGTCGGGTGTCCGGCGAACGCCGAACCAAGGACGAATGTCCGCAGCGTGAATATTATGTTATACGATGGTATCTCTTCTTAAAGCCCTCTACTAGATTATAAAATCTTAATAATTTCCAGCGTGACAAAACTGCATAAACTAAGTCATGCTTACACGCATTATTTAGCAGAAAAGTGAGGTAGTCTTAACCAGTTAATTACTAAGTAGGAGGTAGTAAAGTACCATAACTTAAACAGCTTCATGAACTGTTCATCGCTAGGCAATATTCCGTTGTTTCTCCACTCATTTATAATAGTTTTACAATCCATACTCTGTTGATTGTTCACTCCTTTAATGCTTTTAATCTCAGCACTCCCATGACGGGAGTAGGGACCAAACAGGTCTGAAGCATTAAACACACCAAAAAAACATCCTTTATAATAATTATTGTCATTAACTTGCTTACTTAAGAAATAAACTAAATTATTTACCCATGGCCTTGTGCTTTTTTCATCATATGATTCTTTATTGCGTTCAATATCATTTTTTATTACTTCCAAAATGTTACTTACTCTTTTAATAAAATCAGTTTGTGTGTAACTATATATATTAGCCCACTCATATAACACTACGCTAATTTCTTTTTTTTACTAATGCTCCTTTGAACAAGTAAGAGCTCTTTAATATATCATTACTTTGGATTGTTACGCTCTCAAAGCTCGATAAGTTATAAGCTTGGAGAAGTTCATTCATTTGGGTTGCCCATAAGTATTCTTTGAAATGGTTTTCTTTTACATGTATCTTTGTTCCTGCGTTTAAAATGTGGTTGGCATACTTCAAAGCTCCAGAATCAACAATCTGTATATCTTGAGTTTCTAACATGGTTTCTATTTCAGCTATTTTCAAAGGTTCTCTTGTCTGTTCACTTTCATTGAAAATTCGATGAATCCAAAAATAATTTAATTTGAAATGCGCTTCATAATAGCTCAAAAATACGCGATGAAATGAAAAAAAATTGCTTTCCCCTACAATAGATAACATTTTATCTAAATCCTTATGACGAATCCAAAATAGTCTTTCTGTTTTGGTATCATATCCATCTTCTACATTAATTGTTTCATCATCTTCATACCCCATGTAAAAAGATTGCAAAGAAGGTAATGTTGGGAATTTTCCCGAAACTAAAAGCCCAGTATTTGGAAGGAAGTACTCTATTCAAATGAAATTCTCCTTTTGTTTTAATTGTATTTTTTGGATAATAATTTTCGTATAACGTTGTGTATTCACGAACCCTCACTGGCTTAAGCGCGTAAGCGCGGGTCCGACGGACTTAGCCAGTGCAGGGTTGACGCCTGATTCAGCTTCCCCGAAATCTCTCTTGGCGACCGAGGGCGAATGCCCGATGCGTGAATATGGTGTTATGAGATGGTGATGTCTTCTATGGATTACTTTCAAATATTACGCTAGAATATGGTTTTATTACTTGATCCGAAAAATATTCTTTAAAGAATTCATTGGTTGTTCTAGGAAATTTATAATGTTCTAAAGATTCTTCTAGCCTATACACTGTCCTCTTAATTTCATTAATGGGTAACCATTCAATCCCAACCTGTCCAACATCAGCTTGTAGGCTTCTTAATTCATTATTTAGGAATTGATTGTTGCACTCATAAATAAAATCAATAGAATGAACTTCCTTCATTATGAAAGAGTATTCATGATTGCGCGATATGTATTCTCTTACACAAACTAACCTACTACTCGATATTTCAATACCCAGTTCTTCCATACACTCGCGACTTAACGCCTGTTCCAATGTTTCGTTCTCTTCTTGAGCTCCTCCAGGTAGTACATAATAAATACCTATATTTGCTCTCCTTTTCTTTATTAATAAAAGATTGTCTTTCTGAATAATCAATGCTCTTACTGTATTTCGAATCATCTAGAATAATCTCCCTCTATACAATGTCTACATCACTTTCTCATAACATCACATCTACGAACTTCGTAAATACCTCTCTTTTCAAACAATATCCGAACTACATATAATATAACCCAGATTAATCCATCTGCGAAGTCACGAACATACTTAAAAAAGCAGCCCCAGTGCGAACTGCTCCATTTGTTAGAAAAGACTAACCTTTGGGATCCAGTTTAACATTTGGGCTGCTCTTTCTTCACTCAACTTAACGGATAACCTTTAGTAATCAACCTGTGCTCCCCTTCACCTAAAACATTTACTTCGCTCCACTACTCCACACCACGCGATCACTCATCGCTTTATGTTGTGCAATCAGGCAGAGTTCTGCCGCTTTGAATGCATGTTCCTGTGTCATGGCGGTCTCGGTACGATCCAGACAATCGCGAATGAGTTGGCCGAAGAAAGGATAACCGACCTTGCCTTTTACACTGTATCTAAACTCGCCCTCATGGTTTACCAGATAGACTTGATCACCTTCCGGCTCTCTCGCTACATCGATATACTTCCGCAACTCGATATAACCGTCTGTTCCGAGAATAACCGTACGCCCATCCCCCCATGTGCCCAGACCATCCGGTGTGAACCAGTCCACTCGGAAGTAACCCGACGCTCCGTTGTCACCAATCAGTGAAGCTTCACCGAAGTCTTCCAGTTCCGGGAACTGTGGGTGATTGAAGTTATGCACACGACTGAACCCTACCTCAGCGTCCGTACATGATGCAAACGTCAGAAATTGTTCGATCTGGTGACTTCCGATATCGCAGAGAATACCGCCATACTGCTCATGCTTGAAGAACCAGTCGGGTCTTCCTCCGGCATTCAGGCGATGCGGGCCTGTACCCATAACTTGCACTACTTTGCCGATTGCTCCTTGTTCAATGAGCTGCCCCGCATAGATCGCGCTTTCTACATGTAATCGTTCACTGTAATACACCATGTACTTTTTGCCTGTTCGCTTCACTTCTTCTCGTGCAAGCTTTAATTGCTCCAGCGTCGTAAATGGGGCTTTGTCTGTAAAATAGTCCTTGCCTGCGGCTAGCACTCTCATGCCAAGCGGCGCACGATCTGAAGTGATTGCTGCACTCGCCACCAATAACACCTCATCATCTGCAAGCACTTCTGCCTCAGATCCAGCGACTTGAGCCTGTGGGAACTGCTTCTGAAATGCCTCTACCTTCGCCGGGTCCGGATCATATACCCACTTGAGGGTAGCTCCAGCGTCCAACAATCCTCCAACCATGCCGTAAATATGCCCGTGATCCAGCGCAACAGCAGCAATGGTGAATTCACCGGGACCACATACGACCTCTTTTGTAACACTTTTTGGTGCATAAAACATTCCGTCTTTAGCCATGTCATCCCATCCTTATTATAAAATTATGATTACATGAACTCGTCTTATATAACAAATCGTCTTCATTTAAACGTCTGACTCAAATCAGCAGGTTGACTGCCACTGAATGCCTTGTCTTTCTTCGTCGTTGAACCAGCAATGCGTTCCTGCAAATGCTCGTAGAACAGATCCTCATCGATCGGCAGATCCACCCAGTTATCCGTCCAGGTGGACAGCAACATCGCGTTCGACAATGTTAATCCGTGTATACCATCTTCACCAGGAGCAATGAGTGGTGCGCCTGTACGAATCGAGTCAACCCAGTTGCGAATCAGGCCAGGATGCCCCGTTTCCACACCTGTAATTGGAATCTCGCATTTCCAGCATTCTGGCTCTCCAAAACCTCCGGTAAACCGCTGATTGAATTCCGGCTCAGATTCTCGAAGTCGCCAGAACGTAAGTTTTCCATCTTCGATCACGATTTTACCTCGGTCTCCGTTAACCTCGAATCGATTGGTACCTGGTGCTTCACCTGTCGTGGTTACGAACACACCTGTTGCGCCATTTTCATACTCCACATAAGCCGTTACATCATCTTCCACTTCAATATTCCGATACTTGCCAAACGAACAGAAAGCACGCATTCGCACCGGCATCATGCCAATGGTCCACTGCCACAGATCCAATTGATGGGGGTCCTGGTTAATCAGTACACCGCCACCTTCCCCTGCCCAAGTTGCCCGCCAGCCGCCGGAATCATAGTAACTCTGGGATCGGTACCAGTTCGTAATAATCCAGTTGGTACGACGTACCTCTCCCAGTTCCCCCGACGCAATCAAGTCTCTCAGTTTAATGTAGAGTGGATTGGTCCGCTGGTTGTACATCATGGAAAAGACTTTACCGCTGGCTACGGCCGCTTCATTCATCTTGCGTACCTGTTTCGTATACACGCCTGCTGGCTTCTCGATCATGACATGCAAACCATGCTGGAAAGCCTGAATCGCCTGTTCGGGATGATCGTAGTGCGGCGTTGCAATAATGACCGCATCAATCGTACCCGAAGCCATCATCTGCTCTGCATCCTGCCAATAGGTGACCGTAGCCGGAAGATGACTCGAAACCCAGCTCTCCATCTCTCTTCTTACATCACATACGGCGACCAATTCTGCACCCGGTACTTCTCCGGCAACCAATGTTCTGGCATGAGCTGCTCCCATATTTCCAATACCAATCACCGCTACTCGTACGATACTCATGACTGCTCCTCCTCGTCCACACGACGCTCAATTTCGGCAAAAACGTCTGCAAAATGCTGTAACATCGCCTTGGATTCCAAGGCTCCACTAAAGTCCTCAATGCCGTAATATCCTTCATACCCGACGGCACGAAGATCCCGCACCATCTGTACCCAATCGACCATGCCTTCAGTCAGGGGGGTCCATTGACATTTCCAGGCTGTATTCAGAGCCAATCCGCTACTCTTCCCAGTCATATTAGCCTTTTGCGAATCTTTCGTTTCTGGTTCAAACCACCCGGCATTTTTCACATGCACATGAGCGAGATACGGACCTAGCAGCTCAAGCCCCATCCGATGATTCTCATAGCCTTCATGCACCATATTGCCTGGATCGTACAATACACCCACATGCAGCGGGTCGAGCGATTGCACAAGCCGATAGGCCAGCGATGCCGTCGGTGCAATTGTCAGGTGATGCGTCTCTACAGTCGCCTTGACGTTGTACTGTTTGGCCAGATCTTGTACTTCACTCAGGTAATCAACGGCTTGACGATACAACTCAGGATAACTGGTCTTGCGATCATATCCAGGAACACCCACACGCATCATAGATGCTCCTAACCCAGCTGCAGCCTGAAACGCCTGCTCGGTGGCAGACAGATCTCCACAGTTCAGATACGGTACAAGTGCGATGGATTTTCTACCTTGCCCTAGCGCTGCTTCACGAAAAACAGGAACCTGTTCTTCCCAGCGGCTCGGATCTACGGAGCATCGATTATTCCTCCAGTAAGAAGGCTCCTCGGATATCGCATCTTCAGGAATTCCGCGGAAACGCCACTCTATTCCATCAATCCCCGCTGCTGCCGCAGCCGATGCCAATTCCTCTGCATTCAGATCAGGGGTAGCCACGGTGAATACAGACAGTTTCATCATGATCCATCTCCTTATGTAAACGTATTCATTTCATGTCGTAAAGGCATTGTATCACTCCGGCGAACGTCACCATAGGGGCAAACGCCAACAGATGAATGACAGATAACGAACAGAGCACATTCCCCATTCAGAGATAACTTCTCAAGAGAATGATGTGATCAAAAATCAAAAAAAGACATCTCTGGAACAGAATTCAATTCTGTTCAAAGATGTCTTGTACCATAACTATATATAGGATGAAATCATATCTCTCTAATCCCGATCAAAGAACACGTGTTCAGCCTGTAGTTTCCCCTGATCTATTGTCATGATGCCAAATGAGTATTGTTTCTGGAAACGCCGATCTGTAGGTGATCCCGGATTAAATACCAGCGTGTTGTCGACGGTATGCATCACCGGGATGTGTGAGTGTCCGTAAATCACAGCATCCACATGCTGGCCTACAAAGGTATGAATTGCATTCTGCTCCGTACCCTTTGATCCCAGATGACCGTGTACAAGACCCAGACGAAGTCCTTCCACTTCAACAATACGGGAATATCCCAGTTTTTCAGCGATTTCGGACGGGTCCGTATTACCAGCTACCCCTTCAACTGGTGCATACTCACTAAGCAATGGGTATACGCTCCAATCCGACCAGTCACCGGCATGAAGAATGAGATCCGCACTCGGCAATACATTAAGGAGCTGAGTCGGTAACTTGCGTGATTTACGAGATAAATGCGTATCAGAGATGACTACAATTTTCATATAACAACCCACCTTTCCTTCGTCTTATTACAATCTACTCTGACTGCGATGGGACAGCTAACATCTGGGAACTGGAACGTTCCATATCTTCAAGGGTAATGGATGCGAAGAATTGCTCCACCTTGGACTCCGCAACCTGATACAGATTGGTCAGCAAGCTGTCTATATGCAAGCCCACTTCACAATCCGGGTTACAATTGCCGTGAATCGGGAACAATGGACCTTCGTCCTTCGCAGCCTGATAGATCATGTCTAATGTGATTTCACTTGATGGCTTCGCCAGGTAGAAACCTCTTGTTCCAGGAGAAGAGTTCACTAATCCTGCCTTTTTCAGCCCGCCCAGTATACGTCTGACGACGACAGGGTTGGTATTCACACTACCTGCAATATGTGCAGACGTGATTCGTTCAGGCGCGCTGAGTGACAATAACAACAAACAATGCACACTGACCGAAAAATGAGTACTCATGATTAACCACCTTTATTTAATATAATCCTAGTCATGCTGATTTTATTCAGAGAACAGATCCTTCTCGGGACGTGCTCTGATCTTGAGCTGTCGCACACTATATTCCAGTTGTTTCACAATATCATCCAGCTGTTTGCGATCAATCTTGGTTGGATCTTCCACCGGTTTCGCGGACGACTTGAGATCTCGGATCGTTAACTGCTGTTCTTGCCATTTGTCCATCAGATCTGCAATATTGGCATAGAAACGTTCGTAATCTTTGATGACTAGGTCAAGATAAGCATCTACCTCATCCGGATCATAACCACGAAGTTTATAATTAAATTGTTTTTCATGTATCGATAACGCATCTAGCTGCACTCCCAATTGTTTAAACAATTGTCTCTGTTTATCCAATCTTCGTTTCATATGTTCATCCATATTGACAACCTCCATTATAAGCCAAGCCGTGTTTCTATTTCCTGTGAAGAACATACGGCATTTTCTCTCTCTATTTTTTATAACACATAATCCGTCAGATATAAAACGATACAGCCCTATTCCTCACGAAAATGATTGCTTTTCATCCATTTCGGGTAAAGACTCACTACACCCCACAACGGGAAAGGAGCATGTCCTTATGAGTACATTAACTAAAGATCAACATCAAATACTGAAAAATGCCCTTTTGGAGCAACGTGAAAACTTGCAGCGTCATTTTGAATCCAGCATGGAAGACGGTGCTCCGGCCCAGTCGCTGAAAGATTCAACCGGTGAGCTGTCCTCCTACGATAATCATCCGGCAGATGCCGGTACGGAAACATTTGAACGCAGCCGTGATCTGGCGATCGACGATACATTAACAGACGAATTCAATCAAGTGAACGACGCATTGGAACGTATGGAGCAAGGTACATATGGAACCTGTGTAACGTGCGGCGAAGATATTCCCTTCGATCGACTTGAAGCTATCCCCTATACGGCTTACTGTATTGACGACACACCTAACCGGGAGATCAGCAACGATCGGCCCGTTGAAGAAGAAGTGATGACCATGCCTCCGAGTGGTGCTGGGGAAGGAAGACAGCAGCGGGCCGGCAAGTTCGACAACGCAGATGCCTGGGAAGCTGTCGAAGAATATGGCACATCTAATTCCCCCGCAACCGCAGCCAAACGTGATGTGAAGGGTTACGATGAGAACATGTAACTTCGTTATGAACTGAAACGGTAAGCGTCAAAATTGAATTGGATTCCATAGGCTGCTCCACCATTAGCCTTCCTTATCACGCATTAAAAAGCCGCCATTGGGCGGCTTTTTCTAGTTTTCTCCTAAGCAGTCTCTCACGTTTGCGGTTACTTGGCTTCCAGTGATAAGGCTGAACCCATGTATTCCATCCGTTTATTCTTCCGACTCACGACCAGATGATGCAGATCCCTGCCGCTTCGACACAGATCGAGAGGTTTTCGGAGTTGATTTGCCCTTATCAGACGTAGCTTTCTTTTTCTCTTTTGCATCTGTCTTGGAAGCAGGTATTTTCACTATAGGTTTAGAAAGTGCTGAAAATAACTGAAAGACCTCATGTTCCCCTTGTCGATTCTCTTTTGTTGTATAGGGTTCACAGAGTTTTATGATGTTTTTATACAACTCCTCTACTTCGTCTCGGGTGGCGTACAGCGTAATGTCCGAGAGAAACATTCGGTCTTCGTTTTCCGCCTGATGCATGAATCGCTGACGACTCTGTTCGAACATCTCATTTAATAATTTGAGCGTCTCGGACCGAAACACCTGTTTCAATGGTGAGTTTTCCTTGTCTTCATCTTCATGACGGAGATGGATCTCTCCGGTGAATGGTTCATAATATTTTGCGATAATCCCATTAATCTCACGTGTGGAAACGATCGTCAGCAGACCAATTTTCTCCAGCTTTTTTACATGATAGTGAACTTTGGCTGGCACCTCACCCATCTGGTCGGCGATCTCTTTGACAGTGGATGGTCTGCCCTGCTTGTTAAACATATTCATAATCTGTATCCGATAAGGATCGGAGTAGATTTTAATTTCTTCAATTGTTGAAAGAACCTTGTGCGCCATCCCTGTATCCTCATTTCCGGGGTACCTGTTGTCCATCGATATCTCTATTATACCGCTGCGTCAGGACTTCGGTCAAAGTAAGCTGGCGATGACATGTTATCAAAAAATCAGATCATGTTTCTTTCTAAATATCCTTCACATCGCACTCCGAAAGCTTTTGCTAAATAACAGCATACCTGCGGACATGGCAAGCATAATCCCAAAGACGATAAAAAGAACAGGCATGGTCATCCAATCTGCAAGTGCTCCCGAAACCAGACTCCCAAGTGGTGCAACACTCAAGACGAGCATACTCTGAAGGGCATACACTCTGCCCAGCATCTCCGAAGGGGTAACTTCCATAAGATAGGTTGCCAGCGGTGTTGTAGCCAGCGGAATCCCCATACCCATCAGTAGACAAAAGGCCGCTGCAACCGGCAGTTGGAAGGAAGTCATATAAGCGGGTAGTGCCGTCATCGCATAACTGAGACCCAACATGACAATACCGCTGATGACCAGCACACTTTTACGATAATTCGCTCCCCTTTGTGTCAACCATACACCGCTAAGCAACATGCCTCCCACCATCAGCCCACTGAGCAGACTTAATCCCCCAGCGCCAGCATGCAACGTTTCAATGACATAGGGTGTACGGAGAACATTAAACGGCATCAGGCAGAAATTAACGAAGGCAAACAGGATGGAGACAATTAACAATAAGGCATGTTTACGGAGAAAATGAAAAGCTTCCGCCATTTCGGAGAATATGCTACTTTTGTCGGAAGGAAGAGAATCTATTTCCATTGTTGTTTTATCTTCATTGTTAGCAGATGTTGAACCTTCAGGATAGCCCACTCGGCTCATAATTAAAGCACTTAGCGCAAACAACCCCGCATCAATCAGGATCGTCCAGGCAATGCCTATTGTAGCAATAAGGGCACCAGCCACTGCAAGTCCTGCGAGTTCGGCCACTCTGGTTGCGGAAGAGGACATCGCATTACCCGAAAGCAGCATCGATGGGGGAAGCAATCGGGGGACACTTGATACTTCCGCAGGACTAGTGAAGCATTCCAGCAAAGAATTCAGAATTGTCATGACAAACAGATGCCAGACTTCAAGTTGGCCCAATCCAAACAGCAGAGCTGTAATACCCACCAACAACCCGCGCCCCGTATTCGTAATCACAATCACTTTTTTGGGAGACATGCGATCAACCAAAGCCCCGGCGAACAGACCCAGAAGGATATTGGGCAAAAAATTCACCGCCAGCAACGTACCCATCAACACTTTCGAACCGGTTAGAATGTATACCATCCAACTGTAGGCAATCGAGTCAATCGAATCACCAAATCTGGATACCACTTTACTAAGCATAAATTGCATGTACGGTCTGATTCGTATTAACTCACCCATACCTTGCTTGCCAACTGCTGAGCTATCATTCATTCTTTTTCTCTCCTCAACGTTAAAATATTTTTCATGTTAATTTTATTTTAACGTAAATTGTGCAGAAATCAATACCTCCGTGAAAATAATTTTAACGCTAAGTAGGCAAAGTAAAAAACTCGCTCTTCTTTCAGTTGATTCGTAATCGACAAAAAGACTTTTTGAACAACCTTTTTGGACAACCTCCTTTAACACAAAAAAACAGACCACAAGTGGTCTGCTCGGGATGGAATGTATTTGAACTGCCTTTATTGCTGCTACTTCTCAACACTTAATTGAAATCCAGCCTGTTCAGCCTGTACCTCCAACATCAAATCGCGTACCCAGCCTGCTTCATTCCCCGGTCGTTCTTCGCTGATTTGGTAGTTGGTCCATTTTAGCTCTAGTGGAAGTTCAATCGTACCCGTCAGGCAATCCCACAGAGCGTCGAGATTACCGCCATAAAAATCCGGCAGCTTCAGCTTGTCCTTTAATTGTTGATGAAGTTCAGCGCTACTCGCAAAGTCTTCTCCATCCAGAATCACGGTAATCATGGCTGCTCCTTCCTCTATTTCATGCGTGTAAATGATGCATAGTGATCTGTCGTTTTGTAGATAAGTCCATCATTGGAGTACACAATCCGATCCGAATTACGGAAGCCGGAAGTATAGTTAATATCCGCTTCGCGCCATGTACGTCCGCTTGCCGAAGGCAGAAGTCCCTCCCGATTGCCAAATGTGTCCCCACCGATGCTTTTCCCAGGAGCCACTACAGCCAAGTTTCCTTTTGACGCTACCCAGCCGAGTCCTGTTGCCTGTGATTTGGTAATAAAGTTACATGGCAACGTTCCGTTTGCACTCAAATAGTTTGCTACACCTGTAAACGTATTGATGATGGTACATGTTGCAGCAGTTGCCTTCTGCTGTGCGACTGGAGTGAACTGTGATCCTGTGAGGAAAACAAACGTTAACAACAATGCCAGTAATGCGGTGGATATCAACTTTTTCATCAATCCGGCCTCCCGATCTCTCAAAGTAGATGAACGTTGTCACGATACGCATACTGCAAGCTATAACTTTCTAGTTTTACGTTCTGCTAGATTATAGTAAACAAGTCATCTCATGACTATTTATATCACATCATTTTGGTAGAAATATCAAATAAAGACGTTTGAATTGTAAAATATTATAATTGTAACATTTTAAGACATAAAAAAGACTCTCATCCCTGAAGATGGAGTCTACTTTTCTAGTATGTTTAAACTGAGCTGACCTAATCGATCAGTTGCACACGTTGACGAGTTCGAGCCGATTCCAGGCATGCATCAATAACGCGCATGTTTTGAATGGTATTTTCCGGACTGAAAGGTAAGGCCTCTCCTTCAAGCACAGCCGTTGCAAACGTCTCTACCTGAAGGACATAGGAATTCGACACCGATACACGCTCCTCACGGCTGACCGAATCCGTGTGTACAATAATCTGAGGTGGAATATCGCTGTTTTCCCAGCCAAACACTTTTGGCAGTTCAATCCGCCCTTCCGTCCCGAGAATCTCCATCTCCGCTCGACCTGAAGCCCACATGCCACAGTCAAAAGTTAAAGCAACCGAATTCGGAAATTCTACCAGTCCCGACGCCATCATATCCACGCCATCATGCTCGTCCGAGAATAGAGCGTGAACTGTCACCGCTTCCGGTTCCTGTCCCAGATACATCCGGGCTGCCGAGATCGGATACACGCCAAGATCAAATAATGATCCGCCGCCCATCTCTCTTTTGAACCTTACATTTTCCTTGTCATCAGCGGTATTACAGGTAAAGTTACCATGGATGGCTCTGACAATGCCAATCTCTCCACTAGCTATAATCTCTTGCACACGTCTGTGCTTGGGATGATATCGATACATAATCGCTTCTGCAAAAAGAACGCCATGCTGATGACATACCTCAATCATTTCTGCCGATTCATCAGCATTCAGGGCAGCTGGTTTCTCACACAACACATGTTTGCCAGCCTGTGCCGCTTTGATGGTCCATTCTTTGTGCATATGGTTAGGCAAAGGAATATAGACGGCTTCAATGTCCGGATCAGCGATGAGCTCTTCATAACTGCCATATGATCTGGCAATGCCCAGTTCTTCGGCAAGGGTTTCCGCTTTTTCCTTGCTACGGCTGGCAATCGCCAACACCTCACCACGTTCAGACTGCTGGATCGCCGGAATGACTGCATTCTTGGCAATGGTTGACGTACCGAGTACTCCCCACTGTAACTGTCTGTTCATGCTCATCTTCCTTTCGTACCGTAATTGTCCTCTTCTGCCTTGTGTAACATGCCGAGACAACGATCCAGATCCGTTTTGACCTGTTTCTTGTATAACTCAGCTTTCTCCGCACCATCATCCGTGAAATGATATAAAACGATTTCCTGAAAATCGACCTTCGGATCATTGCCCTTCAGCTTCTTCGTGCGATAAAAAACACCTTGCTGGACCAATTCATGCAGTGCCCGATATACCTCGCTCTGGGGTGGTACATAACCGTAGTCTTTGAATTCCTGCTTCATCGCCTCCAGCATTTCGTAACCATACCCCCTGTGCTGTTCAACCATCGTAATCAGATACAGCTTGATAAATGCCCGCTGTGCAATCATAAAAGCCACGTTCATTCCCCTCCTGTCAGAACCTATATATCTAGTATTATAAAACTTATGTTCGGGTTCTGCCATCTTTCTCCGCTTGGTCTGCCTTTTATCCATCTTTAAAGAAGGTGAGAAAGAAATCGTGTGAATACGCGTTAAGCTGGGGGAAGCACGGAAAAAGGTTTTCTGTTGTGAATTTTTCATGTAATGAAATTTTAAATAGTATTGGAAAGTTTGTTTTATTTCAGGAACCCAGCGAGTCGTTCGATCGAATTATAAAGGCTGTTACATCTGTAGTCCTGAATGCTGTTTCCTGCATAGCTGAATCCTGAATTCCAATATCGGCATAGACCCTGTACGATCCTGTAAAGCTGTGATTCTGTTGTGAATTTTTCATATGTTGATGGATTCATTTATCGCGAACAGACTTCGGTACGGTTCCCACAATCCATTTGCCCCAGCTTACACGCGAGATAAGCCATGTCACTACACAGGATAATGTAAGAGCGAGCAACCAGGTGATGGTCATTCGAACGACAGGGTTCAAGCCCATAGCAACATAGAACAACTCATCCGGAATGTAGCTATACCGCAGCATCAACATATGCATCAGATAACCGCCATACGATACACCACCAATCCATCCCAGCAATCGTGTAGCCCTGAGGTTATGAAGTTTTCCGGCCAACTGGTACATGACCATAATGGAAGCGATCAGAAAGAGTGCCATATCAGGGCGGATCAAGCTGACTGTGTAAAACGTAATTTTGATTCCTTCCGGCTTCTGAAACTCCAGCATTAATAGATATGTAAACCGCAGACCCAGAACAATAAACACTGTCCAGTATATCCAGCGTAATCGATGAATCCATTCATTCCAGTGCTGCACGGATAACCCCGCTGCGGCACCAAGCACAAAATAAATAAAGAAATAGAGGAAATTCCGATCTGCATACGTTGTAAAAGCATCTCTCAGCACCGGGATATTCAGCCATTCCATGACCTTGGCGATGTTTCTTAATTGATCCGCAAGTACAAGATACACCACACCAGAAATCAGTAATGCGATCAAGCGCCCCTTGGCCTCATATCGGTTATATACATAACGAATGGCTCGCAAAAAGAGCGGAAATAACAGATAAAACTGAATCAACATAATGATGTACCAAAAGTGTGAAGTCGTTTTGCCCGTAAGCAACTTCAGACCCAGGTCTGGGATGTCATTCCATCCAAATCCGGTCCAACCCCGCGGTGCAAGTGTAAAATAAATAAGTGACCAGATCAGGTAAGGCACGATCACGTCGGTTACTCTTTTTCTCATAAACTTGCCGTAATGCAGCTTGTCTCCCGTGTTATAAAACAGCACCATACCTGTTATGAATATGAATAAAGGAACTGCAAATTTGGAGAGCATCAGCAGTATGGCCAGTAACACCCCATCCTCCAGTCTCGTTTCCGGGACCAGAGAGAAATGTGCGATGGAATGCTGGAGAACCACTGCGGCAAAGGCGATTCCCCTTAAACTCTCTATTTCTGTAATTCGTTCTTTGCGAGGCATACATTCAGACTCCTTTTCTTGGTTTTGCAATAAAAACAACGTACAATGAAGCCGTATATCTAATGAACGGGGTTGATTCACATTTCGTTAACAGACAAAGACCTAACCACTACCGATTCCAAGTATGTCCAACAACATCTGGCTAACGAGCGAACTTTTCTGGCTTGGGTAAGCACCGGTATTGCCATGGCGGGCATCGGCTTTCTTGCTGCCGGATTTGGCTTCAATTCGTCGGCGTATGATCAACTTGCACATATTGCGGCGATTATTACGGGTATCACTTCTCTGATTGGCGGCATATCCATCATTGTGTATTCGGCAACAGCCTATCATCGGAAGCGTACACAAATCAATGAACAGACGTTTCAGGCATCGACCGGTTTAATTCGGTTTCTCACATGGATGCTACTGGTGATTGGACTCGCTTTAGCTGTACTGTTATATGTATTGTTATTCCCTGCTTGACTGGGTAAAAACACCATCCGACATTATTGACACCCACCCATATGCAACACAGGGACAAAAGCCGGCTTCCCTTAAGGAAACCGGCTAATGACCATCTGGTGGATCATATATGTCATTCCATTTTACAGATATTAAGTCATTGGGTTTTATTTCATATCGATTATATTTGCGGCAAGATTACAGGAATGTATTGTTACCGAATCGCGCTGCCTTGTTTTGTGCTTCCAATCTGCGTTCTTCCATATCCAGATCCGGACGTTCGGCTGGCACATCTCCGCGATGAGCTGCTTCGGCTCTGTCCCGGTTAAGCTGGCTGTTGCCACTGAATACATCGTACACATCGGAGTCCCGATCCGTAGAATCTACGAGCAGCAGGATTTTACCATTCTGTACATACTCCTCATACTGTTTAGCGTCCTCTTCAGGAATACCAAGACCTACCAGTCCACCCACCAGTCCACCAGCTCCCGCACCTACAGCTGCACCGGTAAATGCTGCTGCAATGGGGCCAGCGGCCAGAATCGGTCCTATACCGGGTATAGCCAGTGCACCGATACCTGCGAGCAGACCAGCTACGCCACCAAGTACACCACCTGTTGCTGCACCTGCAGCCACGCCTTCAGGGGCTTTGGTACCTGTCTCTTCCCGAATTGCCTTCAGTTCATCCCGATCTTGTGTAACAACGGAGATTTCGTCTGAAGTGAATCCTTGTGCCTTCAGACCCTCGATAGCCTGCGATGCTTCACGTTCTGTATTAAACACACCTACGATTTTCTTTTGCATAATGAATCCCTCCTCATCTGATTGAGTGGTTCGTTATGTTATTACCCGCCTTCGTTTCTTTCAAACGCTTGCAAGTCAATATCGTATGTGCTGATAGTAAAAAAACGCTGAGGTTCACTCCTTTTTAATCCTCATCAGAGTATGCGTTCAACTCAGGCATGTAATACGTTGTCAGGCATGCTCTACGTTGAAGGACGTGGGCGTCCAAAACATCTTGAATTACAAGTTGCCTGATCCTGGCGATTTTCTAAGGAACCGAGGACGTCTTATTTAGCCTTCGGGTCCTCATTTTAGTTTGTAAGGAACATGAGACACGTTATTAACCAAAATCACCTGAAAAACCCGTTTTAAACGGCTGGTTATTCAAATATAGCGTGTTTCAGATTCCTTAGATTACTGCGGGCGCTTTTAAGTCGCTGAATAAGACGTCACAAGTTCGTTAGCGCTCCGCTCCATGATTCTGATCCATGTTCAGCCCCCGGCACGTTCAGTTACACTCCGGCTTTCGGCAGGTTGAGGACACGCTCTGGGGCGCGACTTCAACCTCAATAGAAGCAGATTTTGCTGGATTCTCGTTCCATGCCGGATGTTTTTGGTAGGCGTGCCGGAGCACGTCAAGGAGAAAGTAACGCAGCATGGAGCGAAAAGGCAAAGTGACTAACATGGGTCGAAAAGGCAGTAAAAGTTGCATGTTAGTGAGTTTTGAGACACGTCCTGGTTAGAGGATGATTCTTTAAGTCAGAGAATGATTCGGTCAGCTACAAAACTTAAGGTTGTTCAGGAGAGTCTGAGCCTGATGAAGAGCGCCCTTTGGGAACCCAATCGTTGATATCTGAAAAAACGAAATCATTCATTCATTTCCCCCTTGGTTTGGCCCGATTTGTGGCGACCGCTTCAAGTGGATTATCCGGCCAGTAGTGCTTCGGATAACGACCTTTCAGGTCTTTTTTGACGTCAAAATACGTCTCTCGCCAGAAATTCGCCAAGTCACGTGTGACCTGTACAGGTCGCTGAGCCGGTGATAATAGGTGGATTGTCAACGGGACTCGCCCACCCGCTATACGCGGTGTCTCCTGTTGTCCAAACATCTCCTGTAATCTTACCGCCAGCGCCGGGTCCTCTGGACGACTGTAGTCCACGGGAATACGCGAACCACTGGGCACCTGTATATGCGTCGGAGCTTCATCGTCCAGTTGTTGTCGTTGCGTCCAGCTCAGGCCACCCAGTAATACATCTTGCATCGACAATCTCTTCAGGTCGGCTGCCGAACGCATGCCTGTCAGATAAGGGGTAAGATGTTCTGCCAACTCTTCGGTCAGATCATCTTCGATCAGGTCGGGCCACTCAGGTGCATGGAGATGCAGGAACCGCAGCCTGTCCGCAAGTTGTCTGGATGTTTTTGTCCAGGGCAGACAATCCAGCCCTTCCATTCGAATTCCGGTTAATAGTGCTTCCAACACCTGATCTTCAGGTGGCTGTGCAATACTGCTCTCTTTCATCACAAGGGCTCCAATACGAAGTCTCTTATGTGCTCGCACGCTGCGAGTGTTGGAATCCCAGGCCACTTGCACTTCATTGTGAAGCAAGTACTGACCTGCCTGTAACAATGTCTGCTCCTGCAACGGCGCAGCCAGCAGGATGCGCGCATCTGCGCCCTGGTCGTCTGCCTCGGCTGCGACCAGATACGCTGAACGGCTCAGCGATTCTGTCGCTGCGAGCCGTACGCCGCGGCCGCTGCTCAGCAGATAGCGGCCGTCCTCCCGGCGTTGCCCGATCCGGTCCGGATAGGCGAAGGACAGCAGCAATCCGCAGCTGTCCTCATCCGGCCTTACCGGATCGGCCGCCGGGCCGAGCGCCGAGCGCAGCTGGCGGCTCTCCTGGAGCATGCGCCGCACGGCCCCGCCGTCTGCGACAGCCGCTGCCGCTTGCGGCATACCGCTGCTGTCCGCGGTCAGCAGCGCCTCTACGCGCGGGCGGAGGTCCGTGCCCGCGCTCGCACTGCCACTGCTGCGGAGGCCGGCAGGCTCCTGCAGCAGTGCCGCCAGCATGCTGGCGTAGCTGGCCAGCCCAAGCTCCGCCGCGCGGAGCAGCATGCTGGCCAGTCGCGGATGCACGCCAAGCGTGTTCATCCGCCGCCCGAAGGGCGTGATGCGGCCTGCGTCGTCCAGGCCGCCCAGCTGGCGCAGCAACGCCTGTGCCTGGCCGTAGGCGGCGTCAGGCGGGGTGTCCAGCCATTGCAGCTCTGCTGGGGACTGGACACCCCAGACGGCAAGCTCCAACGCCAGCGGCGCAAGATCCGCGGAGGTGATCTCCGGGCGAGCTGCCTCAGGCAGCCCCCCATGAACCTCCTCGCTCCATAGCCGGTAACACACCCCCGGGGCAATTCGCCCTGCACGACCCCGCCGTTGATCGGCTGACGCCTTGGACACCGGCAGGGTTACAAGCCGGCTCATGCCCGTGCGCGGCGAAAATGCCGATGCACGACTTAGCCCTGCATCCACCACAATCTTAACTCCAGCGAGTGTGAGACTGGATTCCGCAATGGAGGTGGACAAGACCACCTTGCGCGAGCCCTCAGCTGCCGGGCGTATGGCCTCATCCTGTTGTTCCACGGGCATACTGCCATACAGGGAATGAACTTTCACATGTTCGGGAAGAGAACCATTCCATAACTCCCGTTCTGTACGATGTATCTCTTTTGCGCCAGGAAGGAAAACAAGCACGTCCCCCTCCTGTTCGGCTAATGCCCTGTGCACCGTCTGAGCCGTGAATTGTTCCAGTGGCATGGCTGTTGGTCTCGATACATATCGTGTTTCCACCGGAAACGTTCGCCCGGGACAGTGAATTGATTTTGTACCTTCGCCAAGCAATGCACAGACGGGAACAGAATCGAGGGTCGCCGACATCACCAGCAATTTCAAGTCTGGACGTAACATCGCTCGGGATTCCAATGCCAGAGCCAAACCCAAATCCCCATGTAAGTGACGCTCATGGAATTCATCGAATATAATCATCGCCGTGTCTTCAAGTCCCTGATCCTGCTGCAACATTCGGGTCAATACGCCTTCCGTCACAACTTCAATACGCGTCGCCTGACTCACCCGGGTATCCATGCGTACACGATATCCTACAGTCTGACCCGCCTTTTCCCCTAGTGTAGCCGCCAGTCTCGATGCAGCCGAACGCGCAGCCAGCCTTCGAGGTTCCAGCATAATGATTTTCCGTCCCGCAACCCACGGCTCCTCCAGCAAAGCCAGCGGTACAACAGTCGTTTTTCCCGCTCCTGGCTCTGCAATTAACACACCTGTATCTTGATCCCGAAATAACTGTCTTAACTCAGGAATAACCTCTTGTATCGGTAACTCTATATGCATATGATCGCTCCTAATGAATGTACCATACTGCTCTTCAGTATCTCTATTCGAATGTTAGCATTATAACAAAAAAAGCCGTTCCAGAGGAACGACTATCGCAGACACACCCTAAGACACGCCTTAGTAAAAATGAAATTTATCCAGAATGCTCACTTAGCTGAGCAATGATTCGGCACCATCAATGACGATCTCTGCTCCCGTAATATGTCTGGATTCGGACGATGCGAGGAAACTTACCAGATCGGCAACATGTTCCGGCTGACCCGGCCCGTCCGCAAGTGGTTGCTGTCCTTCCGGGAACTCCATCGGAATAATGATCTGTTGCAGATCATCCGTTTTGACCGTACTTTGATCGATATTTGTCGCAATCGCTCCTGGGCAGATTACGTTCACACGTATCTTGAACTTCGCCAGTTCAAGCGCAGCCATCTTGGCAAAAGCAACCTGTCCTGCCTTGGACGTGCTGTACGCCGACATGCCAAAGCTTGAGAAGCGTTGATTGCCGTTAATCGAACTTGTAATGATAATGCTGCCGCCACCCCGTTTCTTAACGTGAGGCAAAGCATATTTTACGGTGAAAAATGTACCATTCAGGTTGGTTGTAATAATCTGTTGCCAATCTTCAACCTGAATTTCCTCAATGGGTGCCGATACTCCGTTAATGCCCGCATTGGCAAAAACGATATCCAAACCACCGAATAACTCAACGGTTTCCAGTACAGCCTTTTCCACACGTGCCGGGTCAGAAATGTCTACATCAAATGCTCTTGCCGCACCGGGGTGCAGCGCATTAATCTCTGCTTCCGTTTCCGAGATCCGATCATTCACCAGATCAAACAATGCAACATGTGCACCCTCTTTAGCCAGCTTGACCGCAGTGGCTTTCCCAATCCCGGAGCCTGCTCCGGTAATAATCGCAACCTTGCCTTGGAACCGTGACTTACCGTTATGTTGTGTCATTATCCATTCCACTCCTTTGATTAGCAATTATGTAAGAATGTACATTCAAGCTTTCATTAGCCAATTCTTCACAAGATTACCCAAAAAGAGTGTCTTTTAAATCAACATCAACAAGTTTTTTCACAGTTGATCTTCGCCGCTGTCACAGCTTCAGCAGGATCGATCCACAACTTGATATCCCGCACTCACCATTCCAGCTCAATGAAAGCGGCATCATCTTCAAGTCCGCCGGTATGTGTAGCATCCAGCAGTACCTGAATGTGTTCATCCGGGACATAGGCTTGAATGGCATCCAGGTCGTTCAGTCCATCCGTATATAACTGGAGTCGCAGTGAATCTCCTGCCGACCCTTTCATCTCGCAGATGTGCGGCTTACCACCAACAGGCCCTTCAAGTGTAGACCAACGCTCATTTGTCTTGCAGTGAGTCTGAAATAATTCAGACTGTTCCTGACCATTACGCCAAAGGCGAATACGGGAATCTCCTTGCCACGCTAACCATACACGGCTTTTGCGGCCACCTCCCGTAAGCTCGATCCGTCCACACACATACATGGCCTGACTGCCCCGACTTCGCTTTTCCATCAACACTTCACGCAGCAACAAAGGGGAACTTTCCAGTGGCTGTAATTTCTCCAACTGCTGAGATGCAGGAAGGGTTAGATCATGGAGAAGACGCTCCACGCCCTCTTCTGTCGGGTGTTGCGTCGTTTCCAACCAATCCAGCAAAGCATTCCCCAGAAAACGCGCTGCAAAATCGCCCAGGTAACTCATGCCTACCCCATCACACAATACAAAATTGCAGATATTTCCTTTCATACGTACCGCAGCAAAGTCCTGTCCGGTATCTCCCTGATGTACCGTCTCAGCCGCTCTGCCATAACCATATCTGCACTTAAATGTACCCTGATAGCGGGTTAGTGGCTGTTCTCCCGTCTGTACACTAACATAGCGAAAGTTGCCATGCCGTTGCTCGGCATGGCCCCCCTTATCTCCAGCAGACAATGTTGCCAAACGCATCGCTCTCATGATTCCCCTCCTATCTAACAGGCGTAGCAGCGGACATCTGGAACCCGATTGATACCAATTCTGCACAGGTACCTGGCAGCATCATGAGTGCACCGGGTGCAAGCAAATAATCAGCTTCAACAAGCATTTCCCGATAACTTTCGGGCAGGACGGATGACATATTCCGCAGCTTCTCTCCATGCTCATCCTGTAGATTCGTTTCCGAAGAGATTCCCTTCCATCTTCTGGGTTCAGCAATTGGACCTTCCAGCAGATGATCGGATATAAAAATATTTTCCACCAGTACATTGCCGTCTGGTACACTCATACCCATAATTCTTTTTGCAATAGGTTCGGGATCTTCACCTGTGGCTACCCCATCGGTCATGTGGCATACAAGTGGCGCAGGACAATCCTGCATATTCGGAATTTCGGCCTGTAGAATCTTTTCCGCCTGTAGAAAAGCCTTCGCAGAATCGGAAAAGCGTCTCGGAGTCAGGTCAGGCAAAGAACCAACTGCAGCGATCTCGTCAATCCCTTTGATTCCGTTCAACAAGTCATATACATCATCGCTGTAAGCCAATATGGCTATACGATAGCGAGGTGTCAGACGATTTCCCTTGGTAGAGCGAAATACCATTTGGCGGATCGCGAGAGATAGGGCATCATAGACGACGTCAATCCGTCGACGATTTTCCAGAACCATGTTCATGGAGGCGCTAATATCAATTAAATATATAATAAGTGCAGGTGTACGCTGTGATGCTTGAATCGTGTAGTTCATCTAGGGTGGGTCACCTCCATCGTTCACGTTATTTATAAGTTGGGCAACGTATAATTAGTGTTGCTCAGGAATTTGTTAATGGCGCTCATTCGAGCGGCCACTTTGCCGACACCTTTGAAATAGGAAGCATCGGTATTGTAAAGATTTTTGAAATCACGGGCATACGCTTCCGCATTTTCAATTTTTCTGCCTTTTTGCGCGTTATACGTCTTATTGTAATGAGCAATCAGCGTGACCACATTCTGGGCACGTTTTTTCTTCAGAGCTGCTTTCTGAGCAATCTCCTGTTGACGTTTAACTTCAGCTGCCGCTTTACGCTCCGCTTCCTGTTTTGCAAGCTTGGCATCATTCTCTTTTTTCCAGACCAGATAAGCTTCATATTTTGCCTGTTTATCGTACTTCTCCTGCTGTGCTCTCTTAGCAGCTTCTTTCTTCTGCTGCTCCTGCTTCACCAGAAAGGCCTCATATTTCGCCTGTTTGTCGTATTTGGCCTGTAACGCCTTACGTTCTTCTTCTTTTTTCTTTGCATCAGCTGCCTTCTGCTTGGCTTCAGCGAGCTTTTTCTTTTCCTCTGCGTCCAGTTTTGCAGCATCTGCGGCCTTTTGTTTCTCTTGTTCTTCCTGCTGTTTGAGCGCAGCTGCCTTTGCTGCTTCCGCCTCTTCCGCAGCTTTGATATCTGCCAGTCGTGTGGCTTCCAGCTGTTCTTTCTGTTTTACCTCTGCCTGATCGGCGAGTATTTTGACCGTTGGCACGCCACCTGCCAGCAATACAATAAGCACAGCGGAGGAAATCATGAACTTTTTGGATCTGTAGAATGGCACAGGTACGGGCTTGTCTGTGTCTTCTTTTGGATTAAGCTTGGCATCCAGTTCCTTGATTGCAGCCTCGACTTCCATCTGCATCGCGCTGTTATGAGGAATAAAATGATAAAGAGAGCGGTACACTTCCAGTGCTGCAGCCGGTTTATCTTCATCCTCCAGGGCTCTTGCTTGCAGGAACAGACGATTCACAACCGCTTCCTGATCTGGAGAGTGCGGCGTTTGGGGACGGTTCCCGTCTTGCGTATTCACCGGTTCATTTACTGGTTTTGAGCTCTTTTTCAGATTCACATCAGCTTCGGACGAATTGGTAGCTGCTTCTTCCGATGTCGCAGCAACCGCCGCATTGGCCTGATCCACGTTTACCGCAGCCAATGCAACATACCACTCACCAAACGTCGGACAGCTGCTCAAATCGTGACTTTCCCAAGCTCGAATGAACAGATCTGACAGTTTGGAACCCCAACGCTTCTCAAGGGACTCCCGCATCGCATAATACCGTTCACTCACTGTTTGCATTTCATGCTGGTCAAAATAACTTTCGCCCCACGCCTTCTCTACAATCACAGGGTCTGACCAGCTTAACATTTCAGCAATGATAACAGCTCCTGCAAATCGGTCAGCATATGAACTCCACAAACCGCTGTGCACTGTTCGATGGGCTGCATAACCGGGTGACCCGGCAAGCAGGGCATCCGGACGATCCATCTTGGAACCGTACATCTGCTCGACATCCACAAGTTCTACCGCAGACGTCTTCCCCAGGTTCTCCACTTCGGAAAAAAACGGAATCATTACATTGGGAGCGGACATATCGCAATGAGCCAGTCCACGTTGTTCCATAGCCGAACCTGTTCCAGCAAGTGCTCTGGCCAGCTTCAAGCTCTCTTCAGCCGTCAACTGTCTCTGATCACTGATCACATCGAACCAGGTCTGACCTTGCACCCATGGCATCAACACCGCATATAACAGATCGGGATGTTTTCCAATGAGCGCTCCGTTTCTTTCCGGAGTGAGCACATCACGCTTGCATACCTGCAAACCTGGCAGTTCACTATAAGACTCCATATGCTCAGACTGATATACCATAGCCGGAATACGGAATTTAGGAAAAAAGACTTTTAGTGCTTTGGCCCCATGAACGGAACCATTACGGGGTATTAACTGATAAACAATCCCCTGCCTTCCGGCTTGGGCATAAGCCAGACCCGGCGCTGCCGGATGTTGCCCAATCGTATAGGCAATGTCGTTAATCACCACTTCATCCCCGGGATTTGGTTGAAAAGACATGCTTATCCCTCTCTCTGTCCTAGTGTCATAGTTGCAGCAAAAACCGGGTGTTGTGACAACGCCCGGTTTTTGCTGTAGTTGTACATCTTCAGCTTGCTATCCACCTATAATTCAGGACGAAATCAGACTTCACATCGGCCTGATCTATGTAAAGCAGATTAACGAGCTTGGTCAGCTGTACGGAATTTGTTAGCAATAGCTGTAAGTTCAGCGCTGATGCTGTTCAGCGTTTGAACGAATGATTGCATTTGTTTGCTAGCTTCTTGGAACTCTTGGAAGAAGCGTTGCTTTGTCATACCTTCCCATTGTCCTTCCATGCTTGTGATGGATTGAGTCAATGTAGATACGATTTGCTGACTTTGCTCACCGCTTTGTTTAAATTGGTTGGAAACCTGATCAAGCTGCTCTGGGGTAACTAAAATACGTCCTGCCATTTGTAAATTCCTCCTTGGTTTGTGCAATTAATTTTTTACTTGTTCAAATTGTACTATACCAGGATCGATCGGACAAAAGCCGAAGGACCTAATCCTATTTACCCCATTTTTAGCATTTGAAACTTCTCCTAACAGCCTATTTACAAAAAAAGATTCACTTTCTGCTGTTACTTTCATTCACCCTGTTCAGGAAACCACAGGCTCGGTCCCTCTTCTTCCCCGAAAGGAAGGATCTGTGAATCTCCATGCTACAGGCTCAGGCTGCATAGCCTGCACCAGTGTAGCCGGGGAGCCATCAGGCGGAGCGGCATCCTGTACACGATATACGGCCGCCATTGCGGAAAGGGGATCGGATACTACAGCTACAGTTGCAGAATGTGCAGGCATGATTTCTCCTGTACGATTGTTCTGAAGAACATTCAGCATATTGACCGCATTACCATAGGCTGTGTTCACATGACTCAGCACGGAACGATACTCCATGTCTGCCTGCTGGAATAACAACGCTTTGCGTCCCAGCTGTACGCTTAAGTCCATTAATCGACGCAGCGCATCCTCGCCCAGTCGTTTACTGTGATTCCATTCATTCATCACCGCTGCGCGGGATTCAACCTCCCACTCCAGCGAATGAATCGCCTGATCCAACACTGTCATCTTTTGCTGTATTTGCTCCGCTGCATACTGAATCTGCTTGCTCAGTGCCCGAAGCACATCCGGTTCCACACGAATGCGCATTTACCATCACCTTTCCTCTTCCCCTGCAGGCTGTTTAAGCCAGTCCAGCAGCATCTCGTGAAACTGTTCTCTAGTCGTTAGTGCTGCAACAAGCCAATCATCTGAAGCCGCAGTGCTCATCCGGAACAACCAGTTGGATACCGCACTTGCAGCAAAGGCTGCCGACTGCGACTTCCACCCGTCTTCATTCCATACAAGCAACCTGAGCTCCCCGTCTGACTCCTTACCCACCAGACAGCGTGCCAGTGCAAGTGAGCCCTCAGGATCACTTGTCTCCTGTTCGAGTTCCGCTGCTACGGTCTGTACTCCGCTGTTTTCGAGCTCATTCATGACATCATAAAATTTTTTCTTGGAGCACATTAGGGCCGGTTTCTCCGCAGGAGAATGGCCGCTCCATTTCATCCGCTCTATCAGAACATCGATGGCTTCACGAACACTTCCCAGATCGCTGAGCCGGAACGAGTCCGGTACGTCGTCAACACGGGAAACTTCAACGACCCGCTCATCCGTGCAATGTATATAACTCTCATACGACTTGCCGTTGATCGTGTAGCGAATCCAACAAGCTCTGTCGGACAATCCGGCAATGGCTACCCTGGAGAAAACGGTCGGTGTCATGATCAGCTCATCGGTATCCTGATCCCGAATCAGATATCCTTTGTCAAGAAGGGAGGTTTTGACACGCTCCCACTCCCTCGCGATATCCTCAGCCATATAGCCGCGAAACGGATCTTCTACACCAAGCAGTCGGTCTG
Organism: Paenibacillus sp. 37; assembly: GCF_008386395.1. Taxonomy (NCBI): domain Bacteria; kingdom Bacillati; phylum Bacillota; class Bacilli; order Caryophanales; family Paenibacillaceae; genus Paenibacillus; species Paenibacillus sp. 37. Next base: position 2,611,663 of record NZ_CP043761.1, on the reverse strand, counting down.
AACCGAGAATACCAGCCAGGAAAAAAAGTTCCTTTGTTTGCAACGTGACTACCTTTTGCTTAGAATCATGAACCGTCAACATTATGAGCCACCTCCCCTCAAACTACAACATGCCATCGGTCACGAATTTCAGAAATCCAATCGGTCATTTTCCAGCTGTCATCACATGGAACTGCACCTTTAACCCTGGAATATTTACGTTTTACATAATAACCTTGACCCGGAGGCAGTACCTTCAGCCCACCTGAACTACCTCCAGATTCGGAATAAGGTATACGGAAGAACGAGAGATCGTTAGGGTCTAAAGTCCCGAACAGCATTCCGCTCTGGGAAGCCTTCACATCCGTTACCCAGTCAGAACCGAAGGTCGGGAAGTCTGCCGGAACCCCGGACAGAATCACATGTACACCGCGATCCCTTCCTTGACGAACAATCGCTCCCAATTGATCTTTTACATTAAAATCGTTTAGCTGCTTGGACAAGGTGTCCGCATCATCGATGACGAGCACAAGTTCCGGTCCACCGGAAATCTCGCCTCTTTTCAGAACTTCATCGTACAACTGTTGAATGACAGGTGCAAGCTGTTCTTCTCGCGATACATGTCCACGGACATGGGGCAAACTGCTGATTTCCCCCAGCCCACCTGAGCCATAACGCATATCTACTGTGTATATTTGCACATCTTCCGGAGAAGCATGATAAGCCAGTGATAACATCCATGTCAATAAAAATGTCGTTTTGCCGCCTTCCATCGGACTCGTTACCATGAAATGCGGACCTTCACGCAGATTAAGCTCGAATGGTTCCAGATCATCCGTAAGCAGTCCCACAGGGACAGTTATAGACGATGTATCCCACGCCTGACCATATGATCCTGTCCGAATGAGTAGATCCTTGAGTTTGATCTCTTCCGGAAGTGGAGCAATCTGCGGCGCTTCTTCCCCTGTCCAGCCTTGGCGAATCTCAGCAATCGTACGGCGCAGTTCAGATGAACGCTTGCCCTCATCTGCCCCTGAAGATGGTAATGCCGCCTGGAACATTAACGGAGGCACTTGCCCTTTGACCAGACCTCTTCCTGGCGGAAGTTGGCTTGGCGCCTTGGAAGGTCTTCCCACGGCATAATAATAATCGCTTGGATCGGATAACTCAAATGAAACCGCATTGGGAATATTACTTCTGAATTTTTCAAATACATCTGTTACCCGATTGGCGGTGAGCACAAAGGTGATACCCAGACTTCCGCCTTCACGCAGGATCGTCTCCAGAAGTTCATTCTCTTCCGGATAGGCATTGCGGAATGAAAGATAACCATCGATAACGACCACAACCTGCGGAACAGCCGCGTGAGCTGTCCGGCGGTAGGCCGAAATCGTTTTAACCCCCGCCTCCGAGATGATATCTTTGCGTTGTGCTGACAGCTTGAGAATATAGCGGAATAACCGTTTGATCCGGTCTTCTTCTTCCGCCATCATCACGCCACCAATCTGAGGTAGTGCTGCAAAGTCCTTCATCATGCGGCCCATGTCGATAATGTAACCATGCCAAGGTTCAGTTCTATGGGAACGGGCCAAAGACATAAGCAAGGTCTGAACAAATGTTGTTTTGCCCAGTCCTGGCATGCCGTACACGACCAGATGTCCTTGATCCACAGGCAATGCGAGCGGTTGTTGGCGCTGATTAGGGAGATCATCCAGCAAACCAACCAGTGGTTTCAGACCACTCGCCCCGCCATCAAGCAGCAGATCCCGATTTTCTTCTTCCTGCCAGTCCTGAAGACCTTCCCATTCCAGTGTCTCTGGTAAAGGTGGCAACCATGGTCCTGGCAAACGACGGATACCCGCATCAGCTGCAGATTGCGCAACATAATCAATAAATACCTGAAGCTGTTTCGGAACATCTTCACCTTTGAGAACGGCTCTGCGCTCTCCAGTTAACAGAGGCTCCCGCTTACCGTTCAGGCGCACTTCCATAACAGGCAATACTGTTGTTGAATCCTCCTGCTGGTTATAAGGTGCACCACTCCAGGCGAATTGCATTTCTTCAAACACTTCATCACTACCAACCTGGAAATATCCGCGACCAGGCTTTGTAATCCAGGCAGCATTTGGAATCTTGATCATGTCCCTGCTGTCTCCCTCACTCTGTACGCGAAGACAGATCCTAAAACGGGAATTACTCCATATTTTATCGTCCACAACACCAGCTGGCTTTTGGGTTGCCAGAATTAGATGAACCCCAAGTGTCCGGCCAATGGCCGCGATACTGATCAATTCATCCATAAACTCCGGCTGGTCCCGCTTCAATTGAGCAAACTCGTCAATGATAATGACCAGATGTGGCAGTGGCTGTTCATGTCTGGAACGCAGAATCTTGTAATATTCATCAATATGCTGGAGGTTTCCCGCATCATTTAATATTTTTTGCCTTCTGACCAGTTCGGCACGAAGTGAGATATTTGCCCGCTCGATCAGATTTCCATCCAGATTGGTGATTGTCCCTACCACATGAGGCAGATCAACAAATGTATTGGACATACCGCCACCTTTATAGTCAATCAGCATGAATGCCAGATCATGTGGATGGAATTCAGCAGCGAGTGAAGCAACGATGGACTGGATGACTTCACTTTTACCTGAACCGGTTGTACCTGCAATCAGACCATGGGGACCATGACCCTGACGTTCAATTTTGTCATGCAAGTTTATCGCAATTTTTTTACCGCCAGCTCGTACACCCATCGGTACGGGCAGCGTGTCAGGATATCTCGTCTGTCCCCACCTGGACACCACATCCAGATCTTCCACACGTGATGTGCTCAGCATATCGAATAACGGAAGCACTTGCGGGATATCTGAAGCAGATGAACGCTTTAAGCGGATCGGTGACATATAACGGGAAAGCGCCTCTGCCATCTCCTTCGAAATCACATCAGGCTTGTACATTTGTTGTATAACATCCGCATCTTCCGTTTTTTTGATATACACCCCTTTGCCTTTGGAGGCATCCATAATCAACTGACAATGCATCGGTAGAGACTCCTTGCGATTAGCCAGTATGATGGTGCATACATCAATGTCATGAGCCGACTCCAACAGCAGCGGAAGTAACGGTTCTTCTTCAATCAATTGCGTATCGGAGAGAATCACAACGTAACATGGCGTTTGTACACTTTTCTTGTAGCGGTCTTCCTTATTGTTACGACGCCGGTTCAACACGGAAAACAAGCTGTCCGCCAATTGATGCGCACCGCTGTGCCTGTCGGCCATATAGCGTTGTCCTTGGTCTTCATCCCAGATATGGGGCATCCAGCGAAGCCAGTCCCATTCCTTGCTGTCCTTTTCTTCATAGAATGCAGCAAGCTTCAGTTCATCCGGGGAATGGCGTACCGTCAGTTGTGAGATGATGACTCGCAGGGAAGCAAGTACTTCCTCCCGATCGCCGACCAGTCCCATAACCTTCGATTGGAACAAAGGTAATGTAATGGAAGCATCCGGTACCGTCTGGAATTCAGCCGCAAGTTCATGGGCAGCTTCAATCAGCTCATCCTTCTCGTAACCATCAATCCGCGGAACCTGAAGTTTGATGCGGAATGGAATCTCTCCCGTTCCAATGCGCACCTGAAGGAAATCATCATCCTCTGGTGAACGCTCCCACAAGGAACTGTTCCGGTTCTTCACCACTTGAAGACATACACCCGGATCACCGTGAATTTCGTACAGGCTCTTCACTTGCTCCGCCTGAGCTTCTTTCAGTTCTTCCCGGTGTTTGTCCAGTTGGGCAAGATACATTGTTTTTCGTTCTTCCAATTTTTTGCGATATGATTTCTTGTTGCTCAGATACACGAAGAATGGAATGGTGTAAGAAGTAAGCATCATCATGACCGTCATCATCTGAAACATCATATAATTGCTGTTGCCCATTTTGCCGGTCATATTGATATATACGTAGAAACCAATGCTGACCATAGTCATCATGATCGGCACAATAATGGATATCATGGAAAACGTGGGTTTGCTCGGTTCTGTTGGAGGCCTGAGTATTTCGAGTCTCTCTTCCTTGAGAACCGGTGTCATTCTTGGAGAACGCTGATATAACACATTCACGAAGAGAAGACCTCCTTTAGTTCGTTCAATAATGAATGTATACGTTCAAAAGCCCTATTCGTTGCTGTCCTGTTGAAACAATGAACGTCTTCCATATACAGGCGCTTCTTCCGAAGTCGTTGAAAAAGCCCGCTGGACACGTACGCAACTGCCTTGTCGCAGCCCTGTTTCCATTAATTGCTGTGCGTTCTGCGGAGAGAACCACAAACCTTCCGGAAACTTGGCTTCAAGGATGTACTGAATGCCGTCTCCCGGTGCCTGTCCAAAAATGCGAACGCCGAGTAATGTCTTCAAATGTTCAATGGTACATTCGTCCGGAACATCGATGTCGAACCATTCTCCTTCCTCGCGGCCGGAATACACGGTTAGAATCATCCGAATCCCTCCCATGGTCTCATATGTAAATTGTCCTAATGTCAGATTAAATCAAAAAAAAGAGAATGAATCGTTATATCAACCCTATTTTCTTACATAAACCCCCTGTTTGCAATGTACCACCTGTAATTTTGTTACATATGACCCACGTATATATTAAAATATCGTACATTCGACTCAGAACTTTCGTGGCAGTTATGCAATTAAATATTGCGAGGATACGAAAACTATCGTTTTTAGTTCCATTTAAATGGTAATTAAGTTACGTTTTTCAGGACTTTTATTCCTTCGCTCACAATTGAATTGTGAACACTTTTCAAACATTACCCACCTTTATGTTTTCATAAGCTGATTTTAAGGTAATTTTAAGCATTGGAATTTAATATTAGCTGTATGAAATAACAACCGTGAGGTGATTTCAAGTGAGAACCCTAATAACCTTTCAAAACAAATCAATCCCTGTATATTTTAATCAAGAAAACAAACAACCTATGCAGAAGACATTAAGATTGCTTAGCAGTGCTCTTGAGCATAAAATTAGCAACGGTAAACGCGCCATTCAAAAATGTCTGCATTCTTTAATTAGTATTGAGATTGTTAATGGAGAAGCCATTCTCCACAGTCGAAGTGAAAACGACTCCCTTGCTTTATCCTTATATTAAAAGGAGTCAACCAAGACACATTTTTTACAAGACATGAAAAAGGAAGCTGTCGTTATAGACAAGCTTCCTTTTTTGAGTTGTATACACGTTAACATCGGATCGCAATTATTGTCAGCCATCACTCAGTGCAGTTTGCTCAGGACATAGGCGGCATCATGTTCTTCCGCAATCTCGGCTTTACGAATACGAATGACAAACAGCCGAACCAAATTGGCACGTGTATGTTCTTCCTGACAGGTATTCAGTTTCCTCAGAATAAAGCGGTCAATGGACATGAATTTAAAGCCCCTTTGCCATTGGATTTACGGATCGATTCTTCCGTGTATCCATAAATAACCAGATAGCGTCAGCCCCAAACAGCTTTTCCACTCTTATATTAAGCCGTATTTTGCTGAGGTGTAAAATTGTGCAAAAAGCCCGTCCCACCAAGCTGGAGACGGACTTTCGCATGATTTGTCGTTTTTTTGTAACCCACTCTAATCATTCATAAATGCTCCTGCTGGTTCACTCTTTTTCGACTTATTTCACTCCCGGATATTCCCGATATTGGTGCTGAATGCTGATCCAACGAGTACGTGTAAACTTTTCAATGGCCCAATCCCCACCGAAACGTCCAATCCCTGAAGCTTTTTCACCGCCAAACATCACATGCGCTTCATCGTTCACAGACTGATCATTTACATGCACCATACCCGATTCAATGCGCTGGGCAACCTGATATCCTCGATTCAGATCTTTGGTGAATACGGAACCACTAAGTCCATAAGGAGTATCATTCGCCAAACGTACAGCTTCCTGCTCATCATGAGCCTTCATGATCACTGCTACTGGGCCAAATAATTCCTGCTGCACGATATCCTGTTCAGGTTTAACATCGGCAAGTACAGTAGGAGACAGCACGCTGCCTTGACTGGTCCCCCCGAGCATTAACTGTGCGCCTTCAGCCTTGGTTTTGTTCACAAGCTCCAGCAATCGTTCTACCTCTTTTTCCCGAATGAGAGGACCCACGAGTGTTTTGGCATCCGCTGGATCACCTGCCTGGACATTCTTCGTTTTGGCAACAAATGATTCGACGAATTGGTCGTAAATATCGGTATGCACAATGATACGATTCAGAGCCATGCAGATCTGTCCCTGATGCAGAAACTTACCAAAGACCGCCGCTTCGGCAGCACGTTCAATGTCCGCATCTTCCAGCACAACCATGGCGTTGTTGCCGCCTAGTTCCAGTGCCGTTTCTTTTAAATGTTCACCCGCCAGTTTACCGATCCCTTGTCCAACTTCTGTGGAACCCGTGAATGAAATTACTTTGGGAACCGGATGAGCGACAAAGTAATCTCCAATCTCGCTGCCACTTCCCGCAACGACATTCAGCACGCCCTCAGGCAGACCAGCCTGTTCAAACAAATCGGCAATAAGCCACCCTGCCGTAATCGGAGTATCCGATGCTGGTTTAATCACCACACCATTACCAAGAGCAATTGCTGGAGCTACAGATCGCAGGCATAGATGCAAAGGGAAGTTCCATGGCCCGATAACACCAATCACTCCCTTCGGCTCACGAACCACACGGTTCTCTTTGCCAGGGGTATTGGACGGGATGATCTCACCCTTCATGCGATAAGGAAAAGATGCTGCTTCGTCCACAATGCGTTTAGCCGCTGCAAACTCCGCCTCCGATTTGATACGGGTACTCCCGGATTCCGTGATCAACAGTTGAATGATCTCCTCTTTCCGCTCCGTCATCAGGGATGAAACTTTACGCAATACCTCTTCTTTCGCAGCAGGTAATGACTTCGCCCATTCAATCGAATTTTTCTGAGCTGACTCATAAGCCTTATCTATGTCTTTCTTATTGGAAGAGCGCCATGTAGCAATAACTTCTCCCGAATAAGGATTGATATTCTCCATTGTTTTCTCACCGGAGCCATCTACCCAGCTGCCATTAATATATTGTTTCGTCCATGTTGTATGTTCAGTGTCCATTAAAGTCATGTGAATACGCCCCCTGATCAAGATTAAATGTCACACCTGCACAACGGTGTAATACATCATTAACCTTGTTCAGAATTACGCAAACGTGAAGACCTGAATTAGCTATTCCATTTTTAAAGTTTAAGGAAACAACACAACCCACACTATTCTCTCGCCATCTGAAAGTCTTTCAACAGTCGGGCAGGCTCTTCTCTCCAAAGAGGCTTAAGTCTTCCCATCCGTAGCCAACTTCGATCAGATCTTGACCACCAATGCGGAGGGACTGTGTTTGGACTGGAGTGCCTCCCATCTTTTCATAGAAGCGACAAGCTGAATTTCGCTCCAAAGCCCATATGATCAAACGTTTCATATTGTGGGTCTGCAGATGATGAACGACATGTGTCGCCAGTTGCTGACCTATCCCCGTTTGTTGCACTTCCTTAAGCAAATATATAGCGTACAACTCTCCATCATAAGGTAATTTGCCTTTACGCTCCTTACCCCCACAAGCAAATCCGACAATGTTCCCATGATCCTGTTCAGCTACCACCAGGATCTGATCCTTTTCGCCAGAACGAATAGTCTTCTCCCACTGAGACAATCTTGATTCTGTAGTCAAATGATCCAAAAAATCGTCAGGCACAATTCCCCGATACGTTGTTTTCCAACTCTCTGTATGTACATGGGCTATTCCTTGCGCATCCCCTTCACGCGCCCGCCTGATCAGCATCGCTATCACTCACTTTCTCTCGTAACCGCCGCAGCTTTACCATATTATATGTTCTTCTTTCTTTAATTCCAAATTAACCCACTTTAGTCCTGGCTGTAAAACTTATTTGGTAACTGGCTATCTTAACCTTATAATACGTGTTCAAAAAGTCTGGTTTTAAGTACCACGAAGATGGAATGAAGCTAGAAATGGAGTAGCGGAGCGTAGGGAAAACTACGTGAGCAACCAAAATGTTTCCTTCGGAAACATACTTCGTAAGCCTCCCGCTTATTTCGGCTGAATTTCATATTCGATGCTGATCACGCCGCTAGGCATGATTCGTAATCAAAAGCGGACTTTTTGAACTACCTTTCATGAAGTAAAATCCGGCCCTAGGGCCGGATCGTTACTCTCGTGCCTACAGATACCTTGGAAGACAAATCCAGTACATCCGAGTTGTACATGCGTATACAACCATGGGAGACGGATTTGCCAATAGACCAAGGCTCATTGGTTCCGTGTATCCCATAATGGGGAGCAGACAGCCCCATCCACAACACGCCAAATGGCCCACCCGGATTGGATTGTTTGTTAATAATAGTGAACTCCCCGTTTGGAGTCTGTGTGAGCATCTTGCCGGTGCCCACGGGATAGCCCTTAATCACCTGATTGCCATCCAGAAGATATAACATGTGGTCAGACAGATCTACAATAATCCTGTAATCTGGCATAATGACATCCCTCCTGACCTATCTTATGCAAGATACCGGATGATGCCCGCCTGATTTCAGGCTTCCTCCCACTCTTTCACACTACGGGAGTGCTTGGGTTTACGACTATTGGCCGGTTTGCTGGAGGCGGTACGCCTTCTGGATGCCACTTCTTCCTTGCGTTGCTGATATTGCAATTCCTTCTGCATTTTCAGATAATTATTCAATCTTTTTTCATCCAATGAACCATTCTGTATGGCCTCTTTCACTGCACATCCAGCTTCCTGTGTATGGCTGCAATCCAGAAATCTGCACGTGGCCGCAAGTTCTTCAATTTCTCCAAACGCATGCGACAGCCCATCATTGCCCTCATCCCAGAGATTAAGCTCACGCATTCCTGGAGTATCGATCAATACGGCTCCCTGGGGTAGTACAAACATCTCCCTGTGTGTTGTCGTATGTCTCCCACGGCTGTCTCCCTCGCGGACGGATTGTGTAAGCTGCACATCCTCACCCATCATCCAGTTCACCAGCGTAGACTTGCCACTGCCAGAAGATCCTGTCAGCGCAACAGTCAGCCCTGGCTGCAAATATCGTTCCAATAAGGATTTGCCTTGACCCTCCACTGCAGATATTGCAAGCACTTCAACGCCTGGAGCAATCCCTTCTACACTTCGGATCTGTTCTTCCACATTGTTGCCCAGATCACTTTTGCTCAAGACAATGACTGGCCTTACGCCACCATTCCAAGCCATCATCACGTATCTTTCGAGTCGTCTAAGGTTGAAATCATGATTAAGTGCAGCCACGATCAACAGTGTATCTACGTTTGCGGCGATTAATTGTTCCTTGGTCACCGGACCTGCCGCCTGTCTCGATACCCTGCTCCGACGTGGCACCAGATTGTGAATAATTGCTTCTTCACCTGCCTGGCCTGTAATCGCCACCCAATCTCCAACCGCTGGTACCAAGCTGCTCTCCAGACTATCATGACGCATTCGGCCCGAAATTCTTCCCCAGCATTCGCCCTCTTCTGTAATCAGACGTTGCAGATGTCCATGGTCTGCGATAATTCTGGCTGGCTTTTTCTCCTGCTCTTCCATCCCTGTCTCTTGCCACAGTTCCTGCCACTTTGCTGACCAGCCGTACTTCTCAATATGGTTATCTAAAATAAAAATTCCTCCCAAAATAAGTTGTTTACTTCGTTCAAGCCGATTGAACAATCATCTCCGGTTCAGATCAAAACAAAAAACCACGAGTAGAAATACACCCGTGGCAATAAGTAGTTAACCGAATCAGAGATCATCCCTTCTTGCAGATCTACCGGATAGAATACTTAACCCTCCGATATAAACCATTCAGGAACACCCTTTTATTGGCAAACAAAAAAGCCACGGGTGCGTCACCCGTGGCTTCATCTGAGCATGACATACTTCACGTTATAATGGATACTGCTATCCAACTAACGCAAAATTATATGCTTTGATCCGTTCCGGAGACGCTGTTCATATTCAAATTAACGTATACTGCATTTAAGTTTGTCATAAACAATCGCCTCCCTTGTAGAATTATCCATTATGTTACACACTGAGCTTTACAGTTGTCAAGCCCAATTTTTTTTACCAAACGCTACTCTATTTGACCTGATCCCAGCGTGTCCACATTTCCTTCGGATTCAATTCATAGATCTCCTCTTCCCGATACATGAACTGATGCATAATAAATTCTCGCCGAATCGTTGCAAAGTCTTCATGGTATTGCTTTATAAATGTATTGATTTCTTTCTCCGTATACTTCCGACCAAATTCAAGCTGCTCGACCAGATGACCAAGTACAATCAGTTTTTTCTTGTATTGAGCCGGAATCTGACGCAGTCGCCCATCTTTGGAGAAAAAATTTCTCATGACCGACGCTTTCAATGTTTCATTCACATCACTCATATCCGCAACCTCCTCTCGATTAAAGATAAAATCAACCGAAGCCTGTGCATTCTCGCGGATAAACGAAGGATTGAGTGTGAAATACACTGTATTTTTCTCCCGTCGTTCCTTAATCAGCGCCGCCTCTCTCAGCTTGGATGCATGATGTGTCACGGTTGGCTGTGACAGATTCAGCCGCTCGGCAAGTGCCTGTCCGTGCAGTTCACCCTGTGCCAATAACAGCAGCATGCGAAGCCGGGTCGGGTCAGCCAACGCTTTATGATAAGCCACAATTTTCTCCAGCTGCATCATCGTTCATCTCGCTTTCAATTAGATATACATCTAATTTGATATTAGTCTTTTCTTCTCAACACGTCAACTCCTTTGGTTTCAAGTAAGCTTGTCTAATTAAACTCCACGCTTGAACTGGCATTGGCTCGTTATTTACGGTAGGATTATATTGCTTGAAATAAGGAGGATTAAGAACATGGAAGATGTCATTATTATCGGCGGAGGCCCATGCGGTCTGTCTGCTGCCATTGAATGTGAGCGGCTGGGACTGTCCGCTGTGATCGTTGAGAAATACAATATCGTTCAATCTATTTATCTGTATCCAACCCATATGCAGTTTTTCAGCACAGCCCCGCTGCTTGAGATCGGAAACGTTCCGTTCAGCACACCTAATGATAAACCGTTTCGTTATGAAGCACTTGCCTATTATCGCAGGGTAGCCGAACATTTTGGTCTGCGTGTTCATAACTATGAGGAAGCCCGTGAAATTAAACGCAAGGATGATGGTACGTTTGAGGTACATACGCTCAATCGCCGCGGGGAAGCCATCGTACATGTTGGACGCAATGTAGTTGTAGCTACCGGTTATTTTGACCATCCTAACTATCTGGGCATCCCTGGAGAAGATAAAGATAAGGTAACCCACTACTTCAGGGAAGCCCACCCTTATACCCGTACACGTGTCGCCATTATTGGCGGAAGCAACTCAGCCGTGGATGCGGCCATGGAACTGGTTCGGGTCGGAGCACATATTGATATGGTTTATCGCGGCAGTGGTCTGTCCCAGCATATTAAACCATGGGTACGCCCGCTATTCGAGAGCATGGTGACAAAAGGTCATATCACACTCCACCTGGAATCACGCGTGAATGAAATACTCGATGATTCGATTCGTCTGATACACACGGATGGTTCCACTCGGGAACTGGATAATGACTTCGTACTGGCCATGACCGGTTTCCGTCCAGATCGTCAACTACTCACGTCGGTAGGTGTGGAGATGTCTGATGATATGGATAAACCTCTATATGATGCACAAACGATGGAAAGCAGCGTACCTGGTGTATATGTGGGCGGAGTCATCGCTTCGGGGCGTAATGCCAATGAAGTCTTTATTGAATCCGGGCGCTGGCATGGACGTTACATTGCGGAACATATCGTTAGCAAACAACGTGGACAGACTGAAGGGAAATGAAAACAATGGATATGACTTCCCTGCTGTTGCTCGTATTTGCGGCTCTCGGGATTATCAGCAGCAACACACCTGTGACCGTAGCGATGGTATTTCTGTTGTTGCTACGAGTCCTGAACCTGAATCAGGCATTTCCATGGCTTGAAAAATACGGACTTACACTGGGCATTATCATTCTGACCATTGGCGTGATGGCACCTCTTGCCAGTGGCAAGATGAGTCTGCAGACGATCGGTGAGTCTTTCCTGCACTGGAAATCACTACTCGCCATTGGCGTAGGATTACTGGTGGCATATCTCGGAGGACGTGGCGCTACGTTGATGGGTACACAGCCAACTGTCGTTGCAGGGCTGTTAATCGGAACGGTACTTGGGGTTGCCCTATTCAAGGGTGTACCTGTGGGTCCATTGATTGCGGCGGGAATTTTATCATTGCTACTGGGCAAATCCTGATTCAAGTTGTGATAGTTGTAACCTGACATGCTATGCAGATTGGCTGTATTTCCCACCGTTGTGTGATATACTTCTATTCATGCAAATTGTGTACACGAGTCTACAACAGAATAATCCACATTGTGGTTATGCTGTTGCATGAAATATAGATTCACTTTGCAACTATTAATGGCGCAGGAGGATTAAGGAACCATGTCACGTCAGTTTATTACAGAAGCCGTGATGGTGGCCATTTACGGTCAATTGCTAGCGCCGCCCGCGCCTGTTGAATATATTGTTCCTTATACCACCATCCTTGAGCTATATGAATTCCAGACCAGTCCTGATCCCATGATGGATAACCCGGCAGATGATCAGCATGTGAAATCCAAAATCAATGAAATGATTTCTTATTTCGAGGAACCGCTGAATAAGAAAAAAATAGAGCGTGCGTTACTTGTTCCATGGGCCAAAAGCCCCTCCATTTTATTTGGTGACCAAGTATCCATTGCCATTATCAACGCAATAGATACGGCACAGTACGGGGAGTATTTCGATCCCATTGAGACAGAACTGTTGCTGACATCTCAGCGTCTGAGTATCCCGATTCTCACCGATCAGGTTGAACTGATTGCACGTATTATTGAGTCTGAATCACCTGTGCAGGTATTTGATATTGATGATTTTGATTTTGCGATGGATGATGAACCACTGGATCAGGTGTAATTCATACTCTGAGCACCTGAATCGGATTTTTTAAAAAATGACCTTGGCATCCACTGTATCGTGCATGCCAAGGTCATTTTTTTGCGTCAACACTTATTTTATTCTGCAATATCCCGCGCTAACAGGATTCGGCTAATCTGATTCAGAGGTGGTAACGACTCCAGCGCAAAAAACTTCAGACCTGCATCACTATTTACACGCGACTCCACAAGGTCATCCTGAATGATCACTGTCCGGAACAGAGCAATGACATAATACTCTTCATCTCCGCTTGAATGCAGATACCGAAGGTCTGGCCCCGAATAGAGGCCTTCCAGTGTCATGGTATCAGCAGTCCAACCTGTCTCTTCCCATAACTCCCGATGTGCAGCATCTTCAATAGCCTCACCCGGGCGCATCTCACCTGCTGGCAACCGCCAGTGACCGTGTTCAGCATGCTGAATCAGCAGTAATTCACCTTGTTCGTTCTCAGCCCACACAGCCGCCTTTACAACAATATGAGAGCGTTTCGCGATATACTGGGCCAAATCTCGTGCTGGCAGATTCACTGCTTATCCCCTCCTCCTACTCGGAAGCCGGTGGCGACCTGTAATCCATCTATTGCTTAGCAGAATACTTCAAAGTTTAGACTTCCGTGTAACGATATTCGATATCCTGACCTTCATCAACGATATCCACATGCAGTTGGTGCCCTTTCAGATACCAATAATCGTGATCTTCCATAAAGAATTGAATCCCCGATACTTCGGTTTGATCCGCAGGATGTCTTGGTTTCTCCACAGCAATGCCTAGCGAAAATCCAGGGTGAAGACCTCCGCCAGAGCTATAACGGGCAAAAAATCGAATGCTGTCTCCCTCGTTCAAATTCAGTTCTTCCTTGTACCAGCGAGCAGCTTGATCGGATACATGTATGGTACTCATTTGGTGTCAGCTCCTTCTGTATATATATGTTCCATCATATCTCTACAGGGACTTGAATACAAACCCGAGTGACCACATAAAGACAAAATAAATTGTGAAAAATGTTTGACAGATTGTAAAAACCGGTGTTAAGATGCAAACATACGAGGTCTACATTGTATTTATTTCCAAAAAAAGAAAGGGTGATTACGGTGTTTAACAAACATATGATTGGTCAATTCAGCACACAACTAAATACCGGAGCACACCCGAAATCATTATTCCGTTCATAAGTCGGCATGACAAGGCGTTCTTTCATTAGAACCTCTGTGATGTATACTCACAATCGAACTTATATATGGTGACGGCTCTGTTCTCTGAGCCATGCTGCCGTATGATTATATGAAGACATACCGCTTGCGTGCGGTATGTCTTTTTTTGTGGGTACATTTCGGCATACATGAACGGAATCTGCATTTCTCAGACATCGAAAGGAAGGGATAACACTTGTTCTCTGTACTTAAAAACCTGGCCTGGTTCTTCCGGCTGGAACGCAAACGATACCTAACCGGTGTCATCTTGCTTATTCTGGTGGGCATTGCAGAACTGCTGCCTCCTCGTCTTCTTGGTAATGCCATCGACGAGATTGTGCGCGGTTCCATTACCGGCACCTCACTTACGCGTTATATCTTGCTTATTCTGGGAACGGTCATCATTATCTATCTGGTTACATACGTTTGGATGCACAAACTGTTTGGTGGTGCCAATCTGGTGGAGCGGCTGCTTCGTTCACGCTTTATGGACCACTTGTTACGGATGACTCCTCCCTTTTTTGAGAAAAACAGAACAGGAGATTTGATGGCTCGGGCCACCAATGATCTTCGTTCCATTGCTACTACAGCAGGCTTCGGCATGCTGACCTTAACAGACTCTACAGCCTTTCTGGCCACTGTATTGTTCGCCATGGGTTTCCTGGTCAGTTGGAAACTGACCTTGGCGGCAATCCTGCCATTACCTTTTATCGCCATTGCCATGATGATCTATGGTAAAGCTGTACATCAACGTTACACCCTGGCACAGGATGCATTCGGAGATATGAACGACCAGGTGCTGGAATCCATCGCCGGGATTCGTGTCGTACGTGCTTATGTGCAGGAACGTCTGGACGAGAAACGGTTCGCCGACGTGACCGAAGATGTGTATCGCAAAAACCTGGCTGTTGCCAGAATGGATGCCCTATTCGAACCCACCATCCGGCTCTTCGTTGGACTCAGTTATGTGATTGCACTTGCCTACGGCATATATCTTGTATTTCATAATGAAATTACCCTGGGGGATCTCGTATCGTTTAACATGTACCTGGGGATGATGATCTGGCCCATGTTTGCCATCGGCGAATTAATTAACCTGATGCAACGTGGTAGCGCTTCGCTTGATCGGGTCAACGAGACTTTATCGGTAGAACCTGCCGTACAAGATGTGGAGCAACCTGCCCACGTTACGAATCCGGAAGAAATTGCGATGCAGGATGTTACATTCCGTTACCCAAGTTCAACTGTCGACAATCTCAGTCATATCAGCTTTTCGCTACGACGGGGTCAAACATTGGGTGTTGTGGGTCGTACGGGTAGCGGTAAGTCTACTTTGCTCAAACAACTGCTTCATGAATACCCTGCCGGTTCGGGCACATTAAGCATCTCGGGTCATCCGATTCAGGATATCGCCAAAGATGACTTGCACAGCTGGATCGGGTACGTACCACAGGAACAAGTTCTGTTCTCCAAATCAGTTCGTCAAAACATTCAATTTGGTAAACCTGGGGCCAGTGATGAAGTCATCATGGAAGCCATTCGTACCGCCGCTTTTGACGGGGATCTGGGAACCTTGTCCGATGGACTGGATACACTCGTTGGTGAAAAAGGAATCTCTCTGTCCGGCGGACAGAAACAGCGGGTTTCGCTGGCGCGTGCCTTTATTGCTAATCCTGATATCCTGATCCTTGATGATGCCTTATCTGCGGTCGATGCACGTACTGAAGCCAAAATTATTGAAAATATACGCAACAAACGCTCGAGCAAAACCACGCTGATCTCGACTCATCGCCTGTCTGCTATTGAACATGCTGACCGAATCATCGTACTGGAGCACGGGAAAATTACGGAAGAAGGCACTCACCAGGAATTGTTAGCCATGAACGGCTGGTACCGTGAACAGTATGAACGGCAACAGGTCGAGTCCAATCTGTCCACGTAGGAGGTCAATTCATTGAAGTCTAATACAGGCAAAAGGCTGCTTGATTACGCCTTGAAAGCCAAAGGAACATTTATCGCTGCATTAATTATGCTTACTATTGGTGTTGCGGCCGAGCTTGCCGGGCCATTCATCGCCAAATCCATGATTGACAATCACTTGCTCGCGATTGAGCAGCCTTTCTATGAGACGACAGCTTCAGATGAAGCCGCAGTTTACAACGGTAAGAATTACAAACGCGAAGGTTTGTTCGAACCGGATGAAAATAAAGGTTCCGAAGTGCGGGTATTACAAGCCGGCAGAAGTTTTTATTTTGTAAACGAACCGGTCAATGCACCTGACGGGGACCGCACATATACGGATGGAACCCTCACGGTTACACGCGCAGGTGAGGTAACAGGCCAATATGCGGCAACCCCCCTGTCCGCTGGTGAACTGTTTGCTTTTTACAAACCGGAGATGCCCAGCATCTATCAATTAATTGTGTATTACATGATCTTCCTCGTGATCTCGGTCATTATGGAGTTTGGTAAAACTTTCTGGCTGCAATCCTCGGCCAACAAGGTTATTCAAAGACTGCGTAACGATGTGTATGCCCATATTCAGCGACTGCCGGTGCACTTTTTTGATAACCTGCCCGCAGGTAAAGTTGTATCTCGGGTCACAAACGATACAGAAGCCGTCAAGGATCTGTTCGTTGCCGTTCTTTCGAACTTTTTCTCAGGAATCATCACGATTACAGGTGTGTATGTCGCACTCTTCCTGCTTGATGTTCGCCTGGGTCTAATCTCATTATTCGTTGTGCCGATGCTCATTACATGGATTGTGCTCTATCGCAAATTCGCCACTCGTTACAACACGATCATTCGATCCCGACTGAGTGAGATCAATGCAATCATTAACGAGTCCATTCAGGGGATGTCCATTATCCGCGTATTCCGCCATCAGAAACAAACCAAACAGGAATTCGAAGATCTGAATGATGACTATATGAAACACCAGAACAAAATGCTCAACCTGAATGCCTTCACCTCACACAACCTGGTTAACGTATTGCGAAATATCGCCTTTGCGGTGGTCCTGTGGTACTTCGGTTCCAGTGTGCTGGATGGCACAAGTATTATCTCTCTGGGTGTTCTGTATGCCTTCGTTGATGTTCTGGGTCGCTTGTTCCAGCCAATCACCGGTATGGTGAATCAACTCGCCAACCTGGACTCCTCCCTCGTATCTGCTGGGCGTGTCTTTGAGCTGATGGATGAAAAGGGAGAAGCTGTAACGGATGGCTCCATGCCAAGATACAAAGGGAATGTTGTCTTCGATGATGTATCCTTTGCCTATAAAAAAGATTACGTGCTTAACAATATCTCGTTCAAAGCATCCCAAGGTCAGACAGTCGCTCTGGTCGGCCACACCGGTTCGGGTAAAAGCTCAATCATCAACCTGCTATTCCGGTTCTATGATCCGCAAAAAGGCAAGATCACGATTGACGGTCAGAACGTCAAAGATCTGCCTAAACAGTGGATTCGCGAGCATATGGGGATTGTATTGCAGGACCCGTATCTGTTCACAGGCACCATTGCTTCCAACGTCAGTCTTGGCGATGAGAAGATCTCCCGTGAACGAATTGAACAGGCCCTGCGTGATGTAGGAGCCGAACGTATACTGGCTCATTTGCCTCAAGGCTTTGACGAACCTGTCATTGAAAAAGGAAGCACATTGTCCGCTGGTCAGCGTCAGTTAATCTCCTTCGCTCGTGCACTCGCATTTGATCCGGCCATCCTCATTCTGGATGAAGCGACTGCCAATATTGATACGGAAACGGAAGCACTCATTCAGAATGCACTTGAAGTCCTCAAAAAAGGACGTACCACCTTCATCATTGCTCACCGTCTCTCCACTATTCGTTCAGCAGATCAGATTTTGGTTCTGCATCGCGGGCGCATCGTTGAGCAGGGTGCACATGATGAACTGATGGAGCTTAAAGGCCGCTATTATAAGATGTATCAGCTTCAGCAAGGTGCGCAAGCAGCAGCGGTCGCAACGCTTGAGAATCCCTCAGGCGAGACTGTTCGAACATCAGCCTCCTTTGCCGGAGGCAATGCATAACAGTGTAAAACAGATAGCTCTTTAAGTAATCAACCAAAAATGATGTACTCGACAGCAAAACAAAAATCGATCTACACAGCTACCTTAGGGTTTGCGGTGTAGATCGGTTTTTTTGTATTTTCATCTGGAGGTATGTTCGGTTACTGTTTATTTCGTCCAGACAAAAAAACAATCCGCGTGCAACCTCATGGCTGCTGCGGATTGTCTATCCATCCCTTGATCGTATATCCCATGTACATCACAGTCTCCCTTGCGAGAAAAGGAAACTTGCTGCGCCAGGTTCGATAAGCCGTTGTTCGTGTCGGAGATGGTACGGCATCCATACCCAGCCCGGCAGCCAGCTTCATGGCCCGTTTCATATGCAGCGGATCACTCACAATCGTATAGGTTTGATAACCGGCCTGTTCACCAATTGGAATTGAATTGAGAAGATTCTCCTCGGTAATTCTGGATTTGGTCTCTATGCGAATATCCGCAGGATCTACTCCATGTGCAATGGCATACTTCTGACCCACTTCAGCTTCCGTATGTTCTCCAGCATCACCTGACCCGCCTGTGAAAAGCAGATTACGAACTGTACCCTGACGGTATAATTCAATCCCGTGTTCAATACGTTCGCGAAATACAGGTGAAGGGTTATCCCCCACCACGGCTGCGCCCAGAATGATCGCTGCATCCGATATCCTGGGTGAATCCTCATCCGTGTATACTGATATACGTACTGCCGTAACCACAGTCCACAGGATTCCAACGAATACTACAGCCAGAACCGTCATTAATATCCAGCGTTTGGTTATCCGTTTGCTTGTCATTCATCCTCTTCCAAAGCCCTCGCTTGCATACTCTCGGTATGCATCCGCTCCAGCGTTTGCAGAGCTGCTGCGGATTCGGCATCCAGACCAAGCTCTGCAATCCATGCACCCGTATACTGCTGAAGACGTATCTCCAACTCCTGTGCACGGTCTTTGAAATCCTCCAATTCCTTAATCATGCGTGAGCGTCCTTCCGGACTGAATGTCTCGTGAATTCGTTCCTTGAAGTAGTGATGTACGATACGGTTACGTTGCTGCCATAATTCATTCAACTGGCGAGTCTCTTCCTCAGAGAATGTAAAATGATGACGTACTTCGTGAATGAGCTGCCCCAGTGAACTGCTCATCTTTCGTTCGTACAGATCTTCCAGGTCTTCTTCAGACACAGCCTTGCCCTGAGACATTTTCATTAATAAAATCAGATTGACCAGCTGCTGTTCAAGCGCCTGCCCGTAGTACACGGCCAATCCGTAATAGGCAAACAATTCCCTGGAGTGTTCGCTGTCCAGCATGTCACCATTCTGGATATCTGTATTTTGCATATGCGAGCGCCTCCTTCAACCGTACGATGTTATCCATTCCATGTCCCTCTATCCTAACCAAACCAAGAGCAACATTCAAGTTATCGGGAAGCGCGTCTTCTAACCCCGCAGATCTCTTCTCCCGGACAGCCACACATGGATGATTAGTAACGCTAATGCATAGATCACAGTCCACAGCGTAACCGAAACAAAAGAGTTCATCTTGGATTCATCAAATAACATCATCTCACGAACCAGATAAAAGGCTGGTGGAAGAATACGGCCGATCCATTCTAACGATTCAGGCAAACGTTCGCTTAAGGAACCTTGGATAAACGATAGTAATAATACAATAATGAGGGCAGGCATACTGCGACTAAGCAAGGGAATGTACGATTTTTGAAAGAATACACTAATGCCTAATCCCAGCAGTGATAACCCCAGATGTCCTAACCAAGTCATCATCCACTCCTCACCTGTGAGTTGTCTCTCGAACATTCCCGCGAACACGGGATACAGCACAGTGATTACGGTGAGCATGAATTGCATGATCCAGGCACAGATGAGTTGACTTGTTACCACCTTACGCCTGCTTCCTGCATGAAGGACAAGTAATTGAACCTGCTTTGCAGGTTCGGTATTCATCACCATTACTCCGAGCCAAGCAGCTGCCAGAAATAACAGCATAGCCGTAACGCTGTAACTGTCGGCAATTGGGTTGGGTTTGTAAGAATAGATCAGCAGCATGGCGATGATATAAAAGATAACCGGTGCAAAATATTTCTGTGAGCGAATGTGATGCCTTAACAAATATCGGGTCAGATAGATCATTTGGCTTCTCCCCCCGCATCATCCATGGAAGAGCTTAAGTCGACAGATTCTGTGACACCTCTAAGACTCGTATGTACAGCTGGATGTTGTCCTTCCAGCAGACTTTCCATATGTAATTGACTTTCCTCCTGTTGTACAGACACA
Source organism: Paenibacillus sp. 37 (assembly GCF_008386395.1). Classification (NCBI taxonomy): domain Bacteria; kingdom Bacillati; phylum Bacillota; class Bacilli; order Caryophanales; family Paenibacillaceae; genus Paenibacillus; species Paenibacillus sp. 37. Next base: position 2,591,007 of record NZ_CP043761.1, on the reverse strand, counting down.
ACCGAACCTCCGGATGCCAAAATTCTTTTGAGGACATCATCTGTTGATTGTTGAACTATTTTCCAATCCCACAACCAAGAATTGGATTTCCCCGAGCTTGTATTACGAACCAAAGACAGTACTCCCGGTTGTTGTACAATCGATAGATCGTTAGCGAGATCCTCTCCAGCTTTCGTCAGACTTTGAATACGTACAGCGGGTTCGCCAGCTTGTAGTATATCTTCACGACTCCAGTAGCGGAGCACGCGGCCTTTCTTCAACACAATCACCTGGTCTGCCAAACGTTCAATAAGCAACGGTTCATGACAAGCTGTAACGATGGATGTCCCTTCATCCTTCCATTGCCCCAATAAGGATACAATGCCCTCTTGAGCTGGAATATCCAAGCCTGACAACGGTTCATCCAGCAACAAAAGACCACCCGGTCCAGGTAACAGGGCCTGAATCAAATTTACTTTTTGCAATGTGCCCTTGGATAATAGGGGTAACTTCTGATCGATCGCGGTATCCAGATATAAAAGTTCACTAAGTTCTCTAATCCGCTCACGCAGTATTTCGGGGCGAATGCCCCGAATCCGACCCATGTCCCACAAGTACTCCCTAGATGTAAAGGGTAAACGTGGCAGGCCATCTACTGCATACCCATCAGAACCCTTCATTGTGCGCTGGATCGATCCTGTATCGGGTAACAAAATACCTGCCAACATACGTAGCAACGTGCTTTTTCCCGAGCCGTTTCTGCCAACAAGCACAGCACATTCACCCTGTTCCACTTCCAGATTAATTTGATTCAGTACCTGAGCATGACCTAATCTCTTGCTCACTTGTTGAAGCAATATACCTCGGACTGATGAGTTTGGTGTAGCTTGATCCGACTTCTTGAAAATACCACGTGTACTCCATGTCATTGGGATCACATCCGTTCCGGGGCCTGCACACCTAGCAAATGTAAACTGTACGCGAGTCGTTCGGCAGTCCGTTTGGCCAATGCCACCCGGAAGGATCTTACATCAGATGACGCATCCGCAATCCGTTCGGCGTGATAGAAGCGGTTGAACGCTTGAGCGACATCTATTGTATATTTGGCAATGACCGAAGGCTCATTCCGATGAATTGCTTTTTCCAGATACTCGGGATAATCACCAAGCAGTTTCAGCAATGCCCATGAGGTATCTCCGATAAGGGATGAAGTGGTTTCTGTGTTATTCTCACCTTCCGCAAGGTTGGGTTTAGTCAATGGGTTTTCATTTTCCATACGCATCGCCTCTTCTGCCTTGGCAAGCACACTTTGAATCCGAGCATGGGTGTATTGCACATAAGGTCCGGTCTCCCCTTCAAAACTCACCGCATCTTCCAGGGAGAAGTCCACATCGTTTAACCGATTATTCCGCAGATCACCGAAGACAATGGCACCTACACCAACAGCCTCAGCCACCTTCTGAGGGTTCTCCAGATTCGGGTTTTTCTCCTGAATAATCTGCAAAGCACGAGCAACTGCCTCATCCAACACTTCCTGCAAAAAGACAACTTTACCGCGGCGGGTAGACATTTTCCGTCCCTCAAAACGCATTAGGCCAAACGGGATATGTTCACACTTCGCAGACCATTCATGACCCATCCGGGATAGGACCGCAAATACCTGACGGAAATGTAACTTCTGCTCGCCTCCGACCACGTATAACAACCGATCTGCCTTCATCACATCATGACGATAAACCGCCGTAGCCAAATCCCGTGTAGGATAGATCGTTGTGCCATCTTTTTTGATAATCAGACACGGGGGCATGTTCTCATCCTCTAAGCGTACCACGAGTGCTCCGTCACTCTCTTCAAGTAAACCTTTTGTCTTGAGTTCTTCAACCACTGCGCCCATCTTGTCATTGTAAAAGCTCTCTCCCAGCGTATGGTCGAACTGTACATTCAGACGTTCATACATCCGGTTGAATTCCTTCATGCTCACTTCCACAAAGAATGCCCATAACCGCTGTGCTTCATCATCTCCTTGCTCCAGCTTGCGGAACCACTCGCGTGCCTCAATCTCCAGTGAAGGATCGTTCTCCGCCTCATCGTGGAAGCGCACGTACAGCTCCAGAGAAGTACGGATCGGGTCTGCCTGCAGCGCTTCATCATTGCCCCACCGTTTGTATGCTGCGATCTGCTTGCCAAACTGGGTTCCCCAGTCTCCCAGATGATTCACACTTACGGAGGTATAACCTGCTTCATTATACAACCGATACAGTGCTGCACCGATTACAGTAGAACGCAAATGTCCGATTCCGAAGGGTTTTGCGATGTTAGGGGAAGACATATCAATCACAACACGCGAACCTTGACCAAGCTGAAGCTTACCAAATGCCGCATTCCCCAGTTCTTTAAGCAGATTCGGCGCGAGCTTCTCCCGATTGAAACGGATATTTACATACGGCCCGGCGGGAGTCGCTTCAATTCCAGATGCCTGTAATCCCGTTGCGAGCTCAGTGGCAATGACTGCCGGTGCTTTTTTTAATGACTTCGCCAATGCAAAACAAGGGAATGCTGCATCACCCATCTCCGCTTGTGGTGGAACTTCCAATAATCTCATAACCTCTTGTTCATTCAATCCCGTTAAAGGGGCAATATCGGCCGCAGCCTGCTTCATCAACATGTCTAACACTCCTTATCCATTCATTAGTGGCTAAAAATAAACACAAAAAAGCTCTCGTCTCTACATAAGAGACGAGAGCTGACTTAACAGTTCCCGCGGTACCACTCTAGGTGAACAGGCTGCTCTTCATATGCATCAACATGCATACCCGTAGAACCTGTTCCGCTCGATGCGTATAACGGTCGCAAGCCGGGTTACCCTCAGACAGATCTGGCCTATCCCCAATTGGGATACGTACATCTTTTCGGATAACCATCTCACGGGTGCGGTTCACTCAGGTCATGTCATACCGGCTTCCACCTCTCCCGGCTCGCTGTCATGTATGGATCTGGCTACTCTCCCGATCATTGATATTCTTCATTTCAATTCATTGCCATCATTATACATACCACGATCAGACTTGGCAACCTGCATTAAAAATCCCCTACTGAAAGGCAACACATAGGCACATCGTCTCAGATGCTTGTGTACACTGCCTTCCCTTAGGGGACAACGGTCATTATCGGTTTTAATTATATATTCCAGTGAAATAATATTTACGCTACTGCTGCCATCAATCGGCAAGCTTCTGCACAGCTGCGGCAAGCCTCTGCACATGCTTGGCAGTGATCGTGGTTGTGTTTGCCACACTCTGCGGCACAAGCTTCACAAGCTTTCACACACAATTCGCATATTTCAGCAATGAAATCACTTCCACGTGTCATCGCTTGTGCAGCAAAACTGCAGATCTCCGCACATTCCCGATTCAAACGAATGCAATCACGCAACATCGCCAGATCATATTCTTTCAGACTCGATATGTAACATACATTGCATGCATTCATGCACTCCAGGCAAGCATCGATACATTGTTGATATTGTTGTTGTGTCATTTAAAGTTACCTCCCAGGCAAAGTTTGCTATGCATCTTAATACCCAGTTCGGAGGAATATTGAATCATCTAACCTACTTTATCGCTTCCAATTCCAGTAATTGGTCACGAATGACAGTTTGGTCAAAATGTTCACCTATAAACACAGCAACATTAGGGACATCTCCCTGAGGTGTGATCTTCATGTAGTCCGATTCACGGTAGGCATACTGGAACCAGAAGCGACTCGCCGTGTCACTAAACGATAAAATGCCTTTTGCTCGATACACGTCTCGTGGCAAAGCAGATACAAACTGTTCAAACGCCTCGCTGTTCACCGGTTGACTGAAATAATGCGTATATACCATGACATGTTCATGTGATGCATGAGGAGCGGAATGCTCGTGACTGTGGGCATGGACAGGGCTATGGGATGCGTCAGTATTCGTATCATCGCCTTGGACTGTATGATCAGTATGTTCATGTCCATGATTGCAGCCATGTGTACCACAGGTTTCCGTATGCACATGATGCTCTTGGTGAGCTGGCTTACCTGCTTCAGAAGCTGAATCACGTACATGCACGTCTGCCCCACTGCGAAGCAACAGATCCATCTCCACCTCACATTTGACTGTAGGGATTACAGGTGCGAAGCCATTCCATTTTGCCAAAAGCTGTTCCAGATCCTTCAGTTCCTGTGCGCTCACCCGATCCGTTTTGTTCAAGAGAAGCACAGACGCACAGCGAATCTGCTCCTGCATCAGTTTAAAGGTCTGCCCCTTCTGCTCCTGATACAAACCAGATAGATGTGCCGCATCCACAACGGTAATGAGACTTTTCAGTTCCAGTCGCATGTAGAGCGAGGTTTCCGTTACCGCATCCAGAATCTCCATTGGATTTGCCGCACCGGTTGCTTCAATAACGATCACATCCGGTGATTCCTCTTGAACGAGATCAGCAAGTTGCAATCCCAAGTCACCACGTACGGTACAACAGATACAGCCACCTAACATCTCGGTCATCGGAACGGTGGAATCCACAATCTGACCATCCAGATTGACTTCGCCTAACTCATTCATAACCACTGCGGGACGCAAACCCTGCTGTTGCCAATGTTCGATCAACTGAACAAGCAGTGTTGTTTTTCCACTTCCCAAAAAACCTGAAAGTATATATACAGGTATGGATTGTTCTTTTAAAATTGTTTCATTCATGCGTATACACCTCTCTGATTGTCCTTCTTGTAACCTAGTCTATCTATATCTAGCGAGTGTACACCATCCCGCATTCGTTATGCAATCATGTTCAATTCTTCCCCAGTACATTGCCTGATGTTAACGGATGGTCTATGCTATGAGGACATGTTGATTGAAGGAGGAAGTTTCATGACTAATTCAGTGGAACAACATCGCCAGGAAGCTCCGACCACGGTATCGTGCATGATAGTTACAGTGTCGGACACACGCACCAAAGACACCGATACCAGTGGCCAGCTCATGCACCAGCTTCTGAGTGAAGCGGGTTATCAGATTGTTGAATACATCATCACTCCAGATGAAACGGAGAACATTCGAAGCATCCTGCAAGATGCAGCTGTTCGTGATGATATCGAAGCCGTGCTGCTCAGCGGGGGAACAGGAATTGCACCCCGAGATACAACCTACGAAGCGGTATCCTCGCTACTCGACAAGGAACTTCCGGGCTTTGGTGAGATCTTCCGTTTTCTCAGTTACACCGAGGATATCGGTTCCGCTGCCATCCTGAGCAGAGCCGTCGCCGGAACGATTGGACGCACAGCCGTCTTCTCCATGCCGGGCTCCAAAGGAGCTGTCAAATTGGCCATGGAAAAACTCATTTTGCCTGAGCTGCGGCATGTGATGCGTGAAATATATAAACCCGTCTGAAAGATCAGACGGGTTTTTCGGGTTTATTTTCAGCTGTATAATAAAGTACGAAGGGGATCTCGCTCAACTTACCTTATTTGCCCCAGCACATGTTGGAACACCTGCATAACATCCTGTTCATACTTGTCCTTTTCCCCACCCGAAGCTGTATAAACAAGTGAGACGTATCCTTTGCTGCGAATCGTTGTCCGGCCAAGCGCATTCTCCAAGACAGCCTCATCACGATTCTCACTATACATTTGTTTCATGCTCGCAGCCCGGGTAGCTGCATCACTGAAAATATGGACTTTCACGATGTGTCTGCCACTTCCATTCAACAAATACATATAAGAGATCCCACCATGCCCATCATCGGCAGACATATTATTCATCAGCTGAATGCCTTTTGCTTCAAAACTCTTACTGATCTCACTCACCAATTCACCGTTTAATCCGTGTCCCTGACTCTGTGCCCGCATATTTCCTTCATCTGTCGCTTCACGGGTGTAGACCTTCCGCTCCTGCTCAATGGATGATGCCGAACAAGCCACCAGGGACCAGACACTTGTGATCAACACACCACTTACAAGTATCGACTTCATTGTTCTTCGAACCAGACTTCGTCCTTTTCTATCAAAACACATGCCAATCCTTCCTTTCCAGTCACATGTACTGTGACCCAATCAGGTAGAATTAGCATGTCTTAGGACTTGGAAACTTATGCGGATGGCAGATCTGATATTGTATTGACCACAGTCCGACCTACCGCACCGCCTTGGAGTATCGTCTCAAGCGTATGAGGCAACTGGTCCAGAGAAATTTCGCGGATTCCCAGTTCCAGCGCGCGCTCCGGTTTCCATTCTCCGCCGAGCAGTTTCCATACCCGTTCCCGACGTTCCATCGGACAATATACAGAGTCTATACCAATAAGCTGGATGCCACGCAAAATAAATGGAAGTACCGTCGATTCAAAAGCTGCGCCTCCAGTTAACCCGGATACCGCAACCGCTCCTCCGTATTGAATCTGTTTCAATCGCTCCGCGAGAGCCGGGCCTCCTGTTGGATCAACCACTCCCGCCCATAGCTGTTTACCCATGGCTCCTTTAGCTGGAGCATCGGCTTCTTCACGAGTAATAACCTCTGAGGCCCCCAAGTTTCGAAGCAAGGGCTCCTCCCGCTCCTTCTTGCCTGTGCTGGCTGTTACTTCAAAGCCAAGTTTCGCCAGAATGGCAACTGCCATACTGCCAACGCCACCCGTTGCACCCGTAACCAGAACCTTGCCCATCTCCGGTGTCACTCCAGCCTGTAACAGCGCATCTACCGAAAGTGCAGCCGTAAATCCTGCGGTTCCAATTGCCATGGCTTCTTTCTCACTGAGACCCAGTGGCAGAGGCACCAGCCATTCACTGCGCAGACGAGCATACTCGCTGTACCCTCCGTAATGGGATACGCCAGGTTCAAATCCTGTACTGATCACCCGATCTCCTGGTGCAAAACGTCCACTGACCGACTCCTCTACCGTTCCGGCCAGATCAATTCCCGGTACCATCGGGTACTCACGAACGACACCACCCTTTTCAAGAGTCGCGAGTCCGTCTTTATAATTGACACTGGAATATTGCACCTGTACCGTTACATCTCCATTTGGCAGATCTTCCTTCTTCAGTTGCTCTATAGCAGCTTTCACTCCTCCCTGTTCTTCTTTACGGACAACATATGCGTTAAAATGTTTTTTCATCAATAGCCACTCCTTATTTGGATTTTATATATTTTCCCATTAAGCACATGAATTGTTCGTATTCAGGCTTAACGGCTACCTTTTACTTCTGGATTCTTCAGATGTTGATGATCAAGCTCTGTCTCTCCTGAGCGTCAACAGATAGATTAGCGGACCCACAATAGGGATGATGCCTGCCGCGGCCCAAGCTGGTGAACGTCGACTGCCTTTGGCATCCCTGTATATCGCAATCACGGAAAGCAAGGTCAGCAGTACAAAATCAATCGTCATGATATGTACAAAGTCAGATTGCTTGAACGCGTCCATATATTCATCCGGATGACCTTGCGTCACGGCATAGAATGCCGTACCCAGCGTCAACAGCAGAAGGACTACATGCGTCAACTTATGAGCTGCTACCCGTCCAATTCCCGACTCCCGCTGACGACCAAAGTGCAAGCTTGCGTAACCCGAAGCTCTATTCGCGGATGACGACCATGCATAATAGGGAAGCAGCGCAAAAGCACCAAGTCCGAAAGAAAGTATAACAAAAGGCCAAGCCGGTACACGGCCACCTCGTTCTTTCACAGATGTTCTTAACAGCATACAAGTATAAACTGCCGGGAAAATACCTAACCACGAAAATACCGTAAGTAACCAAGGTTCTTTGCTTTGCATGGTAATCAGTTCTTTGAAAATTGGATCACTTCCAGGTGACTGCCCCGGTGCCAACAACAATGCATAGGCAATAAAAGCGATCCAGACCAGTCCTAGTATCCATCTCATGTCTGCACCTCCTCTTACTTTCATCCCCTGCAGCTGCGGGATTGAATCAATAGTTGCAGAATTTGGCGTCTCCTGCGCTTTCCCGAGAAATAATAACTGCTGTTCCCCCTGTAAATACATGTTCAAAAGTCTATTTTTGAACAATCTCTCGAACTGAACAAGACAAATTCCAGTATAGCCTGCTACCTGGGCAGTCTGTCCATGAGATTTCTTACATCCCTGGTCCATCTCATCGGGATCATATAAGAATAAAGTCTATCAACTATCGACGTACTTTCACAGAAGACAGAACGCGTATAGCGGGAAATTTTGCTTGCGATCATTGAATCGTTCAAATCCGCTAAGAACGTATACATTTTATAGGCATCAAAAAGGCATAAGCCAGTATCCCTCACTGGTTATGCCTCTTTGTAATTCTTATGTGTAGATCATTCCTCTGTGGATTTCACATGTTCCGCAATGAGCTTCTGCTTCATATTCCATGCCGCAGGGCTGATGTTCACACGGTAGATCTCCGGGTTCAGTTTCCGTTGGTATTCCGGCCAGAAGAGGTTCATCTGTTCCCGGTGGTACGCCCGAATCTCATCCAGATTAGGCAGTTCATACACTTTGCGTCCATTCACAAAGATTGGCTCCAGCATATTGACCGCTTCGTAGCGGGTAACCGTCTTTTTCAGGTAAGGGTGTAGCGGGTTGAACAGCTTGAGCGGTCCGCCCTGTAGCGGCTGCTCTTCATCTGGATAGCAGATATAATCTGCAATCGCTTTGCCATGTTTCGGATCAATGATCCGGAACACTTCCTTTTTACCTGGAGTGGACACCTTTTCAGGATTGGCAGATATTTTGATCGTAGGCAGCATGGCACCGTCCACTTCACGTTCCACCAATTTGTACACTCCACCCAAAGATGGCTGGTCAGAAGCCGTAATCAACTGTGTACCAACACCCCATGTATCTATCCGTGCTCCTTGAGCTTTCAGGTTGAAAATCGTATTTTCATCCAAATCATTGGATGCTACAATTTTCACATAATCCAGCCCAGCCTCATCCAGCATCTGACGCGCCTGAATCGACAAGTACGCAAGGTCACCGCTGTCCAGACGAATCGCGTTCATCTTTTTGCCTTGGCTCTCCAACTTCTTGGCTGTCTTGATGGCGTGAGGTACTCCACTGTTCAACGTGTCAAAGGTATCAACCAGCAGCGTAACCTGATCAGGCAACACTTTGGCATACACGTCAAACGCCTCCTGCTCACTCATAAAGCTCTGTACCCAGGAATGGGCGTGTGTACCTGCTGTTGGGATTCCGAAGCGCTCTCCGGCCAGCATGTTGGACGTTGCATGGAAGCCTGCTACATACGAAGCTCGTGCGCCCCAGATGGCAGCATCCGCTTCCTGTGCACGCCGTGTACCGAATTCGAGCAACGTATCCTGTTGTGCCACCTGTTTGATCCGCGAAGCCTTGGTTGCAATCAACGTCTGATAATTCATGAAGTTAAGTATCGCCGTCTCCACCAATTGTGTCTCCATAATGGAGCCTTCTACCCGAATGAGCGGTTCGTCAGGGAAAACAATTGCGCCCTCCTTCATGGAATGAATCGTCCCCTGAAATGAAAACTGGAGCAACTCTTCCAGAAAGACCGGATCGTAATTTTCCTCTTGTTTGGATAAAAATTTGATGTCGTCCATCGTAAACCGAAGCTGGCTGATGTAGTTCACAATCCGTTCTAATCCGGCAAATACCGCATATCCGTTGCCAAAAGGAAGCTTACGGAAATAGGCTTCAAATACCGCCTTCCGCTTGTGAGTACCATTCACCCAATGGGCGTACATCATATTGATCTGATATTTATCCGTATGTAAAGCCAGGCTAGTTGTCTGCATTTGTCTCATCCTCTCTGACTTCCGCTCGTGCCCCCAGGTTTCATCTGTGGACACGGGTTAACATATGGAGACTTATTCTTCATGATTCTGTTCATCCGTATTAAACAAACAAGTCTCCCGTAACAAAACTATATACACCATTCACCACATTCATCCGGTTCCTAACAGGGAGGTCAACCCAACAGGATTATCGATTAAATTACGCAAGGACTGTCTCACTCGCCTTAACCACCGAAGCACCCAGGCTGGAACGAAAATGTCCTAGCGCCCATTCATGTCCTGCCGGATTAAAGCTGGCAACAGCATCTTCATATACCGTAATATGAAAACCTTTATTGTAAGCATCCACTGCGGTATGCAATATACAAATATCCGTACATACCCCAATCAGTGCAATATCCGTAATACCACGTGCACGCAGTCTGAGTTCCAGATCGGTCCCACAGAATGCACTATATCTCGTCTTATCCATCCACCGAATATCGGTTTTTCGTTCTTCCATCACTTGGGCAAGACGTCCATATAACTGTCTTCCCTCCGTATTTCTGATGTTATGAGGTGGGAAAAGTACAGTCTCCGGGTGGTACGGATCATTTTCTTCGTGCAGATCCACAGCCATGATTACCTCATGTTTGTTCTTACAATAGGCCTCGGTTACAGCTGCAATCGTCTCTTCGATCTCTACTGCCGGCTGACCTACAGGCAAAGAACCTGTCACAAAATCCTTCGTAAAATCAATGACAATCAGTGCTTTCATCGTCAACACTCCCTTTATCCCAGAAATGGTTGATTCTGATTCAATCCAATTGACGCACCTACACCTTATTACGTATAGATGGAAAGTCGTGGTACGAGTTCTGTAAAACGATATAGCTGCGCCGGACGCTGCGAGTACTGGTTGGAACTCACCAAGTTCCCCTCTTCATCCCGTACCTCTTCCACAATGCCTTTGCGACTGCGGGTAGACGTAATCTTGCGAATGAAGTTTGGTTCTTCAAAATCCGGTACAACACTTTGAATAACCTGATATAATTCACTTAATGTAAAATCACGTGGCAGGAACTGACGAGCAATCGTCGTTTCCAGCATCTGCTGTTGAATACGTCGATAAGCATCTTCGATGATTGTTCTGTGATCAAAGGCCAGTTCCAATTCTTGCAGCGCCTCCTGAATGGTGAACAATCCAACATCTTCGGCATCATCTGCTGCTTGGCGTTGATCCAGCATCCATTCTTCCACAAGCGCGAAAAATGCGTGAGAAATAATCCAGCCCCTCGGGTCACGACCCGGCTGACTGTATACATTCAAGTACTCCAGATGTCCACCGTCTACACCTGTCTCTTCCATCAGCTCACGCTTTGCTGCTCCGTAGATGGATTCATTCTCCTGACAAAAACCACCGGGTAATGCCCATCTACCTGCAAAAGGCCAGCCTTTGCGCTTGATCAGCATCACTTTCAGTTCCCGAATGGGAAGTGTCTTGGTCACTGTCTTGCGTTCCCGCTTGGTCAAGGTGAACATAACGATATCCGCAGGAACACCATCGGGGGTACGATATTTTTGGGAACTATAAGCACGTGCTGCTTGTTCGTCGCTCTCTGCATTGAAGTGTTCGTAGTTTTCGCTCATGGGCACCACCGACTATTTTCATTTTGATAATTTCATTATGACATAATAATATCTTTTGTCAACCGTAGGATTCGTGCGTTACGTTCTCGGGCGTGCTATGCGGAATGTCGCCGTAGCCATACATCCCAACGTGCCCGATGCATCACGAACCTCCGATTGAGTCGTAACACTGCGTCCAGCCTGATGTAGTACCGTAGCCGTCACCGTTAATTCCCCTTGTCTCATCGGTGCGAGAAAATGTACGTTCAGATTCGTTGTCACACAGCCATCTACTTCCATTGCTGCTGTTGCAACCATCCCCATCGCTTGGTCCATCAGTGAAGTCAGTACACCCCCATGTATAATCCCCATGGAGTTGGTATGATGTTCGCCTGCTGTCAACGCGATCTGTACTTCTTTGCCGTCTCCTTTAATATAACGACAGCCGAGAAATCCCCAGAATCGTCCGTCTCCGTCTTCCACCATTTTGTCCAAAATACTCATTATTCATTTCTCCTTTATTTACTGTACGTATCAAGCTCTCTTGATGTCATGTGCCTTTATCATTAAAAATCAGCTACGCCACACAAAATAACCCCACAGCGTGGAGCTTTGCTTGGAATTATATTCCGGGTACTTGGCGATAGCCACTCCACGTTAACAGTTATGCAATGTCAAAAAAGGCGCGGACAGCGTCCGCACCCTTCCGTCATTTAACCGCAACTGGTCGGAGGTGAATCCGTTCCAGCCTCCACGTTTACTTTTTCGGAAACTGTATCCCGGATTACCGAAATCACGAGTTGAAGCAAGTAGTTGATGTCGCTCTGACTCTGCTGGAATTCCGTAACCAATGGAATACTGTCCAGTTCGCTTTGCAAATCTTCAATTTCCTGTTCAATTTTACTGACCATCTCCACATTTTTGAAGCTTTCAAAAGCAACAATCTCTTTTTGTTTTTTCTTAATCGTTGCAATCAACTGCTGGATGCGCTCATGATCCCGAATTTTGGTTTCAGCCTGTTGAAACTGTCTAACTTCCTCACTCGTTCCGAGCATATCAGCCAATTCTTTGGCTTTTCCCATAATGTCGTCGCGTATGACCAGATTGCGCGTATCGTAGGTTGGCATTCCATAATGGTTGTACTGCACTTCTTCCTGCGCCACTGAAATCGCTCCATTCTATGAGATGATATAAGATGAATACTGGATGTTGCACTAAGCTCATTCGACTGCTGAGTGACCGCTGCGGTGTCGGATCGTTCTTTTGATCGCTGTTGTCTCCGGATTTTTTCGATTGAAAATTGTTCAAGGTTAAAATTCGGAGACAAAGGCGCACGCTTCGCTTCTACAGAATCGATTCCGTCACCTTCGCTACGCTCGGCTGCAACCCCACTAAGTGCAAAAATCATTCATCTTATTGTGTGTGTATTACTGATTGGCAGCTACCGGCTCTGAGAGCAGGTTGCCCCGAATATAAAAAGTCATCGGATCGGTGATTTCCACTTGTACGAAAGTACCGATCAAATCTTTAGGTCCTTCAAAATGCACCAGCTTGTTGCTGCGCGTACGTCCTGCCAGAACTTCGGAATTCCGTTTGCTCTCGCCTTCAACGAGCACTTCAACGATTTTGCCCCGTTGCTCTTCATTGCTTCGGTGGCTGTATTCGTTGATCGTTTCGTTCAAGCGCTTCAAACGTTCCTTCTTCACTTCCATCGGTACGTTATCTTCCATCACTGCAGCCGGTGTACCTTCACGCGGGGAATAAATAAAGGTATAGGCAAAATCATACCCTACTTCACGGACAAGGGAAAGTGTATCTTCAAACTGTTCTTCCGTTTCCCCTGGAAAACCAACAATAATATCCGTTGTCAACACAACATCCGGGATGGCCTTTTTAATTTTGTCAGCCAGTTTCAGATAGTGTTCCCGGTTATACTTGCGGCTCATACGTTTGAGTACTTCCGAACTGCCAGATTGCACCGGTAGATGAATGTGCTCTACCAAATTTCCGCCCTTGGCCAGTACTTCAATCAAGCGGTCATCAAAGTCACGTGGGTGACTGGTTGTAAACCGTACTCGCGGAATATCAATAAGGCGAATGGCATCCATCAAGTCACCAAAACTGTAGTTCAGGTCGGTGAAATCCTTGCCGTACGCATTCACATTTTGACCAAGAAGCGTGATCTCCTTAAAACCTTGTCGTGCCAAATCACGTACTTCGGCAATGACATCTTCCGGACGACGGCTGCGTTCTTTGCCCCGCGTGAACGGAACGATGCAATATGTACAGAATTTGTCGCAGCCATACATAATGTTCACCCAGCCGCGCATACCCTCACGTTTCTTCGGCAGGTTCTCAATAATGTCGCCTTCCTTGGACCATACCTCAACAACCATTTCTTTGCTGAACAGCGCTTCCTGGATTAGATGTGGCAGTCGATGCACATTATGTGTACCAAAGATCATATCCACAAAGCCATGCTTCTGCATGATTCGGTTGACGACGCCTTCTTCTTGGGACATACACCCGCATACACCAAGTAACAATCCCGGACGTTCGAGTTTTAGCGTTTTCAGGTGACCAAGCTCACCAAATACTTTATCTTCCGCATTTTCTCGTATGGCACATGTGTTGAGCAGAATAATATCAGCTTCTTTGCGATCCTCTGTAGCCTGATACCCCATAGACTCTAGAAGTCCTTTGATGGTCTCCGAGTCATGCTCGTTCATCTGACATCCATACGTATATACAATATAATGTTTGCCTTTCCCTATGTTTTTCAGTTCATTGGGAACGGCATTTTCGTAAAGCACCTGGACGTCTTCCTTGCCCCGCTGTTTCTCCTGACGATGATTGGGTTCCGATTTGATGTTAATCTCACGGCCCCGGATTCTTATCTTTTTGCTGAATTCATCTTGCGAAATTACTTTGGCATCGGAGAAATCAAAATATTGGGAGTAATCCTTTTTTGAGTCTTTAGCCATTTCCTTCGGTCACTCCTTACAGCCTCTATTAATAAAAAATCGTTCATTCATCCCTGTTCCACGTGAATTCCTTGCTTGGAACATTAAAAGAGCATTACAGCAAATTATAGCATGAATTGGGCTGTAGTTCCACATCCAAAGCGCATCTCCCTTCGTCTAATCCGAAACATGCCATGCTCAGAAGAGCACTCAGAAAACACAAAAACCTGAGCCTTGCCGTCAGGGCTGGAATTAACCGACCCCTGTTGGCTGTGCTCAGGTTTATATGTTATTCAGACCGCCAAAATTGGGGGCTGAAGCTATACATGTCATTAATCGATGATTTCAGCAGTGTCGCCATTACGAGCGCCAGCAGCGTTAGCTTCATCTGTATCAATATGCATGTCCAGTGCGAAAGAATCGGATACACGAGCCAGTACATTTTCCAGTACAAGACCGCGATCTCCACCCAGACGAACTTTCAACATTTGTTTGTCCTCAATACCCCATTTAGCAGCATCAGAAGTATGGAAGTGAATGTGACGAGCAGCAACGATAACACCTTTATCAATCGTTACTTCACCAGCAGGACCTTTAATTGTGATTCCTGGTGTACCTTCAATGCTTCCAGATTCACGTACAGGTGCTTTAACACCAATCGCAAATGAATCTGTCATGGAGATCTCCAGTTGCGTTTCAGGGCGAACAGGTCCGAGGATACGCACTTTATCAAACTGTCCTTTCGAACCAATTACCGCTACTGTTTCGTTAGCAGCGTATTGGCCAGGCTGGGACAGAGGTTTAAATTCAGTCAGTTCATAACCTTTGCCAAACAAAATTTCAACGTGCTCTTGGGATACATGAATGTGACGGGCAGATACGCCCACAGGTACTGTTTTACTCATTGTAAATTTCACTCCTTGTTTATCTATGGCCTGTACTCAGGCTCTTAACAATCCAATGGTATTATACCCCTTTTTGGAGTGAAATGAAAACGAACTGGTGAAAATTCATGAAATACACTTATTTCACCATAATTCCCCTCCTTTATTTGGAAAACAAGTTTCATTCAACCCATTCAACGCACACACCAGTTCACTATTTCATGGAATTCCCCTTCATCTGCATCTTCGGATTGCTCTCTGGCAAGTGTTCCCCCAGATAACTCATTGCATTCCCCCACAACCAGCCACGAACCAGATGTTCATCATAATGTTTGAGCAGGATTTCCATCAGTCTCGGATAATGTCCTGAATGTTCAAGTTTCTGAATATACCTTGAAATTCCATCAAAATCAGACCCCATCATCAGATGGTGCTGCCCGCCTAGAGAACAGAATTGCTCAATATGAGGCAGCAGATCTTCTATACGTACCTCACCCTCCTGCTTTACAAACCAGGGTACAAACGTCAGTCCAATCCGCCCTTCCCGGGCAATGATAGCCTGAATCTGATCATCTTTCAGATTACGCACATGGGGACATACGCTATAGCTGTTGGAGTGGGAGGCGATAAAAGGACGCTTACTCAAGTCAGCCAGTTCCCAGAACCCTTTCTCCGTCAGATGTGACACATCCAACAGCATTCCGATTTCATTACACTGGTGCACCAGTTCTTTCCCTTTCTCGGTCAGACCTGCCCCACGCTTCTCCATGACTCCGTCAGCCGCCCAATTGGCATAATTCCACGTTAGTCCGATTATTCGAACGCCCATCTGATAACATAACTCCAGATAGAACAGGTTGCCCTCCAGGCCGTCCACACCCTCCAGTGTGATTAATCCCCACGGCCCCTCTGTTTGCCCCACCTGAGCCACCTGTTCACGCCATAACAACGTCTGTGTGCCGCCAAGCCGCTCCTGACTTCTCTCCACACGTCTACGATAAATCTCCAACTGCCCCATGACATGTTCAAACTTGCCTCTGCCAAGTACTTCGGGTAAATAGATGGCGAACGCCTGCAACCCTACTTTCCCCTCTTTCAAGCGTTGCAAATTCACATCCAGTTGTGGAGCATCTTCAAAAGAAAGAGCAGGCTGCATCAAAATTTTGCTCAGTGCATCACAGTGAAAATCAGCTACACGCCAATCAGACATGGACATCTTATACCCTCCTCAATATGTTATTGCTAAGAAAACGCAAAAAAACCTGTCTACATCGTAAACAGGTTCAATGCATACTGCATGTATTATCTGGGCTCCACAATCAGCTTAATGGCCGTTCGGTCCTCGCCGTCGATCACAATGTCTGTAAAAGCTGGAATACAAATCAGGTCAACTCCGCTTGGTGCTACAAATCCCCGGGCTATCGCTACCGCTTTAATGGCTTGGTTCAGTGCTCCCGCTCCAATTGCCTGCAGTTCAGCATTTCCACGTTCACGAAGAACCCCTGCAAGAGCGCCGGCTACAGAATTAGGATTGGACTTTGCTGAAACTTTTAATACATCCATGGTAAGTACCTCCCTGGGAATGTTGAAAGTTTGTTTCCACTTACTAGATGTTATTCGCGGGAGGCAAAAAAATTCCTTCTTTTTAGACGGGTTTCCCTGCAAAATGGGACAATGCCCCTATTCCATGCGCCACTCGTCCTCCATCAGACGAATTTTTTCGATGCGTGTTGCCGCACCTGTAGCTTCATCAATTTCAACAAAAACACCATGGAAATGCCATTTGCCATCATCTACAACAAAACGTACAGGTAGCTGGGTGTAGAACTTACGCAGCACGGCCTCACGCTCCATACCCAATATACCGTCACGAGGCCCTACCATGCCTGCATCCGTCAAGTAAGCCGTTCCTCCAGGCAAAATCCGATCATCATTACTCTGTACATGCGTATGTGTACCTACAACGAGAGACGCACGTCCATCCAGATGCCATCCCATGGCAATCTTTTCTGACGTCGCTTCCGCATGCATATCGACCAAAATACATTTATGGTCTTGGCGCAGCTCGTCTACAATTTCATCAGCTACACGGAATGGACAATCCAGAGCAGGCAGGAACGTTCTTCCTTGCAGATTGACAATCGCCAGCTCTTTCCCTTCGCCTTTGACAACCGTGTATCCTCGCCCTGGTGTGCCTGGTGGAAAGTTCGCTGGACGAATCATGCGGGGCTCATCATCTATAAAATCAAAAATATCCTTATTGTCCCAAGTATGATTACCAAGTGTAATACCATGTACACCCCAGTTGAAAAACTCATTTGCGATTGCACCGGTAATGCCGCGACCTGCTGCCGCATTTTCACCATTCACAATCACCACATGTGGCTTATACTTCGATTTTAGGTACGGTAAATTTTCCTTTAATGCCTTACGTCCCACGTTGCCTACAATGTCACCAATAAACAAAACTTTCACTGATTACTGCCTCCTCAATTCCTGCAAAGTTCTCTTTTTTCAAATGTTGAACCTTTGCAGGACTCTATCTTATGCTCCATAATGTATAGTTGCCTTTTAACAGGCTATCAACAGGAAAAGTGGCCCACTACCGCGGCCACTTTTCCGTATTGCTCTATTTTGCGTATTCAACCGCACGGGTTTCCCGGATGACGGTGACTTTGATGTGACCCGGATAGTCGAGTTCATTCTCAATCATCTTCGTGATGTCACGGGCTAAGCGGAAGGCTTCAGCATCATCGATCTTCTCAGGCTGTACCATAACGCGAACTTCGCGTCCGGCCTGAATGGCGTACGATTTCTCGACACCTTCGAAGGATTCTG